>NZ_JBEPTH010000008.1:0-343551 GCF_040549385.1 Bradyrhizobium sp. LB11.1 | reverse complement strand
CGCCGAGCCCAGCTTCTCGGCCGCCCGAGCTCTGACCTTCTCGATCAGCGCCAGAAGCCCGACGTGATCGCCTCCCTCGAGCTTGTGACGTGAGACCCGGTCGCGATCCGGACTGTGCAGCGTCACCAGCCAGGTCTTCTGACTCAGTTCGATCGCAATGAAAATTGTGCCAATATGGCCGGCGGTGGGCGTGCTCTCGGTCGATGCTTGCATCAGACGCTCCGTGGGTTCGAGTGTGGAAACCCAAACCTAACGGATAGGGCCCGCTCACCGCCCCATGGAATCTACGAGACCTGTGCCTGCCCCGCGAACAGCGGGGATGATTTCGCCCCGGCCCATATCCATTTGAGTCCGCCTCCCTATATTGGCGCCTGATCCCCGAATCAGGCAGCCCATGCGCGTTTTCAGCGTCCCCCTCTCAGTTTCGTTCCTGCGCACCATCGTATCAGCCCTGCTCGACGGCCGGCTGGTCGACGGGTTCGAGGCGCGCAAGGAACCGGCACGGCTTGCGGACGCCACGCTGTACTTGCCGACGCGGCGCGCCATGCGCGTCGTCCGCGAGATCTTCCTCGACGAGATGGCGGCGGACGCCGTGGTGCTGCCGCGCATCGTCGCGCTCGGCGACATCGACGAGGACGAGCTCGCTTTCGCTGATGAAGGCGAGCAATTTTCCGGCGCAACGCCGCTCGAGATTCCACCACGGCTCGGCGAGCTCGAACGGCGGCTGACGCTGGCGCAGCTCGTTGCCGCCTGGGCCAAGGGCCCGGTGCTGGCGCCACTGGTGGTCGGCGGACCCGCCTCGACACTGGCGCTGGCCGGCGACCTCGCCCGCCTGATCGACGACATGGTCACGCGCGGCGTCGACTGGAGCGCGCTCGACGGCCTCGTGCCGGACCAGCTCGATCGCTACTGGCAGCACTCGCTCGAATTTTTGCGTATCGCCCGCATCGCCTGGCCGAGCCACCTTGCGGAGATCAACCGGATCGAGCCCGCGGCGCGGCGCGATCTCCTGATTGCGGCGGAAGCCAAACGGCTGACCGCGCATCCGCATGGTCCGGTGATCGCGGCCGGCTCGACCGGCTCGATGCCGGCCACCGCAAAGTTCCTGCACGCGGTCGCTTCGCTGCCCCATGGCGCCGTGGTGCTGCCGGGTCTCGACACGGATCTCGATGACGACGCCTGGCGCAGCATCGGCGGCGTGCGCGATTCGCTCGGCAAGTTCGCCGAGCATCCAGCATCCAACCATCCGCAATATGCTCTGCATGCGCTGCTGGATCGCTTCGGCATCAAGCGCCGCGACGTCGAGATTCTCCAGCCGCCGGCGGAAGGCGGCCGCGATCTGCTCGCATCCGAATCGATGCGGCCCTCCGCCAAGACGGAGGTTTGGCACGACCGGCTGAAGCAGCCGGATGTCGCCGCGAAGATCGCCGGCGGCATGAAGAAGCTCACGGTTGTTGAAGCCGCCAATCCGGAGATGGAGGCGCTAGCAATCGCCATCGCAATGCGCGAAGCGCGGCATCTCGACAAATCAGCGGCGCTGGTGACGCCCGACCGCGCGCTGGCGCGGCGTGTCATGGCCGCGTTGACCCGATGGGATCTCGCTGTCGATGATTCCGGCGGCGACGTGCTGATGGAAACCTCCGCCGGCGTCTTTGCACGCCTTGCGGCCGAGGCGGCGACCAAGGGATTGGAGCCGTCGACGCTGCTGGCGATGCTGAAACATCCGCTGTGCCGGCTCGGCCGTGCGTCGGGCGGGTGGAAGACGGCAATCGAGGGCCTCGAGCTCGCAGTGCTACGCGGCACGCGGCCCCCGGCAGGCACCGGCGGCCTCTCGCGCGAATTCAACCGCTTCCGTGAGGAATTGGCAAAGCTGTGGCGCAGCGAGGTCTCTGCGCTCCACCACGCGGAGCCACGCGCGCGTCTCAAGCCGGAAGACCTCGATCGGATCCAGGCGCTGATCGATGCCTTGCAGAAGGCTTTGGCGCCGATCGAGAGCCTGGCGTCATCAAAGCCGTTCGACTTCGCCGAACTCGCGCACCGCCATCGCGAAATCATGATCGAGCTGTCGCGCGACGAACAGGACATTCCGCTCGCCTTCGAGGAGCGCGAAGGCCTCGCGCTCGCCAGCGCCTTCGACGATCTCCTGCGCGGCGGCACCACCAGCGGATTGATGGTGACGCTGCCGGACTATGCCGACGTTTTCCAGACTGCGTTCAGCGAGCGCGCGGTGCGCAGGCGAGACAAGCCCGGCGCGAGGCTCCAGATCTACGGCCCGCTGGAGTCGCGCCTGATGCAGGCCGACCGAATCATCATCGGCGGGCTGATCGAGGGCGTCTGGCCGCCGGCGCCCCGCATCGATCCCTGGCTCAGCCGGCCGATGCGGCACGAGCTCGGTCTGGATTTGCCGGAGCGGCGTATCGGCCTTTCGGCTCACGACTTTGCGCAGTTGCTCGGCGGCGACGAGGTGATCCTCACCCATTCCGCCAAGGCCGGCGGCGCGCCGGCGGTGGCTTCGCGCTTCCTGCACCGGCTAGAGGCTGTCGCGGGCGAAGAGCTCTGGAAGGCGGCCGTTCGCGCCGGCGAAAAATACGTGCAGTTCGCTGGCGCGCTGGACCAGCCCGCCGAGGTCACGCCGATCAAGCAGCCCGAGCCGCGACCTCCGCGCGCGACGCGGCCGGTGAAGATGTCGGTCACCGCAATCGAGGACTGGCTGCGCGATCCCTATACGATCTACGCCAAACACATCTTGCGGCTTGACGCGCTCGATCCGGTCGACATGCCGCTCTCGGCCGCCGACCGCGGCTCGGCGATCCACGATGCGCTCGGCGAGTTCACCGAAACGTTTGCTGCGCATCTGCCCGACGATCCTGCGCGTGTGCTGCGCACGATCGGCGAAAAGTATTTCGCCCCGCTGATGGAGCGACCCGAGGCACGGGCGCTGTGGTGGCCGCGCTTCCAGCGCATCGCGCGCTGGTTCGGAGAATGGGAAACGGTGCGCCGTGACGCAATCGAGGCGATCACCGCGGAGACCCGCGGCGAGATCTCGATCTCGCTCGACCACGGGCGCAACTTCCGCCTCTCCGCGCGCGCCGACCGAATCGAGCGGCGCCGGGGCGGCGGCTACGCCATCCTCGACTACAAGACTGGCCAGCCGCCGACCGGCAAGCAGGTCCGCATGGGCCTGTCGCCGCAACTCACGCTGGAAGCCGCAATCCTGCGCGAGGGCGGCTTTCCCGGTATCGACGCCGGCGCCTCGGTGAGTCAGCTCGTCTATGTCCGCTTGAGTGGCAACAATCCGCCGGGCGAGGAGCGCATCCTCGAACTCAAATACAAACAGGGCGACGAACCGCAGCCGCCGGATACGGCGGCGGCGGAAGCGCGGGCCAAGCTGGAAGCGCTGATCCGCGCCTTCGAGGACGAGAACCAGCCCTACACCTCGCTGAATTTGCCGATGTGGACCAACCGCTACGGCGCCTATGACGATCTCGCCCGGATCAAGGAATGGTCCGCGGCCGGCGGCCTGGGGATCGAGGAATGGTAAAAGCTCCCCGCCCCATCCCGGATGAAGTGCGCGCGCGGCAGGCACGTGCGTCCGATCCGACCGCGTCGGCCTTCGTGTCGGCCAATGCCGGCTCGGGCAAGACGCATGTGCTGGTGCAGCGCGTGATCCGCCTGCTGCTGTCGGGCGTACCGCCGGAAAAGATCCTCTGCATCACCTTCACCAAGGCCGCTGCCGCCAATATGGCCGAGCGCGTGTTCACGACGCTTGGGCATTGGGTGACGCTTGATGATAACGGGCTCGACGCCGCGATTCGTGCCGTTGGTATTCCTCACCCGGACCGAGAGGCGCGGCGCAAGGCGCGAAAACTGTTCGCCTGTGCGCTGGAGACGCCCGGCGGGTTGAAGGTCCAGACCATCCACGCACTATGCACCCGCCTGCTCCAGCAATTTCCGTTCGAGGCCAACGTACCGGCACGCTTCGCCGTCATGGACGAGCGCGACCAGACCGACATGATGGAGCGCGCCAATTTGAAGGTGCTGCTCGAGGCCGCGCGCGATCCGGAGAGTGTCACCGGACGCGCATTGCTGACGGCGATGGCGAGCGCTGCCGACGTCACGTTCAAGGAAGTGGTTCGCGAGGCGTGCCTGAGCCGCGATCATTTCATGGCCTGGACTGATGAGGCCGGGCACGCTGGGGCGGCTGCCGAGCAGATGGCGGCCGTGCTGGGCGTTGATGCAAGCGACCGCATCGAGGATGTCGAGGACAATATATTGAACGGTCCTCATCTGCCGAAATCGAGATGGGCTCAGACCGCTGAAATCCTCGATACCAGTACAAATGCAGACAGAAAGCAGGCAGATCGACTACGAGCGGCGTTGTCATTCTCCGGTTCCGATCAGGTCGACACCTATTTGGGTGTATTTCTGACTGATGCCGATCGAACGCCGCGCGCGACTGTCATTACGAACACCTTCGCGACAAAGAACCAAACTATTGGAAAAATGTTCGAGAACGAGGCGTCTCGCCTCGGCGGGTTGATTGAGAAGCGCCGCGCGGTCACCATGCGCGACCGCACCGCGGCGCTGCTGCATATCGCGACCGCCGCCGCTGCAAACTACCGCCGCGAGAAGCAGGAGCGCGGCCTGCTCGACTACGACGACCTCATCGACAAGACGCTGGCGATGCTCAACCGCATCTCCTCGGGCTGGGTACATTACAAGCTCGACCGCGGCGTCGATCATGTGCTGATCGACGAGGCGCAGGATACCAGCCCGCGGCAATGGGACATCGTCGCCCACATCATCTCGGAATTCACGGCGGGAGAAGGCGCGCGCGAAGGGCTGAACCGCACGGTCTTCGCCGTCGGCGACGAGAAGCAGTCGATCTTCTCGTTCCAGGGCGCGGAACCCCGAGAGTTCGATCGTCGCCGATATGAGCTCAAAAGAAAATTTGAGGCCGCTGAGCTCAAGTTCGATCCGGTCTCGTTCAACTACTCCTTCAGGTCGGGCGCGGCGATCTTGCATTCGGTCGATCATGTCTTTCGCGAGGAGACTATCTATCGCAGTATCCACGCGGAGAAGGCCTATCCTGTGCACAATGCGCTCGCCGATGCCGGCCCGAGCGTGATCGAGCTCTGGGATCTTGCCGAGGCCGATGACCGGCAGGAAATCGAGGGCTGGCGCGCGCCGTTCGATGGCGTCGCCGTCACCAGTCCCGAGGTCAAGTTTGCCCGCCGCATCCAGTCCGAGATCAAGCGGCTGGTGGAGAGCGGTACGCTGACGGGACATGAGGGGGAACGGCGGCCGCTGCGTTATGGCGACATGCTGATCCTGGTGCGCCGGCGCGGCAACGCGTTCGACGCCGTGATCCAGGCGCTGAAGCACGCCAACGTTCCCGTCGCCGGCGCCGACCGGCTGAAGTTGACCGAGCACATCGCGATCATCGACCTGATGAACCTCGCCGATGCATTGCTGCTGCCGCAGGACGATCTCGCGCTTGCGGTGGCGCTGAAGGGCCCGCTGTTCGGCCTCGATGACGACGATCTCTTCACGCTTGCCCATGATCGCAAGGGATCGCTGCGCCGCGCACTCGGCGAGCATGCGGCAGGAAGCGAGAAGTTCGCGACAGTGTTGCAGCGCCTCGAAGCCTGCGAGACGCGCACGCGCGAGGAGACGCCGTTTGCCTTCTACGCCTGGCTGCTCGGCGGCGACGGCGGACGCGCGCGCATTCTGCGGCGGCTCGGCCATGAGGCCAATGACGCGCTGGACGAATTCCTGGAACTGGCGCTGAACTGCGAGCGCAAGGCGCCGGCCTCGCTGCAGGGTTTCATGGCCTGGCTGCGCTCGGCCGACACAGAGGTGAAGCGCGACATGGAAATCACCCGCGATGAGGTGCGCGTGATGACGGTGCACGGCGCCAAGGGTCTCGAAGCCTCGGTCGTGTTCATGGTCGACACCACATCATCGCCCGCGGACTCGCAGCGGGTCCGGCTGATCCACGTGCCGCGTGGCAATGGCGGCGAGGTCGTGGTCTGGGCCGGGCGCAAGGCCGACGACCCGAAGCCAGTCGTCGAGGCGCGCAAGGCCATGTTGGAAGAGACCGAGGACGAATACCGGCGCCTGCTCTATGTCGCGATGACGCGCGCGGCCGATCGCCTGATCGTCGGCGGCTGTTTGCCCGGCAACATGAGGACAGTCCGCAAACTGAGCTGGTACGACCTCGTCGACACCGGGCTCACCGGCTCGGGGCTGGAGAAAGAGACGATCGAGACGCCGCTCGGCAAGGTGACCCGATTCGCCCGTCCCGAGGATGTCGCGACGCTGGGTACGCCGGCGACGGCCGTGGACCAGGCGATTGCGCTGCCGGGCTGGCTGCGCGTGCCGGCGCCACGCGAGACCGTCGACGATGATCCGGTGCGCCCGTCAGGCCAGTCCGCCGAGGAGGGCCGCGCCGTGCGGACCGGCGAATCAGTCCAGTCGCGCGCACTGGCACTCCAGCGCGGCACCCTGGTGCACCGGCTGCTGCAATCGCTCCCGGATATCGCCATTGAGCGCCGGCGCGAGGCCGCGTTCGGCTTCATGGCGCGCAATGCCTCCGACTGGACGGAGCCCAACCGCTCTGCGCTGGCAGACAGGGTGCTCGCCTTGATCACTGAGCCGCGCTTCGCCCCGGTCTTTGCCGCCGGCAGCCGCGCGGAGGTCGCCATCGTCGGTAAGCTCGACCGGCCGGGCCGAACCCCGGCGCTGGTGTCGGGGCAGATCGACCGGCTGGTTGTTCGTCCCGACGAGGTGCTGATCGTCGATTTCAAGACCAACCAGACCGCCCCCAAAAGCGCCGCGGAAGCCCCCGCCACCTATGTCCGGCAGCTTGCGCTGTACCGCGCGGTGCTGTCGCGGCTTTATCCCCAAAAGCCGATCCGAGCCGTCCTGCTCTGGACCGAGGCCCTTGAATATATGGAGATTTCAGCCCCCGCGCTGGACGCGGCGCTGGCATCCCTTCGTGCCGGCGTGAGCGTCCTTGACCCGGCAAGGGGCCGTTCATAGGTTGAGGCCATGATCCCGGGCGCGATTCCACGTCGCGCCGATTCTCTTTCAACCGAGTGAGGTACTCCAATGGCCGTTGGCAAGGTTTCCGATACCGATTTCGAAGCCGAAGTGCTCAAGGCGAACGGTCCGGTCGTCGTCGATTTCTGGGCCGAATGGTGCGGCCCCTGCCGCATGATTGCACCCGCTCTCGATGAGATCGCCGGCGCAATGGGCGACAAGGTCAAGATCGTCAAGCTCAACGTCGATGAGAGCCCGAAGACCGCGTCGAAGTACGGCGTGATGTCGATCCCGACCTTGATGATCTTCAAGGGCGGCGAGATGGCCTCGCGGCAGGTCGGCGCGGCGCCGAAGGCGAAGCTTCAGCAGTGGATCACCTCCGCGGTCTGATCCACGACGCGAGCGACGGAAATTCTGCAACGGCCGGCGTCACGCCGGCCGTTTTGTTTTGTCGTAGCCCGGATGGAGCACAGCGCAATCCGGGGCCGTCAGCGTTTGTGGCACGATTCCCGGATTGCGCTTCGCTCCATCCGGGCTACGCAGCCTCTATGCAGGAGGCGTGCCGTTGAGCCCGAGCACGTGGCCGGCGAGATAGAGCGAGCCGGTGATCAGGATACGCGGCGGCACTTCGTAGGCGAGCTGCGACAAGGCGCGCAAGGCGGCCTCGATGCCTGGCGCGATCTCGACGCGCATGCCGAGGCCGCGCACGGCGTCGGCAAGACGGTCGACCGGCATTGCGTGCTCGGTGTCCGGAATCGGCACCGCGATGATGTGGCGCGTGAGTCCGGCGAAATTAGCCAGAAACGCCTGCGCATCCTTGTTGGCCATCATGCCGGCGATGACAACCAGCGGCCGCGACACGCGCTCTTCGAGATCACCGAGCGCTGCGGCTGCGACGCGACCGCCTTCGGCATTATGCCCACCGTCGAGCCAGATCTCACTGCCATGCGGACCCCAGGAGAGCAGCTCGCCCGAGGTAAGACGCTGCATCCGCGCCGGCCATTCGGCGCCGACGATACCGGCCTCGAACGCCGCCTGGTTAACCTTGAAAGTCTGGATCGCGCGCAGCGTCGCGATCGCGAGGCCGGCATTGTCGAACTGATGGCGGCCGAACAGGCGCGGCGCCGCGAGATCCATCAAACCGCGCTCGTCGGAATAGACCAGACGGCCATGCTCGACATTGACGTGCCAGCTTTCGTTCGCGGCAAACAGCGGCGCGCGCATACGTTTGGCCTGCGCCTCGATCACGGCCATCGCCTCAGGCGTCTGCTCCGCGCACACCACGGGCACGCCGCGTTTGATGATCGCGGCCTTCTCGCCGGCGATCGACGCCAGGGTGTCGCCGAGGAACTCCGTATGGTCCAAGCTAACAGGCGTGATCACGCAGGCCGTGGGCGTATCAACCACATTGGTTGAATCGAGCCGGCCGCCGAGGCCGACTTCGAGCACCACCGCATCGGCCGGATTTTGCGCGAACAAAAGGAAGGCGGCCGCGGTCTTGAGCTCGAAGACGGTCGCGGGCTCGCCGGCATTGACGCGCTCGACCTCTTCCAGCGCCGCACGCAATTCGTCGTCGGAGACGAGCACGCCGCCGCCGACGCGGCCGAGGCGAAAACATTCGTTGATGCGGACCAGATAGGGCGACGTGTAAGCGTGGACGTGCAAGCCCGCGGCCTCCAGCGTCGCGCGCAGATAGGCAACCGTGGAGCCCTTGCCGTTGGTGCCCGCGACGTGGATCACCGGCGGCAGCTTGCGCTCGGGATGACCGAGCCGCTCGAGCAGGCGGTGCATTCGCGTCAGCCCGAGATCGATGCGTTTCTGATGCAGGGCCGACAGCCGCCCGATCAATTCACCGAGCGGCGGCTTTGCGCTGTCGGAGGCCGCGTTCACGCGTGAGGCGCGGCCGGCGCCGTCTCGGCGGCCGATACGATCTGTGCCGGGCTGACGACAGGCTGCACCGATTTCGATGCGCTCTCCTGCGCCGGCGCTCTGGTCAACAGGCGGCAGAGCCGCGCCAGGGTCGGGCGCAAATCATGGCGATGCACGACCATGTCGACCATGCCATGCTCTTTCAGATATTCGGCGCGCTGGAAACCTTCCGGCAGCTTTTCGCGGATGGTCTGCTCGATCACGCGCGCACCGGCGAAGCCGATCAGCGCGCCGGGCTCGGCGATCTGGACGTCGCCGAGCATTGCATAGGACGCAGTGACGCCGCCGGTGGTCGGATTGGTCAGCACGACGATGTAGGGCTGTTTTGCTTCGCGCAGCATCTGCACGCCGACCGTGGTGCGCGGCATCTGCATCAGCGACAGGATGCCTTCCTGCATGCGCGCGCCGCCGGACGCGGCGAACACGATGAACGGCGACTTCTTTTCGGCCGCGAGCTCGAGCCCGCGCACGAGGGCTTCACCCGCAGCCATGCCGAGCGAGCCACCCATGAAATCGAAATCCTGCACGGCGATGACGACACCGGCGCCCTCGAGCTTGCCATAGCCGACCTTGACCGCGTCGTTCAGATTGGTGCGCGCGCGCGCATCCTTGATGCGGTCGACATATTTCTTCTCGTCGCGAAACTTCAGCGGATCGGGCGTGACGTCGGGCAGGGCGACGTCGAACCAGGTCTCGTTGTCGAAGATCGATTTCAGACGCGCCACCGCACCCATGCGCATGTGGTAGTTCGAGCCGGGGATGACGAACTGGTTGGCCTCGACGTCCTTGTAGAACACGAGCTGCCCGGAATCCGGGCACTTGATCCACAAATTCTCCGGCGTCTCCCGCCGCAGCATGTTGCGGATCTTCGGCCGGACCACATTGGTAAGCCAGTTCATGGTTTGCTCCGATGTGCGAACCCGCAGGGGATCGCCTGAAGGACTATATGGCGGCCGGGCCCTTGCCCGGCAAGCCGCCGTGTCGCCCGCCCTGGCAGCGGAAGTATGGCCTATTCGGCCGCTCGTTTCGCGCCCTTGACGCCCTGGGCCAGGGCCGCCGTCAGCTCAGCCACGGCGTTAACGGTCTTGGCGGTCGCGCATCCCTCGGCATCGAGGCTGTTCTTGAGCGCATCGACCAGCGCGGTGCCGACGACCGAACCATCGGCCTTTTCGGCAATGGCACGCGCCGCCTCCGGCGTGCGGATGCCAAAACCAACGCAGATCGGCAGCTTGGTGTGCCGCTTGATGCGCGCGACGGCTTCACCGACGGCATTCGCGTCCGCCGCCGCAGCACCGGTGATGCCGGCGATAGAGACGTAATAGACAAAGCCTGACGTGTTCGCGAGCACCGCGGGCAGGCGCTTGTCGTCGGTGGTCGGGGTCGCGAGGCGAATGAAGTTCAGGCCGGCCTTCAGCGCGGGAATGCAGAGCTCGTCGTCTTCCTCCGGCGGCAAATCGACGATGATCAGGCCGTCAACGCCGGCCGTCTTGGCATCAGCCAAAAACTTGTCGACGCCGTAAATGTAGATCGGATTGTAATAGCCCATCAGCACCAGCGGCGTGACGTTGTCGTCCTTGCGGAAGCCGCGCACCAGCTCCAGCGTCTTCTTCAGCGTCATGCCGACCCTGAGGGCGCGGAGTCCGGCGGCCTGGATCGACGGACCATCCGCCATCGGATCGGTGAAGGGAATGCCAAGTTCGATGACGTCGGCGCCTGATTTCGAGAGCGCCTTGACGATCTCGAGCGACGTCGCCGGATCGGGATCGCCGGCCATCACATAGGTGACGAAGGCCGCGCGGCCGGCTTTTTTCAGCTCGGCAAAACGGGTGTCGATACGCGTGGTCACTTGGTCTTGCCCTTCAGGATGTCGCCGACCTGGGGCACGTCCTTGTCGCCGCGGCCGGAGAGATTGACGACCATGAGGTGATCCTTCGGCCGCTTCGGCGCGAGCTCCATCACCTTGGCGATGGCGTGCGCGGGCTCGAGTGCAGGAATGATGCCTTCGAGCTTCGAGAGCAGCTGGAACGCGGCGAGCGCCTCGTCGTCGGTCGCGGAGAGATAGTTGACGCGGCCGATCTCGTGCAGCCAGGAATGCTCGGGGCCGATGCCGGGATAGTCGAGCCCGGCCGAGATCGAATGCGCGTCCTGGATCTGGCCGTCGGCATCCATCAAGAGATAAGTGCGGTTGCCGTGCAGCACGCCGGGACGGCCGCCCGCGATCGACGCCGCATGCAATTGCGTGAGCCCGTGGCCCGCGGCTTCGACACCGAAGATTTCGACAGAGGGATCGTCGAGGAACGGGTGGAACAGGCCCATCGCGTTCGAGCCGCCGCCGATGCAGGCGACCAGCGAATCCGGCAGGCGGCCTTCAACCTCCTGCATCTGCACCTTGGTCTCGTTGCCGATGATCGACTGGAAATCGCGCACCAGCGTCGGATAGGGATGCGGCCCTGCCACCGTGCCGATGCAGTAGAAGGTGTCGTGCACGTTGGTGACCCAGTCGCGCAGCGCCTCGTTCATGGCGTCCTTCAGCGTGCGCGTGCCCGACTGCACCGGGATCACCGTTGCGCCCAGCATCTCCATGCGGATCACGTTGGGCTGTTGCCGCTCGACATCGACGGCGCCCATATAGACCACGCATTCCAAGCCGAAGCGCGCGCACAGCGTCGCGGTGGCGACGCCATGCTGGCCGGCGCCGGTCTCGGCGATGATGCGCTTCTTGCCCATGCGTCGCGCCAGCATGATCTGGCCGAGCACGTTGTTCACCTTGTGCGAACCGGTGTGGTTGAGCTCTTCGCGCTTGAGATAGATCTTGGCGCCGCCGAGATGCTCGGTGAGGCGCTCGGCGAAATAGAGCGGCGAGGGCCGGCCGACATAGTTCTTGAGATAGCCGTTCATCTCGGCCTGAAAGGCCGGATCGGCCTTGGCCGCGGTGTAGGCCTTCTCCAGATCGAGGATCAGCGGCATCAGGGTTTCGGCGACGAAGCGTCCGCCGAAGATACCGAAATGGCCGTGCTCGTCGGGGCCGCTGCGGTAGGAATTTGGTTTGGCGATGTTCATCGAACGCTCAACTCTTGAGTGGCGCGCGCGGCGCGAATGAAGGCCTTGATCAGCTCGGGGTCCTTGACGCCGGGGGCGCTTTCGACACCCGAGGACACGTCGGCGCCACCGGCGCCGGTGACGCGGAGGGCTTCCGCGACATTGTCGGCGTCAAGCCCGCCCGAGACCATGTAGGGCAATTTCAGGTCGAGATTTTCCAGCAGGTGCCAGTCGAAGGGCGCCCCTAGGCCGCCGGGTCGGGTCGCATCCTTGGGCGCACGCGCATCGAACAGGATACGGTCGGCGATCGCGGCATAGCCGGGCAGCACGGCGAGATCGGCCGATGTTGCGACCGGCACCGCCTTCATCACGGGGCGGCCGAATCTCTGCTTGATGTCGCGCAGCCGCGCCACGCTCTCCTTGCCGTGGAGCTGAAAAATGTCCGGCGACAGCGCGTCCATGATGTTGTCGAGCGTGGCATCGTCGGCATCGACAGTGAGCGCGACCTTGAGCGCGCGCCGCTTCACCTGCCGGCCGAGATCGCGTCCCGTCTCCAGCGACACATGCCGGGGCGAGGGCGGAAAGAACACGAACCCCACCATGTCGGCGCCCGCATCGAGCGCCGTTTCGAGCGTCTCGCGCGTGGACAGGCCGCAGATTTTGACGAGCAGGGACATGGTCACAAAGCAGGTGGAAGCCGCAAGCGGCGGCCGGGAAACGGGTTTTTCAGTCGGGGCCGCTTCTACAACGTCGCGCGCTGCTTGTCTCGCCCAACGGGCCCGTAAAGGCCCACCCCAGAGGGCGCCGGGAGGTGCCGGGACTCGGGCTTGGCCGGGGCCGTCTGGGCCCGCAAATCGGCCAGCTCGGCTCGGGCGGCCCGGGCATCCGCCTCATTCCGGCGTGCGGCGCGCCGCCAGTGCCGCTGGCCGAACCAGACGGCGCAACCGCCGGCGATGACGCCGAGGGCCGCCACCAGGATCAGCAGCAGGAACAGCGGCAGCGTGACCGACAATGACGGGTCGTTCGACATGAAGGGATCGAATGAAACCGTGATGGAATGGTGGTTGGCGACGGTGAAGTCCACCAAGACCAGGCCCAGCGGAATCACG
This sequence comes from Bradyrhizobium sp. LB11.1, assembly GCF_040549385.1. Taxonomy (NCBI): domain Bacteria; kingdom Pseudomonadati; phylum Pseudomonadota; class Alphaproteobacteria; order Hyphomicrobiales; family Nitrobacteraceae; genus Bradyrhizobium; species Bradyrhizobium sp. LB11.1. The sequence continues at coordinate 330,430 of NZ_JBEPTH010000008.1, read as the reverse complement.
ATCAGCGCGGTCAGGAACTTTCGCATCGCGATCGCTCGTCTTGAATCAAGCTTGCTGCCGCATCATGCGGCCGTTCGGTTAAGTCCGGACGACAGACTAAGAGCATGATCCGGAAAAGGGCGCAGCGGTTTTCCGAAAAGATCATGCTCAAACAATACCCTAAAGCGCGATCTCATCGCGCTTTAGTCCGGCGCGCCCGGATCCGGATGATCGCGGTTCAGCCGCTCGCGCATTTCCTTGCCGGTCTTGAAGAACGGAACGCTCTTCTGATCGACGGGGACATGGGCGCCGGTGCGCGGATTGCGACCAGCGCGCGCGGGGCGATGCTTGACCGAGAAAGCGCCGAAGCCGCGCAGCTCGACGCGATCTCCGCGCGCGAGTGCTGCGACGATCTCCTCGAGAATCGCATTCACAATGTTCTCGACATCCCGCTGGTACAGATGCGGGTTGTGCTCGGCGATACGCTGAACAAGTTCGGATTTGATCATCGAGAGATAGGACCCGGAAGCGTGCGGATGACCATTTCCGTGAAAATACCGTGATCTGTCAAGACGCTAAATGAAGGTTGAGCGTCGTGAAAATGCGTGACAAATGCCGAAAAAGCGGACTGCACCGCTACCCGCCGGGCGGGAAAAGGCTCTTAGACTCGCGTTGTTCCCGCTCAATCCCGGTCAATTCGACGCAGCCGGCTGCCACAGGGCCAGCATTCCATCCATCCCGGCGCGATCGACCGCCTGCACAACCCCGATTTGCGCGATTTGGTGCGCAATCGAGCCGAATCCAAGCGCTTCCAGCGTCACTGAGGCGGCCGTCTTGAGGAACGATAGATCGCCAAAGCGCGGCTCGAGCTTGTAATCGCGGACCGAAAGACCCTTCTTGACGCCCTTCTGCTCCTCGAGCCAGGTCACGGCGGTCTTTTCGTCGCCGAGCTGATCGATCAGCTTGAGATCGATCGCCTGGCGGCCGGTGAAGACGCGACCGTCGACCACTTTTTCGAGCTGCGTGTCATCCATGCCACGGCGCTGCTTCACCAGATCCTTGAACCAGGCATAGGAATCCTTCACCAGCGCATCCAGCGCGGCCCGTGCCTCGGGGCTGGTCGGCTCAAAACCATTGGGCGCGGCCTTCAACGGCGTGGACTTCACCTCCTCGACCTTGACGCCGATGGTCTTCAAGAGCTCCGAGAAGTTGGGAAACTGGAACAGCACGCCGATCGAGCCCACCAGCGAGCTCTGCTGGGCAATGATGTGGTCGCTCGCAATCGCAGTGATGTAGCCGCCGGACGCTGCAAGTCCCTCGACCACGACGACCAGCGGCTTCTTGGCCTTCAGGCGCGTCAGTGAATCGTACAGCTGCTCGGAGCCGGCGGTGGTGCCGCCAGGCGAGTTGATGTGAACGATGACGGCGGCGGCCTGCGAATTCTCCAGCCGCTCCAGCGCCCGCGTGCGCTCGGAATCGCTGCGGATCAGGCCCTCGATCTGCACGCGCGCGATTGAGCCTGAGGCGAAGCTACCGCGCGCACCGGGCGTAACGATCAGCGCAAAGCCCGCGATCGCAGCGATCGCGATCAGCGCTGCCACGACGCGCCAGAACGTCAGCTTGCGGCGGATCCTGCGGCGATCGACGATGATGTCCGAATCGAGCGACATCTCAATATCTCCAAATGAAAGGCCGCTGGCGTTGTGCCGTCACAACGTAACCAATGGCCTGTCTGGATACATCAATTGCGGCGCAATTTGAAGAAAACAAGGCCCCGCGCACCCTGGTTGGGGCCACAACAAAAAAGCCCCGGCTTGCGCCGGGGCTCTGATGTCAACGAAAGGAAGCCTTTCGCTTACTTGCTGTCGCGGTTCTTGAGCGCGGTGCCCAGAATGTCGCCGAGCGTCGCACCCGAATCCGAGGAGCCGTACTGCGCGATGGCTTCCTTCTCTTCGGCGACTTCGAGCGCCTTGATCGACACCTGGACCTTGCGGGCCTTCTTGTCGAACTGGATCACGCGGGCATCGACCTTCTCGCCGACGGCAAAGCGTTCGGCGCGCTGATCATTGCGGTCACGCGCGAGCTCCGAGCGCTTGACGAAGGTGGTGAAGTCGGTACCGGTGATCTTCACCTCGATGCCGCTTTCCTTCACCTCGATCACTTCGCAGGTTACGACCGCGCCCTTCTTGACATCGCCCGGCTCGGCGAATGGGTCGCCTTCGAGCTGCTTGATGCCGAGCGAGATACGTTCCTTCTCGACGTCCACATCGAGCACCACGGCTTTCACCACGTCGCCCTTCTTGTAGTTGTCGATCACCTGCTCGCCCGGAAGCTTCCAGTCGAGGTCGGAGAGATGGACCATGCCGTCGACGTCGCCCTCGAGGCCCAGGAACAGACCGAACTCGGTCTTGTTCTTGACTTCGCCCTCGACGGTCGAACCGGTCGGGTGACCTTCGACGAAGACCTCCCACGGGTTGCGCATGGTCTGCTTGAGGCCGAGCGAGATGCGGCGCTTGACGGAATCGACTTCCAGCACCTGCACGTCGACTTCCTGCGAGGTCGACACGATCTTGCCGGGGTGCATGTTCTTCTTGGTCCACGACATCTCGGAGACGTGGATCAGGCCTTCGATGCCCGGCTCGAGCTCGACGAACGCACCGTAGTCGGTGATGTTGGTGACACGGCCGGTGAAGCGGGCACCCAGCGGGTACTTGGCTTCGATGCCCTGCCACGGATCGTCCAGCAGCTGCTTCATGCCCAGCGAGATGCGGTGCGTCTCGTGGTTGATCTTGATGATCTTGACCTTCACGGTCTGGCCGATCGAGAGCACCTCGGTCGGGTGGTTGACGCGGCGCCATGCGATGTCGGTGACGTGCAGCAGGCCGTCGATGCCGCCGAGGTCAACGAACGCACCGTAATCGGTGATGTTCTTGACCACGCCGTCGATGACCTGACCCTCTTCGAGATTCTGCACCAACTCCTGGCGCTGCTCGGCGCGGGTCTCTTCGAGAACCGTGCGGCGGGAGACCACAATATTGCCGCGGCGGCGGTCCATCTTGAGGATCTGGAACGGCTGCGCGTTGTTCATCAGCGGTGCAACGTCGCGGATCGGACGGATATCAACCTGCGAACGCGGCAGGAAGGCAACGGCACCGTCGAGGTCGACGGTGAAGCCGCCCTTGACCTGGTTGAAGATGACGCCCGTGACCTTCTCGTTGTTCTGGAACGCCTTCTCCAGCTTGCCCCAGCTCTCTTCGCGGCGCGCTTTGTCACGCGACAGCACGGCTTCGCCGAGGGCGTTCTCGATGCGATCGAGGAACACTTCCACCTCGTCGCCAACCTTGATCTCGCTGTCACGGCCGGGGCCGGAAAATTCGCGCAGCGCAACGCGGCCTTCGGTCTTCAGGCCGACGTCGATGACGGCCATGTCCTTTTCGATTGCAACAACCTTGCCCTTGACGACGGAGCTCTCCTGCAGGTTGCCACCTGCGAAGGACTCGTCGAGCATCGCAGCGAAATCGTCGCGCGAGGGGCTATAGGTATCGGCGGAAGTCGAAGCCATTTGTTCTCCAGTTGCGGATGTCTTGCCGGCCGTTGGGTTTTTGGGCGTATCGCGCGCGCAGTGTCGGAAGGTCCGCAAGACCTTCGGGCGACCGCTCGTTGCGCCGGTCTTGCGACCAGAACAGCGGAAGCGGGCCGGCTGGGCCCGCACGTTCGATACGTGAAATCTTTTGTCCGGAGCCTGGATCGCGTCGGCCCCAAGCGGGGGACCGAGGTATCGACCTCAAAGAGCGGGAGCGGGCACTTCCTCCAATGACGGCTGCGGCTTAACCCCGCGACCGGCCCGCTCGGACGGCCTCGATAATGTCGATGGCGGCCCGGACGCCGCCTTCTATATCCAGTTGGGAGTTATCAAGCAAGTAAGCATCCGCGGCCGGTTTTAGAGGCGCAATCGGCCGGTTCTTGTCCCGTTCGTCGCGCCGGATGATGTCGGCGAGCACCGCCGCCTCATCGGCCTCCTCGCCCCGCGCCTTGGCCTCCATGGTGCGGCGGCGGGCACGGACCCTGGGGTCGGCCACCACGAAAATCTTCACGTCGGCATCGGGGCAGATCACGGTTCCAATGTCCCGTCCGTCCAGCACGGCGCCGGGCGGATCGGCGGCGAATTGCCGCTGGAAATTGACCAGGACCTCGCGAACCCTGGGGATCGCCGAGACGATGGAGGCGCCCTCACCGGCTTCCTGGGTCTTCAGGGCGGGATTGCCGAATTTTTCTGGATCGAGCTCCAGCGCTGCTGCGACTGCCGCCGCTTCGTCCCGAAGGTCATGGCCGGACTGCATCAGGGCGTAGGCGACCGCGCGATAGATCACGCCGGTATCGAGGTGACGGTAGCCGTAATGATGGGCGAGGCGCTTGCCGAGCGTGCCCTTGCCCGACGCCGCTGGTCCGTCGATGGCGATGATCATGAAAACTCGGCCCCCAGCGACCGCATCATCGGAATGAAGTCCGGGAAACTGGTGGCGATGAAGGCGGTGTCGTCGACCGTCACCGGCTGATCGGAGGCGCAGCCCATCACCAAAGCGGACATCGCGATGCGGTGGTCCATATGCGTGGCGACGGTGCCGCCGCCGGGGACGTGGCCGCGGCCCTCGACGATCAGATCGTCGCCGGAGACAGTGACGTTCACACCGTTGACGCGGAGCATGTCGGCGGTGGCCTCGAGCCGGTCGGATTCCTTCACGCGCAGCTCCTGCAGGCCGCGCATGATGGTCGTGCCTTCGGCGAAGGCGGCCGCGACCGCCAGCACCAGATATTCGTCGATCATCGAGGGCGCGCGCTCCGGCGGCACCTCGACGCCGCGCAGCTTTGACGCGCGCACGCGCAATTGCGCCATCGGCTCGCCGGCATCGCCGCGCACGTCGCTTTCCTCGATGGAGGCGCCCATTTCACGCAGCGTCGTGAAAAGGCCGGTGCGCAGCGGATTGGTCATCACGTCCGAAAGAACCACATCGGAGCCTTCGACGATCAGCGCCGCGACGACCGGAAAGGCCGCTGAAGAGGGATCGGCGGGGACGATGACGGTGGCGCCGTGCAACTCGGGCTGGCCGACCAGCGTGATGCGGCGGCCGTGAGCCCCCTCGGCCGCCGAGGTGATATCAGCGCCAAAATGTTTCAGCATCAATTCGGTGTGGTCGCGGCTGGCCTCGTTCTCGATCACGGTGGTGGTGCCCGGCGCAGACAGGCCCGCCAGCAGCACCGCCGACTTGATCTGGGCCGAAGCGACGGGGGTCTTGTAGGTGATCGGCAGCGGATCGCGCGCGCCCTGGATGGTCAGCGGCAACCGGCCGCCCTCAGCGGTGGACGCGACCTTGGCGCCCATCTTTTCGAGCGGATCAAGGATCCTGCGCATGGGACGGGTGCGCAGCGAGGCATCGCCATCGAACACCGCCGTAATAGGACAGCCCGCGACCGCCCCCATGACCAGCCGGCAGCCGGTGCCGGAGTTGCCGAAATCGAGTGCGGCCTTGGGCTGGGCAAAGCCTCCGACGCCCACACCCTGCACCTTCCAGGCGAAATCACCGGTGCGTTCGACCGTGGCACCGAGCGCCTGCATGGATTTCGCGGTGTTGAGGACGTCCTCGCCCTCCAGAAGACCCGAAATCCGGGTCTCGCCGACCGCAAGCGCACCCAGGATGAGAGCGCGGTGGGAAATCGATTTGTCCCCGGGCACCCGTACTTTTCCGGTCAGGGGACCGCTTGAACGCGACTGAAGCGGCGTCGGCTGGTCGGAATGGGTCAAGATTGTGTCCTTGGATGCGCCCGTGCAGGCTGCGGGCAGGTACCACATGGTCTCCCCGCCGTCACGGGCATGTCGTTCTCTCGTAATGCGCTATTGACAGCGGGCCGCCAACTAGCCAAGTGAAACACCGCTTTTCAGACATTCCCAGGATTCCTCTGCCGTGGCCAAGTCCGAACTCGGAACCAAACGTATTTGCCCAACTACGGGCAAGAAATTCTATGACCTCAACAAGACTCCGGTGATCTCGCCGTATACTGGCGAAGTCGTGCCGCTCGCGCCCGTGGCGCCGGCTCGCGCAACCCGCGGCGCCGAACCCCGTCACACGCCGGCCGCCGACACCAAGCCGGAGCCGGCGGAGGTCGAGGAGGTCTCGCTCGAGGAGGCCGATGCCGAGGAGAACACCGGCAAGGTCAAGGCCGCTGTCCCCGAATCCGAGGACGATATCGAGGCCGACGAGACGATCGACGACGACGATGACGATGATTCGACCTTTATCGCCGACGACGAAGAGGGCGATGAGGACGTGACCGACATCATTGGTGACGTCGGTGGCGATGAAGAGACTTGAGATCAGCCCTGATCTGTGAAAAAGGGTGCACCGCGCGAGTCGCTTAGGGCTCGCCGGCCGGGACGGATCCCCCAGGATCATCCCAACTGAAGACTTAGGGGCCATAGCTCAGCTGGGAGAGCGCTTGCATGGCATGCAAGAGGTCGGCGGTTCGATCCCGCCTGGCTCCACCAGCCTTCGCAGGCTACGCCTGCTTCGGCTGGGCAAGCCCTTTCGTAGCGAAGGCTGTCCCGCCATAGCCCGAAGGGCGACGGCGGACTGTGACGGCCCCTCCAAGACTTTGATTGGCCTGCTAACCTCCTGCCGGGGGAGGAAGCGCTATGAAGTATGTCTACATTCTCCAAAGCCTGGACGGCGAGCACTTCTATGTGGGCATCACGGACGACCTTCGGGCTCGCCTGGTGAAGCACAATGCCGGCGAAGTGCCACACGCATCGAAATACGGACCTTGGCGAATACGAACCTATTTCGCGTTCGATGATACGGCGCGCGCGGTCGCGTTCGAGCGATATCTGAAATCCGGCTCAGGCCGCGCATTCGCGAAAAAGCACTTCTGACTATCCACGGGGCAAAGGCACTCCCCTACTCCGCAATCACCGCATTCAACCGGTCCCGCAGCGCGACGATCTCGTCTTTCATCGCGACCAGCTCTGATACCGAGCAATCCGACGCCGCCAGGATCGACTGCGGCACGCTGCGCGCCTTGTCTTTCAGAGCGTGGCCCTGCGGGGTCAGGGCGATCAACACCTGTCTCTCGTCCTCTCTGCTCCGCGTGCGTTTGACGAGATGCGCGGCTTCGAGCCGCTTGAGCAGCGGCGTCAGCGTTCCCGAGTCGAGAAAGAGCTTTTCGCCGATGTCCTTGAGCGGCACGTCATCGCGCTCCCACAGCACCAGCATCACCAGATATTGCGGATAAGTCAGGCCGAGCCGGTCCAGAAGCGGCTTGTAGACGCGGTTGAAGGCGTGCGCGGCCGAATAGATCGCGAAGCAGATCTGGTTGTCGAGGCGTTGTGGATCGAGGGTCGATAATTTCCGAACCATAGAGAATCTCACGAGATTGATCCGCATTGTGGGACCGCACGGACCTACATTCAATTGCGAACAATTAAATGTGAGGCATTCAAATTTCAATTGTGCGCAATATAATTGTTTGCGATAGAGGTTCGCACCCCAACCCGAAGACCCAAGGGAGACGAAAATGTCCGTGAACGTCCTCTACAAGACCAGTGCAAAAGCCACCGGCGGCCGCGACGGCCATGCCGCGACCCTCGACGGCGCGCTCGACGTCAAGCTCACCACGCCGAAGGAACTCGGTGGCGGCGGCGGCGCCGGCAATAATCCCGAGCAGCTGTTTGCGGCCGGCTATGCCGCCTGCTTCATCGGCGCGATGAAGTTCGTGTCCTCGCAGGGCGGCCCGAAGGTCCCCAACGACGCCTCCGTGACCTCGACTGTCGGCATTGGCCCGCGCGCTGCCGGCGGCTTCGGCCTCGACATCGATCTGGCCGTCTCGCTGCCGGGCCTTGCCCGCGCGGACGCCGAGGCGCTGGTCGAGAAGGCCCACCAGGTGTGTCCGTACTCCAACGCGACCCGCGGCAATGTCGACGTCCGCCTGACGGTCGTCTGATCTGACGGTGGATTGGCTGGCCCGAGATCCCCCTCGGGCCGGCCGCTTCCATTTTGCCATGCTGCGGGATTGCCGCCTGCGCTGCATGACCCTCTACGCAACAAGCCATTGCTGGCTTGGACGAACCTCGCTAGGCCTGTGGTCAATTATCGACACAGGGGAAGCGAAGGCATGACTGAAGCGGCCGGTTCTGGAGCAGCTACGGGCGCAATGAGCGGCCTGCGCGTCATCGATCTCACGCGCGTGCTCGGCGGTCCCTATTGCACCCAGATCCTCGCCGACCATGGCGCCGACGTGATCAAGGTCGAGCCGCCCGCGGGCGACGAGGTGCGCGACTGGGGCCCTCCCTTCCACGAGGAAGACGCGGCCTATTTCATCGGCATCAACCGCAACAAGCGCTCGATCGGCCTCGACCTCGCCTCCGAGGGCGGCCGTGTCGTGCTGCTCAAGATGCTGGAGACGGCCGACGTCCTGATCGAGAATTTCAAGCCGGGCACGCTGGAGAAATGGGGCATCGGCAACGATGTGCTCAGCCAAAAATTCCCCCGCCTCGTGCATTGCCGGATCTGCGGCTTCGGCGCCGACGGCCCGCGCGGCGGCAATCCCGGCTATGACGCCATCATCCAGGCCATGACCGGCATGATCGCGGCGACCGGCTCGCCCGAAAGCGGCCCGATGCGGATCGGCGTGCCGCTGGTCGACATCGGCACCGGCCTTTATGCGGCGATCGGCATCCTGATGGCGCTGTCCGAGCGGCAGCGCTCGGGCAAGGGCCAGTTCCTGGAGACGACGCTGTACGAGACCGGCCTTGCCATCATGCATCCGCACACCGCGAATTATTTCATGCACGGCAAGCCGCCGGGCCTCACCGGCAACGAGCACCCGAACCTCGTGCCTTATGCAATCTTCCCGACCAAGACCGACAACATTTTCATCGGCGTCGGCAATGACGGCACCTTCCGCAAGCTCGCCAAGGAAATCGGCAAGCCCGAGCTCGGCACCGATCCGCGCTTTGCCCGCAACAAGGACCGCATCGCCAATCGCGAAGCGCTGCGCGCCGAGCTTGCCGCGGTGTTCAGCCAGCACGAGGCCGAGCCGCTGTGCAATCGCCTGCTCGCCGCCGGGCTTCCTGCCGGGCCCGTGCAGAAGATCGACCAGGCGCTGACCAACCCGCACACGATCGCCCGCGGCGATGTCATCGAGAAGGACTGGTACAAGGGCGTGGCCTCGCCGATCCGACTTGATCGCAGCAAGCCGAGCCTGCGCCGCTTGCCGCCGAAGTTCAGCCAGCACTCCCAGGAGGTGTTGGGCGAGTTCGGCTACTCGAAGGCGGAAATCGACGCGATGGTCGCCAACGGCGTGGTCTGCGGGCCCGAACGCAAGCGCTAGGGCCCTCGCCTCCGCACCCAAACAAATGCCGCAGTGCGGCGCGGGCACCCATGTGCACCGCGAACGGAGGGGGTGTCCGAGCGCGCCTTCGCCTATTTGACGGCTTCCCTTTTAGCAGCGCTTGCTGCTTTCGTTTCGGCCGCTTACACAGTCATGTGAACGTCATACGGCGCTGCTAGCGCAAGCGATCTTTTTGACGGCCAAGGGAGGTTTACTTGATGGCTCTTCGACATTTTGGGGCAGCTGCCGCTGTTGCAATCGCGGTTGGCATGACGGCTTCGCCGGCGCTGGCCGCGACTGAAATCCAGTGGTGGCACGCGATGACGGGCGCGAACAACGACGTCATCGTCAAGCTCGCAAACGACTTCAATGCATCGCAGAGCGGCTACAAGGTCATCCCGACCTACAAGGGCAATTACGCCGACACGATGAACGCGGGCATCGCGGCATACCGCGCCGGCAACGCACCGCACATCATGCAGGTGTTCGAAGTCGGAACCGCGACCATGATGGCTGCGACCGGCGCCGTGAAGCCCGTCTACAAGCTGATGGCCGAGACCGGCGAGAAGTTCGATCCGAAGGCCTATCTGCCCGCGATCACCGGTTACTACTCGACTTCCAAGGGCGAGATGCTGTCCTTCCCCTTCAATTCGTCGTCCACGGTCATGTGGGTGAACCTCGACGAGCTCAAGAGGGTCGGCGTCGCGATCCCGAAGACGTGGCCCGAAGTCTTCGAGGCCGCCAAGAAGCTCCATGCCAACGGCCATCCGAACTGCGGCTTCTCCAACTCCTGGGTCACCTGGGTCAACCTCGAGCAGCTCTCCGCCTGGCACAACGTACCCCTCGCGACCAAGGCCAACGGCCTCGACGGCTTCGACACCAAGCTGGAATTCAACGGACCGCTCCAGGTCAAGCACCTCGAGAATCTGATCGAGCTGCAGAAGGACAAGACCTACGACTATGCCGGCCGCACCAACACCGGCGAAGGCCGCTTCACCTCGGGTGAGTGCGCGATCTACCTGACCTCGTCGGCCTTCTTCGGCAACGTCAAGGCCCAGGCCAAGTTCGCCTTCAACGCCGTGCCGATGCCGTATTATCCGGACGTCAAGGGCGCGCCGCAGAACTCGATCATCGGCGGCGCCTCGCTCTGGGTCATGGGCGGCAAGTCGGCCGACGAATACAAGGGCGTCGCAAAATTCCTGACGTTCCTCTCGGACACCGATCGTCAGGTCTACATCCATAAGGCCTCGGGCTATCTGCCCATCACCAAGGCGGCCTACGCCAAGGCGAAGGAAGAGGGCTTCTACAAGGATCAGCCCTATCTCGAGACCCCGCTGCTCGAGCTGACCAACAAGGAGCCGACCGAGAATTCGCGCGGTCTGCGCCTTGGCAACATGGTTCAGCTCCGTGACGTCTGGTCAGAAGAGATCGAGCAGGCGCTGGCCGGCAAGAAGACCGCCAAGCAGGCGCTCGACGCCGCCGTCGAACGCGGCAACACGATGCTGCGGCAGTTCGAAAAGACCGCCGTCAAGTGAGGCGATGAGCGGCAGGTCGCCACCCGGCCTGCCGCTCACCTGACATCATGCAAAAGCAGGCCATTTTCCAATCGAAGCTGCTGCCCTACGCGCTGGTTGCCCCGCAACTCGCGATCGTCCTGATTTTCTTCTATTGGCCTGCATTGCAGGCAATCATCCAATCGTTCCTGCTCCAGGACGCTTTCGGACTCTCGATCACCTTCGTCTGGTTCGATAATTATATCGAGCTGTTCAAAGACCCCGCTTATTTCGAGGCGATCGTCCGCACCTTCTTCTTCTCGTTCGCGATCGCGATATCGTCACTGTCCTTCGCGCTGCTGCTCGCCGTGATGGCCGACAAGCCGCTGCGCGGCTCGATGCTCTACCGCACACTCCTGATCTGGCCCTATGCGGTCGCGCCGCCCGTCGTCGGCGTGCTCTGGATCTTCATGCTACATCCCTCGCTCGGCGTGCTCGCGCGTTACCTGCGCGCCGCCGGCATCGACTGGAATCCGCTGCTCGACGGCAATCAGGCCGCAGGGCTGATCATCATGGCCGCCGCGTGGAAGCAGATCTCCTACAATTTTCTGTTCTTCCTCGCGGGTCTGCAAGCCATCCCGAAAAGCGTGTTCGAGGCTGCCGCGATCGACGGCGCGCGCCCGATGCGCAGGTTCTGGACCGTGACCTTCCCGCTGCTGTCGCCGACCATCTTCTTCCTGCTGGTCGTCAACATCGTCTACGCCTTCTTCGACACCTTCGGCATTATCGACACCATGACCCGCGGCGGTCCGGGCACGTCGACGGTGACGCTGGTCTACAAGGTCTATTCCGACGGCCTGCTCGGCGGCAATCTCGGCAGCTCCGCGGCGCAATCGGTGATCCTGATGGTCATGGTCATCGTGCTGACGGGAATCCAGTTCCGCTTCGTCGAACGCAAGGTGACCTACTGATGGTCGAGGAAGAAGGTTTTCGTCGCTACGTCGCTCACGCCATCCTGTGGATCGGAATCGCGATCGTCGCGTTCCCCGTCTACATCGCGATCGTCGCCTCAACCCAGGACAACGCGCTGATCGCCAATGGGCAGATGTCGCTGCTGCCCGGCGGGCATTTCTTCGAGGTCTACTACCAGACCATCTTCGTCGGCACGAGCGGCTCGACCCGCGAGCCCGTCGGCAACATGATGCTGAACTCGCTGGTGATGGCGCTGCTGATCGCGGTCGGCAAGATCGCGATCTCGATCATCTCGGCCTATGCGATCGTGTATTTCCGCTTTCCGTTCCGGATGCCGATCTTCTGGATCATCTTCATCACGCTGATGCTGCCGGTCGAGGTGCGCATCTATCCGACCTACAAGATCGTCGCCGACCTGCACATGCTCGACAGCTATGCGGGCCTGGCACTGCCGCTGATTGCATCCGCCACTGCGACGCTGCTGTTCCGCCAATTCTTCATGACCGTACCGGATGAATTGCTGGAGGCCTCGCGCATCGATGGTGCGGGTCCCTTGCGGTTCTTCTGGGATACGCTGCTGCCGCTGTCGCGCACCAACATGGCGGCGCTGTTCGTGATCCTCTTCATTCTCGGCTGGAATCAATATCTCTGGCCGCTGCTGATCACCACGCGCGACGACATGCAGACCATCCAGGTCGGCATCCGCAAGATGATCACCACCACCGACGCGCTGACCGAATGGCCCATCGTGATGGCGACCGCCGTGCTGGCGATGCTGCCGCCGGTTTTCGTCGTCGTCGCCATGCAGAAATTGTTCGTGCGCGGCCTGGTCGAGACGGAGAAGTAGAGAGTTATGGCCAACGTCACCCTGCGCAACGTCCGCAAGACCTATCCCGGCGGCTTCGAGGCCATCAAGGGTGTCCACGTCGATGTCGGCGACGGCCAGTTCTGCGTGCTGGTCGGTCCCTCCGGCTGTGGCAAGTCGACGCTGCTCCGGATGGTCGCGGGGCTCGAGACCGTCACCGGCGGCGAGATCGACATCGGCGGCCGTGTCGTCAACCAGGTCGAGCCCGCCGATCGCGACATCGCGATGGTATTCCAGAACTACGCGCTCTATCCGCATATGAGCGTCTTCAACAACATGGCCTATGGCCTGCGCAACCGCGGCATGAAGGAGGCCGAGGTCAAGACCCGCGTCGACGAAGCCGCGCGCGTGCTCGAGCTCTCAGCCATGCTGGAACGCAAGCCGCGCCAGCTCTCCGGCGGCCAGCGCCAGCGCGTCGCCATGGGCCGCGCCATCGTGCGCCAGCCCAAAGTGTTCCTGTTCGACGAGCCGCTGTCGAACCTCGACGCCAAGCTGCGCATCGCGATGCGCGTCGAGATTCGTAAATTGCAGCGCCGCCTCAACACCACGTCGATCTACGTCACCCACGACCAGCTCGAAGCGATGACGCTCGCCGACATTCTCGTGGTGATGAACGGCGGCCAGGTCGAGCAGGTCGGCAATCCCCTCGCGATCTACGAGAAGCCGGCGACGACCTTCGTTGCCTCCTTCATCGGCGCGCCGCCGATGAATCTGATGTCGACGCGCACGGACGAGATCAAGTCGCAGCTCGGCAGCGCAGGCGACGCCGGCATCCTCGGCATCCGTCCGGAGGATTTCGTCATCACCGACCAGACCCCCGCCGGCGGCATCGCATTGCCGCTCACCGTGGAAGCGATCGAGCGCGTCGGCGCCGAAACTTTTATTTATGGCTCGCGCGCCCAGGACGAGCAGCGCGTCGCCGCCACCCCGGGCGAACTCCCGCCCGGCGAAGTCATCGTCCGCATCCCCGGCTCCGAGGCGCCGCCGATCGGCCAAAAGATCCGCGTCGCGTCGGTACGCCAAAAGCTGCACCTCTTCAGCGGCGACGGGCGGACGCGAATCGAGGCCTGAGATCAAAAGCTGCGAAAACAACCCCATGCACAGTAGAAGGGGGTCTGTTTTCGTTGAGATAAATCGGCCCGCAAACCCATCATCACCGGGCCACGCGGAAACAGTGAATCCACAGCCCTCCGCTACGTCCTTGAACCCCCACGGGGATATGCCCATATTGCTGACCAAGGGGCGCCGCTTCCGGGCCCTGAAATGCCAAAGTCGCTTCGAGAGGACTTTGTAAACTATGTCTCGTGTTCCCACGCTTTCCAGCCCGTTCCTTCTGGGCTTCGACGAAATCGAGCGCGTGCTCGATCGCGTCGTCAAAGGCGCCGACGGTTATCCTCCCTACAATATCGAGAGGTGCGACCGGTCGGACGGCCAGCCCGAGCGTTTGCGCATCACGCTGGCGGTCGCCGGATTCACCCGCGACCAACTCGATGTAACCATTGAGGAAAACCAGCTCGTGATCCGCGGGCGGCAGCAGGACGACAAGACCCGGCAATACATCCATCGCGGCATCGCCGCGCGCCACTTCCAGCGCACCTTCGTGCTGGCGGAGGGGATGCTGGTGCTGGGTGCGGATCTGAAAAACGGGCTGTTGTCGGTCGAACTTGCCCGGCCTGAACCGGAGAGGATCGTTAAGACAATCGCTATCAATGAGCACGAATAATGGAACGAGTAGCGGACTCGACCGCTTAGTTTCTGTGAAGGAGTCGAGACCATGAGTGAAGGTCACGTTGCGTTCGAATACGAAGCCAAGGCCGTCTCGCCCGAGACGCTGGCAACCCTCGGCGAAGGTCATATCGCCTATGTGAAGCAGATCCGCTCCGAGGATGTGCCCGGCCTGTTCCCCGAAGCGCCGAAGATTGCGCCCGGCCTCAAGCTGTTCGCGCTCCACGCCGCCGACGGCACGCCGATCATGCTGACCGACAGCCGCGAAGCCGCGGTGGCGAATGCCTGGAGCAACGAGCTGCAAGCGGTGAGCGTGCACTGACGCACGCGCGTCGCACGAATAGAGTTTTGAGCGGGCATGCCTTCAGACGAAGGCGTGCCCGTTTTCATTTTGTGAGATGACGTCCCCTCCTCGTCATTGCGAGCGCAGCGAAGCAATCCAGAGTCTTTCCGCTGAGGGAATCTGGATTGCTTCGCTACGCTCGCAATGACGCATGGATAGATCAGGGTTCGATCGTCCGCGCCTTACGCGCGGGGCAGCTTGATCAGGTCAATCAGGTCAATCGCGCGCGGATGTCCGGCTTCAGCACCTTGCCGACCTTGGAACGCGGAAGATCGTCCCAGACCTCGATCTGCTTCGGCGTCTTGACGCTGCCGATCTGTCCCTTGACGAAGGCGGCGAGCGCCACGGGGTCAATTCGATGGCCGGCGCGAGGCTGCACCACGGCGACGATCCGCTCGCCCCATTTCTCGTCCGCCAGTCCGATCACGGCGCAATCCTGCACCGCCTCATGCGCCCGCAGCGCGTTCTCGACCTCGATCGAGTAGACATTGAACCCGCCGGTGATGATCATGTCCTTGGCGCGATCGACGATATAGAGGTAGCCGTCGTCGTCGATGTAGCCGATGTCGCCGGTGTGGTGCCAGCCATGCGCTGAGGCCTCCGCCGTAGCCTCGGGATTTTTGTAATAGCCCTCCATCACCAGCGAACCGCGGACCACGATTTCGCCGCGTGCGCCGTTCGGCAGCAAATTGCCGTCGCCATCCATGATGCCGGCCTGCACCAGCGGGCTGATCCGCCCGGCCGAGGCGAGACGCTCCATCGCGATCGTGCCGTCGGCATTGTAATGCTCGCCAGGTGCCATCATCGAGATCATCATCGGCGCTTCGGTCTGACCGAACAACTGCGCCATCGGCCCGATACGCTGGAGCGCCTCCGCCAGCCGCGCGGCCGAGATCGGCGCCGCGCCGTACCAGAAGCATTGCAGCGACCCGAGCCTCGCGGAGCTGAGCTTCGGATGATCGAGCAGCATGTAGATCACGGTCGGCGGCAGGAAGGTGTGCGTGACGCGATAGCGCTCGATCAGATCGAGAAATTCGGCGATGTCGGGGTGATGCATGATCACGATGCGGCCGCCGAGCGCCATGATCGGGAAACACAGCACGCCGGCCGCGTGGGTCAGCGGCGCGAGCGCGAGATAGATCGGACGTCCCTTGAAGGGATAGCCCATCAGCGTCAGCGCCGTCATGGCCTCGATGTTTCGGCCCGACAGCATGACCCCCTTCGGTTTGCCGGTGGTGCCGCCGGTGCCGGGAATCATCGCGAGATCGTCGACCGTCTCGCGTTGATAATGGTCCTCAGTGAGGCCCGCGAGCCAGCTGTCGAACGAGGGCGCGAAGGATAACTCGGCATCGAGGCAGACAAGGGCGCGCAGCTTTGGCAGCTCTGCGCGCACCGCCTCGACCATCGGTGCGAAGCTCGAATGAAACAGCAGCAGGCTGCAGTCGAATTGGTCGAGGATGAGCCGATTTTCGGCCGCCTCGTTGCGCGGATTGATCGGGCACCAGACCAGGCCCGCGCGGGAAATGCCGAACACGCAGGCAAACGCGACCGGATCGTTGCTGGAGAGGATTGCGACCTTCTCGCCGGCAGCTAGACCCGATCGGGCGAGCCCGCGCGCGACGCGATAGCTCAGCGACTGCACCTCGCGATAGCTGAGGTCGCGTCCATCCATGGTCAGGCACGGCGCATCAGCGCGGAGCGAGGCGCCTTTGTCCAGGTAATCGATGAAGCGCATGGTCAACACCCGAAGCGGCAGCGGGTGACGCAAGGCCGCGCCACCCGCGATTGACTTAATCGTGCACGGTCAGGATGGGCTTGCTTACGAGCCCGAAGCTGCGCAATTGCCCGAGCAGCTCGTGATGGCCGAACGCCTGGCAGCCGGAGGCGAATCCCACGCGCTTGGGCGGCTGCTGCAGCAAATGCGCCGCGGCATAGGCTTGCAGCAAGCCGGTCTGCTTGTAGTTGCTGTTGCCGTAGATGACGCAGTGCGCGCGCCCCAGCGGTCCCGAGGCGTGCACCGAATCCATCGACTTGTTGACGCGCGGGTTTTCCCGTGGCGGCATGGTGTTCATCACGCCGGCGGCGGTCTGCGCCAACGCGGCATAGCGGTCGTCGGGCTTCATGTCCTTGGTCGCATCCAGCGCGGCGGCAACGATCTGCGGCACGGCCAGCATCAGGGCGCGGTTGAACACGCCGCCCAGCACCTTGACGTTGGCCACGCGGGGATCGCGCTTGAACCACACCGGGTGCGAGGTGCCGCCCCAGGGCAGCGCCAGCGCCAGCTCGTGCTGGCCGGGGATGGCGAGATTGTAGAGACCCGCATCGGGCTGATGCTCGACGTACCTGTTCTGCTCCAGATAATAGGCCTTGGCCATCGCGGCGTTGACCAGGATGGTCTGCGTCGATGCGATGGTCGGGCTGCCGCCCCAGAACACGGCGATGTCGAGCGTGTCGAGGCCGGGCGTCTCCAGGCACAGCTGCGCGGCGATCTCGCCGGTGGTGTACATCTGCGCGATGCCTGGCGCCAACAGCAGCCCGGCATTGGCGAACTGAGTGCCCCACTCCTGCTCGAGCGTGATCAGCCAGTCCTGCTCACCGGTGGTGTCGGTGTAATGACACTTGGAGGCGAGGCAGGCCTGTACGACCTCGCCGCCGAATTTGGCGAAGGGGCCCACGGTGTTGAGCACCACCGAGGCGCCCTTGAACAATTCAGTCAGCGCGGCCACGGTGTGCGGCACCTTGACCACCTCGTAGTCGGCGGTCTCGATGCCCGCTACATTCGACTTCATCGCAGCGTTGAGCTTCTCATTGCTGCGGCCGGCGGCGATGAAGGGGATGTTGTACTCGCGTAGATATTCGCAGACCAGCCGGCCGGTGTAGCCGGAAGCGCCATAGACGATGACGGGCTTCTTCTCGCTCATTGCGATCCTCCGAAATGCTTGTTGTCGGCTTTGTCGTTACATGCCCATGCCGCCATCGACCGGCAATCCGATGCCGGTGATGAAGCGCGCCTCGTTCGAGCACAGGAACACCGCGGCATCGCCGATATCCGTGACCTCGGCGAGCCGGCCAAGCGGGGTTTGCTCCACCACCGAGCCGACCGCGGCGTTGACGTCAGCCGCGAGCCCGACCTTGACGATGTCGTTGGCGAGCTGCATGCCCATGTCGGTCGGGATCAGGCCCGGATAAATGCAGTTCACGCGCACGCCGAAACCGAGCTTGCCGGCTTCCATCGCTCCCACCCGCGTCATGCGGTCGACCGCGGATTTGGTGCCCGAATAGACCGCGATGCCTGGGAAGGCGATCGTTGCCGCAACCGAGGCGATATTGACGACGGCGCCGCCCTTGCCGGCCGGCCCGCCCGGGCGCATGGCACGGAAGGCGTGCTTCATGCCGAGCACGGTGCCAACGATATTGACGTCGCACATCCGCCGCGCGTCCTCGGCCTTGACCTCGGAAATCAGCGACGTGATCTCGATGCCGGCATTGTTGATCAGAATGTCGTAGCCGCCGAGGGTTGTGACGGTCTTGGCAACCGCCTGCTCCCATTGAGCGTCGTCGGTGACGTCGAGCTGGACGAAGCCCGTCGCGACGTCTTCCTTCGCAATGGCGGCTGCGCTGGCGCGGCCGGTCTCCTCCAGGATGTCGGCGATCATGATCGAGGCGCCGGCTCGCGCCAGCGCCTGCGCGATGGCCGCGCCGATCCCTCGGGCACCGCCGGTGACCAGGGCTTTCCTGCCTGCAAGGCTCTTCCCACTCATGACGCACTCCTCCGTTGCTGGTGATTGATCTTTTCGTGCCGCGCCAATCGGCGCGCACCAGATCGATGGGCGCAGGCCTTTCGGCGGCACCCAGCGAAGCGTTCCTCCATGGTCGGACGTCTTGACGACTGTCCAAATTCTTGGTGCGAACCTCCGCCAGAATCTTGACACTTGTCAAGAACGAATTTGACAGTTGTCAAAGGAAGTGGTTGTGAGGGATGGAGCTATCCGCGATCGACGCGGTATAAGTCCTTGAAAGAACGGGACTGAGGAAGGGACGAGATGGCGCGGCAGGTGACGGGAGCGGCCCGGCGTGTGGCTGATGCGGCCGAGGTGCTGCGCGACGAGAAGTTCAACGCGCGGCGCATCGAGCTTGCCGAGGCCGCGCTCGAAACGCTTGGAGAGCTCGGCTTCGCACGCACCAGCCTGCGCGAAATCGCGCAGAACTCGGCGTTCACGCACGGCGTGTTCCACTATTATTTCAGCGACAAGCTCGACCTGATCTGCTGCTGCGTCCGCCACTACAAGGCAAAGTGCGTGACGCGATATGACGATGTCGTCGCGACCGCAACGAGCCGCGACGCATTGACGGAGGGTTTCCTCGCCAAGCTCGCAGCAACTCTGCAGAGCGAAGCGCGTATGCACCGCCTTTGGTACGATTTGCGCTCGCAGGCGATGTTCGAGGCGGCGTTTCGCAAGGATGTCCTCGAGATCGACAAGAGCCTGGAAGCGATGATCTGGCGCATCGCCTCCCGCTATGCCGAGCTCGGCAACAAACGGCCGGCGTCATCGCCGGCTGCGCTCTACGCGCTGTTCGACGGTCTATTCCAGAGTGCGCTGCTCAAGCACCTCGCGGGCGACAAGACGGCGATTGCCGAACTGCTCGACGAAGTCCGGCGCCTACTTCCGACGGTCTGCTGACGCGCACGAGCGGCGCCGGCGTGGCCGTTTTCATTTTGGGAGATGATTTTTTCGCGCCGTCATTGTGAGCGCAGCGAAGCAATCGCGGACCCGGTGGCTCGCAATGACGATCAGGCTGCAGCCGAAGCATGTTCAACGTTCGGCCATCGCCGACAGATATTCGATCATCCACTGTCCGGCGCGACCCAGCCGCTGATCCGCTCGATAGGCGCCAGCCATGACGAGTCGAGCAGCACGGGCATCGAACTCGACCGGGCGGATGATTTTCAAACGCCCCCGCGCGATGTCGTCCTCAACCATGTGCGCGGGCATGTTTCCCCATCCAAGGCCGGCCAGCAGCATCGAATGTTTTGCGCTGAGATCCGCGAGGCGCCAGGTCTGACCGGAGAGGACGCCGTAGTCCCGGCCCGCGGTCATCGCCGATCGGTCTGTCAACACGAGCTGAACATGTCGTTGCAAAACACGTGTCTCGATCGGACCATCGTATGCAGCCAGCGGATGCTGCGGGGCGACCACGGGGATCAAGTCGATGGTCAGCAAGTGGAAGCGCTTCAGCTCGGCGATGTCGGTGAAGATGAATTGCAGCAGCCCGATCATGCAGGTCCCGTCGAGCAGGAGCTCCGTTGCCGCCCCCAGGGCCTGCACGTAAACGCGTGGCGGAACGGTCGGAAACTTCTCTGTAAACGCCTTCAACGCATCGACGACCGGACGCATCGGAAACATCGAGTCCAGCACGATGGTCAATTCGGCTTCGAGCCCGCTGGCGAGACTTCGCGCAGAATCGCGAAAGGCACTCGTCTCTTCCGCGATACGGCGCGCCCGGAGCAGGAGCGTGCGGCCTGCCTCGGTCAGGGCCGGGCGGTAAGCGGTGCGATCGAACAGCGGCATGTCGATCTGTGATTCGAGCTTCTGAATCCCATAGGTCACGGCCGATTGAGCGCGGTTCAGCTTCTTCGCCGCCTTCGAGAAACTGCCCTCGTCGACGATGGCGAGGAAGATCTGAATTTGATCGAGGGTCAGGGCGTCCATATTCTAATTTATAGATCGAGATGAACTAAAGTTCATCAGTTTCTTCGGCGGCAACAACCGTCTACCGAGTCCCAACGCGAACGATGGCGCGCCCTGATGTCCAACCCGTGTGTCGAGGACCCGACCAGATGACCCATGTCTTGATGCTTCTGTCCAGCCCGCGCGGCAAAGCCTCGCTTTCGACGCGAGTCGCGAACGCGCTCGCCGACCGGTTGACCCTGAGGCCGGGCGCGACACTCAAGGTCCGCGATCTTGCCGCCGAGACCCTGCCGCACATCAATCCTGCCTATGTCGTTGGCCGCATGCTCGCGCCCGAGAAGCGGACGGCCGCCCAGCTTGAAGCGGTGGCGTTGGCCGAGACCCTGGTCGCTGAACTGGAGGCCGCCGATGTGTTGATCATCGCCGCGAGCATGATCAACTTTGCCCCGTCTTCAACGCTCAAGGCCTGGATCGACCATATCGTATGGCCGGGCCGCACGATGCTCCCGACACCGGAGGGGCCGCGCGGTCTGATCAAAGGCAAGAAGGTCTTCGTGGTCGCCGCCAGTGGCGGCATCTATTCGAGCGGCCCGATGGCGGCCAACGATATGCTGGTTCCCTATCTGAAGCAGATCCTCGGCTTCATCGGCATAACGGACATCGAGACCATCCGTGCTGAGGCCCAAAGCTTCGGTCCGGACAAGGCGGCGCAAGGCGCTGCTGCCGCCCTGGAGCAAGTTGCGGTGGTGGCGTAGCCATCTCGCGCGAGAGCGGTGCACGAAGAGGATTTTGGCGGGCATGCCTTCACATGAAGGCGTGCCCGTTTTCATTTTGAATGATGATGCTCTCGCGGCGTCATCGCGAGGAGCTCGCGACAAGGCAATCCGGAATCCTTCCGCGGAAAGATTCTGGATTGCTTCGCTTCGCTCGCAATGACGGAGTGCGAGGCTAACAGCGTGCTCAACTCTCGTGTCCCGGCTGCGCTGGATCCGGGGCACGAGCGAGTTGCGACACTCGCTCTCTCGCTGGTCGGCAATGATGCGAGGCGTTAAGCCGCGGTCGCCGGCGGCAGGGCCAGCACCGAGTAGATCGCCTGCGCATCGCGCGAGGCGCGGAGCTTCTTGGCGATGTCCTGGTCGCGCAGCAGGCGGGCGATGCGGGCCAGCGCCTTCAGATGATCGGCGCCGGCGCCTTCGGGGGCGAGCAGCAGGAAGACGAGGTCGACCGGCTGTCCGTCCATCGCCTCGAAATCGATTGGGCGATCGAGCCGGGCGAACAGGCCAAAAATCTTTTCCAGCTTGGGCAGCTTGCCGTGGGGAATGGCGACGCCGTAGCCGACCGCGGTGGTGCCGAGCTTCTCGCGCTGGAGCAGCACCTCGAACACCGCGCGCTCGTTCTGGCCGGTCTGCTCGGCGGCCTTGGCCGCGAGTTCCTGGAGCGCCTGCTTCTTGCTGTTGACCTTCAATGCCGGGAGAATCGCCTCCGGGGCGACCAGATCGGTAATCGGCATGGAAGTGTTCCGAGGTGAATTAAACCGTCAGGTTCCGAATTGGCCGGCTCGGTGAAACCGAGCCGGGCCGGCGTCAAGAAGGTGAAGCAGGAGGCGGACTTAGCCCCGATCTGATGTGGGGCGCTTCTACTCCAACGCAATCCCGGTGCCAACTCCCGCGTGCGGCTTTGCCCCGGTCATTGTTAAGGGCTGTGGTTGATACGGGCTCCCGTGCGCCGGCTAATCGCCCGATTTGGCGCCAGGGGGGTCGATCCAGCCGACATTGCCGTCGGCCCGGCGGTAGATGATGTTCACCCGGCCCGAGGAACCGTGCTGGAATACCAGGCAAGGTGCCCCGCTGAGGTCGAGTTCCATGACGGCTTCGCTGACCGACAGCTGCCTCAGCGACGTCGTGGCCTCCGCGATGATCACGGGGCTATAGCCGGTGACCTCGTCCTCATCGTCGCCCTCGCCCGGCGCCTCCAGCACGTAACTGGTCGCGTCGAGCGCAGCCAGCGCTGCCGAGGCGACATGGGCTTTGCGCGCCGAGCGGTCCTTGAGCCGGCTCTTGTAGCGCTTGAGCCGCTTCTCGATCATCACCAGCGCCTGGTCGGCGCTGGCATAGGCATCCTGCGCGTTCGAATCGGCTTCCAGCGTAATGCCGGAATCAAGATGCAGCGCGCAGTCGGTGCGAAAGCCGATGCCGTCCTTGCTGAGCGTGATGTGGCCGGAATAATTGCCGTCGAAATATTTACGGAGGACCTCTTCGGTCCGGTCGGTCACGCGGCCGCGCAAGGCCTCGCCGACGCTAACGCTCTTGCCCGAGATCCGAAGAGTCATCTGATACCTCGCTTGGTTTGCTTGCCCAGCTTGGATCGGTCGCGATGGGGGAGGAGAGTAGCGCGATTTCGCGCCAGCGCAATCAGGCCGGCTCGGTGTTGCGGGAGCGATCGGGCATTGCGGTGGAAAGGACGTTACCAAGAGCGCTCTGCTTGTCACGACGGCGTTGCACCGAGGACGGAATGCGCATGGCTTCGCGGTACTTCGCGACCGTGCGGCGGGCAATATCAATGCCCGAGGCGCGCAAGCGTTCCACGATGGTATCATCCGACAGGATCGCGGCAGGCGCTTCCGAATCGATCAGTTGCTTGATGTGGTGGCGCACGGCTTCGGCGGAATGCGCTTCGCCGCCGTCGGCCGAGGCGATCGACGCCGTGAAGAAATATTTCAATTCGAATGTGCCGCGATTTGTCGCCATGTATTTGTTGGCGGTGACGCGCGACACCGTGGATTCATGCATCTGGATGGCGTCGGCAACCGCCTTCAGATTCAGCGGCCGCAGATGCGCGACACCATGCGTGAAGAAGCCGTCCTGCTGGCGCACGATCTCGGTCGCAACTTTCAGGATGGTGCGAGCGCGCTGGTCGAGCGCGCGCACCAGCCAGGTCGCGTTCTGCAGCGCGTCGGTGAAATACGATTTGTCGCCGTCCTTGCCCTTCTTCTTCGACAGCTCGGAATAATAGGTCTGGTTGACCAGCACGCGCGGCAAGGTGTCGCTGTTGAGCTCGACATGCCAGCCACCGTCCGGACCCGGGCGAACATAAACGTCCGGCACCATGGTCTGCAGGCGCGCCGCGCCAAACTTCATGCCGGGCTTGGGATTGAGGCGGCGGATCTCGCCGATCATGTCGGCGATGTCCTCGTCGTCGACACCGCAGAGCTTGCGCAAGGCGGCGATGTCGCGCTTGGCGAGGAGATCGAGATGCTCGATCAGGGCCTGCATCGCCGGATCATAGCGGTCGAGCTCGCGGAGCTGGATCGCCAGGCATTCGCTCAAATTGCGCGCGCAGACGCCGGGCGGATCGAATTTTTGCAGCACGGCAAGAACGCCCTCGACGTCGGCGTGCGTTGCGCCAAGACGCTCGGCAGCCTGGCCGAGATCGGGCGGCAGATAGCCGGCCTCGTCGACGAGATCGATCAGGTACTGCCCGATCATACGCTGCGCCGCACCGGTGAAGGCGACCGAGAGCTGCTCGGCGAGATGATCGCCAAGCGTGGTTTCCGCGGCGACGAAGGCTTCGAGATTGTAGTCCTCGTCACCGGAGGCACCGCCGCCCCATTCCGTATAGGTCGTCGGCGCGGCATCCTGGGCGTTTCGCGCCGCCGCCTCGGCGGGTTCCTCGGAGAAGACGTTGTCCAGGCCTGTGTCCAGGGTCTGCTCGATCTCGGCGCGGGTGCCGAGATCCTTGCTCAGCCATTCTTCCTGGCCGGGCTCGAAGGCGTCGCCGCTGCCGCCAAATCCGTCAGTATCGCCCTGACCGTCCCCTTGGCTGCCTGAATCGTCGCCATCGCTGCCGCTGAACTGGCCGGCCTCGGCCGGGGCGTCGCCGCCGGGGGCCTCGTCATTGGCCCGCTCCAGCAGGGGATTACGCTCGAGTTCCTCTTCCACGAAGGTCGTGAGATCGAGATTGGACAATTGCAGCAGCTTGATCGCCTGCATCAACTGCGGCGTCATGACCAGCGACTGCGATTGCCGGAACTCTAATCTCTGCGTCAGCGCCATCGAACAAGAACCGTTCCCAAAAATTGGTCCGATTCTTGCTTATCTCAGTCGCGGTCCGATGTACACGCCTTGACGAGATGGAAAAAAGGGCTAGAGGCGGAATTCCTCGCCAAGGTAAAGGCGGCGAACATCCGGATCAGCGACGATCTCCTCCGGGCTGCCCTCCGTCAGAATTTCACCGGCATAGACGATATAGGCGCGATCGGTGAGGCCGAGCGTCTCGCGCACATTGTGATCGGTGATCAGCACGCCGATGCCGCGATTGGTGAGATGACGGACGAGGTCCTGAATGTCGCCGACCGCAATCGGATCGATGCCGGCGAAGGGCTCGTCCAGCAGCATGTAGTTCGGACGCGTTGCCAGCGCGCGCGCAATCTCGACGCGGCGGCGCTCACCGCCGGACAGCGCAATCGACGGCGATTTCCGCAGGCGCGTGATGTTGAATTCGTCGAG
The DNA here is from genome assembly GCF_040549385.1 of Bradyrhizobium sp. LB11.1. Lineage (NCBI taxonomy): Bacteria > Pseudomonadati > Pseudomonadota > Alphaproteobacteria > Hyphomicrobiales > Nitrobacteraceae > Bradyrhizobium > Bradyrhizobium sp. LB11.1. Next base: position 305,477 of record NZ_JBEPTH010000008.1, on the reverse strand, counting down.
CAGCGAGTCCAGCTGTGCCTCGCGCTTCTTGCGTGAGGGCTCGACCACTTCGAGCACGGCGCGGATGTTCTGCTCGACCGTGAGGCCGCGGAAGATCGAGGCTTCCTGCGGCAGATAGCCGATGCCGAGCCGCGCGCGCTGATACATCGGCAGCTTGGTGACGTCGTGACCGTCGAGTTCGATCGCGCCGCGATCGGCCTTGATCAGGCCGGTGATCATGTAGAACACGGTGGTCTTGCCGGCGCCGTTCGGCCCGAGCAGGCCGACCGCTTCACCGCGCCGCACATAAATGCTGACGCCGCGCACCACCTGCCGGCTGCCAAAACTCTTTTCCACGCTATGCACAGCCAGGAAGCCGGGCCGCCGCAACAGCTGCGGGCCGCTCGAGCCGTTTGTCCTGGTTTTGGGAGCGGCCTTCGGAGGCTGCACCGCCCCCGGCCGCGGCCGCGGCGGGGCCTCGACGCCATAGGGGTCCGAGGCCTGCATCGGCTGGTCACGGGCAATCGGCGGCGCGTCCCGCACCGGGCTCGCCACGAGGCCGCCGACGCTGTCACCGAGCGCGGTGATGTCCTGACGGGCAAATCCTGGCCGGCCGCGCTTGGCGGGGCGCCGACGGAACATGCTGAATAGATCGACCATCCCCGCCTTCTAGCCCTCTACGGATCCTGCGCGGTGCTCGCGCGGTCTCCCGCGCCGGCCTCTTGCTTCGCCGGCGCAGCATGAATGTAGGGATGTCTCATGCCCAGTGAAACACGCCCGAAAAGCGGCGGACCCCGCTTCGAAAGCCCTGGGCGCTAGATACAGTCTCGCCGGGCAAGCTTCAACCTCGGATCGGCCGCATTAGGGCCAAGCCATTGAATTTACTTTTGTTTACTTCCGCCAGGCAATTGCAGAGGCGATCCCGCCCCCGGGGCTGCGGGGGTTCCGCATTTGCCGTTCGCACCACCCTGGGACTGGATGAACAGGCCCTGCACCCGGCCGCTGTCGGATTCCACCCGGGAGACGCCGGTGGTCATGTCGACCATCAGGCGGTCACCGCGCAGCACGTTCTGGCACTGGGTCAGGACCACCTGGCCAGCGGGTCCGCCAACCATGGTGATGAGGTTGGTCTTGGTGTCGAACACGGCAGTCTCTCCGGTCACCACCTGATCCTTCTGGGTCACCACGACATTGCCGCGCGCCTCGAGCCGCTTGATCGAGGAAGCGCCGCCGGGCCCCGGCGTCGCCGATTGCATCGGCGCCGCCTTCGCGCCCTTGGCAGGTGCCGACTGCGGTGTGGCAGCCGTCTTGTCGCCGCCCGACTCGTAGAACACCACCAGCGTCTTCGAGGTCATGGTGGTGTCACCCTGCACGACCTTCACATTGCCGGAGAAGGTCGCTTCCTTCTTCTTGTCGCGCATCTCCAGCGACGCAGCGTCGATCTGGATCGGCTGATCGCGGTTCTGCGAAAACCCCTGCATGGCGTTGGGTACGCCCTGCATGGCACCTTGCGCGTACGCTGCGCCTGCCGCGATCAGCGACAGGGCGAGGATCAGCACTGCGGCGCTACGCTTGTTTTCGCTGCGCATGAAAAATCCGGTTCTGGAAATCATTTTGAGTTGGCTGATTTGTTCTTGGACTTCGGCTGTGGTGCCGGCGCGGGCTGCTCGACCGGCGCGGGGGCGGTCTCGTCCGTGCTGATCTTGTCCAGATGCATCACGACATTGCCTTCGAAACGAATGACGTCACCACCTTCGGTGATGCGGAGCCGGTCGGCGGTGAGCGTACCGTTGGTCAGCTTGACGTCGACATGATCATCCGAAGAAACCGTGCCCTTGTTCATGTCGACGAAAGCGGAGTTCAACCGCGCCTCGTAGCCGGTCGAGGTGCGCAGGAAGACGTCCTTGTGCAAATCGAGCTGCTGCTGCTTGTTGTCGAAACGGCCGGTGCGGGCATCGAGGAACAGGGTCGACTGGTCTTCCATCAGCACCTTCGCGCGCAAATCGTTGAGGTCGACATGATCGGGGTCGGTGATGTCCTGCGTCGCGGTCTTGGCCCAGAGCTCGTAGGGCCGCTGATCCGGAGTGAAGCCGGAGAGGTGCGGCGATTCCATCGTGATCCTGGTGCCGGTCACCACGAGATTTCCGGAGTCGAGCTTTATGGGAATCTTGAAGGGATTAAGGAAGGTCGAGATGACGACGATGGCGGCCATGGACACGGCCACCGTTACCGGCACCGCGATGCGCAGAATCCGCACCAGGCGGCTGTGGCGCGCCGCGCTGGCAAACTTCGCCGCGAGTGCGGCGTCGTAGGTGGAAAACTGGGCCGAATTCACCGCTGCTCCAGGGTGTCGCTCGCCTTGTCCGGTTCAAGGGCGCCCCATTGTACCCGGCGCCGCCAAAATATGCAGCCTTGGACATATCAGCCTTGGACAGGCCGTACGAAAGTGTCCGAAACGGGGCGATTGCCCTGGGCAAACCGTCGCCGGGCCCGCTCAGGAATGCGCGAAAATGTCCTCTTCCTCCCAGCCCTGGAGGTCGAGCAAAGCGCGGGTCGGCAGAAAGTCGAAGCAGGCCTTTGCCAGCGCGCTGCGGCCCTCCCGGACCAGCATGGCGTCGAGCCGCTCGCGAAGTGCGTGCAGATGCAGCACGTCGGAGGCGGCATAGGCGAGCTGCGGCTCGGTCAGGCTGTCGGAACCCCAATCGCTCGATTGCTGCTGCTTGGAGAGGTCGACATTGAGCACCTCGCGGACGAGGTCCTTGAGGCCATGGCGGTCGGTATAGGTGCGGGTCAGGCGGGAGGCGATCTTGGTGCAGTAGATCGGCCCGGTCATCACCCCGAAGCTCTGGTACAGCACCGCGACGTCGAACCGCGCAAAATGGAAGATCTTCGTGATCGCGGGATTGGCCAGCAGGGCCTTCAGGTTCGGCGCGTCGGTGTGGCCTTTCGGGATCTGCACCACGTCGGCGCTGCCGTCGCCGGGCGAGAGCTGGACCACGCAGAGCCGGTCGCGGTGCGGGTTCAACCCCATGGTCTCGGTGTCGATCGCCACCGCTGAGGTGTAGCGGGAGAGGTCAGGCAGGTCGCCGCGATGCAGGCGTACGGTCATGGCGTTTCAAACCCTCAATCGAATCGGTCGCGTCGATATCATAAGCCAATCGATAGTCCGCGATGTATCGACTGCCGCCGGACCACGCAAGCGCCGGATAGGGGCCAGATCGGGGCTGCAGTCAGATCGCCGCCAGCATGATGCAGACCATCGCCGCCACCGTGGTGCGGCTCGCGCCGTCCCGGAAGGCGTAGATAATGGGATCGTCGGGCATCTCGCGGCGATGCGCGATCATCAGGGCGCGGCCGAACCAGTAGAGCAGCAGGGGCGCGAGCAGCCAGAGCATCCAGGGACGGCTGTAGAGCGGCGTCACCGCCGAGGACGACACATAGAGCGCAAACACTGTCACCGCATTCATCGCGCTCGCGGCCGCCATCGCGGCGATGATGTGCAAATCACTCACGCGATAGTCGCGGTTGGAGGGATCGGCGAGGCCTTCGCCCTGGCGCATGCTAAGTTCGCTGAAGCGCTTGATCAGCGCGAGCGCGGTGAACACGAACAGCGAGAACACCATCAGCCATTCCGACAGCACGACACCCGCCGCGACCGCGCCGGCGCCGATGCGCAAGGAGTAGAGCCCGGCGAGCGTCACGACATCGACCAGCATCTTGCGCTTGAGCACGAGCGAATAGGCGATGGTGGTGGCGAGATAGGCGGCGAGCACGCCGAGGAAGGTCAAGGAGATGCAGAGGCTGGCGGCGAGCGCGAACAGCCACAGCGCCGGGATCACCGATAGCGCCGACGAGATCGGCAAGTCGCCTGCCGCGAGCGCGCGATGGCGCTTGGTCGGGTGCTGCCGGTCGGCGGCGAGATCGAGCAGATCGTTCATCAGATAGGCGCCCGACGCACAGGCCGAGAACGCCAGGAACGCCAGCAGCGTGGTGCCCAGCGTGGCGACATTCACCTGATGCGCGGTGATAACAGGCACGAACACCAGCGTGTTCTTGGCATATTGATAGACCCGCAGCGCCTTCGCCCAAATCTTCAGGCTGGCGCGGCGGCGGTTGACGTTATCGATGCGCTCGATTGCGGCGCGATCGAACGGCAGGCTGTCGCCCGCAGCAAGATCGGCCGGCGTCACGACGCCGTCGAAGCCGAGATGCGCGGCAATGCCGGCGGCATGGCGAGCGAAGCGGCCTGCAACGAGATAGATTTTCTCGCCCCGGGCCCGTGCCGCCAGCGCCTGGTTCAGCACATCGGACTCATAGGGCAGATGGGCGTAGTCGATCTCGGCCCGCGACAGAATATCGATGAGGGCCGCCATGCCCGGACGTCCGCCTGCGCCGAAACGGCCAAGCATTCGGCCGGGGCTGCTGAACAGCGCTTCCATCAGCAGCTCGGACCGCAACAGCGCACCTTCGAGATCGATCACGAGGGTGCGCCCCGGCGCCGAAACAGCCTGCGACGCGGCCTCGCTCCGATCGTACTGCCTGACGGGCTGCTCCATCCGAAAACGCTCTGACTGACTGTGACTCGGCCGGCCCGAGGGCTGGCCGGGAAGCCGGAAAAGGACGGCCGCGAGCCTAGGCAGCATTGGCTAAGGGCGGCTTAATTCGGCCGGAGAACGGCAACCGAGAGAGCCCGCCGCCGGGCTGTTGCAGGGATCCCACAATCCGGCGCGCACTCGATATACCAGCGGAACTCAGGCCCGGCGCCCGTGGAAATCGCCGACGCGCACCCTATCTGAGGCCAGCTTCCCGCGCCCTTGCCCCACGTATCAGGTGTCATGACAGACCAGACGCTCGCCGCGCCGATCGACGATCAACAGGAACGCCAGCGCGGCTTTACGCGCTACCAGTCACTGCTGGTGGCGCTGCTGGCGTTCGCTCAGTTCACGATCATTCTCGACTTCATCATCATGTCGCCGCTCGGCGCCATCCTGATGCCCTCGCTCAACATCACGGCCGGGCAATTTGGCGTCGCGGTGTCGGCCTATGCGTTCAGCGCCGGATTTTCCGGCATCCTGGCCGCCGGCTTTGCCGATCGCTTCGATCGCAAGCGCCTGCTGCTGTTCTTCTATGTCGGCTTCACGCTCGGAACCATGCTCTGCGCCGTGGCCCAGACTTACCAGGTCCTGCTGATCGGCCGGATCGTGACCGGATTGTTTGGCGGCGTGATCGGCTCGATCGTGCTCGCCATCACCACCGATTTGTTTCCGCTGCACCTGCGCGGCCGCGTGATGGGATTCGTGCAAACGGCCTTCGCCGCGAGCCAGGTGCTGGGCGTTCCGGCCGGGCTGTTTCTCGCCAATCACTGGAATTGGCATGTCTGCTTCATTGCGATCGTCGGCCTGTCGATCGCAGCAATCGCCGTCATCGCTTTCGCCATGGAGCCGGTCGACGCGCATCTGAAGCTGAAGCAGGACAAGAACCCGTTCCGCCATCTGGTCGCGACCATCGGAGAGCCGCGCTACACGCTGGCTTTCGTCGTCACGACATTGCTGGCGACGGGCGGCTACATGCTGATGCCGTTCTCCAGCGCCTTCACCGTGAACAATATCGGCATCGACCTCGAGCATTTGCCCACGATCTATCTCGTCTCCGGCCTGTTCAGCATCATCACGGGACCGCTGGTCGGCCGTGCCAGCGATGCGTTCGGCAAATATCCGACCTTCGTGTTCGGCTGCGCGATGACCGCCGTCATGGTGCTGATCTACACCCATCTCGGCCACGTCTCGCTGGTGACTGCGATCATCGTCAACGTGCTGATGTTCGTCGGCATCTTCTCGCGCATGATCCCGTCGCAGGCGCTGATGTCGGCGATCCCCGATCCCAGCCAGCGCGGCTCGTTCAGCGCGGTCAGCGCCTCGCTCCAGCAACTCTCCGGCGGGCTCGGCTCGGTGTTCGCCGCCGCGATCATCTCGCAGCAACCGGACGGCTCGCTGCTCCATTTCGACCGGATCGGCTACGTCGTCGTCACGACGACGATCATCACGCTGGTGATGATGTATTTTGTGCAGAAATCGGTGGCGGAGCGGGCGGGGAGGAGCGTGGTGTGAGGGATTTTGGTCCCATCAGCCATCCCGCGGCGGCGATGCGAAGATCGCGGTCCGGCTAGCTCCGATGATTGGAAGCAGGCCTATTTGGGGACCAAATCCCGCAAAATGGTGCCCAGGAAAGGACTCGAACCTTCACGGCCGTTAAGCCACTGGCACCTGAAGCCAGCGCGTCTACCAATTCCACCACCTGGGCATGCCGTTTGGGGCACGGAGGCGGTTACTACGGTTCAGTGACGCGGTTGTCAATTCATGGTTCGGCTTGCGGATTGCGCATCGCAAACCGGCCCGATACAAGCCTGATAACACGCACTCTTCCCGCAGGAACGGACCCAGGATAATTCCTATGGCATCGAATCTGGAAACTCTCGTCACGGTTTTCGGCGGATCGGGGTTTTTGGGCCGGAATGTCGTCCGCGCGCTGTGCCGGCGGGATTACCGGGTCCGGGTCGCGGTGCGGCGGCCGGAGCTTGCCGGCTTCCTCCAGCCCTCCGGCAAGGTCGGGCAGGTCCACACCATCCAGGCCAATCTGCGCTATCCGGCCTCGGTCGAGGCGGCGGTGCGTGATTCGCATGTCGTGATCAATCTGGTGGGCATCCTCACTGAGGGCGGCGGGCAGACGTTTGACGCCGTCCAGGCCAAGGGCGCCGAGACCGTCGCCAAGGCGGCAGCCGCCGCGGGTGCGCACCTGATCCATGTCTCGGCGATCGGCGCCGATGCCGAATCGCCCGCGCGCTATGCCAAGGCCAAGGCGGCCGGCGAGGCGGCGGTGACGGCTTCCGTGCCATCGGCCACGATCTTTCGCCCCTCCGTGATGTTCGGCCCCGAAGACCAGTTCACCAACCGGTTCGCGGCGCTGGCGCGGATGTCGCCGGTGCTGCCGCTGATCGGCGGCGACACGAAGATGCAGCCGGTCTATGTCGGCGACGTCGCCACCGCGATCGCCGATGCCGTCGACGGCAAGGCCAGGGCGGGCGCGACCTATGAGCTCGGCGGGCCGGAAGTGCTGACCATGCGCGAGATCATCGAGGCCATCGTCGAGATCGCCGATCGCAAGCCGATGCTGGTGCCGCTGTCGTTCGGCCTCGCCCGCCTCCAGGCCGCCGTCCTGCAATTCGCACCGGGCGCGCTGAAGCTGACGCCGGACCAGGTCACGCTGCTCGAGCGCGACAATGTCGTGTCGGATGCCGCGAAGGCCGCCGGGCTCACGCTGGAAGGCCTCGGCATCACGGCTGACTCGCTGGAAGCGATCGCGCCGCAATATCTCTGGCGTTTCCGCCCGCAGGGCCAGTTCCAGCGCAAGAGCGCGTAACCCTACGTTGACGGCGGTCTTTCTTAACCTCTCCCGCTTGCGGGAGAGGTCGCCGCGTAGCGGCGGGTGAGGGCTTTCTCCTCGTTGGGAGTCTCTCTGCGGAGACACCCTCTCCCCTGCCCTCTCCCGCAAGCGGGCGAGGGAGCGCACCGCCGCCGCAGCAGCCTCAAAACTTCAGCTTCTTGAACACCGCCTCGGGCAGCGTCTTGATGATGAGCATCACGAGACGCCATTTGCCGCTGACATAGACGACGTCGGTCTTTGTCTCGACAGCATTGAGGATCGCATCGCCGACGACAGGCGCGTCGACGGTGAGCGGGCCGATCAGCTTCATGCCTTCCGTCATCCTGGTGCGGACGAAACCGGGCTTCACGGTGACGACGTGCACGCCACCGCGGCTGGCGCGGGCGCGCAGGCCCGACAGGAAGGCGGAGAAGCCGGCTTTCGCCGAGCCGTAGACATAGTTCGAAGCGCGGCCGCGATCGCCTGCGACCGACGACACGCCGACAATCGTGCCATTGCCGCGCGCCAGAAACTTCTCCGCAAACAAGCCGAGGATCAATGACGGTCCCTCGTAGTTCGAGCGCATGATCGTCGTCGCGTGGGCGAGATCGCTCTCGGCGTTTGGCTGCACGCCCAGCAGGCCGATGATCGAGACGACGACGTCAGGCAAGGCGGGAAGGCCCGCGACAAAGCTGTCGAATGAGGCGGTGTCGAGCACGTCGAATTTGCACGTGCTCGCTTCGACAGCGTAGCGCGCGCGCAAATCCGCCGCGTCAGGCTCCAGCGCGGCAATGTCGCGGCCTGCGATGCCCACATCGTAGCCGGCCTTGGCAAAGGCGCGCGCTGCGGCGCGGCCGATATCGGAGGAGCCACCGAGCACCAAAACGGTCTTGCGTGACGTCACGGCTTAAACCTCATCGAACAGACGTTGTGAAAGTTTTGAGCGGATGTTCCTGGCGGGATCGAGCGATTTGCGGATCGCGTTGAAGCGCGGCAAAGCGGGATACCCGGCCTCGAAGGTCGCGCGCGACTGCCGCGCGTCCTTCGCGAGATAAAGCCGTCCGCCGGCGGCGACGACCAGACGGTCGATCTCGTCGAGGAAATTCAGGATGTCGCCCTTCACCGGGAAATCCAGCGCGAGCGTGTAGCCGGGCCGCGGGAACGACAGCAGGCCATCGCCGTGGCCGAGTTTTTTGAGTACCGCGAGAAACGAGGCATCGCCGCGCTTCGAGACACGATCGAGGATGTCACCCAACACGTTGCGCGCGCCGGCCTCGGGGATCACGCATTGATGCTGGAGGAAACCGCGTCGTCCATAGATGCGGTTCCAGTCGGCAATGCTGTCGAGCGGGAAGAAGTACGGATAGAGCGAGACGACATGATCGCCGCCGGCGCGCCGCGCGCCCATACGATAGTAGAGCTCGTTGAAGGCGCGGATGCTGAAGCGGTTGAGCGTCACCGACGGCAGGTCAATCGGCACCGCAAGGCCGGGATTTTTGCCCACGGGAAAACGATCGGCGCCCTCAGTAAGCTCGTCGGCGCTTGCGTGCTCACCGAGATAGATCAGCGAGCGGCCGAGATCGCGCCCGCGCGCCACGCAATCGATCCACGCCACCGAATAGGTCGCGGCCTCGCTCGCCTCGAGCGCGCGCATCGCCGCGTCGAGATCGGATGCCGGGATCACGCGCTCGCGAATCCAGCCGGTCTCGACGGTGCGCAGCCGCATCGTGGCCTCAAGAATGATTCCGGTGAGGCCCATGCCGCCGACGGTCGCGAAGAAGGCATCGGGATTTTGCCCGCGCGAGATCTCGATGGTCTCGCCTGCCCCGGTGCGCAGCAGAATGCTGTCGACATAGCGGCCAAAACCGCCCTCGCCATGATGGTTCTTGCCATGCACGTCGGCAGCGATGGCGCCGCCGACCGACACGAACCGCGTGCCGGGTACGACGAAGGGCAGGAAGCCGCGCGGGCCAAAGGTATCGATCAGGTCCGACAGCAGCACGCCGGCTTCCAGGCGGATGCGGCCCGTGGCCGGATCGAACGACCTGACCCGGTCGAACCCGGTCATCGCGATGGTCCGGCTGACGCCGATCGCGGCATCGCCATAGGCGCGGCCATTGCCCCGGGCCACGGAGCCGGTCACGTCAGCGACAGCCGCGCCCACGGCCTCGAACGAGCGCGGCCGAAGCACTTCGCTATCGACGACCGGGAAGCGCCCCCAGCCGCTGACGAGGGTCATTGGTCAGCTCCGCCCGCGGGCCACCCCGCTCCGGACACTGCCTACCGGTCAAAAGCTGATATTGCGTTGAGGCTTGTCAGCGAGTTTTCAAAAGTTAACGCCCGAGCGCAGCTGCGTAGCCCGGATGGAGCGTAGCGAAATCCGGGATCGTGCCACAAGCGATGCCGGCCCCGGATTGCGCTACGCTCCATCCGGGCTACGGCCACAACGAACTGTCAGAAGTTAATGGCCGAGCGCCAGCGCGATCAGGCCGAGGGTGCCGACGATGACGCGCCACCAGGCGAACACCACGAAGCCGTGGCGGGTGACGTATCCGAGGAACGCCTTCACCACGATGATCGCGGTAATGAACGACACCACGAAGCCGATGGCGACGATGCCCATGTGGTCCATCGTCATCTCGGAGCGGTTCTTGTAGAAATCGTAGGCGAACGCGCCGATCATGGTGGGGATGGCGAGGAAGAACGAGAATTCCGCCGCCGCCCGCTTGTCCGCGCCCAGAAACATTGCCGCGACGATGCTGGCGCCGGAGCGCGACACGCCCGGGATCATCGCGATGCACTGCGCGATGCCGATATAGAGGTACATCAGTAGCGGAAACTTGGTGGCGTCACGCTCGCGCACCTTGAGATCGAGCCGATCGACCCACAACAGGATGGCACCGCCCACGATCAGCGAGAAGCATACGACCCACGGATTGAACAGCATGCTCTTGATGTATTTGCCGGCGACGAGACCGACGACCACCGCAGGCAGGAACGCGACCAGCACGCCGATCACGAAGCGACGCGCATAGGCATCGCCCGTGAACATGCCGATCGCGACGTCCCACAATTTCTTGAAGTAGAGCACGACGATCGCGAGGATCGCGCCGAGCTGGATCAGGACGGTAAACGAATCCCAGAAGGCGCCCTCGCCGAGGCCGAAGAAGCGCTCCGCGAGCAGCAAGTGGCCGGTCGATGAAACGGGAAGGAACTCGGTCACACCCTCGATGATGCCGAGGATCACTGCCCGTATTGTATCTGACATATTTACGGTCCATTTCCGCTGGAAAAGCGGGGTTCTTCTCGCCTATTCGCCCCTCGCTCGCAATCGCAAAATGCGCTATCGCGCCTTTGCCTCGCGGTTTTGAAGGGCTAGTGTGGCGCCGCACAAATATTGATGGATTCTTAAGCACCATCAAATAGTCAAAGGCTTCATGTTTACGCTGTTCCATCATCCGTTCTGTCCGCATTCGCGTTTCATCCGCCTGATCGTGGGCGAATACGGGCTCGAGTTGAAGCTGGCCGAGGAGCGCAGCTGGGAGCGGCGCGAGGCATTCATGCTACTCAATGCGGCCGGCACGACGCCGGTGCTGGTGGACGACGAGCAGCCGCCGATTCCGGGCGCGGCCATCATCGCGGAGTATCTCGACGAGGCTTATGGCGCAGAGATGGGACCCAAGCGCCTGATGCCGGAGACGATCGCCGAGCGCGTCGAGGTGCGCCGGCTGATGGCCTGGTTCAACGAAAAATTCTTCGAGGAGGTCTCCCACCCGCTCGTCACCGAGCGCATCTACAAGCGCTTCATGAGCGAGGAGAATGGCGGCGGACCGCCCTCGCCGGACGTGATGCGCGCGGCCAAGGCCAACGTGCGCTATCATCTCGCCTATATCGGCTGGCTGGCGCAGACCCGTAACTTCCTCGCCGGCGACCGGCCCACTTACGCGGATCTCGCCGCCGCGGCGCATCTCTCGGCGATCGACTATCTGGGCGACGTGCCATGGAGCGAGGACGACGCAGCAAAGGCGTGGTACGCGCGGGTGAAATCCCGCCCGTCGTTCCGTCCGCTGCTGAGCGAATGGCTGGCGGGCGTGCCGGCGTCGCGGACCTATGTGGACCTGGATTTCTGAACTCCGATCCGACTGAACTGAAGACGGCGCTTGCGCGCGAAGCGCAGGCGCTCGGCTTCGACTGCATCGGGATCACCGAGCCGGGCACGATCGAGAACGCTGGACAACATTTCCTCGAGTTCATCGCCGCGGGCGGCCATGGCGACATGGAGTGGCTCGCGAACCAGCCGGAACGCCGTGTCGATCCGCGCGGGCTGTGGGCTGACGTGCGCAGCGTGATCATGCTCGGCGTCAATTACGGCCCCGACCAGGATCCTCTCGCGATCCTGCGAGAGCGCACCCGCGCGGCGATCTCGGTCTACGCGCAGGGCGACGACTATCACGATCTCATCAAGAAGCGGCTGAAGGCGCTGGCGCGCTGGCTGGTCGCGACCGCGCCGTCGGACGTGAAGGTATTCGTCGACACCGCGGCGGTGATGGAGAAACCACTCGCGCAAGCCGCGCATCTCGGCTGGCAGGGCAAGCACACCAATCTCGTCTCGCGTGAATTCGGCTCGTGGCTATTTCTTGGCGCGATCTACACCACGCTCGATCTGCCGCGCGATCATGCCGAGATCGATCATTGCGGCTCGTGCCAGGCGTGTCTCGACATCTGTCCGACCGCGGCGTTCCCCGCGCCCTACAAGCTCGATGCGCGGCGCTGCATTTCGTATCTCACCATCGAGAACAAGGGGCCGATCCCGCGCGAGTTTCGCAAAGCGCTGGGTAACCGCATCTATGGCTGCGACGATTGCCTTGCGGCGTGCCCCTGGAACAAATTTGCGCAGGAGGGACGCGAAGCCAAGCTCGCCGCGCGCGATGAATTGCGTGCGCCGGAGCTTGCTGAACTTTCACGGCTCGACGACGCCGCGTTTCGCGCGCTGTTCACGAAGTCGCCGGTGAAGCGCATCGGCCGCGACCGCTTCCTGCGCAACGTGCTGATCGCGATCGGTAACTCCGGCGATGTGGCGCTGGCGGAGGAAGCGCGGCGGTTGCTGGATGATGCGAGCCCGCTGGTGCGCGGGGCCGCGGTGTGGGCGTTGGGGCAGTTGCTGGAGCAAGATCAGTTTGACGCGATGAAAAGCGCTGCAATGAGCAACGAGCGAGACGAAAATGTGCGTGAGGAGTGGGGCAAAACCTGATCCTCATCCTGAGGAGCCGCGCAGCGGCGTCTCGAAGGATGCAGGCCGAGATGCAGCAGCGGGGCCTTCATGGTTCGAGACGGCGCTTCGCGCCTCCTCACCATGAGGATTGAGCATCTTGATTTCCCCGCGCGATCCTTCAAGGTCGCGCGCCATGATAAACATGCCTTTCTTCACCCGCGACGGCGATACATTCCATCCGACGGAAGTGGCCAACGGCCCCTGGGATCCGAAATCGCTGCACGGACGCGTCATCATCGGCCTGCTCGGCTTTGCCATCGAGGAGCGCCATTCCGGGCCTGAATTCGTGCCGGCGCGGTTGACCGTCGACATGTTTCGGCTGCCGACCATCGACAAGCCGATCGAGGTGACGACGCGGCTGGTGCGCGACGGAATGCGCATCCGCGTGATCGAGGCGGAGTTTGTCTCCGGTGGCGTCAGCATGGCGCGCGCCTCGTGCCAGCTGTTGCGGCGGACGCAAAATCCTGACGGCAATGTCTGGTCGCCGCCGAACTGGGACGTGCCGAGGCCGGACGATATTCCAAAGCCGACCGATCCCAGGCTCGGCATGAACGGCAAATGGACGACGCGGCCGATCGTCGGCCATATGGGCTCGCTCGGACCGCGAAAACTCTGGATGAGCGAGGTGCGCGAGCTCGTCGCGGGCGTACCGATGTCGCCGTTCGTCCATGTCGCCACGGGTGCCGATTTCGCGAGCCCGTTTGCCAATGCCGGCGACAAGGGGCTCGGTTACATCAACAGCGACGTGACGATCTACCTGCACCGTCTGCCGGTGACGAACTGGATCGGTTTCGACGTGGTGAACCACCAGGCTACCGACGGCGTGGCGATCGGCGAATGCTGGCTCTACGACGAGCAAGGTCCGATCGGCACCGCGACGGTGGCGGCCCTGGCGCAGCGCAAGCCGATGGCGAAACCGCCGCCGCCGTAAGGGCTCCCCCGTCAGCCCAGATGCCGCTTCATCTCCGGCCGCGCCTTGAGCTCCGCACCTTGCTTGCCGACGATTTTCACAATCCGTTCCGGCGCAAATTTCAGATCGACAAACGCCGGCGCGGTGTTGGCGACCTCATGATAGCTGGCGATCTTGCCGTCGCGCAGCGTCATGATTGCGACGCCCTCGAACATCGCTCGCGCGCCGTTCGCTTCCGGCAGGGTCGACTTGTAGCTGAAGGTGTAGCGCGCATAGAGCGTGGTGCCGTTGGTAACGGGGTCGTGCATGTCCCAGCGGAAATCCGTCGCCGTGCGATAGAAGAAGTCGTCGACCATCGCAGTGATTTTTTCGCGGCCCGTGAACGCGCCGTAGAATACGTCGTGATAGACGCCGTCCTCGGTGAACAGGTCAGCGAAGGCATTGCCGTTGCGCTGTTCGACCGCGTCGCAGAAGGCGCGCAGCATGGCGGTGGTGGTCATCGGATCGCCTCCCGGTGTTTTTTAGCTCCGCTGGTAGACACGCATTCACTTGGGTGAGGGGTCTATCTCCGCGGAAGGAACCCCTCATCCGGCGCTTCGCGCCACCTTCCCCCACAAGGGGGGAAGGAAACAAGACTTCACCCGATCTCCGCCACCGCGGCAAGAATGCGCGCGATGTCCTGCGGGCGGGACAGGCGATGGTCGCCGTCCTGGATCATGGTCAGCACGACGTCGTCCGCGGGCAGGCGGTGCGTCAGCGCGAAGGCGTGCTGCCACGGTACGTCGGGATCCTGCGCGCCTTGCAGAATGCGGACGGGACAGCCGAGATCGATGGCGCTGCCGAGCACGAGATGGTTACGCCCCTCCTCGATCAGCCTGCGCGTGATCGGATAGGGCGTGCCGTCGCCATATTCGGACGGCCGCAGCCAGAAGCCCCTGGTCTCGATCTCGGTCTTCACCTCGGGCGAAAACTTCTTCCACATCAGCTCTTCCGTGAAGTCGGGCGCCGGCGCGATCAGCACCAGGCCCGCGAGCGATGCCTTGGCTTGCTGTTTCTCTTGCCGCTTCCTGATTTCGCGCGCCAGCAGCAGCGCCATCCAGCCGCCCATGGAGGAACCGATCAGCACTTGAGGCCCGGTGCAGAAGCGCTCGAACACCGCGACGCTATCCTCGAGCCAGGTTCCGATGGTTCCGTCGGCGAAATCGCCGCTGGACTCGCCATGGCCGGAATAGTCGAACCGGACGGCGGCACGGCCATGCTCTGCGGCCCAGGCGTCCAGCGCGATCGCTTTGCCGCCCTGCATGTCGGATTTGAAGCCGCCGAGCCAGACCAGGCCGGGCCCTTGTCCTAAGCGTCCTTGCCCGGCGCGGCGACGCACCGCGATCTTGCGCGCTGACGGGCCCTCGCCGATTTCGATGAAGTCGAGCACGGCTTCGGAGATCGCGTTGGTCATGGAACATTTACTCCGACTGCGCGGTTTAAGCTGTCCAGGCCGGTTTGACAGCATAATCCGATATCAACCCTGACCCTTTGGGACGCTTGCGGAACCGGAGCAAGGTGTCTATGTCCAGCACCGTGCCGTCAGGCGTGACCCAAAAGCCTCGCATTTGAGGCTTTTTCGATCGCGATACACGCGACTTGCTTGCCGGCAAACGCATCTTCCTTCAAAATAGCCGCTTGCTTCCACAACTTTGGAGAACCACCCATTCGCCGTCCCAATAGAGCCCCGCCCGTTGCCAGCAAAGACGGGCCGCGCATCAATGATGATATTCGAAATGCGCAGATCCAGCTGATCGATCAGACCGGTGACAACAGAGGCACGGTCGAGACGATGATGGCTATCAAGTTGGCCCAGGAAGCCGGCATGGATCTGGTCGAGATTTCGCCAAATGTCAGCCCTCCCGTCTGCAAGATCATGGACTACGGGAAGTACAAGTATGGCGCCCAGAAGAAAGCCGCCGAAGCCCGCAAGCGCCAGAAGACCGTCGAGATCAAGGAGATCAAGCTCCGTCCGATGATCGATGATCACGATTACGACGTGAAGATGCGCGCGATGCTGCGGTTCTTCGAAGAGGGCGACAAGGTCAAGATCACCCTGCGCTATCGCGGCCGCGAAATGGCGCACCAGGAGATCGGCACCAAGCTGCTCGACAAGATCAAGACCGACGTCGCCCAACTTGCCAAGGTCGAGCAGGACGCCCGGTTCGAGGGCCGTCAGGTCGTCATGGTGCTGGCGCCGCGCTGACGCCTGCTCGTTACAGCCAGAGTTTCAACGGCCCGTCCGGATCTCCGGCGGGCCGTTTTGTTTTGTCGCAGGTGCAACCCCGAGCTCCACTGCACCTCTCCCGCTTGCGGGAGAGGTCGTGTCGCGTAGCGACGCGGGTGAGGGCTTTCTCCTCTTGGGGGTTCTCGCCTGGGGAGACACCCTCTCCCCAACCCTCCCCCGCAGGCGGGGGAGGGAGCGCACCTAGCGCTTGGCGCCTAAGTTCGCGTCGCCTGCCAGGTGCCGCTGCATTGGTCGCCGGAAATGATGCCTTTCCACGAGCCGCCCCCGACTGCGCCGCCGAGCCGGCCGCCGCCGCTGGCGTGAGAAGCGCCGACCGACACTTCGACCGCAACGGCCCCACCACGATTGACCGAACCCGAGACCCGTCCGCCGCCGGCGGACGACACCCGGCTGCCGGTTACGGTGAAGGGAACGCTGTAGCCCGAGCTGCAATTGCCGCGGGTGGTGGCGAAGGTGACATTCCAGACGCCGTCATAGCCGCCGATGCGGGCATCGGCCGTCGATGGGACGGCGGCCGTGGCAAGCACGGCAAACAGCGCCAGACGGCGCGGAGAAGCGAAGACAGACAAAAGCGATTGGGAAAAATGGGCCATTTTGGTCCTGCTCGAGCCACGCGACTTGGACAAGGATGTAGTAACTCCGAATAGTCGGCGCCCGGGTTCGGGCGGTTCATCGTTGCCAATTCGCCCGTTCTCTGTCATAAGCCCGGCCTTCATCGCCCGGCTGATTAAGGGCTGCCGTGGCGGTGTTCCGTGCGGGTTTCGCGCTTGTTCGTAAAACCTGAGCACAATCACCGCTCTAACGAGCATTTTGACGGCCAGCCGCCTTCGCGGGCGGAATTCTGTGGCCATTAGGAGAGCTAAATGCCCAAGCTGAAGACCAAATCGGGCGCTAAAAAGCGCTTCAAGGTGACTGCCACCGGCAAAGTGATGTTCGCTCATCGCAGCAAGCGTCACGGCATGATCAAGCGGACAAAGAAGCAGATCCGTCAGCTTCGCGGCACCGCGGTGCTGTTCAAGACCGACGGCGACAACGTCAAGAAGTACTTCTTGCCGAACGCCTGATCGCGTCCACGATCATTGCCATTTGCGCCGCGTTCGCGCGGCGATCCGAAAAACCAAGTCATCTCTGAAGGATTATGTCATGTCTCGCGTCAAACGCGGTGTGACCGCCCACGCCAAGCACAAGAAAGTCTACAAGGCCGCCAAGGGTTTCCGCGGCCGCCGCAAGAACACGATCCGCACCGCCAAGCCGGCTGTCGACAAGGCCCTGCAGTACGCCTTCCGTGACCGCAAGCGTAAGAAGCGCACCTTCCGCGCGCTCTGGATCCAGCGCATCAACGCTGCCGTCCGTCCGTTCGGCCTGACCTACAGCCGGTTTATCGACGGCATGGCCAAGTCGGGCATCACGGTCGACCGCAAGGTGCTGTCGGATCTCGCGATCAACGAGCCCGCGTCGTTCCAGGCGATCGCCGAGAAGGCCAAAGCTGCGCTCGCAGCCTAAAGGCTTACGTTAGCGGGCCTTCGGGCCCGCAGCCTTCAGCGCGCGTTGCGAGTAGCGCTGGGCGACCTCCGCCCGGCAGAATGCCGTGAACGAGAGATACATGGTGCCGGACTTGTTCCGGTACTTGCGGTCGCATACGCGCATCTCGCGTTTGTAGGCCTGCCTCTCGGCGGCGTTGAGGCCGGACTTGAAGTCCGCCTCGCATTTCTTTTCGACGGCGGCACCGAGTTGGACATCGCCGCTCGCGGTCAGTTCGCAATCCCTGAAGACCTTCATCGCGCTTTCGCAGCCCTTCTGGGCGCTGATGGTGTCGGCGACCTCGTCCAGCGTCATGGATTTGTCCATGCAGACCATGGCGCACGCCGGGGTGGCAGCGACCGCGAGAGCGATGGCGAGAGCGGCCAAACAGGATTTCAAAAGCATCGCAAAGGTCTCCTCGTATCCCCCTTGGTGCCCGGCCCCCGCGCGAGGTTCAACCCAGCTGGTCCTGGGTGCGAAATGACCGGCTTTTTGCTTGACGTTACGGCCTTCGGGCGGCGACAACCCAGCCGAATTTGGCAGCAAGGATTTGACTGTGTCCGACCTCGCAACGCTCGAAGCATCCATCCTCGACCAGATCGCCGCCGCCGGCGATGAAGCCGCGCTCGAAGCGGTGCGCGTCGCAGCCCTCGGCAAGAAGGGCTCGATCTCGGCACTGCTTGCCACGCTCGGCAAGATGTCGCCCGACGACCGCAAGACGCAAGGCGCTGCGATCAACCAGGCCAAGGACAAGGTCACCGAGGCGCTCGCCGCACGGCGCGACCTGCTGAAGTCGGCGGCGCTCGACGCGCGTCTCGCATCCGAGACCATCGACGTCACCTTGCCGCTGCGCGATGCGCCGGCTGATACGGGCCGCATCCATCCGCTGAGCCAGGTCTGGGACGAACTGACCACGATCTTCGCCGACATGGGATTCTCGGTCGCCGAAGGCCCTGACATCGAGACCGACGACTACAACTTCACCAAGCTGAATTTTCCGGAAGGCCATCCCGCGCGCGAGATGCACGACACGTTCTTCTTCAATCCGAAGGAGGACGGCTCGCGCATGCTGCTGCGGACCCACACCTCACCGGTGCAGGTGCGCACCATGCTGACCCAGAAGCCGCCGATCCGCGTGATCTGCCCGGGCCGCACCTACCGTATCGATTCCGACGCGACCCACACGCCGCAATTCCACCAGGTCGAAGGCCTCGTCATCGACAAGCATTCGCATCTCGGCCACCTCAAATGGATCCTGCACGAATTCTGCAAGGCGTTCTTCGAGGTCGACCACCTCAACATGCGCTTCCGCCCCTCGTTCTTCCCGTTCACCGAGCCGTCGCTGGAAGTCGACCTCCAGTGCCGCCGCGACAAGAACGAGATCCGCTTCG
Source organism: Bradyrhizobium sp. LB11.1 (assembly GCF_040549385.1). Classification (NCBI taxonomy): domain Bacteria; kingdom Pseudomonadati; phylum Pseudomonadota; class Alphaproteobacteria; order Hyphomicrobiales; family Nitrobacteraceae; genus Bradyrhizobium; species Bradyrhizobium sp. LB11.1. The sequence continues at coordinate 286,698 of NZ_JBEPTH010000008.1, read as the reverse complement.
GCGAGGGCGAAGACTGGATGGAGATCCTCGGCTGCGGCATGGTGCATCCGAACGTGCTGCGCGCCTGCGGCATCGATCCCGACGAATACCAGGGCTTCGCCTGGGGCATGGGCATCGACCGTATCGCCATGCTGAAATACGGCATCGCCGATCTGCGCCAGCTGTTCGACAGCGACGTCCGCTGGCTCAACCATTACGGCTTCAAGCCGCTGGAAGTGCCGACACTTGCGGGAGGGCTGAGCTCGTGATGCTCGGTTTCAAACAAGAGCTAGCGAAGACTCTCTCCGTTCCCTTCGCGGAGACAACCCTCTCCCTGCCCCTCCCCCGCAAGCGGGGGCGGGAATGGATAGAGCGCGCGTGTGACCTTGATTGTATGGATACGTTCCCTCTGTCCGCTCAAGAGGTCGGACTCCCTCCCCCGCTTGCGGGGGAGGGTTGGGGTGAGGGTTTCTCCTCGATGGGGTTGCCAATGGTCGATCCTGAACATCCGGATTGGAAAATACCGGCCAAGCTCCGCGCCAATGCGCGCGCACTTAGGCGCAACTCGACCGATGCGGAGCGTATCCTGTGGTCCGAGCTGCGCGCCGGCCGATTGAACGACATTATTTTTCGCCGCCAAGTGCCGATCGAGCGCTACGTCGCCGATTTCATCTGCCATGCGGCCGGGCTCATCATCGAGCTCGATGGCGGCCAACACTTCTCGGACGACGGCGAGCGCGCCGATGCGCGGCGCTCTGCCGCAATCAAAGCGAAGGGCTTCAAGGTGCTCCGCTTCAGCAATCTGGATGTCATGACCAACCGTGCCGGCGTTCTCGAAACCATCGCGACCGCCATCGCGGAGAGAGCCCCCTCCCCAACCCTCCCCCGCAAGCGGGAGAGGGAGCAGACCGTCTCCGTGGAGAAAAAGCAGCCATGAAATTCACCCTCTCCTGGCTGAAGGATCATCTCGACACCGACGAGCCGCTGGAAAAGCTTGCCGACAAGCTCACCATGATCGGGCTCGAGGTCGAGAACATCGAGGACAAGGCGAAGGCGCTCAAGCCGTTCACCATCGCGAAGGTGATTTCGGCCGAGCAGCATCCGAATGCGGATCGGTTGCGCGTCTGCATGGTCGACACCGGGGACGGTGGCGCGCCGGTGCAGGTCGTGTGCGGGGCGCCGAATGCGCGGGCTGGCCTCGTCAGCGTGTTCTCGCCGCCCGGCACCTACATTCCCGGCAAGGACATCACGCTCGGCGTCGGCACCATCCGCGGCGTTGAGAGCCGCGGCATGTTGTGCTCGGCGGCCGAATTGCAGATCTCCAACGACCATGACGGCATCATGGAATTGCCGGCGGATGCACCAATCGGCGCCGGCTATGCCGAATGGGCCGCGCTCGGCGATGCCGTGATCGAGATCAATTTGACGCCGAACCGGCAGGACTGCACCGGCGTGCACGGTATCGCGCGCGACCTTGCGGCTGCCGACATGGGCAAGTTCAGGGATCCGTCGATCAAGCCGATCAAGGGCGAATTCCCCTGCCCGGTGAAGGTCACGGTCGAGGACGCGACGCTGTGCCCGGGCTTCGCGCTCCGCCTGGTGCGCGGTGTCAAGAACGGCCCGTCGCCGGAATGGCTGCAGAAGCGATTGACCGCGATCGGCCTGCGTCCGATCAATGCGCTGGTCGACATCACCAACTTCATGACCTACGACCGCGCGCGTCCGCTGCACGTGTTCGACGCCAAGAAGGTGGTCGGCAATCTCGTGGTGCGCCGCGCCCGCGACGGCGAGGCGCTGCTCGCGCTCGACGGTCGCGCCTACAATCTCGATCCCTCGATCTGCGTGATCGCGGACGAGCACGGCGTCGAATCGCTGGCCGGCATCATGGGCGGCGAAGCCTCGGGCTGCGACGAAAACACCACCGACGTGCTGATCGAATCGGCGCTGTGGAACGAGATCAACGTCGCCCAGACCGGTCGCAAGCTCGGCATCAATTCGGATGCGCGCTACCGCTTCGAACGCGGCGTCGATCCGGCCTTCATGGTGCCGGGGCTGGAGCTCGCCACCAAGCTGGTGCTGGAGCTGTGCGGCGGCACGCCGTCAGAGAACGTCGTGGTGGGCAAGACCTTCGGCGATGATCGCGTGATCGATTTCCCGCTCACCGAGGTCAAGCGTCTCTCCGGCATCGAAGTGCCGCAGGTCGAGATGAAGCTCATTTTGACCCGTCTCGGCTTCATGATGGCGGGTCCGGGCCCCGTGGTGAAGGTCGCGGTGCCCTCCTGGCGCACTGACGTGCATGGCAAGGCCGACATCGTCGAGGAAGTCGTCCGCATCTACGGCGTCGACAAGGTGCCGATGACGCCGTTCGAGCGCGGCGAGGACGCGCGCAAATCCGTGCTGACGCCGCTCCAGCTTCGCACCCGCCGCGCCAGGCGCGCGCTCGCGAGCCGCGGCATGGTCGAGGCCGTGACGTGGTCGTTCATCACCAAGCCTGCGGCACAACTATTTGGCGGCGGACAGCGCGAGCTCGAAGTCGCCAATCCGATCGCCGCCGACCTCTCCGACATGCGGCCGAGCCTGTTGCCGGGTCTGGTCGCGGCCGCGCAGGCCAATGCTGATCGCGGCTTTGGCGACGTCGTGCTGTTCGAGGTCGGCCAGATCTTCAAGGGCGATCGCCCGCAGGATCAGTTCGTGGCCGCAAGCGGCGTGCGCCGCGGCCTTGCGTCGTCGGACGGATTGGGACGGCACTGGTCGGGCTCTGCACAAGCCGATGTGTTCGACGCCAAGGCCGATGCGCTGGCGGTGCTGGCTGCGGCCGGCGCACCGATGCAGGCGCTGCAGATCGTTGCCGGCGGGCCCGCTTGGCTGCATCCGGGCCGTTCGGGCACGATCCAGATCGGACCGCAGAATGTGCTCGGCACTTTCGGCGAGATGCATCCGCGCGCGCTGGAAGCGCTCGGCGCCGATGGTCCGCTGATGGTGTTCGAAGTGATCCTCGACCGCGTTCCGGAGGCGAAGAAGAAGCCGACCCGCGCAAAACCGCTGATCGAGCTGTCGGCATTCCAGCCGGTCTCGCGCGACTTCGCCTTCATTGTCGATCGCGCCGTGAAGGCTGGCGACATCGTGCGCGCCGCGCAGGGTGTCGACAAGAAGCTGATCACCGGCGTCAACGTGTTCGACGTCTATGAAGGCAAAGGCATCGACGGCGGCAAGAAGTCGATCGGCATCGCAGTGACGATCCAGCCGCGCGAGAAGACCTTGACCGATCAGGAGATCGAGGCCGTCGCCGCGAAGATCGTGGCGGAGGTCACGAAGAAGACCGGCGGCACGTTGCGGGCATGACGCCGAAAAGTGTGAAGCGGTTTTCGGACAACGTCATGCTCAAGAGTCATGGAGCATGAGTTTTACGGACTTCCTTCCGAAGGATGTCAGCCTCACCATCGCGATGGCGCTCTGCGCCATCGCTTTCGTTTCGGGCACCGCGCGCGGCTTCTCCGGCTTCGGCTCGGCACTGATCTTCATGCCCTTGGCGAGCAGCGTCGCGGCACCGCGGCTGGTTGCAGCACTGCTCCTCGTCATCGATCTTGTCGCGGCCGCGCCGCTGCTGCCCGACGCCTGGCGGAAGGCCGACCGCAAAGCGACCGCCGTGATCGTGCTGGGCGCGCTGGTCGGCGTGCCCGTCGGCACCTATTTCCTCAGCGTGCTCGAGCCGATCACCACGCGCTGGATCATCTCGTGCTTCGTGGCCGCGCTGCTTCTGTTGCTGTTGTCGGGCTGGCGCTATCGCGGCAAGGACCACAATTGGCTTTCGGTCGGCATCGGCGGCCTTTCCGGCTTTTGCAGCGGACTGGCGCAGACCGGCGGGCCGCCGATCGTCGGCTACTGGCTCGGCCGCCCCATTGCTCCCATCGTCGCGCGCGCCAACATCGTCTTGTTTTTCGGCGCGTCGGATTTCTTCTCGATGGTCAGCTATGCCACGACCGGATTGATCTCCCGCGAGTCGCTCGCGCTCGCGCTCATCGTCGGCCCGGTCTATGCGATCGGCGTCGCCTTCGGCGCATCACTGTTCGGCCGCGCCAGCGAAACGATATTTCGCGCCATTTGCTATGTGCTGATTGCGATGGCGGTGATCGCCGGGCTGCCCGCGCTGGATGGGATTTTGCGCTAGTTGCTCTTCGGCCGCGGCGCGCGGCGGCGTTTCGTCGACTGCGTCGGCACCTCGGCCGGCTCAACCTTCAGCGCACCGATCTTGCGGAGCGCAGCGTCCGCCGCGCGCTCGCCGCTTTCCCAGGCGCCGTCGACGGTGCCCCACAGCGTCTCATGCGTGGCTTCGCCGGCGAGAAACAAATTGCCGATCGGCTCGGTTAAAACCTTTCGCGAGAGCTGGCCGCCCGGCGAGGCCGCCGACATTGCGCCCATGACATAGGGCGAGGCGTTCCAGCGCGTCACCGCGGTCTTCTGCACATTGGCTGCGGCCTCGCTGCCGAACAGCTTTGTGATCCACTCCCTTGCGAAGGCCGTCATCGCCTTCTCACCCTGCTCCGAGAGATCACGGCCGAACGAACCGCCGACGTCGATCGAGCACAGCGAGGATCCGCCGATATTGGCGAACATCAACGCGGTGCGCGTCGAGTTGCTCTGCTCGATCAGGATATCGTCGCGCGACAACCCGAGCGGATTGCCCGGCAGCTGCAGCACGATGTGATCGTAGCTACCGAGGCCAAGTTTTGACGCCGCATCGAGCGTGCGCTTGGGAATATCAGGCGCGAACTTGATCGCGCCGCTCGTGAGCACATTGGTCGAGACCGTGATGATGGCCGCGCGCGCGGCGATCTTGCCTCCTTGCGTCTCCACGCTGACGTCGCGATTGCTCCAGACGATCCGGCTTGCCGGTGTCGCGAGCGCAACCGGCGCCTGCTCGCCGAGCCTGGCGATCAGGGTGCCCAGACCTTGGCGGCAGGCGATCGGGGCATTGCGGTCCTGCGCGCGCGCCTTGTCGATCGCCGACAGTTCCTTGAGATCCTTGCCGGCAAAACCTGCGCCGAGCACGAACTCGGCGGCGCCCGCCCAATCGCCGAGATCCTTCGGCAGCACCGACGCGCACGAGGTATCGAGCTTGCCGCGCGCCGCCTCGTCGATGGCACGGTTGGCGCGCACCAGCGCCGCCAAAAATTCCTCGGTCTCGCCCGCGCGCGCATTGCGGCGGCCGATGCGCATCTTCTGGCCCGACGGCGCAGGCGACACATCGAGCCCGGCGCCGCGCGCAAGGCGAATCATCGGGTTGGTGTCGGGATTGTGCATCCAGCGCGCGCCGCGATCGAACGGCACGTCGAAGGTGATGCTGTCGGTGATGCAGCGCCCGCCGATCTGCGACGCCGCCTCCACCACCACCACCTTGCGATTGGCCGCCATGACGCGCCGCGCCGCAGCGATACCCGCCGCACCCGCACCGATCACGACAATGTCAGCCTCGCGCGGCAGCGGCGCGGCCGTTGCGCGCAGGACCGGCGCTGCGGCAAAGGCCGCCGACGCCGATAGGAAGCAGCGGCGGGTGATTGTCATGTCATGGTTTCCGGAGACTTGCGGCGAACGGGAACAGCAAGCGAACCTTGCCGCATCTGATGTTGCGCAGCAACCATCATGGTGAATCAATCGTGCTTGACCTCACAGACCCATGAACCGAATTGCAACAGGTTTCGACCATGATACAGATGGAAAAAAGGCGGCCAGAAAGGCCCGGGGAGAGTTCATGGGGACGGTCCTAGATTCAGTCGGCAAGGTGATTGCCGCGTACCTCTCGAAGGAGGTGCCGGGCTACGAGCCGTTCACGCCGAGCGACCCCGAGCACCTGCGCGGCGTGATCCAGCCGGGCGACGTGATGCTGGTCGAAGGCAACAATCGCATCTCCGGCATCATCAAATATCTGACGCAGTCGACCTGGTCGCATGCGGCGCTCTATGTTGGCCCGGTCGAGGGCGCACAGGAGCCCGACGGCGAACCGCATGTGCTGATCGAGGCCAATATCGGCGAAGGCGTCACCTCTGCACCGCTGTCGAAATATTTCCCTTACCACACCCGTCTCTGCCGTCCGGTCGGGCTGTCCTACGAGGACCGCACCACGGTGTGCCGCTATGCGATCAACCGCATCGGCTTCGGCTACGACACCAAGAACATCATCGATTTGATGCGCTTTCTGTTTCCGCTGCCGATTCCACAGCGCTGGCGGCGGCGCATGATCTCGATCGGCTCGGGCGATCCGACCAAGATCATCTGCTCGGCGCTGATCGCGCAGGCCTTCGACGCCGTGCGCTATCCGATCCTGCCGAAGATCACCAAGGCCGGCAGCCGCGCCGCCCGCCGCGAGATCCTGCACATCCGCGATTCCTCGCTCTACATGCCCCGCGACTTCGACATCTCGCCCTATTTCGAAGTGGTCAAACCCACCATCGTGCATGGCTTCGACTACACAGCGCTGCACTGGGCCGACAAGCAAAAGCCGCTCGAGGAGGTAGCAGGCTCATTCGGGGTGTTTCCAGAAACGGTCAGGGCGCCGCCGCTCGTTCCTGAAGCGGCTGACGAAGAAGCGCCGGCTGAAGTTCAGGCTGAGCAAGTGATGACCGAAGCGGCTGCTGAGATGGGCGTCGCCTTCTCGGAGCATTTTGTGATGCTGAAAGAGCTCGCGACGTATCGCGCGCGGCACGACGGACACGTCCGCGAGATCGCGGCGTAGGCATCGGTGTCGTCCCTGCGAACGCAGGGACCCATACCGCGGAATCTATCGCGTATCGGCGGTGGCAGTACCGAACAAGCAGTCGTCGCCAAACCTCTCCCTGGGGTTATGGGTCCCTGCGTTCGCAGGGACGACACCTGAGGGTGGGGTGCGCATTTTTCTCCCCGTCATTGCGAGCGCAGCGAAGCAATCCAGACTGTCTCAGCGGAGGGACTCTGGATTGCTTCGCTGCGCTCGCAATGACGGAAGAGAGAGCGCGCCCTACCGCTCCGCCCGCCCGATCACCGCCATCAGCTCCGCGATCTTCTCGCGTTGATCCGACTTGTCACCGCTTGCAATCGCGTGCTCGACGCAATGGGCGACGTGGTCCTTCAAAACCTCTTCCTCGACCCGGCGCAGCGCGGCGCGCACCGCCGAGATCTGGGTGACGATGTCGATGCAGTAGCGGTCCTCCTCGACCATTTTCGACAGGCCGCGAACCTGGCCCTCGATCCGGCCGAGACGTTTTCCGACGGATGCCTTGATGTCCTTGCGCATGGGGTCTATATACCCCTACCGGGTATAGGTTACAAGGCCGGAGTGCAGCAATGAACGACGCGGACCACAAGCATCATCACAGCGGGGACACGCATTCCGGATGCGGCTGCTCCGCCAGGACCGCGGCGCCCGCTCCGAAGCCTGCCGCCTCGTCCTGCTGCGGCGGCCACGGGGATCATGCCCATCACCACGCCCATGACCATGGCGCAGCCGCAACAAAGGTCCTCGATCCCGTCTGCGGCATGACGGTCGACCCCGCGACCTCGAAGCACCGCTTTGATCACCACGGCGAGACCTTCCATTTCTGCTCGGCCGGCTGCCGCACCAAGTTTGCGGCCGATCCCGCAAAATATCTTGCGAAAGAGAAGGCGCCCGAACCGGAGATGCCGGCGGGCACGATCTACACCTGCCCGATGCATCCGGAGATCCGCCAGGTCGGACCCGGCAGTTGCCCGATCTGCGGCATGGCGCTGGAACCGGAGGTCGCGAGCCTGGAGACCGGACCCAATCCGGAACTCGCCGACATGACGCGGCGCTTCTGGATCGGCGGCGCGCTGGCGTTGCCCGCTGTGGTGCTGGAGATGGGCGGACACCTTGCCGGCCCGCACAACTGGATCGACCCGACCTTGTCGAACTGGATCCAACTCGTCTTCGCCACGCCTGTCGTGGTCTGGGCCGGCTGGCCGTTCTTCGTCCGCGGCTGGCAGTCGCTGCTCACCCGCAACCTCAACATGTTCACGCTGATCGCAATGGGCACCGGTGTTGCCTATGTCTACAGCCTGATCGGCACCATCGCGCCGCAGATTTTCCCTGACACGTTCCGCGGCCATGAGGGCGCGGTCGCCGTGTATTTCGAAGCGGCTGCCGTTATCACCGTCCTGGTGTTGCTCGGCCAGGTGCTGGAGCTGCGCGCCCGCGATGCCACGTCGGGCGCAATCAAGGCACTGCTCCAGCTCGCGCCAAAAACCGCGCGCCGCGTCGATGCCGATGGCAGCGAGCATGAGATCGAAATCGACTCTCTACACGCCGGCGATTCCCTGCGCGTACGTCCCGGCGAAAAAGTGCCGGTCGACGGAACTATCCTCGAAGGCCGCTCCTCGCTCGACGAATCCCTCGTCACCGGCGAATCCATGCCCATCACCAAGGAGGTTGACGCCAAGGTGATCGCCGGCACACTCAACCAGTCGGGCAGCTTCATCATGCGCGCGGACAAGGTCGGGCGCGAGACGCTGCTGTCGCAGATCGTGCAGATGGTCGCGGATGCGCAGCGCTCGCGCGCGCCGATCCAGCGCCTGGCGGACCATGTCGCCGGCTGGTTCGTGCCGACCGTCATCGCCATCGCTATCGCAGCCTTCGCCGCCTGGACCTGGTTCGGGCCGGAGCCGCGGGTGGCCTTCGGCCTCGTCGCCGCCGTCAGCGTGCTGATCATCGCCTGCCCCTGCGCGCTGGGCCTGGCGACCCCGATGTCGATCATGGTCGGCGTTGGCCGCGGCGCGCACGCTGGCGTCCTGATCAAGAATGCCGAAGCACTGGAGCGGATGGAGAAAATCGACACGCTGGTGGTCGACAAGACCGGCACGCTGACCGAGGGCAAGCCCAAGGTGGTGTCGATCGTGGCGGGTTCCGGCTTTGCCGAGGATGACATCCTTCGGCTTGCAGCCAGTGTCGAGCGCGCCAGCGAGCATCCGCTCGCCGACGCGATCATGCGCGCGGCAAAGGAGAAGCAGCTTGCGCTGAGCCAGGTCGAAGAGTTCGACTCGCCGACCGGCAAGGGCGCGACGGGCATGGTTGACGGCAAGAGTATCGTGCTCGGCAACGCCAGGTACCTGACATCGATCGGCATCGACACCAGGGCGCTCGATACAGAGGCTGAGCGCCTGCGCGGCGACGGCGCGACCGTCATCAACATGGCGGTCGACGGCCGGCTTGCCGGCCTGTTTGCCATCGCTGATCCCGTGAAGACTTCGACGCCCGAAGCGCTGAGAGCACTCGCGGCCGAAGGCATCAAGGTGATCATGCTGACCGGTGATAACCGCACCACGGCCGAAGCCGTCGCGCGGCGGCTCGGAATCTCTGATATCGAAGCCGAGGTGCTGCCGGACCAGAAGAGCGCGGTGGTGACAAAACTGCAAAAGGCCGGCCGCAGCGTCGCGATGGCCGGCGACGGCGTCAACGACGCGCCGGCGCTGGCGGCGGCCGAGGTCGGCATCGCCATGGGCACCGGCACGGATGTGGCGATGGAAAGCGCAGGCATCACCCTGCTCAAGGGCGACCTCACCGGCATCGTGCGTGCACGAAGACTATCGCAGGCGACGATGGGCAACATCCGCCAGAACCTGTTCTTCGCCTTCATCTACAACGCCGCCGGCATTCCAATTGCAGCCGGCATCCTCTATCCCGCTTTCGGCGTGCTGCTGTCGCCGATCATCGCGGCAGCGGCCATGGCACTATCCTCAGTGAGCGTTGTCGGGAATGCGTTGAGGTTGCGTGGGACGCGATTGTGAGGCGAGCGAGCTGAATTCGTAGCCCGGATGGAGCGAAGCGAAATCCGGGTCTTGCTCACAAATTGGCACCGTCCCGGATTGCGCTGCGCTCCATCCGGGCTACGGTTCACGGGCATAGGCAAGACACGGGACATATCTCATGCAGCGGATTACGATCACGATCGAGGACGATTTGCTGGCGGAGATCGATGCCGCAGCCGAAGCGCGCGGTTACCAGAACCGCAGCGAGATCATTCGCGACCTCGCCCGCGCCGGGCTGCAGCAATCGAGCGAGGACACGGCCCAGAGCGGCCCCTGCGTCGCCGGCCTCGTCTATGTCTACGACCACGCTGCGCGCGATCTCTCAAAGCGGCTGGTGCAGGAATTCCACGGCCATCACGACCTCGCGCTCGCGACCCTGCACGTCCATCTCGACGACAACAATTGCATGGAGATGACCGCGCTGCGCGGCGACGCCGCCGAGGTCAAGCATTTCGCGGACCACATCATCGCGGAGCGTGGCGTGCGTTATGGGCGTGTGGTGATGATCCCGACGGGAGAGGGGAAGCCGGTCAAGGTGCGTAAGCACGGGCATCGGCATGAGTAGGCTTTGAGCCACGCGGACCATGCGGATCTCTCTCTGCGAGTCGGGAATCGCAGGGTGGGCAAAGGCGCACTTGCGCCGTGCCCACGATTGATCGAAGACGTCACCAAGATGGGCGACGCCATCCTGGGCCTCGTCGCTCAGGAGATGGGTGCGAAGGCACCGCGCTGGCTGGCGATCCGCAACGTCTCCGATCCGCGGATCAAGGCCGAAGGCACGCTGAAGCAGCAGGAGCAGGCCGCCGCTCTGATCTACAGGGGCTTTGGCCGCTGGAGCACGGTCTGTAGTGCCATCACCTGCTGGGCCAGTATCGTGGCGGAGCCATAGGCCTCTGTCGTCCCTCATGGTGAGGGGCGAGAGTGCTTATGACGCAATCAGAGCAGGTCAGCCTCCCTTGCCGAACGGGCCTGGGGTGTCTACCTCTCGCGGGTGGTTTCGTGAGAGGTTCCCATGCTGGATGCCGCCGTGAAGGCGCTGTCGCAAATGATGTCGCCGGCCATGCGTTCGATCCTGTGGCGCTCGATCGGGTTTGCGCTGGTGCTGATCGTCGTGCTCGCGATCGGGTTGCAGCGGCTGCTGAGCTGGTTCGCCACCTATGGCGAGGTCTGGCTTGAGGGCCTGCTCGGGCCGAGCTGGCACTCGTCGCTGGAGGTGCTGGCGTGGATTATCTCGATTGCGGCCGGTCTCGGCGTCGTGTTCGGCAGCGTGTTCCTGATGCCCGCGATCACCTCGCTGGTGGCGAGCTTCTTCGTCGACGACGTCGCTGACGTCGTTGAGCGCGAATATTATCCTGCCGAGCGACCGGGCACGGCGCTGCCGTTCAACCAGGCCATCCTCGAAGGCATCAAGACCGCGCTGCTGACCATCCTCGTCTATCTCGTCGCATTGCCGCTGGTGTTTCTGGCCGGCGCCGGTTTCCTGATCTTCTTCCTCGCCGCCGCCTGGCTGTTGGGGCGCGAGTATTTTGAGCTCGCCGCGATGCGCTTCCGTTCGCCGGAGGACGCCAAGGCGATGCGGCGCGACAATGCCGCAACGATCTTCACCGCCGGCCTGTTCATCGCGGCCTTCGTCTCGATTCCGATCGTCAATCTGGCGACGCCGATCTTCGGCATGGCCTTCATGGTCCATATGCACAAGCGCCTGTCGGGATCGCGACCCGAGCTGATCGAGCCGGCGCGGCAGATGCGGTGATTGACTAATCCGCGCGGACGGTGCGCTCCCTCTCCCGCTTGCGGGAGAGGGTGTCTCCGCAATGGGACACTCCCCAAGAGGAGAGAGCCCTCACCCGGCGCAATGCGCCGACCTCTCCCGCAGGCGGGAGAGGTGACCGACCCCGCGGCGCGATTGAACGAACCAACCGCCATCCGATTCAAGTCCCCTGCACGCCGCACTTTCGCAACAGCATCCTGGCGAAGCCGAACGGCGCCGGGGTGAACGGGCCCGGCGGCGCGCGGGTGATCAGGGCGATGACGCCGAGCGCGACCAGCGCCAGCCAGAAGCAGAGCCAGAAGCCGTCGATATAGGCGAGCACATTGGCCTCGCGCTGCACGAAGCTCGCGAGCGTGCCCAGCGCGCGCGCCGGCGCCGAGCTGGCGCCATGCGCCGCGAAATGATCGGCGAGCTGTTTCAGCGCACGCACCACATTGGCGTCGCCGACTTCGAGATTCTGGCCGATATAGAAAGAATGGACCTGCTCGCGGACACGCAGCCACGTCCCCATCAGCGCCACGCCGATCTCGGCACCGCCGAGCCGCATGACCTGGATATAGGCGGCAAAGGAGGTGGCACGGCTCGGATCGGAGTTCGACAGCAGCGTGATGATGAGCGGCAGCAAGGTCAGCGACTGTCCGATCGCCTGGAGCAGGACGATGCCGATGAAGTCCTCGCGGGCCCAGTCGTGGGTGAGCTGTGTGCCCCAGAGATTGGCTGCGGCAAAGCAGGCAAATCCGACAACCACCACCGTCCGCGCATCGAAATGCCGTAGCAGCCAGATCGAGAGTGGCACCAGCACGAACATCGGCAGCGCGCCATAGGTCAGCAACAAGAGGCCGCTCTGCTCTGGCCTGAGCAGACCGACATTGCCGAGGAAGTTTGGCACCAGCGACGAGTTAGAGAGGCTGGTCAGCGTGTAAAGCAGGATCAAGACCAGGCCCAATCCGATGTTGCGCGAGAACAGCACATCCACATGGGCCCAGGGTTGGCGCACCAGCGATTCGTTGATCAGGAAGCCCACGAACAACACGGATCCGCCAACGAGCAATGCCATCACCGTGCCGGAGCCGAGCCAGTCGAGGCGATTGCCCTGGTCGAGGCCGGCATAGATCATCGAAACCGATGTGCCGAGCAGCAGCATGCCGCCCCAATCGGCCTCGCGCAGCAGTACGCGATTCACCGGCTCGCTCGGCGTGCCCAGATAGACCATCAGGCCCATCAATGGCGCGATCACCACGCTCTGCCAGTACACCCATTGCCAGCCGAGATGATCGACATAGAAGCCGACCAGCGAACTCGACGTGTCGAACGCAAAGCCGACGCGGATCGAGTAGAGCGCGATCGCCGGCAGCCACCAGCGGATCGGCAGATTGCGGAACACGATCATCAGCGTCGCTGGCACGAAAGTGCCGAGGAGGAGGCCATGTACGACGCTGAGTGCGATCAGCGTCGTATAATCGTGCACGAAGGGGACGATCAGCGAGATCACCGCATAAATCAAACTCGGGATGCCGAGCACGCGACGCAGACCGAACACGGTCGCAAGCCACGGCACTGCGGGCGCGATCAGGATCTGCGATCCGATACCGGCGGTGGAAAGCCACGCACCCTCGTCGAATGAGAGCGAGAACGCACCGCGCAAATCCGGCAAGCCGATTGTGGTCAGGCGGCTGTCGACATTGGTGAGGAACGAGCCGAGCAGCACCGCCGCCACGGCGAACAGCGGTTGAGGCGCAATGCCGCCGCGCGAGACCGGTCCGCGGCGGGCATCGTCATTTTCCGCCATTGCCGGCCCTGGTGTCGATGCTGGTCACGACCGACATGCCCGGCACGAGCCTCGCCAGCAGCGGCTGATTGTCGTCGAACTGGATGCGGACGGGAATGCGCTGCACGACCTTGGTGAAATTTCCGGTCGCATTGTCGGGCGGCAGCAGCGCGACCTGTGCGCCGGTCGCGGGCGCGATACGCTCGACCCTGCCCCGCAGCTTTTCGCGCGAGAAACCGTCGACGGTGATCTCGACCGGCTGGCCAGGTGCTACGTGCGTCAGCTGGGTCTCCTTGTAGTTCGCGATCACATAGACTTTCGGCAGCGGCACGACGTTGATGAGGTTGGTGCCGATATTGACGTAGTCGCCGGGCTGCACCTGGCGCTCGCCGACGACGCCGTCGAACGGTGCCGTGATCTTCGTATAGCCCAGCTTGAGCTTGACGCTCGCCAGCGTCGCCTTGGTGGCGTCGAGATCGGCGGCGCGCTGCTTCCTGGTGCCTTGCAGGACCTCGAGCTGATGCTGCTGGGCGGCGATCACGGCGCGGCTGGCGCGCACGTCGGCCTGCGCCTTGGCGAGCCCGGCGACCGCCTGCTCGAGCCGCTGCCGTGTGCCGGATTCGGTCTGCGACAGCGATTGCTGGCGCTCCTGCTCCTGCTTGGCCTCGACTTCCAGGGCTTCCGCCGACAGTCGCGAAGCCTCGGCCTGGGCGATCGTCGCATATTGCAGCTCGATCTGGTTGGCGAGATTGTCGAGCACGGCCTGCGCGGCGGCAACCGCCGCTTCCGACTGCGCGACCTGGGCCTGATAGTCGGCGGGATCGATCTGAATCAGGAGATCGCCGGCCTTGACGCGCTGAAAATCGGTCACCGCGACGGTCAGCACCTCGCCGGAGACGCGGCTTGCAAGCCGCGTCAAGTCGGCGCGCACATAGGCGTCATTGGTGGTCTGGACCACCGCATTGCCGACCCATTCGTCGAACCGCAGCGTCGCCAGCGCGACGAAGGCGAGCGCGACGATCACGGCGAACAGCGGGATCGCGAGCCGGCTCCAGAGCGAAGTCGCCGGCCGCTGCGTCGGCTTGGGCGGCGGAACCGGTGTGGCTGCGGGCGGCGGCGAGGTTTGTTCCTGCTGACTCAACGAATGCCCCCAAAACCACTTTGCCCGAACGCCATGCTCAGACCGTCTTCTCCGGCCACCGGCAGAGATCGTTGATCAAGCAGACCTCGCAGCGCGGCTTGCGCGCGAGGCAAGTATAGCGGCCGTGCAGGATCAGCCAATGATGGGCGTGCAGCATGAACTCGGACGGGATCACCTTTTCGAGACCAAGCTCGACTTCGAGCGGCGTCTTGCCGGGCGCGAGCCCGGTGCGGTTGCCGACGCGGAAGACATGCGTGTCGACCGCCATGGTGTGCTCGCCGAACGCCATGTTGAGCACGACGTTTGCGGTCTTGCGTCCTGCGCCCGGTAGCGACTCGATCTCGGCGCGCGTGCGCGGCACCTCGCCGCCGAAATCGCTGAGGACCTTGGCCGACAGCGCGATGACGTTCTTCGCTTTGGTGCGATAGAGGCCGATGGTCTTGATGTAGTCGCGCAGGCGCTCTTCGCCGAGGTCGAGCATCTTCTGCGGCGTGTCGGCGATCTCGAACAAGGCGCGCGTCGCCTTGTTGACCCCGGCATCGGTCGCCTGCGCCGACAGCACCACGGCAACCAGCAGCGTAAACGGATTGACGTGCTCGAGCTCGCCCTTCGGCTCGGGATTGGCCTTGCGGAAACGGCTGAAGACCTCGCGAACCTCTGCCGGCGTCCAAGGTTTGATAGCCTTGAGCGATTTCTTCGCCGGCGCCGATTTCTTCGCGGGCCTGGGCTTCGCGCTGGCTGCCTTTGCCTTTTTCTTCGGCATCGCCGCTTTGCGCGGGGCCGGCTTGCGGGTGATTTTCGCCATGATCGGGATATACTGAGGGACGATGAGCACAGGCAACGAAATTGAGCGCGCAGACTCTGAAGGTCTTGCCGAAGTGCAGATCTTTTCCGCGCTGCTGACGCCACACCGCTCGCTCAACCGCACCGGCTTCCTTGCCGTGATGCTGTTTCTGAGCGTCGTCAGCTTCGTCACCGGAATTGTCTTCCTGCTGAAGGGCGCCTGGCCGGTGTTCGGCTTTTTCGGCCTCGACGTTCTCGTCGTCTGGTGGGCGTTCAAGGCCAATTTCCGCACCGCGCGGGCGCGCGAGGAGATTACGGTCACGACCACCGAATTGCGCGTGCGGCGCGTCAGCCATCGCGGCCAGGTCGCCGAATGGACCTTCAACCCGCTCTGGGTCCGCCTCGACATGGAAGTCGACGAGGATTTTGGCATCGAACATCTCTATCTGATCTCGCGGGGCCGCCAGATCCAGATCGCAAGGTTCCTCGGGCCTGATGAAAAGGCAAGTTTTTACAAAGGCTTGGTTGAGGCACTCAACGCCGCCAAGCGCGGCCCGACCTATAACCCGGTGACCTGAGCGCGGTCAGAAATCGGGTGGTTTCGAAGCCTCCCCTCTCCTACATTTCCGGTCATGATGACACTCGCCATACATGATCAGCGCCTGGCCAAGCCGGGCTCCCAGAACGCCGCGCTGCGCGACTATGATTCCGTGCGCCGGGCCATCGCCTTCATCTCGGAGAATTGGCGCACGCAGCCGGCCATCGAGGCGATGGCGGATGCGGCCGGCGTCACGCCGGATGAGCTGCACCATCTGTTCCGCCGATGGGCCTCGATCACGCCAAAGGCCTTTATGCAGGCGCTGACGCTCGACCACGCCAAGGGACTTTTGCGGGACTCCGCGAGCATCCTCGATGCGGCGCTCGACTCAGGTCTCTCAGGTCCGGGCCGGTTGCATGATCTCTTCGTCACGCACGAAGCGATGTCGCCGGGTGAATGGAAGAACGGCGGCGCGGGATTGACCCTGCGCTACGGCTTCCATCCCTCGCCGTTCGGCACGGCGATCGTGATCGCGACCGATCGCGGCCTGTCGGGCCTCGCCTTCGCCGACCCCGGCGAGGAGAAGGTCGCGCTCGCCGACATGACCAGACGCTGGCCGAACGCGACCTATGTCGAAGATCACGAGGGCACGGCCGCGCTGGCCCAGCGCATCTTCGACACAAAGCTGTGGCGACCGGACCAGCCGTTGCGCGTGGTGATGATCGGCACCGATTTCGAGGTGCGGGTGTGGGAGACGCTGTTGAAGATCCCGATGGGACGCGCGGTGTCTTATTCCGACATCGCCTGCAACATCAGCAATCCGAAGGCCTCGCGCGCCGTCGGTGCAGCCGTCGGCAAGAACCCGGTCTCCTTCGTCGTGCCCTGCCACCGCGCGCTCGGCAAGAGCGGCACGCTCACCGGCTATCACTGGGGCATCACCCGCAAGCAGGCGATGCTGGGCTGGGAAGCCGGACAGCTGGGGATGCAGTGATCACCGTCCCGGCGAAGGTCTTGTAGGGTGGGCAAAGGCGCTCTTGCGCCGTGCCCACCATATCTCTCGATCGGAAAAGGCGTGGGCACGCTGCGCTTTGCCCACCCTACGGCACTGGTGCTAACCCGCCAGATCCAGCTTCGATGCCACGGTCGAATCCGCATTGAGCCGATAGATGATCGGCACGCCGGTGGCGAGCTCGCGCTTCAAGATACCTTCGGGCGACAGCTTTTCCAGCACCATGATCAGTGCGCGCAACGAGTTGCCGTGGGCGGCAACCAGTGTGCGTTTGCCGTTGAGCACGCCAGGCAGGATTTCCTGCACGTAATACGGCAGCGCCCGCGCGAGCGTGTCCTTCAGGCTTTCGCCGCCGGGCGGCGGTACGTCATAGGAACGGCGCCAGATCAACACCTGGTCCTCACCCCACTTCTTGCGCGCATCGTCCTTGTTGAGGCCGGAGAGATCGCCGTAGTCGCGCTCGTTCAGCGCGAGGTCCTTCGAAGTCGGCAGACCCTTCTGGCCAAGCTCGCCGAGGATGAGATCGAGCGTCTGCTGCGCGCGCGTGAGCACCGACGTATAGGCGACGTCGAACTCGAGGCCCTGCGCCTTCAGCTTGCGGCCCGCTTCCGAAGCTTCCTTCATGCCGAGCTCGGTGAGGTCAGGATCCTTCCAGCCCGTGAACAGGTTCTTCAGATTCCATTCGCTCTGACCGTGACGCACGAGCACGAGAAGACGTTCGCTCATTGACTATTTCCGTTCCAGTTAACGTTTGAGCATGATCTTGTCGGAAAACCGCTTCACATTTTTCCGGATCATGCTCTCGCTCAGATGTCTGCGAGGCCGAGCACGTCGGCCATGGAATAGTGTCCCGGCTTCTTGCCATGCGCCCACAGCGCCGCCTTGAGCGCACCGTGCGCGAACAGCATGCGGTCTTCGGCAAGATGCGACAGCGTCAGGCGCTCGAACGGGCCGAGGAAGGTCACGCTGTGCTCGCCGGCGACGGTGCCACCGCGCAAGGAGGCAAAGCCGATCGCGCCCGGCTTGCGCGCGCCGGTGATGCCGTCGCGGCCGCGTTCCGAATTGTCCTCGAGCGAGATGCCGCGGCCGGCCGCCGCAGCCTGGCCCAGCATCAGCGCGGTGCCGGAGGGGGCATCGACCTTCATGCGGTGATGCGCTTCGACGATCTCGATGTCGAAACTCTCGTCGAGCGCCTTGGCGACGCGCTTCACCACCGCGGCGAGCAGATTGACGCCCAGGCTCATATTGCCTGATTGCACGACGATGGCGCGATTGGTGACGCTCTTGATCACGGCGTTGTCCGAACCTGAAAGCCCGGTGGTACCGACGACGTGCACGATGCCACGCTCGGCCGCGATCGCGACATTGGCGATGGTCGCGGCCGGCACGGTGAAATCCAAGATGCCGTCGGCCTCTTTCGACATCGCCCAGAGATCAGCGGACAGCTTGATGCCGTTGGCCGGGAGCCCTGCGAGCACGCCGGCATCCTTGCCGAGCAGCTCCGAGCTCGGCGCCTCGAGGGCGCCAGCCAGCACCGCGCCTTTGCTGTCCGCAATCGCCCGTATCAGGGCGCGGCCCATCCGGCCGCCGGCTCCAGCAACAATCAAGCGCATGTCTGACATGGTGCGATCCTCTCAGGTGCGTTGTAGCGGCGGGATGCAGTTCCGGCAACCGAGGGGGATTAGACACCATCGTCATTCCGGGGCGCCTGAAGGGCGATCCTCGAATGACGATGTGTCTCAACCGTCCGACGGCTGCGGGCCGTCATGGCCCTCGATGATGATGAGGTCGGCGATGGAGTGCGGCTGGCGCACCTTGATGTTGGCCTGGTATTCCGGCGAGTTGTAGCAGGCGATCGCGGTCTCGTAGTCCGGGAATTCGATCACGACGTTGCGGGTGCGACTTGCGCCCTCGACGGTGGTGAACTTGCCGGCGCGGACGGCGTAACGGGCGCCCCATTTCTTGAAGATCGGACCGTTGGCGACGGCATAGGGCTTGTAGCCCTCGTCATTGCTCACATCGACGCGTCCGATCCAGTAGCCTTTTGCCATTGTTCTTCTCCTTGGTTGTTATTCAGGTGATTGCTTGTGCGATCTCGGCCTGGATGGCTTCTGCGACCGCCTTGGGCTCGGTGGCTTCCACCACCGGCCGCCCGACGACGAGATAATCCGCGCCCGCGGCAATTGCCCGGCCCGGCGTCATGATGCGTTTCTGGTCGCCGCTTGCAGCACCAGCCGGTCGGATGCCGGGCGTGACGAGATGCATCTGGTGGCCGACGATCTTGCGCAGGCTTCCGACTTCCTCAGGCGAGGACACGAGCCCGTCGATGCCAAGCATTTGCGCCTGTTGCGCGCGGGCTTCGACGAGCTCGGAGACGCCGAGCCGGAAACCTGCCGCATGCAGATCGTCCTCGTTGTACGAGGTCAGCACCGTGACGGCGAGGATCTTCAGCTTCGAGCTGCCGCGGCCCTCGACGGCGCCCTTCATGGTCTGCGGATAGGCGTGCACGGTGAGGAAGGTTGCACCCAGTTTGGTGATGCTTTCGACGCCCTGCGTCACGGTGTTGCCGATGTCGTGCAGCTTGAGATCGAGAAAGACCTTCTTGCCCGTGTCGGCAAGCCTGGCGACCAGCGGCAAGCCGCCGGCATAAGCGAGGCGATAGCCGATCTTGTAGAAGGTGACGCTGTCGCCGAGCCTTGCGATCATCGCCTCCGCGGCATCGACGCTGGGCAAATCGAGCGCAACGATCAGGCGGTCCTTCGGAGCGATTTCGGCTGGCGTCATGTCACCTCACATCATGCGTTGGGAAATGTCGATCAACTGCCGCACCATCTCCTTCAGCCCATCGCTATCGGCCTGGTTCTTGAGCCTGTCCATATCGTCATAGGCCTGGTCGGCAAAGGCGAGCGTGAACTGGCTGGCGATCACATTGGCGTGGCAGGAAGTCAGAATCAGCCGCAACGCCCCGAGCGCGCGAGCGGCACCGAGCCGGCTCTGCGACGCACCGGCGAGCGCGAAGGCACGGTCGCGGAACACGTCGCCGCGCGTCTCGTGCGGATCCTGCACGCGGCTGACCCAGTCGATCGCGTTCTTCAGGAGCGGCGGCACCGAGGCGTTGTATTCGGGCGAGACGAACAGCACGCCGTGATGCGCGCCGATCATGCGCTTGAGATTGATCGCGTGCTTGGGCACGCCGGATTTGGCCTGGAGATCGCCGTCATAGATCGGCAGTGGAAAATCGGCGAGCGAGACGCGAGTCACGTCCACGCCGGCCTGGGCGAATTCATACGCGGCGACCGCCGCCAGCTTCGCGTTATGCGAGCCGGTGCGCAGCGAGCCGGGAATGACCAGGATTTTCGGAGCTGACATCCAATCCAATACGTTCGGCGAAACGAGCCCGCCGCGCAAAGCAGGAAGCCGGCGGAATTAGTCCTTGCGATACACCCAGACGCGGGCCGGCGGAAGGTTCATCCAGATCCGTTCCGAGGCCTCTGTGGATACGCCGGGCAGCGATTTGGGGATCGGCGGCACCACCGCATAGGTAAACTGGACGAAGGGCGCGCCGGGCGTGAGCGCCAGGAAGGCGTCGCGGATCAGCCGCAGCCGCGTCAGCATCGGTTTTGTGACGAGCGGCAGGCCGGAGACCACCGCGGAGGCCGGCGCACTCAAAACGTTCCAGAGCGTGTCGCGCAGGCGATAGGCGTCGCCCTGCACCACCGTGGCCTGCGGATAACGGTCGCGCAGCAGCGCGCAGAAGCCGGGATTGTATTCGACGAGCACGAGACGCTTCTGGTCGACGCCGCGCTCGACCAGGGCCGAAGTGATGGCGCCGGTGCCGGGCCCGAGCTCGACCACCGGAGCATCCGAATTGACATCGACGTAATGCGCCATGGTCCGGGCCAGGAGCTTGCCCGACGGCATCACCGCGCCCATGTGCAGCGGCTTTTCGATCCACGACCTGAGAAAACGCACCTCGTCATCAAGACGGGGCTTCTTCAACGCTCGCGCGGACGATGGCAATGGCATGTCAGGACCGGCCGGGACCGCGTGACCGCGGCGTGTCAGAAAATGGTCATAAACAGGTATAGGCCGAACACGATACGGTCAAGCCGAGTCAATTCGCCCGATTACCGAAGAAATCCTTGACCTTGGCGAAGAAACCCTCGGATTCCGGCTGGGTGTTGCCGGAGGAGAGCTTTTCGAATTCGGCCAGCAATTCCTGTTGCTTCTTGGTGAGATTCTGCGGGGTCTCGACCACGACCTGGACGTACATGTCGCCCATCTGGCGCGAGCGCAGCACCGGCATGCCCTTTGATGCGATGCGAAATCGGCGGGCGGATTGGGTTCCGGCGGGCACCTTCACTTTGGCCTTGGCCTTGTCGATGGTCGGCACCTCGAATTCGCCGCCGAGCGCCGCGGTCACCATCGAGATCGGCACGCGACAATGCAAATCAGCGCCATCGCGCTGAAAGAACTGGTGCTGGGCCAGCGACAGGAAGATGTAGAGGTCGCCGGGCGGGCCGCCACGGACGCCGGCCTCGCCTTCGCCGGCGAGCCTGATCCTGGTGCCGTCCTCGACGCCCTGGGGGATGTTGACCGACAGCGACCGCTCGCGGGTGACACGGCCCTGGCCCGAACAGGACGGGCAGGCGTCCTCGATCATCTGGCCGCGGCCCTGGCAGCCGGGGCAGGTGCGCTCGAGGGTGAAGAAGCCCTGCGACTGCCGCACGCGGCCGGCGCCACCGCAGGTCGAGCAGGTCTTGGGCTTGGTGCCGGCCTTGGCGCCGATGCCCGAGCAGGCTTCGCAAGTGACGGAGACCGGAATCTCGATCTGCGCTGTCTTGCCGCCAAAGGCTTCCTCGAGGGTGATTTCCATGTTGTAGCGCAGATCGGCGCCACGCTCGCGGCCGCCGCGGCCACGTTGTCCGGCCATGCCGAACAGGTCTTCGAAAATATCGGAGAAGGAGGAGGCGAAACCCGCGCCGAAACCAGCGCCGCCGCCGGGGCCGCCCTGCTCGAAGGCGGCGTGGCCGAAGCGGTCATAGGCCGCCCGCTTGTCCTTGTCCTTGAGGATCTCGTAGGCCTCGTTGATTTCCTTGAACTTGACCTCGCTGGTGTCATCCCCGGGATTGCGGTCGGGGTGAAACTTCATCGCAAGCTTGCGGAACGACGATTTCAGGACGGAATCGTCGGCAGAGCGTTCGACTTCGAGGGTTTCGTAATAGCAGCGCTTGGTGGACGTGGACATGTGGGACTCGGTCTATCCAATCGCGATTCAAGTCGGAGCGAAACAACGTCGCCACGCGACGATATAGTCAGCCTTCCGCCTCACGGCAGAGGGCTGCATGGCAGCGTTGAGCATAGCGGCTGGGAATTGATTGATCGTAACGGGCGTCCCGCCCGTCGAGCCCGACACGACAGCCTCCCCCCTGAAGGGGGAGGCTGTGAGAGCGTGTGGGGTCCAAGCCGTCCGCATCATACCCTCTCGGGGCTTATGCGGACTTCTTGTTGTTCTTGTCGTCGTCGACTTCGGTGAATTCCGCGTCGACGACGTCGTCCTTGGCCGCATCCCTCTTGGCGTCGGCCTCGGCCTGCTGCGTGTACATCGCTTCGCCGAGCTTCATCGAAGCCTGGGCCAGCGTGTTGGTCTTGGCCTTGATCGCTTCGGCATCGCTGCCCTTCAGCGCTTCCTTGAGGTCGCTGACGGCGTCCTCGATGGCGCGGCGCTCGGGCTCGCCGACCTTCGAACCGTGTTCGGCCAGCGCCTTCTCGGTGGAGTGCACCAGCGCGTCGGCATGGTTCTTGGCATCGACCGCCTCGCGGCGCTGCTTGTCGGCCGCGGCATTGGCCTCGGCATCCTTGACCATCTTGTCGATGTCGGCTTCCGACAGGCCGCCGGAGGCCTGGATGCGGATCTGCTGCTCCTTGGCCGTCGCCTTGTCCTTGGCCGAGACGTTGACGATGCCGTTGGCGTCGATGTCGAAGGTCACCTCGATCTGCGGCATGCCGCGCGGCGCCGGCGGAATGCCCATCAAATCGAACTGGCCGAGCATCTTGTTGTCGGCCGCCATTTCACGCTCGCCCTGGAAGACGCGGATGGTGACGGCGTTCTGGCTGTCCTCGGCGGTCGAGAACACCTGGCTCTTCTTGGTCGGGATCGTGGTGTTGCGGTCGATGATGCGGGTGAACACGCCGCCCAGCGTCTCGATGCCCAGCGACAGCGGGGTCACGTCGAGCAGCAGCACGTCCTTGACGTCGCCCTGGAGCACGCCGGCCTGGATCGCGGCACCGATCGCCACGACTTCGTCCGGGTTGACGCCCTTGTGCGGCTCCTTGCCGAACAGCTGCTTCACGACTTCCTGGACCTTCGGCATGCGCGACATGCCGCCAACCAGAACGACTTCACCGATCTCACCGGCGGTGAGGCCGGCATCCTTGATCGCCTTGCGACAGGGCTCGACGGTCTTCTGCACGAGGTCGTCGACCAGCGCCTCGAACTTGGCGCGGGTGAGCTTCATCGTCAGATGCTTCGGGCCGGTCTGGTCTGCGGTGATGAAGGGCAGGTTGATCTCGGTCTGCGTCGTCGACGACAGCTCGATCTTGGCCTTTTCAGCGGCTTCCTTCAGGCGCTGCAACGCGAGCTTGTCGTTGCGCAGGTTGATGCCCTGCTCCTTCTGGAACTCGTCGGCCAAATAGCCGACCAGGCGCATGTCGAAATCTTCGCCACCGAGGAAGGTATCGCCGTTGGTCGACTTCACCTCGAACACGCCGTCGCCGATTTCGAGAATGGAGATATCGAACGTGCCGCCGCCGAGATCGTACACGGCGATCGTGCCGGTCTTGGTCTTGTCCAGACCATAGGCCAGCGCAGCCGCGGTCGGCTCGTTGATGATGCGCAGCACCTCAAGGCCCGCGATCTTGCCGGCGTCCTTGGTGGCCTGGCGCTGGGCGTCGTTGAAGTAGGCGGGAACGGTGATGACCGCCTGGTCGACCTTCTGGCCGAGATGGGCTTCCGCGGTCTCCTTCATCTTCTGCAAGATGAAAGCGGAGACCTGCGAGGGCGAGTAGGTCTGGCCGTCGGCCTCGACCCAGGCGTCGCCGTTGGAAGCCTTCACGATCTTGTACGGAACGAGCTTCTTGTCCTTCTCGACCATCGGGTCGTCGTAGCGGCGGCCGATCAGGCGCTTCACTGCGAAGAACGTACGCTCTGGATTGGTGACGGCCTGGCGCTTGGCTGGCTGGCCGACGAGGCGCTCACCGTCGTCCGTGACGGCGACGATCGAAGGCGTCGTGCGCATGCCTTCGGAATTCTCGATGACTTTGGCGTTCTTGCCATCCATCACGGCGACGCACGAATTCGTGGTGCCGAGATCGATCCCAATGACCTTTCCCATGGTCCTGATATCCTTGTTTTTGCGGCAGGCTGGCTGGGCCCAGAAGGCACCCGAACCGAACCCCCTAAGATCAAACATCCGCGATATTGCGATGATTGAAGGCTCATATAGGAGGGGGGGTGGGCCCCGCAAGGACCGAACGCAAGTTTCAGCCGTGAAAACATTGGGTTTTGGAAGAACATATCTGGGCTGAACCGCTCTTGCAGGTGATGAATTATTAACAGGTTCAGGCTTCAGCCAGCCCTTCCGCCACCGTGATCTGCCCTGCCCTGTTACCGGCGAACTAAACCCGCTAAAAGGCGGCGGCCGGACAACCTCGCCATGGGGCTGCTTTGCGCGACAAAGCGGCCTATTGGCCGACCATCGAACGGCCTCAATGTGAACCAATCAGAGTGCCCATGAAGCTGACCCGCCTCCTCGCCGCGCTCGCGCTCCTCGTTGCCACGGCACTTCCGGCGCTTGCTGCCGACGCCGTCTACCCGCCCGGCTTGCGCCTCGGCATGGTGCCGCTGGTCGGGCTGAACACGGCAAAAACCTTTCCGGGCTTCCAGAGCGAGGACGGCAGCGTCAAGGTGCTGATCACCGAGCTGCCGCCGGCAGCCTATGGCGAGGTCGTGAGCGCCCTCAACGCCAATCCGAACGGCTCTAACGGCGTCAAGCCGGACAAGATCGAGACATCAGCGGGCCTTGCCTATTTCACCGCCGAGAGCGGCAAGGCCGGCACGACGCCGGTGAAGCGCTATTCGATGATCGTGCCGGGCGCCGGCTTCTCCGGCTATGTCGCGGTGCAGGTTCCCGAGAACGCCTCGAAGATCTATACCGACGAGGCGGTGCGGCAGATGTTTGCGACCGCGGTGATCCGCAAGGAGGTGTCCGCTGACGAGCAGATCGGGCTGCTGCCGTTCAAGGTCACCAATCTCGCCGGCTTCAAGGATATCCGCACGCTGGTGCCGGGCTCGAGCATCATCCTGGCCGACGGCAATGAGAGCTCCGGATATGAGTCGAAGCCGTTCCTGATCCTCGGCCTGATCGGTGCCACCCCGCAGCAGACTGACGACCGCGCCCGCTTCGCCCAGGAGGCGGCGCTGCAGATCCCCGGCCTGCGCGAGTCCCGCGTCACCATGTCCGAGCCGATCCGCATCAACGGCCAGCCGGGCTTTGAGACCCGGATCGACGGCGTCAGCGGCAAGGACAAGACCCCGGTGACCGTGGTGCAATGGATCCGCTTCAGCGGCGCCAGTGCCTCGCTGCGCATCATCGCCAGCGCTCCGCGCGACCAGTGGTCGGACGCCTTCACCCGCTTCCGCGCCGTGCGCGACGGCATCCAGCCCAAGGGTTAGAATCTGGGGCTGATAGCCCAAGCGCTCACCAGGGCCGGCTGCATTTTCGGGCTTCTGGTCGTACACGAACGGAATTAGGCTGCCCTCCATTGGATCATCCCAAGGGGAGGCGGACGATGCTCAATCGGCGACGGATTTTGGCGGCGCTTGGGACCACGGCGCTTGCGAGCCTTGCTCCCACCCGGTTGTTTGCGGCGGCTTCGATCAAGCCGGATGATTCATCCGCGCTGCTCGTAATCGACGTGCAGAATTGCTTCCTGCCGGGCGGCAGCCTCGCGGTGAAGGAAGGCGAACAGGTCGTGCCCGTCATCAACAGAATCGCGAAAGCGTTCTCGAACGTGGTGATGACGCAGGACTGGCACACGGCCGGCCACATCTCGTTCGCATCGGTGCATTCCGGCAAGAAGCCGTTCGAGACCATCGATCTGCCCTACGGCAAGCAGGTGCTGTGGCCCGACCATTGCGTCCAGGGCACCGATGGCGCCTCGCTATCGAAGGACCTCTCGATCCCGCAGGCCGAGCTCATCATCCGCAAGGGCTTTCACAAGGACGTCGACAGCTATTCGGCGTTCCTCGAAGCCGACGGCAAGACCTCGACCGGACTTGCCGGCTATCTCAGGGGTCGCAAGATCAAGCGCGTCTTCGTTGCCGGTCTCGCCACGGATTTCTGCGTCGCCTGGACCGCGCTCGATGCGCGCAAGGCGGGCTTTGAAGTCTACGTCGTGGAAGACGCCTGTCGCGGCATCGACAATCAGGGTTCACTCGCAAAGGCCTGGGCCGATATGGCCAAGGCTGGCGTGAAGCGGATTCAGTCCGCGGATATCGCCGCGGGCGCGTAAGGCGCGCTCACCTGCCAGACCGAGGCGCGCGCGAGCGCGCTCCTCGGGATGAGGTTCATGCCGCTCAGTTCGCTTCGTTGCTGTTCGCGGCGGGCGCGGGCTTTGCGCCACCCTTGGCAACGCCGACCAGCGCCGGGCGCAGCACGCGCTCGCCGATGGTGTAGCCGGCTTGCATGACCTGCACGACAGTGCCTGCGGGCACCGAAGCATCCGGCACCTCGTACATCGCCTGCTGGAAGTTCGGGTCGAACTTCTGGCCCTGCGGATCGAACTTCTTGACGCCGTGCTTTTCCAGCGCGTTGAGCAGCGAGCGCTCGGTGAGCTCGACGCCCTCGATCAGCGAGGTCAGGCCGGGATCGGCCGCGGCACGGGCTTCGACGGGAACGGCATCGAGCGCGCGCTGGAGATTGTCGGCGATGTCGAGCACGTCGCGGGCAAAGCCGGTGACGCCGTAGAGCTTGGAGTCGGCGACCTCCCTGGCGGTGCGCTTGCGCAGATTTTCCATCTCCGCCAGCGTCCGCAGCATGCGGTCGTGCGCCTCGGCGGCTTCCTTCTGCAACAATTCCACCGAACCGGGCTCGGGATCGTCGGGCATGATGTAGGGTTTTGACACCACGGGCTCGCCGGTCGCTGCAGTCGTGTCTTCGGGTTGCCGGTCTCGATCGGTCATCGGCTCTCTTCTCGAACTGGTCTCAAGGGATTTTGCTGGCCCGGATATCGTGCTTCGGGCGCCGAAAATCAAGCGCCCGTGATCAGCCCAAATGCCGGTCAGCCCCCCAGAAGGCGGCTGACGATGCGGGCGGCGTAGTCCACGGTCGGGATCACGCGGGCATAATTCAGCCGCGTCGGCCCGATGACGCCCAAAACACCGACGATGTGGCCGGCGGCATCCCGATAGGGCGAGATGATGGTGGAGGAGCCCGACAGGGAAAACAGCTTGTTCTCCGAACCGATAAAAATCCGCACGCCTTCGGCGGTTTCGGCGCGCCCCAACAGGTCGATCACCCCGCGCTTGGTCTCGAGGTCCTCGAACAACAGGCGCACCCGCTCGAGATCCTCCAGCGCGTGCAAGTCCTCGAGCAGATTGGCGTGGCCGCGGACGATGAGCTGGCGGTCCTCGTTTTCGCCGCCAGACCAGCTCGCGATCCCGGCCGAGATCACCTTCTGCGTCAATTGATCGAGCTCGGCGCGAGCCTGTCCGAGCGCGGTTTCCAGCTCGAGCCGTGCCTCGGCCAGCGTCCGGCCGCGAATCCTGGCGTTGAGGAAATTGCCGGCTTCGGTGATCGCCGAGGAGGGAACCCCCGGCGGCAGCGTCAGCACGCGGTTTTCAACCTGGCCGTCTTCGCCGACCAGGATCACCAGCGCCTTCTCCGGTTCCAGCCGGACGAACTCGATGTGCTTCAGTCGCGCATTGGACTTTGGCGTCAGCACCACCGCGGCGGCCCGCGTGAGACCGGACAGTCGCGTCAAGGCCTGATCCAGCGCCGCCTCCACCGAGTGCGCCTGGCCGACAGAGGTGAGCTGGCTCTGGATCGACTGCCGCTCGGCGTCAGTGAGATCTCCGACCTGCATCAGCGCGTCGACGAAGAAACGCAGTCCGAGTTCCGTTGGCAGCCGACCCGCGGACGTATGCGGGGCGTAGATCAGGCCGAGCTGTTCCAGATCGGCCATGACATTGCGGACCGAGGCCGGCGACAGCGGCATTGCGATCAGCCGCGAGATGTTGCGCGAGCCCACGGGCTCACCGGTCGCGAGATAGCTTTCGACAATTTGACGAAAGATGTCGCGGGAACGCTCGTTGAGCTGGGCGAGGCCTGCGCGCGGCGCGATCAGATGGATCGGATCGTGATGGGCCACAGACGGTAACTCCTCTCGGATGCTTGTAATTTGTCCATCCGGGACCGTTCTGACAAGCATGGCGTTTGCGGGTCGTGAATCAAGGGGTGAATAAGGCCTTGCCGCATACCCTCGCCCCACCTACAAGCTCGGCGAATAGCCCTTTTTCGAGAGTTTTGGAGGATTTCCCATGCGGCCAAGCCACCGTGCGCCCGACGAATTGCGCCCCGTGACGCTGGAGCGCGGCGTGGTCAAATACGCGGAAGGCTCCTGTCTCGTGAAATTCGGCGACACCCATGTGTTGGTCACCGCCACGCTGGAGGACCGCCTGCCGCCTTGGCTGAAGGGCCAGGGCCGCGGCTGGGTCACCGCCGAATACGGCATGCTGCCGCGCGCGACCTCCGAACGCACCCGCCGCGAAGCCTCCGCCGGCAAGCAGAGCGGCCGCACTGTCGAGATCCAGCGCCTGATCGGCCGCTCGTTGCGCACCATCGTCGATCTCGAAGCCCTCGGTGAGCGCCAGATCACGGTCGATTGCGACGTACTCCAGGCCGACGGCGGCACCCGCACCGCCTCGATCACCGGTGCCTGGGTCGCGCTCGCCGACTGCATCAACTGGATGAAGACGCGCAATATGATCAAGGCCAACGTGATGCGCGACAATGTCGCTGCAATCTCCTGCGGCATCTATAAACGCACGCCAGTGCTCGACCTCGATTATGCCGAGGATTCCGAGGCCGAGACC
The DNA here is from genome assembly GCF_040549385.1 of Bradyrhizobium sp. LB11.1. Lineage (NCBI taxonomy): Bacteria > Pseudomonadati > Pseudomonadota > Alphaproteobacteria > Hyphomicrobiales > Nitrobacteraceae > Bradyrhizobium > Bradyrhizobium sp. LB11.1. The sequence goes on along the minus strand of NZ_JBEPTH010000008.1, from coordinate 257,763 downwards.
GACGCCAATTTCGTCATGACCGGAGATGGCCGCATCATCGAGGTGCAGGGCACGGCGGAGCGTGAGCCGTTCACACAAGACGAGCTGCTGGCGCTGATGGCGCTCGCCCGCAAGGGCGTCGCGCGTCTTGTTGACTTGCAGAAACTGGCGGTCGCGTAGTCAATAAGCCATGCACCGCCGAATCACCGGAAAGCTCGTCATCGCGACCCATAATCCCGGCAAGCTCGCCGAGATGAAGGAGCTGCTCGCGCCTCACGGCATCGAGGTGGTGTCGGCCGGCGAACTCGGCCTGCCCGAGCCGGACGAGACCGGCGACGATTTCCGCAGCAATGCCGCGATCAAGGCGGTCGCGGCGGCGCAGGCGACGAAGTTGCCCGCTTTCGCCGATGATTCCGGCATCGTGGTCGACGCGCTCGACGGCGCGCCCGGCATCTACAGCGCGCGCTGGGCCGGACCGTCCAAGGATTTCGCCGCGGCGATGGCGCAGATCGAGCGCCTGTTGCAGGAGCGCGGCGCCACCACGCCGGACAGGCGTAAGGCACATTTCGTCTCCGCGCTCTGCGTGGCCTGGCCCGATGATCATCTCGAAGAGGTCGAGGCCCGCGTCGACGGCACGCTGGTGTGGCCACCGCGCGGCACAGCCGGCTTCGGCTACGATCCGATGTTTTTGCCGGATGGTTACGACCGCACCTTCGGCGAGATGACCAGCATTGAGAAGCACGGCCTGCCGCCGCTTGGCCTCGGCCTGTCGCACCGCGCCCGCGCCTTCGTGAAACTGGCGGAGATCTGCCTTGAGCCGCGCTAAGGAAGCCTTTGGCGTCTACGTGCACTGGCCGTTCTGCCTGTCGAAGTGCCCCTATTGCGACTTCAACAGCCATGTCCGCCATGCCGCGATCGACGAGACGCGCTTTACGAGCGCCTTCGCGCGCGAGATCGAAACGACCGCGCAGCGCTCGCCCGGCCGCGAGGTCACTTCGATCTTCCTCGGCGGCGGTACGCCCTCGCTGATGCAGCCGGCAACCGTCGGCGCCGTGCTCGATTCCATCGGCAAGCACTGGAATGTTGCCAACAACGTCGAAGTGACGCTCGAGGCAAATCCCACCAGCGTCGAAGCCACCCGCTTTGCCGGCTATCGCACGGCCGGCGTCAACCGCGTCTCGCTCGGCGTGCAGGCGCTCGACGATGCCTCGCTGAAAGCACTGGGCCGCATGCACAGCGCACGCGAGGCGCTCGATGCTGTCGCCATCGCGCGCCGCTCGTTCGACCGCTACTCGTTCGACCTGATCTACGCCCGCCCCGACCAGACGCCAGCGATGTGGGCCGATGAACTGCGTCTCGCGATCGATGAAGCGGCCGAGCATCTGTCGCTCTATCAGCTCACCATCGAAGAGGGCACGCCGTTCTTCGGCCTGCACCAGGCCGGCAAATTGAAGACGCCGGATGAAGCGGTCGCACGCGCGCTCTATGATGTGACGCAGGAGACCTGCGACAGACTGGGCCTGCCCGCTTACGAGATTTCCAACCACGCGCGGCGTGGTGCCGAGTGCCGGCACAATCTGGTGTACTGGCGCGGCGAGGAATATGCCGGCATCGGTCCCGGCGCCCACGGCCGCCTCGATATCGACGGCGTGCGCCATGCCACCGCCACCGAGAAGCGCCCCGAAGCCTGGCTGATGCGCGTCGAAAGCAGCGGCCACGGTGTCGTCACCGACGATCTCCTCAACAGCGAAGAACGCGCCGACGAATTTTTGCTGATGGGATTGCGCTTGGCTGAAGGTATCGACCCCGAGCGCTACAGGGCGCTGTCGGGCCGCTCGCTCGATCCCAAGCGCATCACACTGCTGCGCGAAGAAGGCGCGATCACGGTGGATGCGACGGGACGGCTGCGCGTCACGAGCAGCGGATTTCCGGTGCTGGATGCGGTGGTCGCAGATCTCGCGGCATAGCGAGATCTCGGGTGGGCAAAGGCGCACTTGCGCCGTGCCCACGAACTCTCTCGATCGCAAAAAATGCGTGGGCACGCTTCGCTTTGCCCACCCTACGGCACCGTCGTTCCGAACTACGCCCCAAAACTCTTCGGCGAGCCCGCGACCGCGACACCGCCGCCCGTCGTCACTTTCATCACCGCGAGCCCGCGCTCATTGGTGCCGTCCGCGCGGAAGCGGAACAGGCCGTCGATGCCGGCGAAGCCTGAGGGATTGGTGAGCACGTCAGGCGAGAAGCGCGTGGTGCCCTGCGTGCGCGCGAGTGCGGCGACGAGAGCCACGGCGTCGTAAGCGAGCGTTGCGGTGCGGATCGGATCGGCTCCGTATTTGGTGCGGTAGCGGCCGGAGAAAGCGCGGAAGCCGGCGGGATCGGGCGCGGCGTAGAGACCGCCTTGCAAGGCCGGGCTCGCATAAACACGCGGGCTGTCCCACAGGCCGGTGCCGAGCAGCTGGATGTTGCGCAGATTCGCGCCCGCCGCGGTCAGCGCGTCCGCGACCGAGACGACGGCATCGCCGTCATCGGCAATGAACAGGGCGTCCGCGCTGCCGAGTTGCTGCGCCACGGTACGCGCCGGCGTGGCGCGATCGGCGCCGTATTTCTCGAACGCAACGATGCGTCCGCCGCGCCTGGGCACGGCGGCCTTCACCGCGGCTTCGACCACATTGCCATAGGCATTGTCCGGCACGAGCACGGCGACCGAGCGTTTTCCGATGCTGGCAGAATATTCGACGATGCGATTGACGTCAGACTCCGGCAGGAAGCTCAGCAGATAGACGCCGCGGCCCGCAATGCTCGAATCGGTGGAGAACGCCATCACCGAGATGCCGCGCGTACGCGCGACCTGCGCCACGGCCGGGACCGATTGCGCGAACAACGGTCCCAAAATGATCTCGGCGCCTTCGTCGACCGCCTGCTGCGCGCCCGCTTGCGCGCCCTGCGGGCTGCCATTGTCGTCCTTGATCAGGAGCTGGATGTTCGGATTCTGGAACTCGGCCAGCGCCATCTCTGCGGCGTTGCGCATCGATTGCGCGGCAAGCCCGGCATTGCCGGCGGCCGAGAGCGGCAGAATCACGCCAACCTTCACGCCACCAGTGCCGGCGGTGGTCGCCTGCTGCGGCGGGCCGGCCGGCTGGGCCGGCGATGAAGAGGAGCTCGAGAACGGGCTGGAAAACTGGCTGAGGCTCTGCTGCACGCCAGCGCAGGCCGACAGCAAGGGCGTGCCGAGCAGCAGGCCAAGCGCACTCCGCCGGGTCGCCCCTGTTAATCGGGGCCCCGGGACGGGAGACTTCGGATCGCGCGGGCGCACCATGGCAGCTTCTCTTCTGATCGACCGCAGCCGGCCAGTCACAACATTCTTCGCCCGCGACAGAAGCCGCAGATTCAGGCATATTGTCGGCAAATAGTTAACCAAAACAAAAGGATAATACCCGCTTAACGCGGCCGCCCTTGGTTCCCGGCTGGCTATTCCCCGTCCGTCATCCAGCATCAAGGCGGGGTTTCCGCCGCGAATAAGGTGCTGACGCTTCATTCCCGAGGGAATGTGATACCGGATGGATCACATTCCAGTCCTTCCTCGCCTAAGTCTTAGTATCAAGCCTCAATATCCTGGCGTGGCACGATCTTTTTCGAAGGACCGGTTCCCAGCCCCGGGGATCATGCCTAAGTTCGATTCATTATGCGCGCAAAGCCGGCCCCAATAAATACGCCTGAAGGCACAGACGCCGCCCCGCGCGGTTTCTCCATCGACGCCCATCGGCTCACCGCGCCGAAACCGGCGGCGGGCCTCTATCTGGTCGCGACCCCCATCGGCAATCTCGGCGATATCACCCTGCGCGCGCTCCAGACGCTCGCCGGGGTCGATGTCATCGCCTGCGAGGACACCCGGATCACGCGGCGCCTGACGGAGCGTTACGACATCTCGGCGCAGCTCAAGCAATATCACGAGCACAATGCCGAGGCCGCGCGACCAAAGATCCTGGAGGCGCTCGCGGCAGGTGGCTCGGTCGCGCTGGTGTCGGATGCCGGCACGCCGCTGATCTCCGATCCCGGCTTCAAGCTGGTGCGCGAGGTCTGCGCTGCGGGCCACGCGGTCTACGCGCTGCCCGGCCCGTCCTCGGTGCTGGCGGCGCTGTCGGTCGCGGCCCTGCCGACCGACCGCTTCTTCTTCGAGGGCTTTCTGCCGTCGAAATCCGCCGCGCGGCGGTCGCGCCTGGCCGAACTCGCCCGCATCGATGCGACGCTGGTGATGTTCGACTCCGGCAACCGGGTGCAGGACACGCTCGCCGAGCTCGCCGAGATCATGGGCAACCGTGAAGCCGCGATCTGCCGCGAGCTGACGAAACTGCACGAAGAGATTTCGCGCGCGAAGCTCTACGAGCTGGCGCGCGAGGCAGACACGCTGGAGACGCGCGGCGAATTCGTGCTGGTGATCGCTCCGCCCGCTGCGGATGCCGACGTGCTGACATCGGACGCGCTGGATGACCTGCTGCGCGAGCAGCTCGCCACGCACAGCGTCAAGGACGCCGTCGCGCACGCCGTCGCGCTCTCGGGACGGCCACGCCGCGAGGTCTATGCCCGCGCGCTCGAGCTCGCAAAAGATTTGCGGGGCCGCGATGGCGAAGACTAAGGATGCCCAAGAACCGAAACATGAGCCTAAACAGGAACCGAAGATCGCCTCGCCTGAGCGCGTCGCCGCGTTCCGCACCGGCATCTCGGCCGAGAGCCGCGCCGCTGCCTTCCTTATGGCGAAGGGCTACCGCATCCTGGCCAAGCGCTACCGCACCCCGCATGGCGAGATCGACCTCGTGGCGCGGCGTCGCAATCTGATTGCCTTCGTCGAGGTCAAGGCGCGCGCCAGCCTCGATGAGGCCGCCTATGCGGTAACGCCGCGCCAGCAGCAGCGTATCATCGACGCCGCGCAGGGCTGGCTTGCCACGCATCCCGAGCATGCGGAATTCGAATTGCGATTCGATGCCATGCTGATTGCGCCGCGATCACTTCCACGCCATGTGTTGGCGGCATTCGACGCCTCGACCTGAAAGGCAGACCATGAAACTGAACGTCGCCGTCCAGATGGACCCTATCGCCCGCATCAACATCAAGGGCGATTCCACTTTTGCGCTGCTCCTGGAGGCGCAGAAGCGCGGCCACGGCCTGTCCTATTACACGCCCGACAAGCTCTCGATGGTCGGCGAGGAGATCGTTGCGCCCGTCCAGCTCCTGACCGTGCGCGACGAGTCTGGCGACCACTTCACCCTCGGCGAGCCCAAGCGCGAGGCGCTGAACGGCTTTGACGTCGTGCTGCTGCGCCAGGATCCGCCGTTCGATCTCGCCTACATCACCTCGACGCATCTGCTCGAGCGCATTCACCCGAAGACGCTGGTCGTCAACGACCCGGCCTCGGTGCGCAACGCGCCCGAAAAACTGTTCGTGATGAATTTTCCGCAGTTGATGCCGCCGACCCTGATCTCGCGCGACCTCGACGAGATCAACGCGTTCCGCGACAAGTACGGTGCCGTCGTGATGAAGCCGCTGCATGGCCATGGCGGCGCCGCGGTGTTTCGGGTGATGCCGCAGGACATGAATTTCGGCTCGCTGTTCGACATGTTCTCGGTCACCTTCAAGGAGTGCTGGGTGATCCAGCAGTTCATCCCCGAGGTGAAGCTGGGCGACAAGCGCATCATCCTGGTCAATGGCGAATTCGCAGGCGCGGTGAACCGCGTGCCGGCCACCGACGACCTCCGCTCCAACATGGTGCGTGGCGGTGCGGCAAAGGAGACCGAACTGACGCCTCGCGAACGCGAGATCTGCGCCACCGTCGGCCCGGCGCTGCGCGAGCGCGGCCTGCTGTTCGTCGGCATCGACGTCATCAACGGCAATCTCACCGAGATCAACGTCACCTCGCCCACCGGCATCCGCGCCATCGCGCGGCTCGGCGGCCCGGATGCTGCGGCGAAAGTCTGGGACGTGATCGAGCAGAAGCGGGCGAAGTAGCCCCGGCTCGTAGCCCGGATGGAGCGAAGCGAAATCCGGGATTCCGACAACACGCTCAGCTGCCCCGGATTGCGCTTCGCTTCATCCGGGCTGCGGAGATCGATAGAAACACATCCCTCCCTTCACTAACCACCCGTTCACCATGACGCCCCGCGTCTCATGCGAACGCAGGGGCGCACTTGCGTGATTCTACGGGGCCGGGCGCTGTCCGAATAACGCGGCATTCACCATCTGCCCAAAACTCGCGTCGTCACGGACCATCACACTCGGCCTCGCAACACCCCTTATACTTTTACTCCCTACTCATCGACGCCGGGGAACCCGCCATGTGCGGTTCGAGTGCCCTGCGTAAGAGTAGAAGCGTATGAACACCGCACGCATTGTCGTTCTCGTCATTGCGCTCGGCGCCGGCGGCGTCGCTGCGTATCTGGCGAGCGGCTACGACAACAAGCCCGCGCCCGCGCTCCCGGTGGCCGAGAAGCTGCCCACGGTCGAGGTGCTCGTCGCCAAATCCGACATTCAGCTCGGCCAGGCCGTGAGGGCCGAGGATCTGCAATGGCAGACCTGGCCGCAATCGACCGCAAGCAGCGCCTTCATCCGCCGCGACAGCAGGCCCGAGGCACAGACCCAGATCGCCGGCTCGATCGCACGCGTGCCGTTGATGCAGGGCGAGCCGATCCGCGAGCAGAAGCTGGTGAAGGCTGACGGCTCCGGCTTCATGGCCGCGATCCTGCCGTCCGGCATGCGGGCCGTGTCCACCGAGATCTCCGCCGAGACCGCGGCCGGCGGCTTCATCCTGCCGAACGACCGCGTCGACATCGTCCTGACGCGCCGCCAGAAGAATCCTGAAGGCGCCAACTCGACCGGCGGCGATGACCTGATCCTGTCGGAGGTCATCCTGACCAACATCCGCGTGCTCGCGATTGACCAGGCACCGAAGGAAAAAGACGGCCAGAACGCCGTGGTCGGCAAGACCGTCACGCTCGAGCTCCGGCCCGACCAGGTCGCGACGCTCTCGGCCTCGCGTCAGGGCGGCTCGCTGACACTCGCACTGCGCAGCATCGCCGATGCCAGCGCCTCCGACGGTGGGCCAGAGGACCAGGCGCGAAAGCGTCAGAGCAGCGGCGTGAACGTGATCCGCTACGGCGTGCAAACGCGACAAATGACGTCACAGAAGTGATGGGGACATGATGAACTACGGGGACAATCGGACGGGCCTGCGCATTCGGGGGAAGCGCGCCGGCTCGTTCTGGGTCGGGGCAATGCTGATGTTGGGGCTGGTCGCAGCCCCCGACTGGGTCCGCGCTGCGGATGCGCCGGTCGGAGACCAGGCGCCGATGCAGGCGCCGGACCTCGGCGTGTCACCGGTCGCGACCATCGCGCCGGCGCGAACGCGCTCACTGTCGCTCGGCGTCGGCAAGTCGGTCGTCATCGACCTGCCGCGCGAGGTCAAGGACGTGCTGGTGGCCGATCCCAAGATCGCCAACGCGGTGATCCGCTCGGCGCAGCGCGCCTATATCATCGGTGGCCAGGTCGGCCAGACCAATGTGGTGTTCTTCACCGCCGATGGCCAGCAGGTTGCTTCCTACGACATCGCGGTCAAGCGCGACCTCAACGGCATGCGAACGGCGCTACGCCAGTCGCTGCCAGGCGTGCAGGTCGAGGGCATCGGCGACAGCGTGATGCTGACCGGCTCGGTGTCGAGCCCGGTCGAGGCCCAGCAGGCCGGCGACGTCGCCGCCAAGCTCGTCGGCGGCGCCGAAAAGGTCGTCAACAACATCGTCGTGCGCGGCCGCGACCAGGTGATGCTGAAAGTCGTCGTCGGCGAAGTCCGCCGCGATATCGTCAAGCAATTGGGCGTCGATCTCAGCGCCAGCCTGAATGCCGGCACCGCGGTGGTGAATTTCAACAACTCCAACCCGTTCTCGGCCAGCGGCGGGCCGCTGGTCAGCAGCAACGGGCTTGGCGTCACGGGCCTCGCGAAGGGCGTGGCCACTGTCAACGCCACGATGCGCGCGATGGAAACCGCGGGCGTGATGCGGACGCTGGCCGAGCCGAGCCTGACCGCGATCTCCGGTGAATCCGCGACCTTCATCGCGGGCGGCGAATTTCCAATTCCCGGGGGCTATGCCTGCGATCCGACCACGCATGTCTGTACCACCCAGATCACCTACAAGAAATTCGGCATCTCACTGAACTTCACGCCGGTTGTGCTCAGCGAAGGCCGGATCAGCCTACGGGTGATGACGGAAGTGTCGGAGCTGTCGAACCAGAACGCCATCACGGTGACGCAAGCGCTGTCCTCAAGCTCATCGAGCTCCATCACCATTCCCTCGATCCAGACCCGCCGCGCCGAGACCACGCTCGAGATTCCCTCGGGCGGCTCGATGGCGATGGCCGGCCTGATCCAGCAGCAGACCAAGCAGGCGATCAACGGCCTGCCCGGCCTCGACCAGGTGCCGATCCTCGGCGCGCTGTTCCGCAGCCAGGACTTCGTCAACAACGAGACCGAGCTGATGGTGATCGTAACCCCCTATGTGGTGCGCGCGGTCGCCCAGAAAGAATTATCGCGGCCCGATGACGGCTTCGCGCCGTCCTCGGATGCGCAGTCGGCGCTGCTCGGCCGCATGAACCGCCTCTACGGAATCGCGCAACGCGTTGATCCGATCGACGGCAATCGCGGCGATTTCGGCTTCATCATCGACTGACACGAACGGTTTGGGGACCGGGGCAAGAAACTGGACAAGACAGGGGCAAGAGGGGACCGGGCGATGACGAAGACAACCGATCGACGTCGCAATTTGCGCATTGCGCTCGCGCTGACGGGGCTCTCCGTCATGCTGGGAGCCTGCAACACCACGGGCGAGGTCCTCACCACCCAGACGGTGCCGACCGACTATCGCATGCGTCACCCGATCGCGGTGCAGGAAGGCAAGCGCTCGATCGTGATCTTCGTCGGCAAGGCGCGCGGCGGCCTTTCGGCCGCGCAGCACGCTGACGTGAAGGGCATCGCCCAGGACTGGGTGCGCGAAGGCACCGGCTCCGTCGTCGTCGACGTGCCCATCGACACCGCGAACTCGCGCGCCGCGGCGGCGACCTATCACGAGATCCGGACCGTGCTCGGCAGCGGCGGCGTACCGTCGCGCGCCATCGTCCAGCATCCCTATCGTCCCGAAGATCCCGCCCTGCTGCCGACCATCCGGCTGAGCTATTCCAAGATCGCGGCGGTGGCCGGTCCCTGCGGGCTGTGGCCCGAGGACATGGGACCGTCGATCCTGGACCCCGGCTACAACGAGAACCGGCCTTACTTCAATCTCGGCTGCGCCACCCAGCGCAATCTTGCCGCGATGATCGACAACCCCGCCGACCTCGAGCAACCGCGCGCGGAGACGCCGGCCTACACCGCACGACGCGACATCGCCTTCGACCGCTACCGCAAGGGCAATGCGACCACGACCATGTATCCCGAGGCTGACAAGGCCAAACTCAGCGACACAGGCAAATGACAAACGTCCACGACGAAGAGGCGGACGACCCGCAGCACCCCGAGGAACACATTGCGCCGGTTCCGCGTATCTCGGTGCAGGCCTTTTGCGAGACCGAGCAGACGCTCGCTGCGATGACGGCGGCCGGGCAGGATCGCCGTCTCGGCAAAGCGCATCTCACCGCCAGGAGCGGCGGCCTCGCCGCGGCGATCGAAATCTATGACACGATGCCGACGCCGAACGTCATCGTGATCGAATCCGACGGCACGCGCGACATCCTCGAAGGGCTCGACGACCTCGCCGGCGTCTGCGATCCCGGCACCCGCGTCGTCGTGATCGGCAATCCGAACGACACCGCGCCCTATCGCGAGCTGGTGCGTCGCGGCGTCAACGACTACGTGGTTGGGCCGGTCGAGACCCTCGACGTCGTGCGCTCGATCTGCAGCCTGTTCTCGGCTTCCGAGGCCATCATCACCGGCCGGGTCATCGCAGTGGTCGGCGCCAAGGGCGGCGTCGGCGCCTCCACCGTCGCGCACAACGTGGCCTGGACCATCGCGCGCGACCTCGCGCTCGATTCCGTCGTGATCGATCTCGACCTCGCCTTCGGCACCGCCGGCCTCGACTACAACCAGGATCCGGCGCAGGGCATCGCGAACGCGGTGCTGTCGCAGGATCGGCCTGATACGGCGCTGATGGAGCGCCTGCTCTCCAAATGTACCGAGCGCCTCAGCCTGCTTGCTGCACCCGCCACACTTGATCGCGTCTACGATTTCGGTGCGGAAGCGTTCGATGCGATTTTCGATACGCTGCGCATGACCACGCCCTGCATCGTGCTCGACGTGCCGCATCAATGGTCGGCGTGGACCAAGCGCGCGCTGGTCAACGCCGACGACATCGTCATCGTGGCCGAGCCGGATCTCGCCAATTTGCGCAACACCAAGAACATGCTGACTGTGCTCAAGGCGGCGCGGCCGAACGACCGGCCGCCGCTCTACTGCATCAACCAGGTCGGCATGCACAAGCGCGCCGAGATCGACGTCAAATCCTTTGCCAAGACCATGGAAAGTCAGCCGCTCGCGGTGATCCCGTTCGATTCAAAGCTGTTCTCGACTGCGGCCAATAACGGCCAGATGATCGCGGAAGTCTCCAAGAGCCACCGCACCACCGAGCTGTTCCAGAACATGGCCAACCGCCTCGCCGGGCGCGGCGAGGTGAAAAAGCCGAAGCGTTCGCTGCTCGGACCGCTGCTGAAGAAGCTGAAGGGCAGGACGGGACGCGGATCCGCTCCGCATCGCAAGGCGTCGTAAGGGCGAGAGCGTTTTTGCGCGAGCTGGACTCTCGGCGGCCGGTTACTTCTCCGCCCGCTGCCGCTGCTTCTTCGACAGCAGCTGGCGCAGCGCCGTGACCTTTGCCGCCGCCTGATCCGGCGGCAGATCGGCCTTCACGATAGTCTCTGCCTCGGCCTCGCGGCCCTGCAATCCCAGCACGAGCGCAAAATTGGCGCGGACCCGCGCATCGTTCTGATTGCGCTGATAAGCGCGGCCGAGCACCTGTTCGGCCTTCGGCAGATTGTTTTGCAGCATGTAGGATAGGCCCAGATTGGACAGCACGGTCGGCTCGTCGGGCACGATCTTCAGCGCGGTCGCATAATATTGCTGCGCTTCCTCGTTGCGGCCGAGTTGATCGAGCGCCGCGCCCTGCGCCGACAGGATGTGCCAGTCCGGATCTTCGGGCGTATGCGCGCGGCTGAGCACGTCGAAGGCCTGCTGGAAATTGCCGTTGTCGGCGAGCGCGCGGCCATAGCCGGCGAGCAGCGCCTTGTTGCTGGGATGGGCAAGCACGGCCTGCTCCATCACGGCGACCGCCTGGGCGCGCTGGCCGGTCTGGCGCAGCGCCTTGCCGTAGTCGAGGGCGATGGCGGGATCGCTGGGCTTGGCGCGATAGCGCTCGCGTAGGCCGTCCATGTCCGGCCTGGCGTCGGCCGTGGCCGCGGGGTCGGATTTGCCGCCGGTGCCAAGCGCGCCGGTCACGTCCTCCAGGCTCGTGGTCTGGCAACCACCGAGGGCAAGCACCGCGAGCGCGGGAAGCAGGAATCTCGCCGGGAAAGAGGCAAGGGACGAACGCTTGGACATACTCTGATCACCGCCGGCGGACTGATCAGAGATGCTTTGCCGATTAACGCTAAATTCCCGTTAAGGAAGCGCGCCTCGGGACTCAATTGTTAGCGCATGATCTTTTTGAAAACCGCTTCACAGTTTCCGGATCACGCGCGCTCAGTCGGTGAATTCCGCACCAAACTCGCAACCGATGCGCCAGCGCAGGCGGCATTGGCGGGAATAGTCGGGGGCGAAGATGATGGTGAATTGCGGCGGCAATTCCAGGAACTCCGCCACGACCTTCACGCCACCATCCGAGATATCCGTGATCGTGCAATCCCGCGGCAGCGATCCGGCGCCAAGATGAATCTTGGCAAGCCGGGTGCACATCCGACGTTCGCTCTTCCGGCGATTTGCAAGCATTTGAATTGTTCACCCGTTAGAGCACGGCCCATCCCGCACCTCTAGGAGTAGCGGACATTCGTTGGAATGTGCTGAGGAGAGCCGGTCGCATTCGAGGCGTAGTGTCCGCACCCCGTTTACGATTGGTTAGGGCTCGCGGCGCCGCCATCATCGTTCCCGTATTGTTCTTGTCAGGGCGATCCCGGTCTGCTACCCCTAATTGTGCGAGGGGGCAGCATGGTTCAGCGGGTTTCGACAGTCGCCTTTGAGGGGATCGAGGCTCGTGCGGTCGACGTACAGGTCCAGGTCGCACCGGGCCTGCCGGCGTTCGCCATTGTCGGCCTTCCAGACAAGGCGGTGTCGGAGGCGCGCGAGCGGGTCCGGTCGGCGCTGATCGCCTCGGGGCTTGCGCTGCCGGCGCGGCGGATCATCGTCAATCTCGCCCCCGCCGACCTGCCCAAGGAAGGCAGCCATTACGACCTGCCGATCGCGCTTGGGCTGATGGCGGCGATCGGTGCGATCCCGCCGGATGCGCTGACGGGTTTCACCGTGCTTGGCGAGCTTGGCCTCGACGGCTCGATCGCGCCCGTGGCCGGCGTTCTGCCCGCCGCGATCGGTGCCAATGTGCGCGAGGAAGGCCTGATCTGCCCGGCGGCCTGCGGCTCGGAAGCGGCGTGGGCGAGCCCGGATATCCAGATCGTCGCCGCACATTCGCTGATTCAGATCGCCAATCATTTCAAGGGCACGCAGGTGCTGTCGCGGCCCGTGCCGAAGGTGCATGAGGCGGCAGCCTCCCTGCTCGATTTGCGCGACATCAAGGGCCAGGAGAGCGCCAAGCGGGCGCTGGAAATCGCGGCCGCCGGCGGACATCACCTCCTGATGGTCGGCGCGCCCGGTGCAGGCAAATCGATGCTGGCGGCGCGTCTGCCCTCGATCCTGCCGCCGCTGTCGCCGGGTGAACTGCTTGAGGTCTCGATGATCGCCTCCGTCGCCGGCGAGATCAAAGGCGGCGCGTTGACCTCGCAGCGGCCGTTTCGCTCGCCGCATCATTCCGCCAGCATGCCTGCGCTCACCGGCGGCGGCATGCGCGCAAAGCCCGGCGAGATTTCGCTGGCGCATCAGGGCGTGCTGTTCCTCGATGAGCTGCCCGAGTTCGATCCGCGCGTGCTGGATTCGCTGCGCCAGCCGCTGGAGAACGGTGAGGTCTCGGTCTCCCGCGCCAACCACCGCGTGACTTATCCCGCGCGCTTCATGCTGATCGCGGCGATGAACCCGTGCCGCTGCGGCCATGCATTCGAGCCGGGCTATGCCTGCAAGCGCGGGCGCATCGACCGCTGCACCGGCGACTACCAGGCCCGCATCTCCGGCCCGCTGATGGACCGCATCGATCTGCGGATCGAGGTTCCGGCCGTGACCGCGGCGGATCTGATCCTGCCGCCGCCGGCGGAAGGCTCGGCCGAGGTCGCCGCACGCGTCGCGGCGGCGCGCGACATCCAGCTTGCGCGCTACGCGGATGCCGGTCTGCCGCAGGTTCGCACCAATGCCGAGGCGCCGGCGTCCGTGCTCGAAGACATCGCCAAGCCGGACGCGCAGGGACAAAAGCTGCTGCGCGAGGCCGCCGAAACCATGCGGCTGTCGGCGCGCGGCTACCATCGCGTGCTGCGGGTGGCGCGCACGCTCGCCGACCTCGACGGCGCCGACAAGATCGGCCGGCTGCATCTCGCCGAAGCGCTGTCCTATCGCGCACTCGCGGAGGATGTGCGCCAGATGGCCTGATCATCCAGCGCATCAACCCGGCGGTAACGAGTTTCCTTTACGCTCTGCAAACCATAGGCCCACAAGTTCCCGAGCGGCCTTCGCGAGTAGCTTGGCGAGTAGAGTGTCATGTTGCGTTTCAAGGTCCTGGCCTCAGTGGTTCCCCTGTTGGCGGCTGCGATATTCGCCCGCGGCGAGATTGGATCGGTCTCCCATCCCTGCGTCGCCCTCGGCGATACTTCAGTCGAGCTGACATCCCTGTTCTGGACGGCCGGCGTCCATGTCGCCTTCACCGACGACCAGTCGCGGGCCACGGTGCGGGTCCAGATCACCGACGATGCAGACGCCGCGGACTTTGCGGTCGTGGACGACGGTCTCGGCTCCGAGACAGAGTCGTGCCAGGCCAATCCGGCGGCACGCCTGATCACGATTGCCGCCCAGCCGGTCGATGGCGGCCCGGTCATTTATCTCTCCACCGAAGGCCCGGCCGATTACCGCATCTATGTGCGCTCGAAATCGTTCTCGCAGCGCGAGGCCGCGGCGCTGATCGTCGGCGCTCATGACGGCCACCGCCCTCTCCCCCTTCAGGCCGCCTCCCTCTGAGGCATTAACACCTCGTCAACCCTGTTTGGAGGCGGCCCCAAAGCCTCAAGCTGTTCGCAAGGTCGGCGAGACATCGTCGCAAACGGCGGTGGCGGGACTTCAGGAATCAGGGTCGGTGGCGATGGGTCGGACGTTCCGGATCAAGGTGCACATGCGCCGCTTCAGGCGACAGCACCCCCGAATTGCTTTCGCGATCCGCTCCTTCATGATCTTCTCGGCGACGTTCGGCGGCGCCTATGGCTTCGTCACCGGCAGCCGCGCACAAAATTCCGGCTACGATCCCAACACGTTTGCGATCGGCGCGAGCTTCCTGTTCGCGCTGGCCTGCCTTGGCCTCGCGACGCTCAGCATGCGGCTGCGCTTCGTCAACAAGCGGATGCGCAAGCTCGCCGCCCATAACGAGGCGCTGATCGATCGCAATTGGGAGCTGAAGGAAGCCGAAGAGCGCGCCCGCAGCCTGTTCGAATCGCAGGGTGACCTGATCGTGCTGCGCGACCACCAGGGCCGCATCAATTTCGCCAACGACGCCTATTGCGCGCTGGCTGGGCAGACGCGCAGCGCGCTGATCGGCACACGGTTCGACTTCGACGTGCTCGAACAGGGCGACAGCGCGCGCGAGAGCAACGGCACGCACGTCCACGACCAGAGAATTTCCACCCCGCTCGGCGCGCGCTGGATCGCCTGGCGCGAAGGTTTCGTGCGGCTCGATGCCGGCCAGCCCGCCGAACTGCAGAGTGTCGGCCGCGACGTCACCGACCGCACCGAGACCGAACGCGCCCTGTCGGATGCCCGTGATCAGGCCGACGCCGCCAACCGCGCCAAATCGCGCTTCCTCGCAATGGCCTCGCACGAGATCCGTAACCCCCTGAACGGCATCATCGGCATGGGCGGCCTCTTGCTCGACACCGCGCTGACGCCGGAGCAGACGACTTACGCGAGGGCGGTGAAAACCTCCGGCGAAGCGCTGATGGCGCTGATCGAGGAGCTGCTCGACTATTCCAAGATCGAAGCCGGCAAGCTCGATCTCGACCAACGTCCCTTTGCGCTCTCAACCTTGATTGAAGAGGTCACCGAACTGCTGGCGCCCCGCGCGCAGGCCAAGAACCTCGAGATCGCAGCCTATGTCGACGAGCGATTGCCGCTCGAGGTCACGGGCGATGCCGCGCGGCTGCGCCAGGTGCTGCTCAACCTCGCCGGCAACGCCATTAAGTTCACCGCGAGCGGCGGCGTCGCGCTGATCGTCGAGCCCGGCATCTGGCCGAACGAGATCAGCTTCCTGGTCCGCGACACCGGCATCGGCATCGCGCCCGAAGCGCAGTCGCGCATCTTCCGCGAATTCGAACAGGCCGACGACCGCGTCGCCCGCACCTATGGCGGCACCGGGCTTGGCCTCGCCATCAGCGAGCGCATCGTCAAGCGCATGGGCGGCCGCATCACCCTGGAGAGCGAGCCCGGCAAAGGCTCGACCTTCGAGGTCGCAATCCCGCTCGCGCCATCACAGGGCGACGCCGGACAAACCGCGTTCCCGAGTCCGGACCTCGCCGGCAAATCGATGCTGCTGGTCGCCGACGGCATCGAAGCGTCCCTGATCGCGCGCCGGCTGGAGCGCTGGGGCGGCCAGACCTGCCTGGTCTCCGATACGTCCGCCGCGGAAGCGTTGTTGCCGGAACGCTCATGGCATGCGGTGCTGATCGACCGCGCACTCGGTCCGGCTGCTGCCGATCGCCTGGGCGAAGTTGCCCGCGCCCATGCGACGCAGCGGCTCGTGCTGCTGACGCCCAGCTCGCGTCATGACAAGCTCTCGCCGGCCTTCACCGGCTTTCTGGTCAAGCCGCTGCGCGCAGCGTCGCTCGCCACGCGCCTCTCGCTGGCGCCGGAAGTCGCCTCGCCCGATCTCGCGCCCGAGCCTGTCGAGCCCGCCGCGATCCGAACGCCCGCGAAAGGTCTTTCAATCCTCGTCGCCGAGGACAACGAGATAAACGCGCTCTTGATGCGGTCGCTTCTCACAAAACTCGGCCACCGCGTCGTCATCGCGGTCCATGGCGAGGCCGCGCTGGAATCGTGGCTTGCGGCCAGCTCGGCCGGCACGCCCTATGATCTGGTCTTGATGGACATCCAGATGCCGCAGCTCGACGGCATCGAAGCAACGAAACGCATCCGCACGCATGAGGCTGCCACCGGCGGCCGCCACACGCCGATCCTCGCACTCACGGCGAACACGCTGGTGGAAGATCGCTACGCCTGCTTCGAAGCGGGCATGAACGGATTTTTGATCAAGCCGCTCGATCGCGAGAAGCTGGACGAGGCACTGGCGGGGCTGGCGGCGGCGCGGCAGCTGGCGGTGTAGAAAGGTCTCTCCTTCGTCATTGCGAGGAGCACTTGTGACGAAGCAATCCAGATTGCCTCCCGCTGAGGGATTCTGGATTGCTTCGCTACGCTCGCAATGACGGTGCGGGGACAAGCGTGCCACGAAGCGTGAAGCCGGAGGGTGGGCAAAGGCGCACCGCGCCGTGCCCACCACCTCTGCATGGTCGAACGAATTGGTGGGCACGCTACGCTTTGCCCACCCTACAGCGCCGCTGCTTACAGCCGCCTGAGCGCCACGCTCTCCACCGCGTGGTCCGCGCCCTTCTTCAGGATCAGCGTTGCGCGGGGGCGGGTCGGCAAAATGTTGTCCTCGAGATTGGCGAGGTTGGTGCGCTCCCAGATCGCGGTCGCGGTGGCGGTGGCCTCCTCGTCCGACAACAGGGCATAGCGGTTGAAGTAGGACTTTGGATTGGTGAACGCGGTGTCGCGCAGCGCCAGGAAGCGCTTGATGTACCAGCGCCGCAGCGCCGCCTCGTCGGCGTCGATATAGACCGAGAAATCGAAGAAGTCGGAGACCACCGGCACCGCCTTGCCGTCGCGCGGCAGTTTGCCGGTCTGCAGCACATTGACGCCCTCGACGATCAGGATGTCAGGCTGGTCGATCTCGGCCCATTCGTTCGGCACGATGTCGTAGGTCAAATGCGAATAGACCGGCGAGCGCACATGGCGGCGGCCCGCCTTGATATCGGACAGAAACCCGAGCAGCAGCGGCAGGTCGTAGCTCTCCGGAAAACCCTTCTTCTGGAGGATGCCTTGCTGCTCGAGCAGGGCCTTCGGGTAAAGAAATCCGTCGGTGGTGATCAGCTCGACCTTCGGACGCGGCGACCAGCGCGCCAGCAGTGCCTGGAGCACGCGGGCGGTGGTGGACTTTCCGACCGCGACCGAACCGGCGACGCCGATGACGTAGGGCATCTTGCGGTCGCGGATGTTGAGGAACTGGCGCTCCGCGTAGTACAGGCGCTGCATCGCATCGACATAGATCGAGAGCAGTCGCGACAGCGGCAGATAAATATCCTCGACTTCCTTGAGATCGAGGCGATCGTGCAGCGAGCGCAGCCGGTCGAACTCGCCCGGCTCCAGCGTCATCGGCGTGTCGTCGCGCAATCGCGACCACTGCTCGCGCGTATAGATGCGGTACGGATTATACTGCTGCTCGGGTGCGCGGATATCCATGACGCGACCTTCTCCGTAAAGAGCTCGACTAGCTGCCGCCCTTGCGAGACGCTTTCTCTTCCAACCCGGACATATTTGTCCGCTTGTCCAGCGCCGCTTCCACCTCTTCCAGCTTTATGCCGCGGGCCTTGAGCAGCACAAGGAAATGGTAGAGCAGGTCGGCACCCTCGGCGATCAGATGATCGCGATCGTTTTCGACTGCTGCGATTACGGTTTCGACTGCTTCCTCACCGAACTTCTTGGCGCAATGTTCGGCGCCCTTGTCGAGGAGCTTGCGGGTATAGGAGCCCTCGCCACCGGACGCCGCGCGGGCATCGATGGTTGCGGCCAGATCGTGGATCGTGAAACGCGGCATACTGAATACTCAGAAACACATCCGGCCAGAGGCCAATCCCTGCCAGCCTATGTAGCATTTTTATGAAGCGGAGTCGTCAGGCATCCAGGCGCATGGGTAGTCCACGCCGGGCCATGTGCTCCTTGGCTTCACGGATGGTGAATTCCCCGAAATGGAAGATCGAGGCGGCCAGCACGGCGGTGGCGCGCCCGTCGCGGATACCGTCGACGAGGTGGTCGAGGTTACCGACGCCTCCCGAGGCAATCACGGGAACGGGAACGCTGTCGGCAATCGCCCGGGTCAGCGGAATGTCAAAACCCTGCCTGGTGCCGTCACGGTCCATCGAGGTGAGCAGGATTTCACCAGCGCCGAGCGAGACCACCTCCTGGGCATATTCGATGGCGTCGATACCAGTCGAGTTACGGCCGCCGTGGGTGAAAATCTCCCAGCGCTCGGAGCCGCCGGCGCGCTTGACCCGCTTGGCGTCGATCGCGACCACGACACACTGCCCGCCGAATTTCTCGGCGGCTTCCTTGACGAACTCGCGCCGCGACACCGCGGCGCTGTTGATCGAGACCTTGTCTGCGCCAGCGCGCAGCAGCGTCTTGATGTCGTTGACCTCACGCACGCCGCCACCGACGGTAACAGGCATGAAGCAGGCCTCCGCCGTGCGCCGAACCACGTCCAGCATGATGCCGCGGTTCTCATGCGTCGCGGTGATGTCGAGGAAGGTCAGCTCGTCGGCGCCGGCGGCATCATAGGCGATCGCGGCTTCGACGGGATCGCCGGCGTCACGCAGATCGACGAAGTTGACGCCCTTGACGACGCGGCCGTCCTTGACGTCGAGACAGGGGATCACGCGGACCTTGAACATGTGTCAGCTCCCGGGCGCGTTGCGGATCAAAGTGAGGGCGGCGGCGGGTTCGAGCCGGCCATCATAGAGCGCCCGGCCGGCGATCGCGCCCGCGAGCTTCCTGGCGCGCGGCGTCAGCATCGCCTTGACGTCCTCGATCGAGGCGAGGCCGCCGGAGGCGATCACGGGAATCGAGATGGCGTCGGCAAGCGCGATGGTCGCATCGAGGTTCAGACCCTTGAGCAGGCCATCACGCGCGATGTCGGTGAAGATGATCGCGGCGACGCCGGCATCCTCGAAACGCTGCGCGATCTCCAGCACCGTCACCTGCGAGGTCTCGGCCCAGCCTTCGACCGCGACCTTGCCGTCGCGGGCATCAAGCCCGACCGCGACGCGGCCGGGGAATTTTTTCGCAGCCGCCTTCACCAACTCGGGATCGCGTACCGCGGCCGTGCCGATGATGACGCGGGTGATACCCTTCTCGAGCCAGGCTTCGATGGTCGCGAGATCGCGAATGCCGCCTCCGAGCTGCACAGGGATCTTGATCGTCTTCAGCATCCCTTCGACCGCCTGCGCATTCACCGGCTTGCCGGCGAAGGCACCGTCGAGATCGACGACGTGGAGATACTCAAAGCCCTGCGTGACGAAGCTCTCGGCCTGCGCGGCAGGATCGAGATTGAACACGGTCGCGCGCGCCATGTCGCCTTGCTCGAGGCGCACGCACTGGCCGTTCTTGAGGTCGATGGCAGGAAAGAGGATCACGGTTTCCATCGCAAAAAGTTCGAGATCAGAGCCAGACCAAAACGCTGGCTCTTCTCGGGGTGAAACTGCGTGCCGATGACGGTGTCCTTGCCGACGATCGCGGTGACAGGCCCGCCATACTCGGCGCGCGCGAGCACGTCCGCCTCATTGGCTGCGTTGAGGTGGTAGGAGTGCACGAAATAAGCGTGCTGGCCTTTCGGGCCGAGCGGCAGCTTGTTCAGCACCGGATGCTCTTGCAACAGGTCGAGCGTGTTCCATCCCATGTGCGGGATCTTCAGGCTCTCGTCGCGCGGCGTGATCTTCTCGACGTCGCCGCCGATCCAGTTCAGGCCTTCGGTGATGACATGTTCCTTGCCGCGGCTCGCCATCAGCTGCATGCCGACGCAGATGCCGAGGAAGGGCCGCGCCTTGACGCGCACGGCTTCGGTGATCGCCTCGACCATGCCGTTGACGGCGTCGAGACCGCGCCGGCAATCGGCGAAGGCGCCAACGCCCGGCAGCACGAGACGATCGGCACTGTAGGCCCGGTCCGGATCGCTGGTGACGAACACCTTCTCGCCGTTCTCAAGGCTGCGCGCGGCGCGCTCGAAAGCCTTGGCGGCGGAATGCAGATTCCCGGAACCGTAATCGATGATGGCGACGCTCATCTTGACCCTCCCGGTTCTGGAAACAATCCGATAATGCCGCCGGCCGGCATCGGCGGCGGACTTGAGAATGGCTGACCCGGTACGCCGCGGGTCGGCGGCGGGCCGCCGCGATCGACGGCCCATTGATCGTTGACGATGCCGCGCTGCTTCTGGCTCCAGCGCTCGAAGAAGCGGCGCTCGGCGGTGTCCTCGTCGTCAGCGACGACGACGTCGAGCTGCCGCCACTTGCCGCGCGACAGCGTCCAGCGGCGCAGGCTCGAGGCCTCGAAGCCCATCAGCAGCGCGACGATGGTGTTGGCGAAGACAATCGAGCTCCGGCCGACACCGAGGCTGTGTAGCCCGGCATCGAACGCGGCGAGGAAAACGATCCAGCCGATCAGGGCCAGCCAAAGCCTGTTCCAGGCCAGCCAGAGTGGCCCAAAGATCATCGCCCAGAAATGGAAGCCGTCGCGCACGAACACGAATCTGTCGGTCGCGCGCAGGTCGGCCCCGCCTGGGGTGGGAGCGTGAACTGTGTAGACAGGCATTTTCGATGCCCCGTTTTCAAGAATTCAGTGATGCCGCCGGCGGCGTTTGCCACCAAAACGGAGATGTCAGCCGCCGAGCGAGCCCTTGGTGGACGGAATTTCGCCCGCCGTCTTGGGATCGATCGCAACGGCGGTGCGCAGCGCCCGCGCCAGGCCCTTGAAGCAGGACTCGGCGATATGGTGGCTGTTATCGCCATATAGGGTCTCGACGTGGAGAGTCACGCCGGCGTTCATGGCAAAAGCCTGGAACCATTCGCGCACCAGCTCGGTGTCGAACTCACCGATCTTGTCGCGAGGGAAGTCGGCCTTGAACACCAGGAACGGGCGGCCCGAAATGTCGATGACCACGCGCGACAGCGTCTCGTCCATGGGCATGTGCACGCCGGCATAGCGGGTGATGCCCGCCATGTTGCCGAGCGCCTGCTTGACCGCCTGGCCAAGCGCGATGCCGGTGTCTTCGGTGGTATGGTGATGATCAATGTGCAGGTCGCCAACCGCCTTGACCGTGAGGTCGATGCGGGAATGGCGGGCGAGGAGATCGAGCATATGGTCGAAAAAGCCGATGCCGGTCGCGATATTGGCCACGCCGGTGCCATCGAGGTTCACGGTGACCTCGATGTCGGTTTCCTTGGTCTTGCGCTTGATCGTCGCGGTGCGCATTGAAACTAGCTCTCATCCTGGCTCGGGGGCCGAAAACGCCGGTCTTTTAACAGCCAAATGACGCCTTCGCTACTGCGGGAACGCTCCGGCAGGGCAGCACTTCCGCCTATGGTGAGCGAATTTGAGGCCGGAACGGCCCGTTGTGCGCCTGTTGTCCCCTTGCCCCCGACCGCCTAAATCAGGCCCGACAACGAGGTACGTCATGCAGGATACCCAGAACAGCTCGCCGGTCTGGCACGGCACCACGATTTTGACGGTCCGCAAGGGCGGCAAAGTCGTGATCGGCGGCGACGGCCAGGTCTCGATCGGCCAGACCGTGATCAAGTCCAACGCCAAAAAGGTCCGGAAACTCGGCAAGGGCGACGTGATCGGCGGCTTTGCCGGCGCCACCGCCGACGCCTTCACACTGTTTGAGCGGCTGGAGAGCAAGCTCGAGCAATATCCGGGGCAATTGACACGGGCCGCGGTGGAACTCGCGAAGGACTGGCGCACCGACCGCTACCTCCGACGGCTGGAGGCCATGATGATCGTGGCCGACAAGGACGTCTCCCTGGTGCTGACAGGCACCGGCGACGTGCTCGAGCCCGAGGCCGGCGTCATGGCGATCGGCTCCGGCGGCAATTACGCGCTGGCCGCGGCCCGCGCCCTGATCGACACCGACAAGGACGCCGAGACCATCGTCCGCCGCTCGCTCGATATCGCCGCCGACATCTGCGTCTACACCAACCGCAACGTCACCGTCGAAGCGCTGACGGCCGGTTAAGGGATCGATCTGTGGATGAACAGCCGCGCTCAGGACTCGGTGTAACCTCTCCCGCTTGCGGGAGAGGTCGCGCCGAAGGCGCGGGTGAGGGCTCTCGCCTCTTGGGGGTTCTCTCTAGGGGAGGCACCCTCTCCCCAACCCTCTCCCGCAAGCGGGCGAGGGAGCGCACCGGCGCTTGGGCATGATGCTCGCGCCCGCCAAGAGCACAAGGACGACGATCCCCGCGGTCTATTGGGTCGGCATCGCGCTCCTGCTGCTGGCGCTGCAGGCCTCGATCCTGTTTGCGATGGGGCGGGTGCCGATCTGCACCTGCGGCTACGTCAAGCTGTGGCACGGCGTGGTGAACAGCTCGGAGAACTCCCAGCACATCGCCGACTGGTACAGCTTCTCGCATGTGCTGCACGGCTTCCTGTTTTACGGATTGACGTGGTTGCTGTTCTCGCGGCGTCTCACCTGGCCGGCCCGATTGATCATCGCGATGCTGATCGAGGGCGCCTGGGAGATCGTCGAGAATTCGCCGTTCATCATCGAGCGTTACCGCGCCGGCACGATCTCGCTGGATTATTTTGGCGACAGCATCGTCAACTCGGTCTCGGACACGCTGTTCATGGTGCTGGGGTTCCTCACCGCGCGCGTGCTGCCGATCCCCGCAACCGTCGTCCTCGGGCTCGCCTTCGAGATCATACTGGCGCTGCACATTCGCGACAATCTGACGCTCAACATCCTGATGCTCATCCATCCGATCGAGGCCGTGAAGCAATGGCAATCCGGTCCGCCGATCATCTGACCGTCAAAAAAGCGGCTTGTCCCCGCCGGCTTCTAATCCTAGCTAAGGTCCCATGACAGACTTCTCTCCCCGCGAAATCGTTTCCGAACTCGACCGTTTCATCGTCGGCCAGGCCGACGCCAAGCGCGCCGTCTCGATCGCGCTGCGTAACCGCTGGCGGCGGCAGCAACTCGAAGGTTCCTTGCGCGAGGAAGTGCTGCCGAAGAACATTCTGATGATCGGCCCGACCGGCGTCGGCAAGACGGAAATCGCGCGCCGCCTCGCCAAGTTGGCCAATGCACCATTCCTGAAGGTCGAGGCGACGAAGTTCACCGAAGTCGGCTATGTCGGCCGCGACGTCGAGCAGATCGTGCGCGATCTCGTCGAGGTCGCGATCGCCCAGGTGCGCGAGAAGAAGCGCAAGGATGTGCAGGCGCGCGCCCAGCTCGCCGCCGAAGAGCGTGTGCTCGACGCGCTGGTCGGGGCCAATTCCAGTGCCGCAACCCGCGAATCCTTCCGCAAGAAGCTGCGCGCCGGTGAGCTCAACGACAAGGAAATAGAGATCGAGACGCAATCGTCCGGCAGCGGCATGCCGATGTTCGAGATTCCGGGCATGCCGGGCGCGCAGATGGGCGCGATCTCGATCGGCGACATCTTTGGCAAGATGGGCGGCCGCAGCAAGACCCGGCGGCTGACGGTGGAGAACTCGCACGAGATCCTGGTCAACGAAGAGTCCGACAAGCTGCTGGACACCGATCAGCTGACGTTGGAAGCGATCAGCGCGGTCGAGAACAACGGCATCGTATTCCTGGACGAGATCGACAAGATCTGCGCCCGTGACGGCCGCGTCGGCGGCGACGTCTCGCGCGAGGGCGTGCAACGCGACCTGCTGCCGCTGATCGAGGGCACCACGGTCTCGACCAAGCACGGCGCGGTCAAGACCGACCACATCCTGTTCATCGCGTCGGGCGCCTTCCACGTTGCAAAGCCGTCCGACCTGCTGCCGGAGTTGCAGGGCCGGCTGCCGATCCGCGTCGAGTTGCAGGCGCTGACCCGCGACGACATGCGCCGCATCCTGACCGAGCCCGAGGCCTCGCTGATCAAGCAATATGTCGCCTTGATGCAGACCGAAGGCGTGACGCTCGACATCGCCGACAGCGCCATCGATGCGCTGGCCGACGTCGCGGTCGCCGTCAATTCCACCGTCGAGAACATCGGCGCCCGGCGGCTCCAGACCGTGATGGAGCGGGTGCTGGACGAGATCTCGTTCACTGCCCCCGACCGCAACGGCGAGACCGTCCGGATCGATGCCGATTTCGTGCAGAAGCACGTCGGCGACCTCGCCAAGAACGCCGATCTGAGCCGGTTCATTTTGTAATTTTGGGCGGCCGCGCTATCAATTGCCGCGTGACCGCTCGCATCTTGCAAAACCCCTGGCGCCTTCTGCTCGCGATCAACGCCGCCGTGATCGTCGGCGTGTTTGTTCACAAGATCCAGCTGCCGCCTTACGTCCCCTACGTCCATCTCCTCGTCGACTACCATTTCGGCTTCATCAAGCGCGCCCTGATCGGGGCGATCGTTGCGTTATTCGTGGCCAAGGTGCCGGCCTGGCTGGTCTTCGCGCTCGGCGGGGCGGCGTGGCTGCTCACGCTCGCCCTATACGCAAAACTGTTCCAGAAGACGTTCGGCTTCACCGCAAAGACGCTGCCGCTGTTCGTCTTAATCGCGGGCTCACCGTTCTTCCTGAAAAACTTCATGCACACGCTCGGCCATTTCGACATCTATGGCTGCGCGCTCGCGATCGTCCTGCTGCTGATGCCGGCGAGCTCATTGTTGTTTGTTGCAACGGCGGCGCTGTTCTCGATCACTCTCGTCCTGATCCACCACATTCATCTGCTGATGTATGTGCCGACAATTATCACCATCGTCGTGACCAGGCATTATCTCGTCCACGGCATCACCCGCACGAACGTCGGGTTCGGTCTGGTCGCGCTGCTTTCCGTGACCATCCTGTTCTTCGCCGCGCAGTTCCTGGGAACGATGCCGATCCCGGAGGCGGATTTCGTCGCCTATCTGAAGACCCGGATGGTTGATTCCTCCCGCACCGATCTCTTGCAGTTCAGCTACATCTGGTATCAACCGCTGGCGAAGGAAATCTCGGACACCTGGGCCCGCCTGCCGCACAACATCCTCGGCGTGCCCGTCTTCGCCCTGCTGATCTGGCTGCACGCGCCGCTGTGGCGCTATTTTGCGAAGCTGATCGGTGCGCTCGCGAGCGAGACCCACCGCAGGCTCGTCATCGCGGCATTGATCGGCGTCAGCCTCGCCTACCTCGTGATGTTCGCGATGGTGTTCGACTATTCGCGCTGGATCTCGAACTGGGCGGTCTGCATGTTCCTGATCCTGCATGCGGTGAAGATGCTGCCGGCCAGCAAGGAGGCAGCGCTGATTTCTGAAGAGGATCGGAAGACAAATATCCTCGGTCTGATCATCACGCTGATCCCTCGCGTCGGAATCGTGCGGCCTTTTTAGACGGTGTGCTCCCTCTCCCGCCTGCGGGAGAGGGCTGGGGAGAGGGTGTCTCCAAAAAGGGGTTCCCCAAGAGGAGAGAACCTTCACCCGGCGCTTCGCGCCGACCTCTCCCGCAAGCGGGAGAGGTGTAGAGCCGCTAGAATCTCGCCCGCCTGATCCGCACGTAAAGCGCGCCCTCGCCGCCATGGCCAATCCCAGCCTCCTCGAACCCGACCACGAAAGCGCGGAATTCCGGCAGGCTCAGCCATTCCGGCACGTGCCGACGCAGCACGCCGCTTTCGCCACCGCTCCGGCCCTTGCCCGTGATGACGAGGACAAAGGTCAGGCCATCGTGATGGGCGCGGTGGAGGAACCCGGTCAAGGCGCGATGTGCCCGCATCTGGGTCATGCCGTGCAGATCAAGCCGTGCCTCGATCTCGCTGCGGCCGCGTGACAGCTTTGTACGTTCGCGCTTGCCGAGCGGCGCAAGCGGCGGCATGGCCGGTTTTGATGGACGTGGGGCCGGCGCTTGAGCCAATGGCCGCGGCGACAGCGCAGGCTTCGCAACCGGCGCTGCGGACGAAGGCTCGGCGCGCGGCGCGGCGTGCGCCTTCTTTGCGCGATGCTTCCGCAGCGGCTTGACCTGTTTCGCAACGAGCTCCCACAGCTCGCGATCTTCCTCGGTGAGCCCACGACGGCGCGGCGAGGGACGCGGATCCAGCACGGGCGGACGGGACGATCGCTTCATTGCTGGTGGGAACGACTTTTCATGTGCCTGCGCGGTTCGCGGACAGGTTCTATCACAGGACGCGGCGCCGGTAGCGGTACCGGGCCGGCAATTGCGACAGTCTCGCCCTTCCCCGGGTCCTTGGCGGGATCGATCTGCGGAAACAGCTTTGCAATCTTCGCCGACGGCCGCGGATCCGGCACCGGCAATCGCGCGGCACGCACGCCGGGATCGAGGCTCTTCGGCACCAGCATCACGAAATGCATGGGATGACGCAGCCGCCCCGAGACACGGCCGGCATCGGCCCCCGCGCCAAAATAGAGATCGGCACGGGCGGGGCCGATGATGGCCGATCCGGTGTCCTGCGCGATCATCAGGCGGTGGAACGGCGTCTTGGCGCGCTCGGACTCGATCGGCAGCTCGCCTTCGATGAAGAACGGCGTGCCATAGACATGGAGCGATTTGTCGACCGCGATCGAACGGCCGGCGGTCAGCGGGATGCCTTGAGCACCGACCGCCTCGTCCTTGTCGGACAGATTGACCTCACGGAAGAAGATGTAGGAGCGGTTCTGGCGCCGCAGCTCCTTGGCGCCGTCGGGGTTCTGCGCCATCCACTCCCTGATCTTCTGCATCGACATCTCTTCCTTCGGAATGATGCCCCGCTCGATCAGGACACGCCCGACGGCGGTGTAGGGATAGCCGTTATAGGAATCGTAGTTGAGCCGGAGGGTGGCGCCGTCGTCGAACTTGATCCGCGCCGAGCCCTGAATCTGGGCAAACAGCAAATCGGTCGGATCCTTCAGCCAGGCGATCTCGAGACCGCGGCCGGCGATCTTGCCGTCCTCGATCTCGCCGCGGTCGTAATAGGGCACGAGCTTGCGGCGGCCGATCTTGCGATAGACCGCACCCTTGTTGGGCAGGCTGACGGACGCCTGATTGTAGCCGCGCACGAACAGGTTCGAGGGCCGGCGGTAGACCGGGACGTTGTAGACATCGGTCTGCGTGCGCGAGCCGTCCAGCACCGGCTCGTAATAGCCGGTGACGAAGCCGTCGGGCTCGCCGAGACGCGAAATACGCAAGGGCGAAAAGTTCTCCTCGAAGAAGGTTTTTGCTTTCGCGTCCTCGGTGAGGTCGAGCGATTTGGCGGCCCGGCAGGGCTCGCCCAGCGAGCCGCTCAGTGCCTTGGACTCGGCAGCACCGGTCTGTGGATTGATCGAACGACAGCTTGCGCGAAAGGTCTTGTAGGCCGCGAGATGATCATCGTCGCTCCACCCCTTCACGTCCGCCCAGGCCAGCGGCAGATATTGTGCGCCGGGAATTTCGAATGGGAGAGGGAGGTGCGGATAGGGCAAGGCCCGCGGAGGGATCGCTGCCACTTCGGGAAGATGATGGTAATGGCTGCGGTAGTGGCGCCGCGCAGCTTCGGCGCCAAGCGAAAACGAAGCCAGCACGACGGCACCTGCGCAAAGCGCCGTCGCGCTGTTCTTCAGAAAACTCTTAATTCGCGCTTCCGGTGCCAACCAGCTTCCAGTTCGGATCGCGAGAGGTGATATCGCGGGCGAAAGTCCAGATGTCGGTAATGTCGGCGACCGTGTCGGCGCTGCCGTCGACGATATTGCCGGCCTTGTCACGGGTGGCCGAGATCATCTGCGAAACGAAGCGGATCGTGAGCTGGGCCGTGCGGTCGCGCAGCTCGGCGCCGACCAGCTCGGCCTTGTCGATCGAAACGAAACGGGTCTCGGTCTTCTGCTCGTTCTTCTCGCGGTCCTTGATGGCGGCATCGAAGCTCTCATAGACCTCCGACGACAGCAGATCGCGCAGCGCACGGCGGTCGCCATTGGCAAAGGCCAGTACGATCATCTCATAGGCGCCGCGGGCGCCTGAGATGAAATGGCGCGGGTCGAAGGTGGAATCCTTGTCGACGATGGCATCGAGGCCCTGGGCCAGCGGGGTGCCCGGCTCGGTCAGGCCCTTCCAGCGGTCGGAGGGCGGGGTCGGCTCGGCTGCCGGCGCCAGCGGCGCCTGGTCGATCACCTTGCCGGGCATGGTCACGACGTTCTTGTCCGGGGCTCCCCCTAGCGCATTGCGAGCCGTGCGGTCGAACGGCGGCCGCTCATTGCCGGTCCGCTGCCCCAGCACGCTGCGCAGCCGCAGGAAAATAAAGACCGCCAGCGCAAGGAAAATGATGGTGTAGATGTCCACGTCGAATCGCTTTCTGGTCTTTTCAGAGGGTCGTTGCCGGGAAAATCAATCCGGCCAGTAGACCGTTCCATACCGGAACGGCAAGATGACATCACCACTTTAAGCCGGCGTGTCACGTCCGCCGGATGTAGGCACGAAATCTGGCCCGGCCAATGGCGCCTTTTGGCACAGCGGGAAGTGTAGCGCGTTTTATGCTTAAGGGGAAACCCGATCGTGCCCGGAAATCGCGCATCTTCAAGCGTTTACCATGCGATTTCGGGTCCGGGGCCGGTCAAACGTCACAGTTGTGGGCGCGGCCCCGATCGACCCTCCGGAGCCGTTCGTCCTTGTGGAATGAGGCGCCCCTATGTTAGCCAACCGCCGCGAAATTCAGCCCCCAATCGGGTAAGGAGACACTTCGATGACCAACGGTAACGGCACCCCTCCCGAGGCGGCCCAGGTTCCCCAGCTCAACGTGCTGGCGCAATATACCAAGGACCTCTCGTTCGAAAATCCGAACGCTCCGACCTCGCTGCAGCCGCAGAGCCAGGCGCCCCAGATCAACATCCAGATCAATGTCAGCGCCAACAATCTCAGCGAAACCGAGTTCGAGGTGACGCTGTCGGTCGAAGGCAAGGCCGAGAACGCCGGTAAGGTCATGTTCTCGTTCGAGCTTGCTTATGCCGGCGTGTTCCGCATTGCCAATGTGCCGAAGGAGAACCTGCATCCGCTGGTCATGATCGAGTGCCCGCGCTTGCTGTTCCCGTTCGCCCGCGAGATCATCGCGACCGCCGTGCGGGACGGCGGGTTCCCGCCGCTGATGCTGGACCCGGTCGACTTCGTCGGTCTCTATCGCCAGAACATGGAGCGGCAAATGGCCGCCGGTGGTCAGGTAGGCCAGGCTTAACTGATAGGCCTAACCGGCAGGATTGACGGCAGCTGGAGCGGACAAGAACTCGTTCCAGATCGCCTTGTCGCCGAGCGTTGCGATGAAAGCCCGATGGGCCTCGCGCTCGGCGTCCGACACCCGCGGCGCGAGCGGCACCAGCCGCTGCCGGCGCGGAGCATCGCCGGCTGCGTTGACGCGAATATCCGCGGCATCCGAGGCGAGCAGCAGTTGCGACTGACGCGCCCCGACCAGATCGACATAGACTTCCGCGAGCAATTCGGCGTCGAGCAACGCGCCGTGCTTGGTGCGGTGTGAATTGTCGATCGAATAGCGCGAGCAGAGATCGTCGAGCCGATTCGACACGCCGGGATGCTTGCGCCGCGCCAGCAACAGCGTATCGACCAGCCGCTCGCGCGGGATCGCGGCACGCTTGATCCGGTCGAGCTCGGCATTGATGAAGCTGATGTCGAACGAGGCGTTGTGGATCACCAGCGGCGCATCGCCGATGAACGCCAGAAACTCGTCGACGACCTCGTGGAACAGGGACTTGGTCGAGAGAAACTCGGCCGACAGCCCGTGCACGGCGAACGCTTCCGCCGGCATGTCCCTCTCGGGGTTAATATAGACGTGATACGCCTGTCCCGTCGGCATGCGGTTGAATATCTCGACGCAGCCGATTTCGACCAGGCGATCGCCGCGAAGCGGATCGAGGCCGGTGGTTTCGGTATCGAGAACGATTTCACGCATGTTTCAAAGAGGCTCAAAGCGGCGTGTGAGGCAGCGAATCAGGCTCGCCGTTGCGGCATCTTAACGACCTCGGCCAGGATATGCGTGATTTGCGCGCGTACCGGCTCAAGTCCGTATGACGTATCCACCACGAAATCAGCCCGCTTGCGTTTCTCGGCATCGGGCGTCTGCTTGGCGATGATGGCGTCGAGTTTGGCCTCGTCCATGGTTCCCCGCGCCAGTACACGCTCGCGCTGAAGCTCCGGCGAGGTCGATACCACGACGACGGCGTCAACGCGTTTCTCGCCACTGGTCTCGAACAGCAGGGGGATGTCGAGCACCACGACCGGCGCCCTAGCCGCTTCCGCGTCAGCAAAGAATTTTTGGCGGGAGGCCCCGAGCATGGGGTGAACGATCTGCTCGAGCTGCTTGATGGCAGCGGGATCATGCACCACACGGGCGGACAGCTTGGGACGATCGACCTTGCCGTTCGCGGTGGTGCCGGGGAAGGCGGCCTCGATCGCGGGTGCGGCCGCACCTTCATAGAGCTGATGGACGGCGGCATCGGCGTCGTAGACGGGCACACCGGCCTCCGCGAACAATTTCGCGGTGGTGGATTTGCCCATTCCGATCGAGCCGGTCAGTCCAACGATCCGCATCAGCGCAGAACCATCCCTGTCAGTCACACCGCAACTAGCCGCACGCGCCGCAGGAACGCAAGCAGCGGCAGCAGTGGCAGGCCGAGAATGGTGAAATGGTCGCCCTCGATGCGCTCGAACAGATGGATGCCGAGGCCTTCGAGCTGATAGGCGCCGACGCTCGTGGTGACGGCGTCGCCGGCGGCGTCGAGATAGGCTGAGAGCTCGGCCTCGGACATTTGCCGCATGGTCATGCGGGCAACCGAAATATCCTCGAAGACAATCTTGCCGTCATGGGCGACGGCGACCGCGGAATTCAGCTCGTGGCTGTGACCGGCGAGATCGCGCAACTGGGACAGTGCCTGTGCGCGACCGGCGGGCTTGTTGAAGAGACGATCGCCAAGGGCCAGCGTCTGATCGGCACCGATCACATAACTTCCGGGACGAGCGGCGGAAACGATCTTGGCTTTCTCGCGCGCCAGCAGCAGGCCGATCTCGCGCGGGTTCGAAAGCTTTGAAGCAGCCTGAATACCGCGCTCGTCGATATCAGCGGTAACAGTCTCGAATTCGAGCCCGGCGTTCGCCAGCAGCATCTTTCGTGCGCTGCTCTGCGAGGCCAGGATCAGGGAAGATGTGCCGCGCCAAACACCCATTTTCGAAAACTATTCCCGAGACTATTCAGAAGGCCGGTTGCGCTGGCGATCGCTGTAGAGCTTCATGATCGCTGCCGCGGTTTCCTCGATCGAGCGCCGCGTGACATCCAGCAGCGGCCAGTCGTGCTTGGCGCTCAGCTTGCGCGCAAACGCGACCTCCTCGGTGACCGACTGCCTGTCGGTATAGGTGTCGCTGCCGGATTCGGCGCCCATGGAGAGCAGGCGATTCTGACGGATCTGGATCAGACGTTCCGGCGTCGCGTGCAGACTGACGACCAGCGGCCGGGTCAGCGTCTCCAATTGCGTCGGCACAGGAATGCCCGGCACCAGCGGCACGTTGGCAGTGCGGATGCCGCGATTGGCGAGATAGATCGACGTCGGCGTCTTCGAGGTGCGGGACACGCCGACCAGGACGACGTCGGCATCCTCGAGCCCGTCGACGTGCTGGCCGTCATCGTGGATCATCGTGTAGTTCAGCGCGTCGATACGCTTGAAATATTCGGCATTGAGCACGTGTTGCGCGCCGACGCGACCGGTGGTCGCTGCTCCAAGATAGGCTTCGAACAATTGCATGACCGGGCCAATGATCGAGAGGCTCGGAACGTTGATGTTTTTGCATTTGTCCTCGAGCCTGGAGACCAGGTCCTTCTCCAGCAGCGTGAACAGCACGATACCCGGCGCTTCCTCGATCTCGTCGAGCACGCGGTCGAGCTGCTTCTGGCTGCGCACCAGCGGATAGACGTGCTCGACCGGCGTGACGTTGGCGTACTGCGCGGCGACGGCGCGCGCGACCGTGATCAGGGTCTCGCCCGTGGAGTCGGAGACGAGGTGCAGATGGAAATAATTGCTCGAGGTCGGCACAAAAACTCTTTGTATGAGGGCGGTGTGGTTTGTGGATTTCTGTGGACCTTAACCCCTCGGAAAGGGTTGCGCGACACCAGGGTCGGGATAAGTGCGAACTTTGTTCACACCACTGCCCATCGGAACAAGTCCGGCGCCCTGCCGAGAGGGAAGCCGGATTACGCGGACAACTCCCTTGATAAGTTGCCGACAGAAAGGCGCAAGCCTTTGAAGCTGCCTGCCTTATCGGAAGGCGCCAGAACGGTCTGGGATATGTTGATGGATGTGAACAAGCGCGCGTGAACTCGCGGACGGAATTGTGTGAGTCCAATCCACGGTCACATAGACTCAAACCTTAAGAATCTAAGATTCTATATTTGAGGAAGGCGCTACGGACGGATAAGTGTGCAAGGTAAGACCTTAACGAGTTCTTACTATCCCCAACCCGCCGGAAGGCTGGGCGCAAAGTCGGACGCTGCACATGTTTGAAGATGTCTATCTCTGGATCAAGGCACTGCACGTGATCGCCGTCATCTCCTGGATGGCGGGCATGCTCTATCTGCCGCGGCTGTTCGTCTATCACTGCGAGGCCGAGATCGGCTCGAAACAGTCCGAAACCTTCAAGGTGATGGAACGCCGCCTGTTGAAGGCGATCATCAACCCCGCCATGATCGTTACCTGGCTCGCCGGGCTCTATCTCGCCTGGGCCGGCCATTGGTTCACCTTCGGCTGGCTGCACGTAAAACTGGCACTGGTCCTGGCCATGTCCGCGGTCCACGGCTTTTTTTCCCGTTGGCTCAAGGACTTCGCGGCCGACCGGCGCCCTCACAATCAGAAATTCTTTCGGATTATCAATGAGGTGCCGACCGTCCTGATGATTATCATCGTCATCATGGTGATCGTGAAGCCGTTCTAGGCAACGATCTTGAACGATCGCTCAGCGCTTCGGCTTGCGGAGTGGAAAGCGATTTTCTATATTAGCGGTATCCCACCCAACGCAGGCGGATGTGGTTGTGTCTGAGCTTTTTAAAGGCCGGACACCGCATCGGGTTTGAAGCCTCACCGGCACTCACCTCGCCAGACCTGCGGACCTTACCTTCTCGCGTCCGCATGTCAGAGCCTCCTCGCACCCCCTCCCAAGGTTACCCCACAGGACCACCCCAATGCGGGAAATTAAACTCCAGGATCTCAAGTCGAAGACGCCGGCCGAGCTTGTCTCGTTCGCGGAAGAGAACGGGGTCGAGAATGCCAGTACCATGCGCAAGCAGGAGCTGTTGTTCGCCATCCTCAAGCAGCTTGCGCTCGCCGAGACCGACATTGTCGGTGAGGGCGTCGTCGAGGTGCTCTCCGACGGTTTCGGCTTTCTCCGGTCGCCCGATGCCAATTATCTGCCGGGCCCGGACGACATCTACGTCTCGCCCTCGCAGATCCGCCGTTTCGGCCTGCGCACCGGCGATACCATCGAAGGCCACATTCGCAGCCCGAAAGAGGGCGAACGCTATTTTGCGCTGCTGAAGGTCAACACGCTCAACTTCGAGGACCCGGAAAAGGCCAAGCACAAGGTCAATTTCGACAACCTCACGCCACTGTTTCCGAATCAGCGTTTCCACATGGAAATCGACGATCCGACGCGAAAAGACCTGTCTGCAAGGGTGATCGACATCGTCGCGCCGATCGGCAAGGGCCAGCGCGCGCTGATCGTGGCGCCGCCGCGCACCGGTAAAACCGTGCTGATGCAGAACATCGCGCACTCGATCGCGCATAATCATCCCGAGTGTTATCTGATCGTGCTCTTGATCGACGAGCGTCCTGAAGAAGTCACGGACATGCAGCGTTCGGTAAAGGGCGAGGTCGTCTCTTCGACCTTCGACGAGCCGGCAGTGCGTCACGTCCAGGTCGCCGAGATGGTGATCGAAAAAGCGAAACGCCTTGTCGAGCACGGCCGCGACGTCGTCATCCTGCTCGATTCGATCACGCGTCTGGGCCGCGCCTACAACACCGTGGTGCCGTCATCCGGCAAGGTGCTGACCGGCGGTGTCGACGCCAACGCACTGCAGCGTCCGAAGCGCTTCTTTGGCGCCGCCCGCAATATCGAGGAGGGCGGCTCGCTGACCATCATCGCGACCGCGCTGGTCGATACGGGCAGCCGCATGGACGAAGTCATCTTTGAAGAGTTCAAGGGCACCGGTAACTCCGAGCTGATCCTCGATCGCAAGGTCTCGGACAAGCGGACCTTCCCGGCGATCGACATTTCGCGCTCGGGCACCCGCAAGGAAGAGTTGATCACCGATCCGCTGGTCCTGAAGAAGATGTATGTGCTCCGCCGCATCCTGAACCCGATGGGTACGATGGACGGAATCGACTTCCTGCTCGACAAGCTGCGATCCACCAAGAGCAATTCAGAGTTCTTCGACTCCATGAACACCTGAGCCGGGGTGCAGCAAGAGATCAGAGGGCGCCTTTGGGCGCCCTTTTTGTTGTGCGGCTTTGCTGCAGGAAAGGCGCAGCATTCGGATGCATGAGCGTCGCCGCCGAATTTCACATAATATGTTGATATATCTGAATAATGATTGATTTTGACCCGACCAATGCTGGTGGACGCGAGCGATTACTACCGCTGAATGCTGCGCCCTACATCGCATTGCAATATGAAATCGCTGCGGATTTGGATCGCAGCAATGCGGGTCACGGGCGCCCAACAGGCCGTTTGCCTTTTTCCCATGAGCCGGACAAATAGGCCATGCATCCGCGAGACCAGACCATCTTTGCGCTATCGTCCGGCCGTCTGCCGAGCGCGATCGCCATAGTGCGTGTCTCGGGTCCGCAAGCCGGCCTGGTGCTGACGACGCTTGCGGGCAAGGTGCCAGCGCCGCGGCAGGTTAGCCGTCGGTTGCTCCATGACGGCATGGGCCAGCCGATTGACGACGCGGTGGTGCTCTGGTTCCCGGGGCCCGGGAGCGCGACCGGCGAGGACGTCGCCGAATTCCACGTCCATGGCGGCCGGGCAGTGCTGTCGGCACTTCTCGCCTCAATTTCTGTAATTCCGAATACCCGCGCGGCCGAGCCGGGGGAGTTCACGCGGCGCGCGTTTGAGAACGGCAAGCTCGATCTCACCGAGGCCGAGGGCCTCGACGATCTCATCCACGCCGACACCGACCGCCAGCGCCGCCAGGCGCTGCGTCAGTTGCAAGGCCTGCTCGGCAATCGCGCGCGCGACTGGCGCGAGCGCATCATCGAGGCGTCAGCGCTGATCGAGGCGGGCATCGATTTTTCCGACGAGGGCGATGTGCCCGCGGAATTGATGGCGCCGGCGGTGAAGGCGATCAAGGCGCTGCACGACGAAATTGCAAAAGCCCTTGCGGCACAGGGACAAGCTGAACGTCTGCGCGACGGCCTAGTGGTTGCGATCGCAGGCGAGCCGAATGTCGGCAAGTCGACGCTGATCAATCAGCTCGCCCGCCGCGAGGTCGCGATCGTCTCACCGCACGCCGGCACCACGCGCGACGTGATCGAGGTGCAGCTCGATCTCGATGGCTACCCGGTCACGGTGATCGACACCGCCGGCATCCGCGAGACCGATGATCCCGTCGAGCAGGAAGGTGTGCGCCGCGCGAGAGCGCGCGCTGAAGAGGCCGATCTCGTGCTGTGGCTGGTGGAGGGGGAGCGAGCGGTGGATCCGTCGGGCGGCCAGTTTTGGATTGTCCGCAATAAGATCGATCTCGGGGGAGGTGGGTCGCTGGGCGAGTTTGGGATTTCGGCGAGCCGGGGCGACGGCATTCCGGAGCTGGTCGAGGCGCTCGTCAAATTCGCGGCTGACTTCTTCGGAACCACCGAGGGCGCGTTGGTGACCCGGGCGCGGCAACGAGACCTGTTGAGCCGGGCCTCCGACAGCTTGCGCCGGAGTCTGGAACTTGTAGAAGAAGGCGAAGAGCTCGCCGCCGAAGAGTTGCGTGCCGCCGCCTATGCCCTGGGTCGGCTGTTGGGTCGGGTCGACGTCGAGGACGTCCTTGGGGCCATTTTCCAGAAGTTTTGCATCGGAAAGTAGCGCTAGTTCTTCAATGTAGAACTAGTACTTGCTCCATTACTTTGTTTTGCGTGAAACGGGATTCGAGGCTTCCGGGTTGTTTCACATGAAACGAAGAGGACCGACGTGCGAAGCGCGGTCGTGCCTCGATCTCCGTCATTGCGAGGAGCTCTTGCGGCGAAGCAATCCAGATTTCCTCTTCGGGAGAATTCTGGATTGCTTCGCTTCGCTCGCAATGACCGAGTGCGAAGTGGTCATCCCGATCGAGGGCCTGCGTCTATCCCCGCTGCGCGGTCTATTTTGTTTCACGTGAAACAAGCGCTTTGGGCTGGGTTCCACGTGAAACATGCTCCCGGACCTCAACCCCGTCATTGCGAGGAGCTCTTGCGACGAAGCAATCCAGAGTCGTTCCGTGGAGCGATTCTGGATTGCTTCGCTGCGCTCGCAATGACGGAGTGTGCGGTGGGCTCGGAGCCAACGACTGCATCTTTCCGCACTGAGCGGTCTCTTGTTTCACGTGAAACAGCAGCCGCTCCAACGCACTTCCTACTGTGCATGGGGTTGTTTTCGAGAAGCCGCACCGGCCGGTGCCATCTCGTTTCACGTGAAACACCCGCCCTACCCAGTTTCCACTTCCGGCTTTCCTGCCCGTGAGCTAGAAGTCCGCTCATGCGACCAGAGCGAGAGAGTTTCGACGTCATCGTCATTGGCGGCGGCCATGCCGGCTGTGAAGCCGCGGCTGCGTCTGCCCGGATGGGCGCGGCGACAGCTCTGGTGACGCATCGTTTCTCGACCGTCGGCGCGATGTCCTGCAATCCCGCGATCGGCGGTCTGGGCAAAGGCCATCTGGTCCGCGAGGTCGATGCCCTCGATGGTCTGATGGGCCGGGTCGGCGACGCCGGTGGCATCCAGTTCCGCGTTCTCAATCGTCGCAAGGGCCCCGCGGTCCGCGGTCCGCGAGCCCAGGCCGACCGGAAGCTATATGCTGCCGCCATGCAGGCCGCGATCCAGGAGACCGCAGATCTTTCCGTCATCGAAGGTGAGGCCGACGAGCTGGTCGTGGTCGATGGTCGGGTGGTCGGACTGCGCCTCGCGGACGGTCGCGAGCTTCGGGCAGGGGCTATCGTCATCACCACCGGCACCTTTCTCCGCGGTCTGATCCATCTCGGTGAGAAAAACTGGCCCGCCGGGCGGGTCGGAGAAGCCCCCGCGATGGGACTTTCGGGCTCGTTCGAGCGCGCCGGCTTCACTCTTGGGCGACTCAAGACCGGCACACCGCCGCGTCTGGACGGCTCCACGATCGATTGGTCCGCGGTCGAGATGCAGCCCGGAGACGAGCCGCCGGAGCCGTTCTCGGTGATGACCGAGCGGATCACGACCCCTCAGATCCAGTGCGGGATCACCCGGACGACGTCGGCAACCCATGAGGTGATCCGGGCCAATGTCCATCGGTCCCCGATGTACTCCGGTCAGATCAAGAGCTCCGGTCCACGCTATTGCCCCTCGATCGAGGACAAGATCGTCCGCTTTGGCGACCGGGACGGTCATCAGATATTCCTGGAGCCGGAAGGGCTCGACGATACCACGGTCTATCCCAACGGCATCTCGACCTCGCTCCCGGAGGAGGTCCAGCTCGCAATCCTCGCCAGCATCCCCGGTCTGGAGCGGGTGAAGATGGTCCGTCCGGGCTACGCCATCGAATACGACCACATCGATCCCCGGGAGCTCGATCCGACCCTTCAGACCAAGCGTCTGCGTGGTCTCTTCCTGGCCGGGCAGATCAACGGCACCACCGGATATGAGGAGGCCGCCGGCCAGGGCATCGTGGCGGGCTTGAACGCTGCGCTCTCCGCCAGCGGCGCAGCGCTGACCGTGTTCGATCGTGCCGACGGTTATCTCGGGGTGATGATCGACGACCTCGTCACCCGCGGGATCAGCGAGCCCTATCGGATGTTCACGTCCAGGGCCGAATACCGGCTGACGCTCCGGGCGGACAATGCCGATCAGCGCCTGACCGAGAAGGGGATCGCGCTGGGATGCGTCGGCGGTGCCCGGACCCGGCATCATCGCGCCAAGATGGACGCCCTGGCTGCGGCCAGGACGCTCTCGAAGTCGCTGACGATCACTCCGAACGAGGCCATCAAGCACGGGCTGTCCCTGAACCGGGACGGACAGCGCCGGACAGCCTTCGAGTTGATGGCCTATCCGGACATCGGCTGGAGTCAGGTCCGCGCGATCTGGCCGGTGCTGGCGTCGATCGATCCCGTGATCGCCACCCATCTCGAAATCGACGCCAAGTACGACGTCTATCTCGAGCGCCAGAGCGCCGATGTCGAAGCCTTCAGGCGCGACGAGGGGATGGTGCTGTCGGAGGTCGACTACAGCCGCGTCCCCGGTCTCTCCAACGAGGTCCGGGCCAAGCTGGAGAAGGCACGGCCGTTTACGGTCGGCCAGGCCGGCCGGATCGACGGTATGACGCCGGCGGCGCTCGGCATCCTCGCGGCCTATCTCCGGCGTGAGGCGCGGAAGACTTCCAAGGCAATTGCATAGGCGTTTCACGTGAAAAAGCGCGGACCGGGCGGGGATAGACCGCTGTCGCGACGACCCGGAGCAGGTGAGGGCACGAGCCCTCGACCTGGCCCGGCGTCGGCCAGACCGAAGATCGACAAAGCCAGCGCCAACGACCGGGCACTCGATTCCATCATCGCCGCTGACAAGCGCGATGCGTTGAAGCTCGCGCCCGTTTCACATGAAACGGAGGCCCGGCTCGATCGCTACATCGCGCTGCTCAGGGAGTGGCAGGCCAAGACCAATCTGGTCGCGCTCTCGACCTTGCCAAACCTCTGGACCCGGCACATCGCGGACTCGCTTCAGCTTGTGGATCTCGCGCCGGCCGCAAAGCGTTGGGCCGATCTCGGCAGCGGCGGCGGCTTCCCCGGCATCGTCCTGGCGTGCGCGATGGCCGGGACGCCCGGTGCGAGTGTCCATCTCGTCGAGCGAATCGCCAAGAAGGCCGCGTTTTTGCGCGAAGCGATTCGCGTCACAACATCTCCGGGAGTCGTACATCTCGCGGAGATCGGGGATAATGTGGATAGAATCACCGGCCCCGTCGATTGCGTCACCGCGCGCGCGCTGGCTCCGCTACATCAACTCATCGGCTTTGCGGAGCCGCTGATGCGCCTGGGCGCAAAAGCGCTATTTCTCAAGGGTCAAGATGTAGAGGCTGAATTGACCGAAGCCGCTAAATATTGGAGTATTCAGCCGCAGCTCCACCGAAGCCGGACCGGTGACGGTTGGATCATCGAGCTGACTTCAGTTGAACGGCGCGGATGAGCGTTCAGGGGTTGAGTGGGGAATTTCGATGACCGTGACTGACGAGCCGCAGCAAGAGCAGACCGCCCAAGAAAAGACTGCAGAAGTCCCGCATGGTCACCCGCGCATCCTGGCGCTGGCGAATCAGAAGGGCGGCGTCGGAAAAACAACCACAGCGATCAATCTCGGAACGGCGCTCGCAGCGATTGGCGAGCGCGTCCTGATCGTTGATCTCGATCCGCAGGGCAACGCCTCGACGGGTCTCGGCATCGATCGCCGCAATCGCTCGTGCTCAACCTATGATGTGCTGATCGGCGAATCGAGCTTGCGCGAAGCGGTGGTCTCGACCGCAGTGCCG
This sequence comes from Bradyrhizobium sp. LB11.1, assembly GCF_040549385.1. Taxonomy (NCBI): domain Bacteria; kingdom Pseudomonadati; phylum Pseudomonadota; class Alphaproteobacteria; order Hyphomicrobiales; family Nitrobacteraceae; genus Bradyrhizobium; species Bradyrhizobium sp. LB11.1. The sequence goes on along the minus strand of NZ_JBEPTH010000008.1, from coordinate 217,732 downwards.
CGGCTGCACATCGCGCCCTCGACCATGGATCTCTCCGGCCTCGAGCTCGAGCTCGGCGCCACGCCCGGCCGCGCCTTCAAGCTGCGCGATGCGATCTCGTCGCTCAACAACAACGTTTCGCCGGACGCTGACTATACCTACGTGCTGATCGATTGCCCGCCGTCGCTCAACCTGCTCACGGTGAATGCGATGGCTGCGTCGGATGCGATCCTGGTGCCGCTGCAGTGCGAGTTCTTCGCGCTGGAAGGTCTGTCGCAATTGCTCCAGACGGTGGAGCAGGTACGCTCGACGCTCAATCCGAACCTGTCGATCCACGGCATCGTGCTGACCATGTTCGACTCGCGCAACAACCTCTCGAACCAGGTCGTCGCCGACGTCCGTCAGTTCATGGGCGAGAAGGTCTACAAGACCATGATCCCGCGCAACGTGCGCATCTCGGAAGCGCCGTCCTACGGCAAGCCGGTGCTAGTCTATGATCTCAAATGCGTCGGCAGCGAAGCATATCTGCGGCTCGCCACTGAAGTGATCCAGCGCGAGCGCGAGCTGCGCGTCACGCATTGAAGCGACGTTGATTCGTAGGATGGGTAGAGCGCAGCGAAACCCATCGTCACATGCACGAACAGCGATGGGTTTCGCTTCGCTCTACCCATCCTACAAGTTTCGATAATTCAGTTCTGGAGTGCTGCAGCGTGAATCCAAGGGAGCTGGCGATGGCCGATGAAGCGCGTTCGCGACTGGGCCGGGGTCTTGCGAGTCTGATCGGTGACGTGGGCGGCGAGGCTCAGCACGTCGACCGTCCGCGTGCACAGCGCAAGGTGCCGATCGAATTCATCAAGGCCAATCCGCGCAACCCGCGCCGCGCCTTTTCGGACACCGAGCTCAAGGAGCTCTCCGAGTCCATCAAGCAGCATGGCGTTATCCAGCCGATCGTGGTGCGCCCCGTGAAGGGCGCGCAGGATCGCTTCGAGATCATCGCCGGCGAGCGGCGCTGGCGCGCCTCGCAGATGGCCGGCCTGCACGAAGTGCCGATCGTGCCGGTCGACATCAGCGACAGTGATGCGCTGGAGTTCGCGATCATCGAGAACGTGCAGCGCGAAGACCTCAACCCGATGGAAGAGGCGCAGGGCTATCACGCGCTCGCCAACGAGTTCAAACGCAGCCAGGACGACATCGCAAAAGTCGTCGGCAAGAGCCGCAGCCACGTCGCCAACATGATGCGATTGACCAAGCTCCCGGCCGAGGTGCAGGCCTTTATCGCGACCGGTGAGCTGACCGCCGGTCACGCCCGCGCGCTGATCGGCGTGCCCGATCCGCTCGCCGCCGCCAAGCGCATCGTTGCGGAAGGCCTCAACGTTCGCCAGGCTGAAGCGCTCGCGCATGAAGAGGGCGTGCCGGAGCGCAAGCCGCAAAAGGCGCGTGCCACCGGGGGCAAGGAAAAGGATCCTGACACGATCGATCTGGAGAAGCGCGTCAGCGACGCGCTCGGCCTCAAGGTCACCGTCAGTCACCGCGACCCCGGCGGCTCGGTCCAGATCAACTACCGCAACCTCGATCAGCTCGACGAGGTGATGAAGCGGCTGGCGAAGGGCGCGCTGTAGCCTTCGTTGCTCGCGCAACTCTCCACTCGTCATTGCGAGGAGTTCTTGCGACGAAGCAATCCAGAGTCCTTCCGCGGAGGGACTCTGGATTGCTTCGCTGCGCTCGCAATGACGGCAGATGGAGCGGCGGCCCTAGCCCCGCCGCTTCGCATTCGCCGCGATCGCCATCAGCGTGCGCTGGGCGATGGCGGCGGCCAGAGTCGATTGCTTGCGGGTGTCGAGCGCGGCGGTCGCTAGTTGTTCGATGATTCCCGCAAGCCGCGCCACGCTGAAATTACGCAGCGCCGTTTCGACCGCGGGCTTTCGTGAGAAATGCAGCCGCGGATATCCGCCGTCGAGCACGGTGGAGGCCGGGGTACCGTCGGCGATGGCGAGCGCGGATTTGTGCAGCCACGCGGCTTGGCGCTGTGCGGCCGAGATGATCACGCCGGGATAGGTGCCGGCAATCATGGCCTTGGCGAATTCAGTCTCGACGATGTCGGGACGGCCCGCGAAGGCGCCGTCGACGATCGGATCGAGTTTTAGCTCGGACGCATCCGCGACCACGGACATCACGTCGTCCAGCGTGATCTCGCCTTTACCGTGGGCGTAGAGCGTGAGCTTGCGCAGCTCGTTGCGCGAGGCCTGGCGATCGCCGCCGAGAAACGACATCAGCGCGGCGCGGGCATCCTGCGCGATCCGCAAATTGGCGATACGGAGCTCGTCCTCCATCAGTTTTGCGAGGTCGCGCTCGGTGTCGGGATAACAGCCGATCGCCACGGCCGCCTTGGCCTTCTCGCAGGCCTTGCGCAGTGGTGACTCCGGGCGCAGCTCGCCGGCTTCGATCACGATGCGGCAATCCTTGACGCCCATCTCGGCCAGCGTGTCGACGCCGGCGGCAAAGCTGCGCGAGCCGGCGCGGATGCGAATGGCGCGGCGACCGCCGAACAGCGGCACGGTCATGGCTTCGTCGACAAGGCGCGACGGCTCGGCGGAGAGCTCGTCGCCGTCGAGTTTGACAAGCGAGAAGGGATCGTTGGGATCGTCGATCGCAGACGCAATCAGCGCGTCGGCGCGCTCGCGCACGAGACCGGCATCGGGACCATAGAGCAGGATGATCGGACGACCCGCGTCGGGGCGGGTGAGGAAGGCGTCGATCTCTTTTCCGCGCAGCGCGACCATCGGGCCCAATATGGATCGAGATTCCGGGTTTGCCCGTCAGGCGCCCCGGAACGATAGACTACGTCAGGTGCCGGCGGTGAAGAACGCGGCGAGCCGGGTATTGATGTTGTCGGCGATCTCGTTCGAGGCACGATCCTCGGCGTCACGCACCGCGCGGTTGCGGGCGAAGCGCTGATAGGAGCCAGGCATGTCGTAGGACACGCGTGAGAACGTCGTGCCGGTCATCACCGATTTGCCTGTCGCGACCTCGATCAGATTGTACTGGCAGTCGATGCCGTAGTTCTCGCTGTTCGGCAGGCCGGTGTTGGGATCGACGATCAGGGACGACTTGCTGGAGTTGAATCGGATCACCAGGCGGTGGGTCGGCGGCATGCCTGTGGCCGAGCCGTAGAGCTTGAATGCCAATGCGTTGCGGACCTCGACGCCGACCCGGGCTTCGCGCGAGGCATTCGCCTTCTCGACCGGCGGGAGCTCGACCCCCATCAACTTTTCACGCAAGCCCGGGGTGCCGTCGGTATGCTCGGCGTACATCGGCTGGAAGCAGCCAGCCGTCAGCGCCGCCAATGCGGCGATTGCCAGCAAGCGGGCTGCGATGCGGATCCTAGCCGACAACATTCACGATCCTCTTGGGGACGATGATCACCTTGCGGACGGGTTTACCATCCAGGGCCAGTTTTACAGCATCAAGGGCCAAAGCGGCAGCCTCGATTTCCGGATTCTGGGCCGCTGTTGCAACCGTGACCTCACCCCGTTTCTTGCCGTTGACCTGAACCACGAGGGTCACGCTGTCTTCAACCAGCAAATCGCGTTCGATTTGCGGCCAATCGGCCTCCGAAACCAGCCCGGGCTGGCCCAGAACCTGCCAACACTCCTCAGCCAGGTGCGGCATCATCGGGGAGAACAGCTGGACCAGGATCTGGCTGGCCTCCCGGATCGCCCAAGCCAAGTCAGGGGCCGGTTCGCCAGGGCGCTGAAGCACCTCCGAGAACGTGTTCGTGAATTCACGGATATGGGCGAGGCAGACGTTGAAGTGCAGCCGCTCGACCCCGGTCGTGACCTTGTCGAGCGCCCCGTGGGCGGCCTTGCGCAGGGCGATCGCATCCGGACCGAATGAGGCCGGCCGGGCCGCGGGGGCAGCCTTGTCGAGTTCCTTGCCGATTTCTTCGGCATCGTTCACCAGTCGCCACAGCCGCTGCACGAAGCGCGAGGCGCCCTGGACGCGTTCGTCGCTCCAGATCACGTCGCGGTCGGGCGGGGAGTCCGACAGCATGAACCAGCGGGCGACGTCGGCGCCGTAGGTCGCGATGATGTCGTCGGGGTCGACCGTATTCTTCTTCGACTTCGACATCTTCTCGATCGCGCCGATCGTAATGTCTTCGCCGGTTGAAAGCAGCGTCGCGCGGCGTCCGTTGCCGCTAACCTCGACCTTCACCTCGGCCGGCTGCACCCAGCTGCCGTCGGCCTTCTGGTAGGTCTCGTGCACCACCATGCCCTGCGTGAACATGCCGGCGAACGGCTCGTCCAGCGCGATGTGCCCGGTCGCCTTCATGGCGCGGGTGAAGAAGCGGCTGTAGAGCAGATGCAGGATCGCGTGTTCGACGCCGCCGATATATTGGTCGACCGGTAGCATCCGGTTGGCGACCGCGGGCGTCGTCGGCGCGTTCTCGTTCCAGGGATCGGTGAAGCGCGCGAAGTACCAGGACGAATCCACGAAGGTGTCCATGGTGTCGGTTTCGCGCAGGGCTTTAGCCCCGCATTTCGGGCAGTTGACGTGCTTCCAGGTCGGGTGATGGTCGAGCGCGTTGCCCGGCTTGTCGAAGCTCACATCCTCCGGCAACACCACCGGCAGATCGGCGTCAGGCACCGGCACCACGTCGCATTTCGGGCAGTGGATGACGGGAATCGGACAGCCCCAATAGCGCTGCCGCGAAATGCCCCAGTCACGCAGGCGGAAATTGACCTGACGCTCGCCGACCGGCGCGTTGCCGCGCAGCTCGTTTTCCAGGCGCTTTGCGACCTCGTCCTTTGCCTGCTCGATGGTCATGCCGTCGAGGAAACGCGAATTGATCATGCGGCCGTCACCGTCATAGGCGGTGTCGGTGATGACGAAGGTCTTGGGATCCTGGCCCTCGGGACAGACCACAGGCGTGTTGCCGAGATTGTATTTGTTGACAAAGTCGAGGTCGCGCTGGTCATGCGCGGGACAGCCGAAGATCGCGCCGGTGCCGTATTCCATCAGCACGAAGTTGGCGACATAGACCGGCAGTTTCCAGGAGGGGTCGAACGGGTGAACCGCGCGGATGCCGGTGTCAAAACCCTGCTTCTCCGCGGTGTCGATGATCGACTGAGCGGTGCCGATCTTCTTGATGTCGGCGATGAACTCCGCGAGTTTCGGGTTCTTCGCGGCCGCGGCCTGCGCCAGCGGATGATCCGACGAGATCGCCATGAACTTTGCGCCGAACAGCGTGTCGGGACGGGTGGTGAAAATCTTCAGCTCGTTCTCGCCGGCGGGCGTAGTCGCCTGATCCAGCGCGAAGCGGACCAGCAGGCCCTCGGAGCGGCCGATCCAGTTGCGCTGCATCAGCCGCACCTTGTCGGGCCAGCGCTCGAGCCCATCCAGCGCGGACAGCAATTCCTGCGAGTACTTCGTGATTTTGAAGACCCACTGGCTCATTTCCCGTTGTTCGACAACGGCACCGGAACGCCAGCCGCGGCCGTCGATCACCTGCTCATTGGCGAGCACGGTCATGTCGACCGGATCCCAGTTCAGCTTGCGCTTCTCACGCTCGGCCAGACCTGCGCCGAGCATGTCCAGGAACATCTTCTGCTGATGCTTGTAGTAGCTGGGGTCGCAGGTCGCGAATTCGCGGGACCAGTCCAGTGACAGCCCGATCGAGCGGAGCTGCTTCTTCATCGCGGCGATGTTGTCGTAGGTCCAGGCCTTTGGCGCGACCTTGCGCTCGATGGCGGCGTTCTCGGCCGGCAGGCCGAAGGCATCCCAGCCCATCGGGTGCAGCACGTTGAAGCCCTTGGCGCGCATGAAGCGGGCCAGCACGTCGCCAAGCGTGTAGTTGCGGACATGGCCGATATGGATGCGCCCGGACGGGTAGGGGAACATCTCCAGCACATAGTATTTCGGCCGCGAATCGTCGTTCTTCGAGACGAAGATCGCCTGTTCGTCCCATTGGCGTTGCCAGCGCGGTTCGGCGTCGCGGGCGTTATAGCGTTCGGAGGTCATGGAATCGTTGGGTTTTCGTGGTTTCGGCCGGCTGAAGAGGCCGGACTAGGCCATAGAAGTCCTCGGGGGGTCAATGGGTTGCCGCGAGCGGCGGCACCCCGCAATGCTGCTCCGCAAAAGTACGGATGAGCCTATTGGGATCGGATTAAGGGGTCGGTGCGAGGTTGGCCGCCAACAGCACCCGCGTCAGGCAATGGACTCAGATTTCGACGATCCCGATTATGACTATGCCGCGTCCATCGCCGGACGGGCGATGCGGGGCATGGCCGAGCAGCGGATTCCGCCGACACCGACCAATTTTGCCGTCTGGTTCCAATATTTCGCAGGCAGCCATGACGATTTGCGCAACGCCATCGAGCTTCTGATCGACCACAACCGTCCGTTCGACAGCCGGACCAATCAGAATCTGTTCGAGGCCTATATCGCGCCCCAGGTGAGCGCCGTTGTCGTCAACACCTCCGAGCGGCTGCATACGCTGATGGGGACCGCGAGGGAGTTTCTGACGACCGCGATTGCCGACAACCGCTCCCAGATGCAGGTGATCAGCCAGGTTGCCGACCAGGGCCAGGCCGGCGTCGATCCGAAGGCGCTGGTTGCCCAGCTCATGAACGAGCTGGCGCGGGCCGCCACCAGGACGACACGGCTCGAGGCAGGCTTTGCGGAAAAGACCCGCGAGCTCGACGTGATCCGCGATTCGCTCACCAAATCCGAGGAGCACGCCCGGACCGACACGCTGACGTGCCTCGCAAACCGGCGGGCGCTCGATGAATTCCTGCGCAAGGCGCAGACGACTGCGGATTGGGGCGAACCGCTCAGTGTGCTCATGCTCGACATCGACCACTTCAAGACCTTCAACGACAATTTCGGCCACGGCGTCGGCGACCAGGTGCTGCGGCTGATGGCAAAGGTGTTGCGCGAAAAGGTTCGCGCGCAGGATCTGCCGGCGCGCTATGGCGGCGAGGAGCTGATCGCGGTGCTGCCGGACGCCGATCTTGCCGCCTGCACCGACACCGCCGAGCGCATCAGGCGTGCGCTCGCGGAATGCACCATCACGCGCCGTTCGACCGGCGAGGTGCTGCCGAGTATCACGGTTTCAATTGGCGTTGCGCAATATCGCCCCGGCGAAACCACCGCGGATTTGATCGAGCGCTGTGACCGCGCGCTCTATCTCGCCAAGGGCGGTGGCCGCAATCGCGTGGTGACTGAGAACGAGCTCGATCGCGCCTTCGCCGCGGGCTAGAAACTAGCCCGCCATCGCGATATCGGCGGTGGTGCCCTCGATCCGCACAATGCCGTGCTCGACGACATTGTTGCGGCCGCGGTGTTTTGCGGCGTAGAGCGCGGCGTCAGCAGCTTCGATCAGATCGCCGGGCCGCAAGGTCTCGTTCGGCTCCGTTGCGGCGACGCCGATCGAAACGGTGACGATCATGTGCGCGGACGTGATGTGCGGCAGGCAGAGCTTCAGCACTGCGGCACGCACCAGCTCGCCGATCTCGACCGCGCGCATCACGTCGGTGTTCGGCAGCAGCAGGCAGAATTCTTCGCCGCCATAGCGCGCCGCAAAGCCCATCGTGTCGGCGGCGATGCCGGACAGCGACTCGCCGAGCCGGGTCAGGCAGGAATCGCCTTCGAGGTGGCCGTAGGTGTCGTTGAACAGCTTGAAATGGTCGACGTCGATCATCAGGAGCGCGAGTTCGCTGCCATATTGCTGCGCGCGCATCCATTCGAAGTCGAGCCGGCTCTGGAAGCCGCGGCGGTTGGCAAGCCCCGACAGCATGTCGATCGAGGCCATCACTGTCAGCCGGTCGTTGGTCGCGATCAGCTCGCGCTCGCGCTGGCTGAGCTGGGCGGCCATCGCGTTGAACGCGCGCGCCAGCGGCACGAATTCGGAGGGTAGCCGATTGCGCGCCGCGCGGGCCGACAGATCGCCCTCGCCGAGACGCTTGGCCATGTCGGCGAGCATTTCGATCGGCTTGATCACCAGCTTCTCGGCCGCGATCAGCGCACCGAGCAGCACGAACATGACGACGAATGCCAGCTGGAGATAGGCAGTGCGAATGTCGCGGCTGACCGCCGCGGACACCTTGTCCTCGTCGATGCTGGCGATCAGGCGGGCATTGGTGCCGGCGATGCGGATGAAGCTGACCGCGCGCCGCGATCCGTCGGCGGCGAGGAACGACAGCGAGCCTTCGTCCTGGTCTGAGCGCAGGGCCATGTCTGCGATCGCCGACATCAGCGGCATGTTGTCGAGCGGACGACCGACCGCGCTGTGCTGGTCGGTGGGCGCAGCCAGCACGGTGCCGGCGCTGTCGACCAGCACCGCCGTGATCCCGGCGCGGCCGCCCAGATTGTTCATCACCTTCGACATCCAGTCGAGGTTGACGGTTGCGAGTACGACAGCGTCGGCGACGCCGCTGAACACGGAGACCGGATAGACCGCCATGACGGTCGGCGACTGCACCGGCCGCGACAGGATGAAGTCGGACAGCACGAAGCGCCCGGTTTGCTGCGCCTGCTGGAAATAGGGCCGGTCCGAGAGGTCGAGGCCGACATACATGTTGTTGGTCGCGCACTGGATGCGGCCGTCCTGGCCGGCGATCAGCAGCGTACGGATCCAGGGCAGGCTCGTCGGCAGGCTCGCGCGCAGCACGTCGCAGCTCTTGCTGACGCCGCCGGCGGATGCGCGAATGAAGGCCTCGGATTTCAGGATGGTCTCGACTGACGAGATCACTTCGCGTTGTGCGTCGGCGCTGTGCCTTGCCACCGTGGTGAACTCGGCCGCGGCCTGCGCAATCTGCTTGGTGCGGGTGTCTTCAAGCGAACGAATGCGCTCGAGCATCAAGGGCGCGACCAGAATCACCGCGAGCAACGCAAGCCGGGCCCTGATACCCAGGACCTGCTTGAGTTTTGCTCGTTTGCGGTTGAAACTAACGTTTGCCATCTTCGCTACCACCCCGCGGGCTAAGGTAAAGCGAAGGGTTCAAAAACTCTTTCTTGAACTTGGTAAAATTGGAACTACCTCCGTTACTCCTGCGATTGATCGACGTCATGACAGAAGCCAATGCCGCGCCGGTAACCGGCGATTCACCAAGCGCGCTCGCTGAGGTCGAGACGGAGATTGCACGTGCTTGCAAAGATGCGCGGCGCGATCGTGCCTCGGTGACGCTGATCGCGGTGTCCAAGACTTTCGCGGCGGATGCAATTACCCCGGTGATCGGCGCCGGGCAGCGCGTGTTTGGCGAAAATCGCGTGCAGGAGGCCAAAGGCAAGTGGCCGGCGTTAACGTCTGTTTACCCGGGCATCGCGCTGCATCTGATCGGACCGCTGCAATCCAACAAGGCCAAAGAGGCGGTGGCGCTGTTCGATGCCATCCATTCGGTCGACCGTCCGAGCATTTGCCAGGCGTTAGCCAAAGAAATCGAATCCCAGAACAAGCACCCGCAACTCTTCGTTCAGATCAACATCGGCGAGGAGCCGCAGAAGGCCGGCGTCGCGCCCGGCGAGGCTGACGCCTTCCTCGCGAGCTGCCGCGACACCTATGGCCTGACGATCTCCGGCCTGATGTGCATCCCGCCGGTGGACGAGCCGCCGGCGGCGCATTTCGCGCTGACCGCCAAGATCGCCGCGCGCAACGGATTGCAGAACCTGTCGATGGGCATGAGCGCGGATTATGCGACCGCCATCATGTTAGGTGCCACCCATGTGCGCGTGGGAAGCGCGATCTTCGGGCACCGGTAAGAGCCGTCGGCGAGGGCAGTGCCCACCAACGCGCTTTTGATTTCGTCATTGCGAGCGGAGCGAAGCAATCCAGAATCGTTCCGCGGAGGGACTCTGGATTGCTTCGCTCCGCTCGCAATGACGGACGGAGAGAGATGGGCTCGCGATGATGGCGGAGCCCGCGCGGCCTACGCGAACCCCACCGACACCTTCCCGAACACGCCGAAATCCGCCGCAAAATGATCGCCGGCCTGGATCGGGAGTGGCGGATGGCAGGTGCCTGTCGTCACCACCTCCCCTGCCCGCAAGGTGAGGCCGAGTCCGCGCAGCTCGTTCGCAAGCCAGGCCAGTGCCGCGCGGGGATCGCCGAGCACGTTCGCGCCGTGACCGACATAGCGCTGACCGCGCAGCGTGATCTGCGGCCGCTCCTCGATGAGATCCATTGCGCGCCAGTTTGCGGTCGTCGCCGCGCCCAGCACGAACTGATGGGCACAGGCATTGTCGGCGATGAGCTGCGCCTCGCCTGCGCTGGCGAAATCGATGAAGCGCGAATCCGGAATCTCGATCGCGGGATGCAAGGTGTCGACGGCGGCAAGCACCTCGTCGACACTGTACGACGAGGGTCGCGGCGCCAGATCGTGTCCCATGCGGAAGCAGAATTCAGGCTCGCCGACGCGCATCGCGTTGCCCTTCATCGATGCGATGCCGCCATCGGCGATCACCGTGTCGCGCATGATGCGCCCGGCCAGCGGTCCCGCGACATTGATGTGCTTCTGTCCGGCCTCGCTCGTTGCTGCGATCTTCCAGCCGAACAGCTGACCGCCAAGTGCTGCCTGCACCGCGTAACCTTCGGCGCGGCTCTGCGGCCGCAGCCGCGTCTCCAGCGCATCAAGCTTGCTGCCGTCACGCCAATGTTGAACGAGGACCCGCGAGGCAGCGGCGATCTGATCCTTGTCGAGCATGTGTCCTCACCCGATGATGATTTTTGTTCTTGGTCCTATCAGCCGCAGCAATTGTAGCATCGCCGCCCTGGTCATGGAGACACAGCCCGCGGTCGGGCCGAAATTGTCGCGCGCCAGATGCAGGAACACGGCGCTGCCGCGGCCGGCGATGCGGGGCCTGGTGTTGTGGTCGATTTCGATGATGAAGTCATAGAGTTGGTCGGCGCGCTTGAGCCGGTCACCGCCCTCTCCCTCCCCGCGCCGTATCCACTGGTTGTAGTGGCGATTGCCGGGATCTTCGCACCAGGCGTCCGCGCTGGTGATGATCCGGGCCGGCAGAAACGTCCTGGGCCGGCTGTGGCGGTCGCCCCGCCACCACAATTGCCGGGGCCGAAAGCTGCCCCTGGGGGTGCCGCCGTCGCCCTCGCGCTTGTTCGCCAGAATACCGCCGCGCCCCAGTGCAACCGGGATCGTCAGCGCGCCGGCCGTCAGCCAGCCCCTGCGCGGATTGCCGGCGGCGGGCTTAACGCGGATCGCGGAAAGCGGTCCGGAGCCTCGTTTCCTGGGGTAACCGACTGACACAGCTTTGTTTTTCATATGAACGTGCGATGTAATATTCATTACAGGACATTCATCAAGACGGCCTGCTATTCTGGGTTAGAGTAATTCCGGCTTGTGAATCGGTAACAGCCCACTACTTCAACACGAACAACAATAAAAACAGCGACCCTTTAAACTTCCCATCACGGCTGGGTGCGGCATGCATGCGCGCCTCGTCGGACTCCAAAAGGATGACCCCCTATGGCCAATGCCCGCAAGATCCTGATCGTGGATGACGATACCGATCTGCGCGACACGTTGGTGGAGCAATTATCGCTGCACGAAGAATTTGAAGCCTCCGCCGTCGATACTGGCGCCAAGGGCGCGAGCGCCGCAAAGGCCAACGCCCCGGATCTCGTGCTGATGGACGTCGGCCTCCCCGACACCGACGGTCGCGAGGTGGTCCGCTCCTTACGCAAAGGCGGCTTCAAGGCGCCGATCATCATGCTGACGGGGCATGACACCGATTCCGATACGATTTTGGGCCTGGAATCAGGCGCCAACGACTATGTGGCAAAGCCTTTCCGTTTCGCCGTGTTGCTGGCCCGCATCCGCGCCCAGCTCCGCCAGCACGAGGCCAGTGAGGACGCAGTCTTCTCGGTCGGCCCCTACTCCTTCCGTCCCGGCTCGAAGATGCTGACCGCCGCCAATGCGCGAAAAGTCCGCCTCACCGAGAAGGAAACGGCGATCCTGCGCTTCCTCTACCGGGCCGGCCAGATGCCGGTCTCGCGCGAGACCCTGCTCCAGGAGGTCTGGGGCTACAATTCCGGCGTCACCACCCACACGCTGGAAACCCACATCTACCGTCTTCGCCAGAAGATCGAGAAGGATGCCGCCAACCCGGAAATCCTGGTGACGGAAGCCGGTGGCTACAAGCTGGTGCCGTGATACGCTCCAGGAGCGCGCGATTCGTCGTAAATTAGCGCGTTCCATGAGCCTCGGACCGGAATGTCAATCGACGACGACGTAGCGCTGCTCGAGCGTGTCCCGACACTGCGCCTGTTGGGAGACGCCTCGTTGCGCATGCTGGCGATCGGCTCCGAGCAGCGTGACTTCGTCCGCGGCGACATCCTGTTCAATCTTGGAGACGATGCCGACGCCGGCTTCGTGGTCCAGCGCGGTGCCTTTCGCGTCGATGACGGCGCCGGCGCCGAGATGATCGCAGGCCCCGGCACGCTGATCGGCGAGCTCGCGCTGGTCGTGCCGATGAAGCGGCCGTCCGGCGCTGTCGCGATCGAGCATTCCTCCGTCATCCGCGTCGCGCGAAGCCTGTTTCAGCGCGTGCTCGAAAGCGACCCTGCCGCCGCAGTTCGCCTCCGCGACGAATTCGCGGTTCGCTCCAGCCAGATCGCGAGCGACATTCTGATGGCCGGTGCGAAGCTGAGCACCTGAGCGGGGCGGGATTTAGCCGTGCCCTCCTCCGCGGATTTCATTCTCTGCTGAATTCAAACAGCGCGCTGCGGTCGTCCTGGTAAAGCCGCCGCAGTCCCGGAATGACCGCCAGCTGCGACGCATCGATGTCGAGCAACCAGACATGGTCGAAGCGATCGCGAGGAATTTGCGCGATCCTTTGCGCGAGCGTGGCACTCAGATCGCTATCGCAGCCGCCCGGGGGCACCACAATGTACTGCGACGGATCTGCGTTGAACGCGGTGCCGCGGGCACGGAGTGGCGTCAGCAACTGTTGACCACCCGATGCATCCCATTGCGAGTTGACGAAGGCGTCCCGTCGGACGATGGCGAGCGACCCCAGATGCGCCACACGCGGTGCACGCCATTGCTCGCAGGCCGGCGGCCGTGTCAGAACCGCGATGCTTGCACCGCGCGGGACGTCCTTCAGGGCCTGCAAATGCTGCACGTAAGCGGAATCATAGGCCGCAAACCCGACAGCCATGGCGACGATCCGAATCGCAAAAACAGCCAGCGCGATGCCCGCGATGATCGCGGAGCCGCGCTTCATGCGGCCGGTGGGCGCGATGGCGGTGAGGCCGACGATGAAGAAGACCGGCCATAGCCGGACATCGGCATAAACAGCGCCGAACATCTGGCCTGGCATCAGCAGAATCAGAATGAGGAAGCTCGCTGCTCCGACCAGCAGTGTTGGATTGCGCCTGACGTCACGGCTGCGGATCCCGAAATACAGCAGGCCGATCGCCAACAGCAGGCTCAGCGTGTCCAGCCAGATATTCTGATCACGCAGCGTCCAAACCAGTCCAAGGACCTTTGTGCCGATGTCGAAGAAATGCCCCGTCGAGGCGGCGCCATTGCCTTGCCGCCAGGCAATCATGAGCACAGCGGGAATCATGACGGGCCAGGCGCGTCGCAGAATGACGAGCACCATGGAAGGCCACGCTCCTGGCGCGCGATTCCAGCTGCGGCAGAGCTCAAAGGCGCCGACGAGGACGACCAGGACCACCCAGCCATAGGCGTGAGCGAGCCAGACCAGGCACGAGGCCGCCGCGAACAGCGCGGCACGCATCACCGAGCCATTCTTCCCTGTCGTCTCGACCCAGGATGCGAAAACGTGAAACGCGAGCGCACAGCCAAGCCAGTAATTCACGAAGCCGAGCTGGAACGGATAGGACATCGCGAACCATGCGGCCACGATGGCAAAGGGCGTGAGCTCCCCATGCAACGCTCGGCTGATCCGCCCGATGGCAGAGATCATGACGAGCGGAAGCGCCAGCGCAATCAGCCAAGCCGCGCGTTCGAGACCGAGCACCGGTGCCAGCGGAGTGATGAGCAATTCAACGCCCAGATTGCCGACCAGCTGCCAGTGAAAATCCCAGCTCTGCTGGAGCGCCGGCGAATCCGCCAGATGCAGCTGCACATGGTAGCGGCCGATATGGGCGAGGAAATCGATCAGCGGCGGCGTGTGCACGAACCAGAAGGGTATCGTGCTCAGCAACATCAATCCCGGGACGACGAAACGGGAATTCCACCATGCACGAACCGGTGATTCTGCAGGGTCCGACGGCGCTTGTGTGCGCATCATCCTCTCCGAAGGCTTGGAGCGTTTTCCAGCGCAGTGAATACCGGTTCGCGTTAAGAAAACGCGTCAAGACAAAAATTCAGACGTCCAGCGTCACCGTCACCGGCACGTGATCCGACGGTCGCTCCCAACTGCGCGCATCGCGCAAAATCTTGAAATCCTGGACCGCGTCTTTTAGCGCGCGCGACACCCAGATGTGGTCGAGCCTGCGGCCGCGGTCGCCGACGGTCCAGTCGGCGGAACGGTAGCTCCACCACGTATAGACCTTTTCCGACATCGGGATGCGGTCGCGCGCGACGTCGACCCATTCACCGGCGCTGAGTGCTGCCTGCAGCTTTTCGGTTTCGATCGGCGTATGCGAGACGACTTTAAGAAGCTGTTTGTGCGACCACACGTCGTTCTCGTGCGGCGCGACGTTGAGATCGCCGACCAGGATGTGGCGATCTTCTCCGCGTGGATGCAGCGGTTCGCACGCCTTCATCTCGTCGAGAAAGCGGAGCTTGTGGTCAAATTTCTCGTTCAGGGCAGGATCGGGGATGTCGCCGCCGGCAGGTACGTAGAAATTATGCACCACCAGCGGCTTTGCGATGTTGGCTTTTGCGCCGAACGACACCGAGATGTGACGCGAATCCACCTTGTCGCAGAAGGTGCGGATGTCCGTGGATTCGAATGGAATCTTCGAGACGATGGCAACGCCGTGATAGCCCTTCTGCCCGTTCAGCGCGACGTGCTCGTAGCCGAGCCGCTTGAAGCGCTTCAGCGGAAAGGCGTCGTCGATGCACTTGGTCTCCTGGAGACACAGCACGTCGGGTCGCGCGCTCTTGAGAAACTTCGCGACCAGATCGATGCGAAGCCGCACCGAATTGATGTTCCAGGTTGTCAGGGAAAGACGCATGCGAATTGCGTCATAGCATGGATTGGTGCGGGCAAAATGCTTGTCCACAGGCGAGGTTTCGTAGGGTGGGCAAAGCGAAAGCGTGCCCACCATGCCGACCGCGACGGGAGATGGTGGGCACGGCGCAAGTGCGCCTTTGCCCACCCTACGGGACCTACCCCGGTGATGGCACGTTGTAATTGGTGAAGTCGATCTTGAACATGTTGGGATCGAGCTTCTTGCTCGTATCCAGATTATAAACCGCGAATGTGGTGTCGTAGCCCTGAGGGTCGGTCACCGTCCATTGCTTCAACTGGCCGTCCTTGGCGCCGAGCATCAGCAAGAGGCGACTGGTGCCGACCAGCGCCTGCTTTTCCTCGATGGTCACACTGATGAAGAGGTCGTCCGCGGTCACGCTGACGACGTTGGTGTCCTTCATCAGGTCGATGCGGTCCGAGAGCAGAAAGCGTAGCGGCGTCTGCGACAGCGGGTAGACGTCCTGGGTTGCAAGTTTGCGGTCACGCACGACCACCGATGATCCGTCGGCAACGATGTCGATCGGGCTAGGCGGATCATATTCGACGCGCATCTTGCCCGGCTTCTGGATGTAGAAATCGCCTTGCGTCTTGCTGCCGTCGGGGCCGACCTGGACGAAATTCCCGACCAGCGTCGACAGCGAGGACAGATAGGCGCTGACCTTGGCCGCCTGCGCCTTCTGGTTTGCATCGAAGGTTTGGAAGATGCTGCTCGGCACGTTGCGGCGCGGATCGGGAATGACCGGATTCGGCGGCGCCTGCGTTGCACCCGTGATCGACGGTCCGCCCGAGGGCTGAGCAGCGTCGCGGCCCTTCGGCGCGGGCTTCGGTACGGGCACGTTCTGCGCAAACGACGCCGCGGTCACCATCGCGGCCGTGACCAGTAGCACGCTCGCCACGCGCGCGCTGCGCGCAGCGAAAGAGGCCGCGAATCGAATGTCCGGATGTTGGGTCAACGCGTCGTCCTGTGTGGCTGGGCGTCGTTTTAGCGTGATTTCGGGCAAAAGCAGATAACGTTTTTGCGTGAAATGGGATTTTGAGGTCGCTCGCCTCACATATGGCTGTCTTCTTCCTCGACCAGAATCTCGCGCTTGCCGGCGTGATTGGCGGGTCCGACGATGCCTTCCAGTTCCATGCGCTCCATAAGCGATGCGGCGCGGTTATAGCCGATCTGGAGGCGGCGCTGGATGTAGCTGGTCGAGGCCTTGCGGTCGCGTTTGACGATGGCGACGGCCTGCTGGAACAGGTCGCCGGCGCCATCCCCGCCCATTCCGGTGGCGTCGAACACCGCGCCATCCTCGCCCTCTGTCGACTCTTCGGCGGTGACGGCCTCGAGATATTCGGGCTGACCCTGCGTCTTGAGGTGGCGCACCACCTTCTCGACTTCTTCGTCCGAGGCGAATGGGCCGTGTACACGGCTGATGCGGCCGCCGCCGGCCATGTAGAGCATGTCGCCCTGGCCGAGCAGTTGCTCTGCGCCCATCTCGCCCAAAATGGTGCGGCTGTCGATCTTCGACGTGACCTGGAAGGCGATACGGGTCGGGAAGTTCGCTTTGATCGTACCGGTGATGACGTCGACCGACGGACGCTGCGTCGCGAGGATCACATGCAGGCCGGCGGCGCGCGCCATCTGCGCGAGGCGCTGCACGGCGCCTTCGATGTCCTTGCCGGCGACCATCATCAGGTCGGCCATTTCGTCGACGATGATGACGATGTAGGGCAGCGGATCGAGCGAGAGTTTCTCTTCTTCGTAGATCGCCTTGCCGGTTTCCTTGTCGAAGCCGGTGTGAACGGTGCGCGTCGGCTCTTCGCCCTTGGCCTTCAATTCGCCCAGGCGCGTGTTGTAGCCGTCGATATTGCGCACACCGAGCTTGGCCATGTTCTTGTAGCGCTCTTCCATCTCGCGCACGGCCCATTTCAGCGCGACCACCGCCTTCTTCGGATCGGTCACGACGGGGGTGAGCAGATGGGGAATGCCGTCATAGACGGAGAGTTCGAGCATCTTCGGATCAACCATGATCAGCCGGCACTGGTCCGGACGCAGCCGGTAGACGAGGCTCAGGATCATGGTGTTGATTGCGACCGACTTGCCCGAGCCGGTGGTACCGGCGATCAGCATGTGCGGCGTGCGTGCGAGATCGATGATGACGGGGTCGCCGCCGATGGTCTTGCCGAGGCAGAGCGGCAGTTTTGCCACCGTGTCGACGGTTTCCTTGGCGATCAGCAGCTCGCGCAGATAGACTTTTTCGCGATGCGCGTTCGGCAGCTCGATGCCGATGGCATTGCGGCCGGGTACGACAGCGACGCGCGCCGACAGCGCGCTCATCGAACGCGCGATGTCGTCGGCAAGCCCGATCACGCGCGACGACTTGATGCCGGGTGCGGGCTCCAGCTCGTACAGGGTGACGACGGGACCCGGATTGGCCTTCACGATCTCGCCGCGCACGCCGAAATCTTGCAGCACGCCTTCGAGCGCGCGCGAATTGGCTTCCAGCTCTGCCTTGCTGAGCGGCTGGCGATCGCCCGCCTTGGGCGCGGCCAGCACGGACACGGACGGAAGCTCGAACTTGTCGGAGGATTTCCTGGAAGCGGCCTTCGGCGCAGCCTTCTTGCGCGGAGCACGCGCGGCCGGCTCCTCCTCTTCCTCCTCCTCGTCTTCCTCTTCTTCGTGTTCGCCCTCGTCGTCCTCGTCTTCGGACCGCGGCGAGATCGAAGGCGCGGCGCGGCCACCGAGATTGGGTTCCTGCCGGCTGAAAGCAACCGCCTTGGCCTTTGGTCCGCTCGAGACCAGCGAGCGATAGGCAGCTCCAAACAGCCAGATCAGCCGAGCCTTGGTGCTCATCAGCGCGTGGAACAGCCAGCCCAGCGACACCGAGCCACGATCGCTCTCCTCGTCTTCGTCGAGCGGCTTGTCGTCGTCCTCGATCTCCGCGAGCTCTTCGTCATGCGCGCGTGCGCCGAGCCCGCAAGCAATCAGGAAGGTCGCAGCCAGCGCGACGAACAGGATGCTGCCGAGCGCCATGCGATAGATCGCGCCGGGCAGCCCGAAGATCACCGCGGGCGCACGCACCAGCGCATCGCCGACCACGCCGCCGAGCCCTGTCGGCAGCGGCCAGGCGCCACCATGCGGCCAGCAGCTGACAAAGCCCGCCGCGATCACCGTGCAGAGAATCCAGGAGCCGAGCCGCAGCGCCTCGCGGTCGAACGGGCGATGGGTCATCATGCGCCAGCCCCACACCGCGACCGTCAGGATCAGCATGATCGCGCCGAGCCCGAGGATCTGCATCGCGAGGTCGGCGCCGATGGCGCCGGCATAGCCGAGAATGTTGTGGATCGGCCGCGATGTCGCGTGGCTAAGGCTCGGGTCCTGCACCGACCAGGTCATCAGCGCAGCAGACGCAACGCCCGACAGCGTGATCAGGCCGAGACCGGTGAGTTCGCGCACGCGCCGGCTCAACGCCTCGCGGATCGAGGGCGGCAGATGGCCGACCAGAGGAATCACACGTTCGATTGCCGACATGCTCATGGGCCCCGCCTAACCCAGAGTTTCGACCAGCCGGTGCAGCGCCTGCGCCGTGGTCTCACTGTCCTGCACCAGCGCCAGGCGAATGTAGCCGGCACCGGGATTGAAGCCATCGGGCTGACGACGCGCCAGATAGGAACCGGGCACCACGCGCACGCCGGCTTCCTTGAAGAGCCGGAGAGTCACGGAGACGTCGTCACCGATCTCGGACGTGTTGAGCCAGACGCAGAAGCCGGCGTCGGGCCGGCGATAGCCGTAACGATTGCCGATGATCTGGTCGGCGAGATCGAACTTGATCCGGTAGAGCCTGCGGTTCTCCTCGACATGCGCTTCGTCGCCATAGGCAACGGTCGCGACATGCTGGAGCGGCACCGGCACCTGCGGCGCTGCGATATTGCGCAGCTCCAGGAACATGCCGATCAGCTTCATGTCGCCTGCGGCAAAGCCGACACGCAGGCCCGGCAGGTTGGAGCGCTTCGACAGCGACTGGAACGCAACCACGCGGGTGAAATCGGGGCCCGCACATTCGAGCGCGCTGCCCGGTGCCTCGCGGGTGTAGATCTCGGAGTAGCACTCGTCGCTCAGGATCACGAAGTTGTAGCGATCGGCGAGGCTCTTCAGACGCGTGAAATAATCGCGCGACGCCACCGAGCCCTGCGGATTGGCGGGTGACGCGAGATAGAACGCCACCGTGCGCGCGAGCGTCGCTTCGTCGATGGCGTCGAGATCAGGCAGGAAACCGTTTTCGACGGTGGTCGGCAGATAGACCGGCTCGCAGGCTGCGGCGCCGGCGCCAGCGCCATAGACCGGATAGAAGGGATTCGGCATCAGGATGGCGGGCTTGCCGGGACGCGGGCCGACATAGCGCGCTGCTGCGATCGCGGCGAGGAACAGCCCCTCCCGGCTGCCATTGAGGACGAGAATCTCGCTCTTGGGGTCGAGCGGTCGCGGCAGCCTGAAGCGCGATGATAACCAGGTGCTCGCTGCTTTGCGGAACAGGTCGGTGCCCTGGTTCATCGGGTACCGGCCGAAATCGGCGATGTGCTTGGCCAGGACCGGACCGACGAAATCCGGAACCGGATGCTGTGGCTCGCCGACCGCGAGCGAAATCAAGGGCTTGCCGGGCTGATGCGGCGCCAACAGCTCGTTCAGCCGGACGAAGGGCGAGCGCTCGCTGTCGGAGCTTCCACCGGCCTGCGGCGCACGGGATGAAGCGGTCATGACCATTCTGGGCGCCAGCACTCTTGGAACGGCCGACGCATGGATACGCCGGCGGGAAAGCGGTTCAGTTCACCATAGATAGGGCGAGGTTAAGACGCGATTAACCATCGGTCGGTCGGTCCGTCCAGAGCGGGAATAATGAGGCCGGATAACAACGTGGGCGGTTCTATCCTCTCCCGCTTGCGGGAGAGGAAGCACACCGTCTTGCTGGCGCGATCGATGTCTAGTGCCCCGGCAGCTTCTCGAACGTCGCCATGCCCTCCGGGATCGCGTGGAACTTCTGCTTGTCGCAGGTGTAGATCGCCATCTGCGGATGGAACTGGTTCGGTTCGTCCAGCGTGCCGACCTTCAGGACCGCCGCCGGCAGTCCCGGAACTTTCGTCACCAGATGGGTGCCGCATTCGGCGCAGAACTCACGTGTGACGGCGCGCTCGAGATCCTTGCGCGTGAATTGCTTGGGTTGCCCCGTGATGTAGCTGAAGCCCGCCGCCGGCATCGCGATGAAAGTGTTGGGCGCGCCGCCCGAGATGTACTGGCACTCGCGGCAGTGACATTGGGCCTGCATCATCGGATCGCCCTCGGCCACGTAGCGTACTTCTCCGCAATAGCATCCGCCTTCCAAACGCATGACGACCTCCCGGTTTGTTGTTCGTTGTGGTCGTTAGTTCTGCGCCGGCAATCTGGAATGGCAATCCTTTTCTTCTTTGCACTGGCCAAAAAGAATCCCGCCAAAAAGAAAGGGGCTCCAACTTGCGCTGGAGCCCCTCAACGGTCGGGGCATTGCCGGGTATGTGCCCAAACCGTAGTTGAGGACGCGATCCCCGAGGAGAGATCGCGCCCGGGAGAAGAAGTTACATGTTGTAGGCGCGCTCGGTGTGATCGGTGATGTCGAGGCCTTCACGCTCGCTCTCGACATTGGCGCGGAGGCCGACGATCACATCGACGACCTTGTAGAGGATCGCCGAACCGACACCCGACCACACCAGCGTGGTGCAGACGGCTTCGATCTGGGAGAGCATCTGCGCCGCGAAGTCGTAATCGGCAACCTTGGGCGGGATCGCGGTGTAGTCCATGATGCCCGCACCACCGAGAGCCGGATTGACCAGGATGCCGGTGCCGAGGGCGCCGATGATGCCGCCGATGCAGTGCACGCCGAACACGTCGAGCGAGTCGTCGTAGCCGAGTGCGTTCTTCACGACGGTGCAGAAGAACAGGCAGACCACGCCGACCACGAGACCGAGGACGATCGCACCCATCACGCCGGAGAAGCCGGCGGCAGGGGTGACGGCCACGAGGCCCGCGACAGCGCCGGAGATGACGCCGAGCACCGATGGGTGACCCTTGATAATCCACTCCGCGAACATCCACGACAGCGCGGCGGCCGCGGTGGC
The DNA here is from genome assembly GCF_040549385.1 of Bradyrhizobium sp. LB11.1. Taxonomy (NCBI): domain Bacteria; kingdom Pseudomonadati; phylum Pseudomonadota; class Alphaproteobacteria; order Hyphomicrobiales; family Nitrobacteraceae; genus Bradyrhizobium; species Bradyrhizobium sp. LB11.1. The sequence continues at coordinate 196,441 of NZ_JBEPTH010000008.1, read as the reverse complement.
GACGAAGGAGTTGGTCATGGCGAGCGCAGCGCCGCCGTTGGCTTCGAGGTTGGAGCCGGCGTTGAAGCCGAACCAGCCGACCCAGAGCAGCGAGGCGCCGATCATCGACATGGTCAGCGAGTGCGGAGCCATCAACTCCTTGCCGTAGCCGGTGCGCTTGCCGATCAGGAGAGCGCCGACGAGGCCTGCGATGCCGGCGTTGATGTGCACCACGGTGCCGCCAGCGAAGTCGATCGCGCCCTTCTTGAAGATCCAGCCGGCGTCGGCGTTGATCTCGTCGAGCTTGGCCTGAGCCGCGGTCTTCGCCGCGCCATCGGCCGCAGCAGCAAGCGCCTTGGCCGCATCCTGGATCGCGTCCGGACCGGGCCAGTACCAGACCATGTGCGCGATCGGGAAGTAGATCAGCGTGACCCAGAGCGGGATGAACAGGGCGATCGCCGAGAACTTCATGCGCTCGGCGAAGGCGCCGACGATGAGGGCGGGCGTGATGGCCGCGAAGGTCATCTGGAAGCACATATAGATGAGCTCCGAGATGCTGGCGTCGACCGAGAAGGTCGCAGCCTTCGAGTCGGTGGTGACGCCCATCATGAAGGCCTTGGAGAAGCCGCCGATGAAGTCGGAGCCGCCGGTGAAGGTGAGGCTGTAGCCGTACACGGCCCAGATCACGGTGACGACGCAGACGGTGTAGAACACCTGCATCAGGACCGAGAGCATGTTCTTGGAACGAACGAGGCCGCCGTAGAACAGCGCGAGACCCGGGATCGTCATCAACAGCACGAGCACTGTCGATGTCAGCATCCAGGCGTTGTCTCCCTTGTTGACCGTTGGCTCGGCATAGGCTGCGGTCGCAGCGAACAGGCCAACTGCGAGAGCCGCCAATCCCGCGCCATAGGGACGCTTAAACGTCATTTCATTTACTCCTGATTGGATTTTGGTTGAGCGCGAAATCAAAGGGCCGCGGCGTCGGCCTCGCCGGTGCGGATGCGGACCGCATGATCGAGGTTGATGACGAAGATCTTGCCGTCGCCGATCTGTCCGGTTTTGGCGGCGGACGTGATGGCGTCGATGGTCTTGTCGACCTGCTCGGAGGCGACGGCGACTTCGATCTTGATCTTGGGCAGGAAGCTCACGGCATATTCGGCGCCGCGGTAGATTTCCGTATGGCCTTTCTGACGGCCATATCCCTTGACTTCCGTCACCGTGAGACCGTGAACGCCAATGGCGGTCAGGGCGTCACGGACTTCTTCCAGCTTGAATGGCTTGATAATCGCCATAACAATTTTCATGGGTCCTATCCCCGCTTGGGCCCGGTCCGGACGTGGCCGGGCGCTTCTCGGCTGGTTCGCCACGAGGGAGAAAGTTCACTACGCGGGCACAGCCGGGACCCTTAGAATCAAATGCCGTGCCAGATCGGGCGCGTTGCCTAACGGACTATGAAAGCGGGGCTTTTCGCGTTGGGCGGGTGTTCCGCTGCAGTGCGCTAATACGTCGCGCTCAATCCATGGTCAGGCCTGATCAAAAAGCAGGCATGACAGGCTGTCGACACAATTGCTGCTCACGCGTCGGGCAGCGGAGAGGTATTATATTAAAGGAGCAGCTCGCTGGGCCGCGCCGCGCTGCAAAATATCGACGCCGCTGGCGGCGTGCTCGCGGGATACGCGCAACCTGTCTGGACCGTCAGGCGGCCTCACGCTCCGCAAAGACGCGGTCGATCAATCCCCACTCGACCCCCTGCTGCGCGGTCATGAAGTGGTCGCGGTCGAGGGTCCTCTCCACCTCCTCCTCCGAACGCCCGCAATGCTGCGCATAGAGCCGGGTGATCCGCCGCTTGGTCTCCTGCATTTCGTTGGCATGGATCAGGATGTCGGACGCCTGGCCCTGGAAGCCGCCGAGCGGCTGATGGACGTGAAGGCTCGCATTGGGCAGCGCGGCGCGATGACCGGCCTCGCCGGCCATCAGCAGGAACGAGCCCATGGAGCGCGCGGTGCCCATGCACAGCGTATGAACCGGCGCCTTGATGAACTGCATGGTGTCGTACATCGCCAACCCGGAGGTGACCACGCCGCCATAGGAATTGATGTAGAGATTGATCGGTCTGTTCGGGTTTTCCGCCTCCAGGAACAGCAGTTGCGCGCAGACCAGGCCGGACATCGCGTCATTGACCTCGCCGTTGAGGAAGATGATGCGCTCGCGCAGGAGCCGCGAGTAGATGTCGAAGGATCGTTCGCCGCGGGCGGATTGTTCGACGACCATAGGGACGAGCTGAAGCATGTCGCGCATCGGCGACCTCCATGTCTGCAGGTGATGAAGTCTGTTTGCTGTTAGGCCGCCGCGCGCATCACGCAGCGATTGCTGTTGGCCGGCTGCGGCAGCTCGACGCCATCGTCGCAGGCCCGCTGGATGATGCGAAAACGCGTGCCGCCGTCTTCGTTCGGCTCGATGCGGAAGATGACGTGGCTTTCGCGAAACGGCGGCTCTGAATCGCGAAGCCGGTAGCGCACCTCTTCGCCTGCGATCGATGATTCCGGCTCGGCGCCGGCAAGGTCGCAATCCGGCAGCCAGCGCTCGCGCAGGGCCGGAATGGTCACGGCGCGCCAGACTTTTGCCGGCGGCGCATCGAGTTCATATTCGAGCACCAGGGCGGCGTCGGAGGGATCAGGCTTCGCTGCGTCGCTCATTGATCCATATCCTTCAAGAGATCGGCGAGTGCGTCCATGCGCTTCGGCCAGTAGGCGCGGTAGCGCGCGAGCCAGGCTCCGATGGCGATGATTCCGTCCGGGTCGACTTCGTAATTCACAAAGCGGCCCTGCCGCTGCTCGCGCACCAGGCCTGCCGCGCGCAGCACCGAAAGATGCTGCGACATCGCCGGCTGGCTGATCTCCAAGCCGTCGCGCAAGACGCTGGCATTCAGGCTTCCGCCCGCGAGCTTCTCAAAGACTTTTCGGCGCGTCGGGTCGGCCAGCGCCTTGAAGATGTCGGCTTCAATCATGTCAACACATAAGCATGTACTTATGTATTGTGCAAGCCCCGATTACTGAAGCGCTTCGCCGTGCTGCGAGATATCGAGCCCCTCGAGCTCGTGCTCGCGCGATACGCGCAGGGGCACGAACAGGCTGACCAGCTTGAGCAGGACAAAACTCACACCCGCCGACCAGACGAAGGTGACGGCGACCCCGTAAAGCTGGATCAGCAATTGCTGCGGATGGCCCTCGAGCAGGCCGGCCGTGCCGCCGATCGCGCTGGTCGCGAACACGCCGGCGAGCAGCGTACCGGTCAACCCGCCGATACCGTGGACGCCGAACACATCGAGCGAATCGTCGTAATTGAAACGGTGCTTCAGCCAGGTGCAGGCCCAGTAGCAAATCCCGCCTGCGGCGATGCCGATGACGATGCCGTGCCACGGTGCGACGAAGCCCGAGGCCGGCGTGATGGTGCCGAGGCCCGCCACCGCGCCCGAGATCATGCCGAGCACGGACGGCTTGCGCCGCGTCGACCATTCGATCGCACCCCAGGTCAGCGCACCGGAGCAGGCCGCCAGATGCGTCGCGATGATCGCCATCACCGCGCGCGAATTGGCAGCGCCCGCCGAGCCGCCGTTGAAGCCGAACCAGCCGACCCACAACAGGCCCGTGCCCATGACAGCGAGCGAGAGATCGAACGGCGACAGATTTTCGGTGCCGTAGCCGTGACGGCGCCCCATCACTTTGGCGGCAACGAGGCCTCCCGTGCCGGCCGACAGATGCACGACGAGACCGCCGGCGAAATCCAGCACGCCCATGCCGGCGAGGAAGCCACCGCCCCACACCCAATGCGCCAGCGGAATGTAGACAAAGATGAACCAGGCCACCGAGAACAGCAGATAAGCGGAGAACCGCATCCGGTCGGCGACCGAGCCTGCGACCAGCGCCACCGTGATGATCGCAAACGTCATCTGGTACAGCATGAACAGCGCTTCAGGGATCGTTTTCGCGGCCGGATTGACGCTGTCCATGGTCATGCCGGCGAGGAACCAGCGATCGAGCGAGCCGATCCACGGGCCGTCGCCGACGAAGCACAGCGAATAGCCGAACGCGACCCAGAGAATGGAGATGATCATCACCGCGGCAAGGCTCTGCGCCATGGTCGCGAGCACGTTCTTCTTGCGCACCATGCCGGAATAGAACAGCGCAAGTCCCGGAATCGTCATCATCAGCACCAGCGCGGTGGCGACGATCATCCAGGCGGTGTCGGCGGGGTTGATCTCGGCGTTTGCCGCCTGCGCCGGCGCTGCCATGATCGACAAGAGTACGATCGGCGCAGCCATAGCGGCTACGCGGCGCAACAATCCCGCCATGTCATTTCCCCCAGCACAGTGATGGCGTCGCACGCGATGGCGTCGTTGCCCGGTGCGATCGAATGGATGTGTTTAGAGCGCGTCGCTGTCGGTTTCGCCGGTGCGGATGCGCAGCGCGTGGTCGATCGGCGTGACGAAGATCTTGCCGTCGCCGATCTGCCCGGTGCGGGCGGAGGCGGTGATCACGCCGACGGCCTTATCGGCGATGTCGGAGGCGACCGCGATCTCGATCCGCAGCTTCGGCAGGAAGTTCACGACATATTCCGCGCCGCGATAGATCTCGGTGTGACCCTTCTGGCGGCCGTAGCCCTTGACCTCCGTCACGGTCATGCCGTGGACGCCGATCGCCGTCAGCGCCTGGCGGACTTCATCGAGCTTGAAGGGTTTGATGATCGCGACGACGAGTTTCATGGTCAGGCCTATTCCCCGGGATGCGCCCCGCCGTATGTCCCCGGCGCTGCGTCAATCTGGCATCTTTCCGGGCAAATGGCACAAAAAACTTGCAGATTGAAGCGGAAAAACGTTTGGCCAAGGGAGGCCATGTGAACGGCCGCCTCTGTACAGGGCAACGATTCATCCTTCACACTGTATTTTCGGCATGGATGCGGTGAACCCGCACCTGTCGAGCGGGACATAAGTATTTTGGGGGACGCGTCATGGCGAGTTGGTTCTATGCATCCGAGGGCAAGCAGCAGGGCCCTTATCCGGAGGGGCAATTCCGTGACCTGATCGCCCAGGGCGTCGTGCGGCCGGATACGCTGGTGTGGTCCGAGGGCATGGCCGGCTGGCAGAAGGCCGGTGAAATTCCAGGTATGATGTCGGGCGGGGGCGCACCGCCGATGATGCCGGCTGCCGGCCCCCCGATGATGGGCGGCGGTGGCTATACCGGTGCCGGCAGCGCTGCCGGCGGATCGCTGTCGGTCGATTTCGGCATCCTCGAGTTCACCTGGCGAACCCTTGTGCTGCTGATCGGCTCGTGCCTCGTCATCCCGATTCCGTGGCTGTTCGTCTGGTACACGCAATGGATCGTGTCCTGCGTGAAGGTTCCGGGGCGGCCGAACCTCTCCTTCACCGGCACGGCCATGGCGATCGTGCCCTGGTTCTTCGGCTTCATCGTTCTGGCGATTGTCGTCGGCTACACCGGCATCCAGATTTTGAGTACCGCGCTCTACATCGTCCAGGTCGTTCTCTACTGGATGCTGCTGAAATGGATGATCGCCAACATCGCCTCCAACGGGCAGCCGCTCGGCCTCAGCTTCACCGGGTCGATCCTGGGCTATATCGGCTGGAGCCTGCTGTTCGCAATCTCCATCATCACCATCATCGGATGGGCCTGGGTCGCCGCAGCCCAGCTGCGCTGGGTGTATCGCAACATCCAGGGCACGCGGCGGGAGATCATCTTCAGGGGCAGCGGGCTCGGGATCCTCTGGCGCGGAATCGTGGCCGCGATCCTGTGCGGCTTCATCATCCCGATTCCGTGGGTGTATCGCTGGATCATGAACTGGTTCGCATCACAGACCGAGCTCGCACCGCGCGGTTCGATGTAAGCACGACTCAAAAAGCCCTGAGCACGATTCATCGCGCTCGGGGTGATCAGCTCCGCCGCTCGCGCACGGAGCCTTCCTGCGCGACGGAGGCGACCAGCGTGCCGTCGGGCTTGAAGATCGAGCCCCGGGTCAAGCCGCGGCCGCCTTGCGCGCTCGGTGAATCCTGCGCGTAGAGCAGCCATTCGTCGGCGCGGAACGGGCGGTGAAACCACATCGCGTGGTCAAGGCTCGCCGGCATCATGCGCTTGTCGAACAGCGTGCGGCCATAGCGCGCCATGATGGCGTCGAGCAGCGAGAAGTCCGACGCATAGGCCAGCGCGCACATGTGCAGCGCCGGATCGTCCGGCAGCGTGGCCGCGGTCTTGATCCAGACGTGGATGCGGCCATCCTCGATCTTCTGGCCGAAGTAACGGCCGAGTTCGACCGGGCGTAGCTCGATCGGACGATCGGACTCGTAGTAGCGGCGGATGAAGTCCGGCATCTCGCGGAATATCGGTTGCTTCGCCACCTCCTCCGCGGTGAGCTTTTCCGGCGGTGGCACATCAGGCATTTTCTCCTGATGGTCGAACGCGCTCTCCTCCCCGGTATGGAACGACACCATGATCGAGAAGATCGCGTTGCCATGCTGGATCGCGGTGACGCGGCGCGTCGAATAGCTCTTGCCGTCGCGCAGCCGCTCGACCTGGTAGATGATCGGAATCTGCGGATCGCCCGGCAGGATGAAATAGCAATGCAGCGAATGCGGCAGCCGGCCCTCGACGGTGCGGCACGCCGCCACCATCGCCTGTCCGATCACCTGGCCGCCGAATACCCGCTGCCAGCTCGTCTTCGGGCTGTTGCCGCGGAACAAATTCACCTCGAGCTGCTCGAGGTCGAGGATCGAAATCAGGTCGATCAGGCTTTTGGACATGGTGGTGCTTTCCTGCCGTCGTCTCCGGCGCGAGCCGTCGCCCCGGAATGACACATGTGGCGGTTCCGCCCTTGTTTCACCGCACTGTTTCGCCCACCTCAAGTCTGCTAGCAAGACCAGGATTTAGCCCGGGAATTTTGTATGTCGGTACAGGGTAGTATTGTCATTGGCGGCGGCGCGTTTGCGGGGCTGGCACTGGCACTGGCGCTGCGCCAGGGGCTGGGACCCGAGATCCCCGTCATCGTGGCCGATCCCGCGCTCGCCACACGGCCAAGCCGCGATCCCCGTGCGACCGCGATCGTCGCGGCGTGCCGCCGCCTGTTCGAGGCGCTCTGTGCCTGGGACGACGTCAAAGCCGAGGCCCAGCCGATCCTCGATATGGTCGTCACCGATTCCAAGCTCGAGGATGCCACGCGCCCGGCGTTTCTGAATTTCGCCGGCGACGTCGCGCCCGGCGAGCCCTTCGCGCATATGGTCGAGAACCGCCGTCTGATCGATGCGCTGGTCGTCCGCGCCGAGGCCGCGGGCATCGATCTCCGCGCGACCACGGTCGGGTCTTACGATGCGCGCAGCGAAGGCATCGACGTGACGCTTGGCGACGGCAGCGTCATCGCCGCGAGCCTTCTGGTGGCGGCCGATGGGGCGCGGTCAAAACTGCGCGAGCGTGCCGGCATTGCGACCCATGGCTGGGAGTACGATCAGTCCGGCATCGTCGTCACCGTCGGCCATGAGCGCGATCACGAAGGCCGCGCTGAAGAGCACTTTTTGCCCGCGGGTCCGTTCGCGATTTTGCCGCTCACGGGAAAACGCTCCTCGCTGGTGTGGACCGAGCGCCGCGCAGAGGCCGCGCGCATCATTGCGCTCAGTGAAGAGGAATTTCACGGCGAGCTCGAGCAGCGTTTTGGTTTGCATCTCGGCGAGGTGAAGGCGCTCGACAAGCCGCGCGCGTTCCCGCTGTCCTATTTCGTGGCGCGCTCCTTCGTCGCAGAGCGCCTCGCGCTGGTCGGCGATTCCGCCCATGTCATCCACCCCATCGCCGGTCAGGGCCTCAACATGGGGCTGAAGGATGTCGCAGCATTGGCCGAAGTGGTGGTCGATGCCGCACGGCTCGGCATGGATCTCGGCGGCGCCGATGTGCTCGAGCGCTACCAGCGCTGGCGCCGCTTCGACACGATGGCGATGGGCGTCGCCACCAACTCGCTGAACTTCCTGTTCTCGAACCAGTCGACGCTGCTGCGCTCGTTGCGCGACATCGGCCTCGGCATCGTCGATCGCACCCCGCCGCTGAAGAACCTCTTCATTCGCCAGGCGGCGGGTTTGACGGGTGAGATCCCCAAGTTGTTGAAGGGCGAGGTGCTATAGGCGCCTCGTAGCCCGGATGGAGCGAAGCGTAATCCGGGGCTGGTGCATCATTCGCGGCGTCCCGGATTTCGCTGCGCTCCATCCGGGCTACGAATTCGTCAATCGATCTTCCGCGCCTCTTCCGGCAGCATGATCGGAATGCCGTCTCGGATCGGATAAGCGAGCTTTGCGCTCCGCGAGATCAGCTCCTGCTTGGCGGAATCATATTCCAGCGCACCCTTGGTCAGCGGGCAGACCAGGATCTCCAGCAGCTTGGGATCGACGCTGGTTTCGGGGCGTTCGGTGGGCGCGTTCATCATGGTCTCCGGCGGTCGGTTGCATCTAGCATAGAAAATCGCTCCCGCCCACCGCGGGCTACGCTGACACCATCCGCTGGATCTCGTCGAGCAGGCCCTGCAGCCGTCCGGTCGACAACTGGGGAGCCGAGAACGCATAGCCCAGGAAGGTCCAATACAGGATCTGCGCGCGCGCCTGCGCGATGGCCGCGGCAAGCCCCCGCTTCTCCAGCAGCCCCTCGATATAGTCGAGCCTGCGGCGGTCGATGGCGCGGACTGCCGCCTGCGCGCCCGGATCGAACGCCGCCCAGTTGCGCACCGCGCGTTCCAGATCGAGCCGGGCGCCAAAGGTCCTGCGCAGCAGCGCCTTCAGTGGTTCGTCGCCGTCGGCCTCGACGCGAGCGATGATCTCTTCGGCCGCGATCTCGCGCCAGCGTTTCAGCACGGCCGCGTGGAACGCGCCGAGATCGGCAAAATGCCAATAGAAACTACCGCGGGAGACGCCCATCGCCTTTGCCAATGGATCCGCCTTCAGCGCGGTGAAGCCGCTCTTGGTGAGCGCCTTGAGGCCCTGGCCGATCCAGTCGTCGGCGCGGAGTTGTTCGGTCATGTCAGGTTCCGGGTTCTCACCATACACTAGTGTATTGACAAGCGGCGCGCCAGCGCCTATCTCACCATACACAGATGTATGGACGAAGCTTCAAGGGAGCTTTGAAGATGCGTGATCTCTTGCTCCAGTGCGCCGGCGGCTTGGCTATTGTCGTGGCTTTCATCCATGGCATCCTCGGCGAGACCAAGGTCTTTGCCCGCGCCCGCATCGAGCCGGAACGGCTCCGCACCTTGATCCGCCTGGTGTGGCAGGCCTCGACCGTCGCCTGGATCGGCTGCGGTGTGCTCCTGATCGCGACACCCCGGATGGACTCGGTGCCGGCGCGCCACTGGATCGTCATCACAATGGTCTGCGTGTTCGGCTTCTCCGCCTGCGCCAACGCATGGGCTACACGTGGCCGGCATTTCGGCTGGATGGCGCTGAGTGTGGTCGTGGTGATGGCGATCGCCGGCTACTGACATCGGAACGACAGACCATTGAAGTGGAGCTGCGTCATGGAAGATCGTGTTCGGCTGACCATCGCGGATGGCGTGGCCCATGTCCGGCTCAATCGCCCGGACAAGATGAATGCACTCGACCCCGCGATGTTCGAAGCGCTGATCGCGGCCGGAACGCAGCTCGGTGCGCGCAGGGACGTCCGCGCCGTCATTCTCTCCGGCGAAGGGCGGGCGTTCTGCGCGGGCCTCGACCTGGATCGGCTTCTGGCGACGACGAGAGGCGATTCGTTGATTCCGTCGATCGACCTGACGCAGCGAAGCCACGGCATGGCAAACTATGCACAGCATCTGGTGTGGCTCTGGCGCGCGTTACCGGTGCCCGTAATTGCTGCAGTCCATGGGGTTGCCTTCGGCGGCGGCTTCCAGCTCGCGCTCGGAGCGGACCTTCGCTATCTGGCGCCGGAAACAAAGCTCGGCGTCATCGAAGCCAAATGGGGACTGGTGCCCGACATGGCCGGCACGCAATTGATGCGTCGCCTCGCGCGCGAAGATGTCGTGCGCGAGCTGACCTATACTGGTCGCGTGTTTTCGGCCGACGAAGCCCTGGCTTATGGTTTCGCGACCGGACTCGCCGACGATCCGCTGGCTACGGCATTGAAGGTTGCGGACGAGATCGCAAGCCGTAGCCCGGATGCGGTCCGTGCCGCCAAGCGGCTCCTCAATCTTGCCGCGAGCTCGGACGTTGCCACGGTTCTTGCCGCCGAGACCGCCGAGCAGGCCGCGCTGCTCGGCACCCCCAATCACATCGAAGCGGTCAGGAGCAATCTCGAGAACCGCGCACCGCGATGGAGCTGAAGGATGGCGCTGACACTCGTTACGGGAGGCACAGGGCATCTTGGCCGGGATATCGTCGATCGCCTCGTTCGCGACGGGCATTGCGTGCGGTTGCTTGCGCGCGCGAGAGGCGCCCGGTCGGACGTTGAATGGGCCATTGGCGATCTCGCGACGGGCATTGGCCTGCCAGACGCCTTGCATGGCGTCGACACCGTCATCAATGCGGCGACGTATTCGCCGATCGCGCGGCGAGGTGGCGTTCGGCCCGTCGATTTCTTCACGTCTCCTTCCGCCGTGGATGTCGAGGGAACGCAGCGATTGCTGTCGCTCTGCCAGCAGCAGCCCGTGCGGCACTTTCTCCACGTGTCGATCGTCGGGCTCGACGACGCCACGTTGCCCTATGCACGGGTCAAACTCGCCGGCGAGCGGCTGGTTCGCGCCTCCGCACTGTCCTGGTCCGTCGTTCGCGCGATGCCGTTCTATTATCTGCTCGACAAGATGCTTGCGAGCCTCGCCTGGCTTCCGGTGTGGCCGATGCCGACGACGCTCTTCAATCCCGTCGATACAAGCGACGTCGCCGATCACGTGGTGGCCTGCGCTTTCGACGGGACACGCGGTGAGCGCGCGGAGATTGGCGGTCCCCAAGACCTCAGCGTTACCGCGCTGGCCGGTCAGTATCGGGATGCGCGAGGACTGCATCGAATAATCCTGCCGATATCCATGTCCGAGACAAAAGCCCGCGGCATGGGCTTTGTCGTCAGTCAGGGCGTGCGCGGGCGTCTCGCCTGGGCGGACTGGCTGCAACGCCAGCATTCCGGTCCGCGCCACGCGGCCTGACGCAGTTCGCGACGTTTGCGGGCGAATCCGAGCCGTGAGGCTTAAGGCCGCAGCGAGCCGCCAAACAAGCGCTGTGCCCGGAGGGCGCTGATCTTTTGACGACCGTTAGAATATCTCTAAGGCCATCCGATCCTCGCGCCGAGTTGACTTCACCCCCTCCTTTGCTTCCTTCAGGCGCGCTTCGCGCACACGACAGAGGAGGAGACATTCGTGAGAGTCATTCGTGTTCTTGCCATTGCACTGACGGTCGGGATCGGCATGGGATCGTCGGCGATGGCCGACGGTTTCAAGAACTGCACCAAGCTCGACAAGGCGTCGTGGAAGCCGGCGAGCGACGCCGAAGCCAAGGCCAAGGCACTGGGCTACGAGGTGCGGCGCTCCAAGATCGAAGGCTCGTGCTATGAGGTCTATGGCGTCAAGGAAGGCAAGCTCTACGAGCTGTTCTACAGCCCGGAAGATCTCAGCCTGAAGCACACGATTGCCAAGTAGGACTTTGGCTAACGTCTGAGGGTGGTCCCGGATTGAACGACAAAGCGGTGCCAGAAGCGCGCGGGGTGCCGGTCAGACGCCCCGCAGGTCGGACGGTCGCGGTCTGGGACCTTCCGCTGCGCATCTGGCACTGGGCTCTCGCGGCGAGCGTCCTGGTCGCGTGGTTCACGCCCACTGTCTACGACAGCCTTCACCGCATCGTCGGGTATACGGTCATCGCCCTGCTGGGTTTCCGCCTGGTCTGGGGGTTTTGGGGCAGCCGCTATTCGCGCTTTCGCATGATCGGCGTCAGGCTTCGCGCGGCGCCCTTCTATATCTGGAATCTGCGCCGCGGCATCACCGGCCGCTATATCGGGCTCAATCCCGCCGGCACCTTGATGCTGGTGGCGCTGCTGTTGTCACTCACCGTCTCGGCGATCACGGGAGCGCTGTCGATCACCGTCACGTTCTTCGGCGTGTGGTGGATCGAGGACACCCACGCCTTCGCATCCGACGCCGTCATCGTCCTCGTCGTGCTGCATGTCGCTGGTGTGGTGCTGATGGGCACGCTTCAGCGCGAGAACCTGATCCGCGCCATGATCACCGGCCGCAAACGCATCCGCCATCATTGAGTTGGACTGATCGAGCCGCGGGCGTGCTTCACCTCTCCCGCTTGCGGGAGAGGTCGTCGCGCTCGGAGAGCGCGGCAGGTGAGGGCTTTCTCTCCCTGGGGTTCTCGCTTGCGAAAGCACCCTCTCCCCCAACTCTCCCCCGCAGGCGCAGGGCAATCGCATATGATGTTTCGGATAGGCCTGAGCAAGCGCCTCGTCCTTCGAGACGACCGCTTCGCGGTCTCCTCAGGATGAGGCTTCGTGGTAGCAGCGCTGGTGAAACTGCTACGGCATCCTCTGCTCTCATCCTGAGGGCCCGCCGAAGGCGGGCGTCTCGAAGGATGGCTGCGGGCGAGCTCCTCGCTACGTTTGTCCATCTGCGATAGCCCTGCCCGCAGGCGGGGGAGAGAGCGCACCGCGTTCGCGGAGGCTCAGTCTCACTGCAACGGCGGGTCGCCGCTGGTGCGCTTCTTGGCGAGATCCATCTCGGTGACCGCGATCAGGATCTCGGCGCGGGTCTTCAAATCCAGCGCTTCCAGCATCGCCTGCTTCTCAGGCACGCCGTAGGGCGACATCATCGCCAGCGCATTGACCAGCGCCTCGTTGGGCGCGCTCTCGACGTCTTCCCAATCGACCTTGAGATTGTTGGCCTTTAGGAAATCCGCCAGCACCGTCAGCAGCGCCTCGCGATCGACCTCGTCCTCGCCCTTGCGTGCGGTGAAGTCGTCGACGAAGGCAAAGAAGTCCGCCTTGCACTGCCGGTAGGCGGTCAGCACTTCCAGCTCCTCGACCACCTTGAAGCGTGAAACGCCGGTGAGTTCGAGGATGTAGCGGCCGTCACCGGATTCGGCGAGCTGGGTGATCCGGCCGACGCAACCGACGCGGAACAACGTCGGCTTGTCGGAATTCTTCGGCGAGTGCGCGGCATCCGGCTGGATCATGCCGATCAGGCGATGGCCGTCGCGAAAACTGTCGTCGACCATTGCGAGATAGCGCGGCTCGAAGATGTTGAGCGGCATCTGGCCGCGCGGCAACAGCAGCGCGCCCGGCAGTGGAAACACCGGAATGATCTCCGGAAGGTCGCCGGGCCCGCGATATTCGATGTTGATCGGCATCTGGTCCCCGCGTCGCTAGAGTATGATCCGGACCCGGAGGGCCGCGTGAGCGCAAAGCGTGCAGCGGTTTTCCGGTAAGATCATGCCCAAACAATAATTGCGCTAATCCCTATGAGAACAGGATGATCGATAAGCGCTTGCGTCCCTCGACGGTTGCATCATCCGTGCCGCCCCAGGCCTCGAAGAACTGCACCAGCTGCTTGCGGGCGCCGTCGTCGTTCCATTTGCGGTCGCGCTTGACGATCGCGAGCAGCTGTTCGGTGGCCGCCGCCCGGTCACCTTTCGCGTTCAGCGCGGTGGCGAGGTCGAAGCGCGCCTGATGATCGAGCGGGTTTGCGGCGACTTTCTGTTCCAGCTCAGCGACCGGTCCGAGTTGTTCCGCCTGTTCGGCGAGGTCGATCGCGGTCTGCACCGCCTTCACGGCCGGGTCGTTGCGCTTGGCTTCCGGCACCATGGCCAGCGTCTGCTTGGCCTGCTCCATTGCGCCGGAGGCGGCGTAGCATTTTGCGAGTCCGGCAAGCGCCGCGATGTTGGTCGATTCAAGCTGCAGCACTTCGGCATAGATCTGCGCGGCGGCGGCGGCATCGCCCTCGGCGAGCACGGCCTCGGCCTCCTGGAGAATCTCGGCGATGTTGGCCTCGCCCGGCGCTGTCACGCCCTTGGTCACCTTTTCGATGAAGGCGTTGATCTGGCTTTCCGGCACCGCGCCCATAAAACCATCAGCCGGCTGGCCGTTGACGAAGGCGATCACGGCGGGGATCGACTGGATGCCCATCTGGCCCGGGATCGCGGGATGCTGGTCGATGTTCATCTTGACCAGCTTGACCTTGCCCTTGGCCGCCTTGACTGCCTTCTCCAGCACGGGGGTGAGCTGCTTGCAGGGGCCGCACCACTCCGCCCAGAAGTCGATCAGCACCGGCTGGCGCTTCGATTCCTCGATGACGTCCTTCACGAAGGTCTGGGTGGTGGTCTCCTTGATCAGATCGGCCGCAGCCGGGCTCGCTCCGTTACCCTGGTCGATGATCGTCACGGGATCCCCTCGTCTGATGTCTGGAATGGCGGGGTCTTTAGCACGTCGCCATCACATATGCTTCGCTGTCGGGCCTAAAATTGGGCCGGGACGGCCGAATTTCAATCCACCGGCACCGATTCGGCGGCTCCGGGCCATTTTCGGTCGATTTCTCCGGTTTCGGGGCCCATATAGGGCTTCGAAAGCGAATTGATGCCGCCTGTAGCTGTTGCATTCGCCGCCCGGTTTTGGCATACGACAGCCGTTGCCGGCGCGTCACGCGACCGACACAGGATGCGGGTGTAGCTCAGTGGTAGAGCACGACCTTGCCAAGGTCGGGGTCGAGGGTTCGAGCCCCTTCGCCCGCTCCAATTTTTTCTCCCAGAGCATCCAGCCTAATCAGGTCAGGCCGTGGTTTTCCACGCCGCTGGTGGCTGGTCTGGATCTCACATGACAATTCTGGTCACGGGCAGTGCCGGCCACCTCGGGGAGGCCGTTCTCCGGACGCTCCGGCGTCGCGGGTCATCCGCGCGTGGGGTCGACCTGAAGCCCTCCCCCTTCACCGACGCGGTCGGCTCGATCATCGATCCCTGCTTCGTCCGGGCGCAGATGGACGGCGTCACCGCCGTCATCCACACCGCGACCCTGCACAAGCCGCATGTGGCGACCCATGGCAGACAGGCCTTCGTCGACACCAACGTCACCGGCACGCTCAATCTGCTCGAGGCGGCCGCTGCCGCCGGCGTAGCGAGCTTCGTGTTCACCAGCACCACCAGCGCCTTCGGCTCGCAGCTTCGGCCGGAAGCCGGGCAGGCTGCGGTGTGGGTCACCGAGGAGCTGCCGGCGATCCCGAAGAACATCTACGGCACCACCAAACTGATGGCGGAAAATCTGTGCGAGCTGTTCTTTCGCGAGCGGGGGCTGCCGGTCATGGTATTGCGGACCTCGCGGTTCTTTCCCGAGGACGACGATGATCCCGCAGTGCGCTCGGCTTACGCGCCGGAGAACGCGCGGGCCAACGAGCTGCTCTATAGACGGCTGGATATAGCGGACGCTGTCAGCGCCCATCTGCTCGCCGCGGCGCGTGCGGCGGAGATTGGCTTTGGCCGTTACATCGTCTCGGCGACGAGCCCGTTCAAGCAACGTCACCTCGCGGCGCTTGCGCGCGACGCAGCCGGGGTCGTGCGCGAACTCTATCCGGATTGTGCGCAGCTCTATGCCGCGCACGGCTGGCGGCTGTTTGCGGAGATCGACCGCGTCTATGTCAATGGCCGCGCGCGGTGCGCGCTAGGTTGGCACCCGGAATTCGATTTCGCCCATGTGCTGCGCAGCCTGCGCGAGGGCTCCGATTTCCGCAGCTCCCTGGCGCGCGAGGTGGGTGCGAAGGGCTATCACGATACGCAACTTGACGATGGACCGTACCCCGTCGCCAAATAGTCGCCGCTTTTGTCAATTCGCACGATATTTCAGACCTGTGGCCGGTGTCACCCCGCACCATCCGGCCGCGGCCGTTCTACTGTGCATGGGGTTGTTTTCGCGGTTTGGGATTGGTCGACCATTCTGCAGACCGTAAATGAGGCGCGGATCATTTCGATTCCGCGTTGCAGCGAGAGCGTTGTCGTCGCCGCGTGAGCTCCGCGAGAGAATCCGTCTCAATTTTTATTGAGCGCAACTGCAGCGCACGCGACGCGCTTTTCACGGCTCGCAGATGTGCTAACCTTTTTGCGTCTGCCTCTCGACAGACTCCGAACTTCGCCTACTCGAACAGCAAAATAAAATAACGTGCAGCCTACGGCTGCCTTAGGGGAGTGACGCGATGACATCGATGTTCCATCGATCCGTGTTGGCGCTTGCAGCCGTGGCCCTTCTTGCGGGGACCAGCGTTGGCAATGCGCAGGACAAAAGCAAACCGCTGAAGAAATACGAATCCGGCAACAAGGAATTCTGGACCCATCCGCCGGACGACTGGTTCCTCGGCGACGAGACCGAGGCGCAGAAGGGCCTCGTGCCGCCCTCGGGTCCGCCGACCGGCGCCTCTGATGCCGAGCTCGCCAACATCATCAAGAAGGTGAAGCTGCCGGCGGGCTTCAAGATGGAGGTTTATGCCTCCGGCGTGCTGGCCGCGCGGCAGATGGCCTGGGGTGACAAGGGCACGCTGTTCGTCGGCTCGTTCGGCCTCGGCAACGTCTATGCCATCAAGGACAACAACGGAAAGAAAGAGGTCAAGACCATCCTCAAGGGGCTGAACATGCCCACGGGTCTGGCCGTCAAGGACGGCGCGCTCTACGTCATCGCGGTCGACAAGCTGATCCGCTACGACGACATCGAAAACAAGCTCGACAATCCCGGCGAGGGCAAGGTCGTCTATGACGACATGCCGTCCTATGCCGCGCATGGCTGGAAGTACATCGCGGTCGACAAGGAAGGCTGGTTCTACATTCCGTTCGGACCGCCCTTCAACATCGGCATCCCGCCGACCAGCGTCGCCCAGATCCGGCGCGTCGATCCCAAGACCGGCAACGCCGAAACCGTGGCGCTCGGCGTCCGCAACTCGGTCGGCGGCGACGTCGATCCGCGTACGGGCAAGTACTGGTTCACCGAGAACGCCCGCGACTGGGTCAGCGACGATCTGCCCAGCGACAAGCTGAACATGATCGCGAAGATGGGCGAGCATTTCGGCTATCCGTACTGCCACCAGGGCGACCTTCCCGATCCGAAGTTCGCCATGGGCCACAAATGCTCCGAGTTCGCGCCGCCGGTGCTGAACCTCGGCGCCCACGTCGCTCCGCTCGGCATGAAGTTCTATACCGGCGATCAGTTCCCCGCCGAGTACAAGAACAACATCCTGATCGCCGAGCACGGCTCCTGGAATCGTCACAAGTACCAGGGCGGCCGTATCATGCGCGTGATCGTCGGGCCCGATGGCAAGAACGCCAAGCAGGAGGTGTTCGCCTCCGGCTGGATCGAGGGTGACCAGGGCTATCTCGGTCGTCCCGACGACATCGTTCTCGCCAAGGACGGCTCGATCCTCGTCGCCGACGATTGGGCCGGCGCGATCTATCGCATCAGCTACAGCAAGAAGTAGCGCACGACGACACGAGGCTGCGGTGGCCGCAAGGCGCCGCAGCCTCTTTCATTTCAAATTCACACGCTGTCGTTCCTGGTTGCGCGCAACTCGCGCCTAAGTCTGGAACCCGTACCCTCGAATGGTGGTTATGGATTCTCAGACGCGCAATTGTGCATCGTAGCTCGCCCTTCAGGCGCCCAGGAATGACGAACCAGTCTGAGTGGAATTCCATCATGCGCCGGCAATTCATCTCGCACGCAATCAGCGCGGCTGCGCTCCTCACGCTTGGCGCCCTTTCCGCAAGCGCCGCAGACAATACTGCCGTCCAGGAGAAGGCTGCCGTTTGCTCCGGCTGCCATGGCGAGAACGGTATCTCGCAGACCGAGAACATCCCCTCGCTGGCCGGCCAACCCGATCAATTCCTGCAATGGCAGCTCGTCTTCTTCCGTGCCGGCTCGCGCAAGAACGAGCAGATGCAGCCGATTGCCGCGGAGATCACCAACGAGGACGTTCGCAGTCTCGGCGCCTATTTCGCGGCCATGACGCCGCCGAAGCCCGCCGAGGACAAGGATCCGGACCTCTCGAAAAAAGGCGCGCAAGTTGCCGTCGGCCGCCGCTGCGCCTCATGTCACACGGATAGCTTTGCCGGCACCAAGGCCGTCGCGCGGCTCGCGGGTCAGCGCGAGGAATATCTGGTCAAGGCGCTGCGCGACTACAAGACCAGCCAGCGCGTCGGCGGCGGCGGCGCCGCGATGGCCGATGTCGCCTATCACATGAGCGATGAAGAGATCACGGCAGTCGCGCACTATCTGGCGTATTTCAAATAGCGCCGGGGTGAGTGCGGTTACCCCGCCCGCTGCTTCTCATACGCCTTGAGATGCGTGTAGGCGATGCGCAGCTTCGGCACCGGCACCTTGGCCGCGTCGGCGCGCGCGATGAGGTCGCCGATTACGTGATCGGCCTCGACGGGAAAACCCGCCTTGACGTCGCGGAACATCGAGGCCGTCATCGGCGATCCCTCGGTGGTGAGGTTGCCCTTCACGCGCTCGAAGAACGGGCCGCCCGGCGTATAGCCTGACGCGGCGGCGATCGCGCTGGTCTCGTCCAGCATACCGAGCAAAAAGTCGCGACCGCCGGGCGCGGCGAGGATGTTGCCGACGGAGGTGCGCATCAGGCTGGTGCTTGCGGCGAGCGAGGACAGGAACACCCACTTCTCCCACATGTCCTGCATGATGTTCTGGCTGGCGGTGGCGCCAACGATGCCGCTCTTGAAGGCTTCGTCGATCGCCTTGACGCGATCGGACAATTTGCCGTCGCGCTCACCGTAGTTGATCGATTGCATCGGCTGCAGCTGCACCACCTCGCGCTTCTCGTTCAAGGTTGCGGCGATGGCGCAGAGGCCGCCGAGCACGCGCTCCTTGCCGAATTTTTGGTCGAGCGTGTCGAGATGCTTCATGCCGTTGAGCATCGGGATGATCGCGGTGTTCGGGCCCACCGCCGCCGCGAACGACCTGATCGCGTCGTCGAGGTCGAACGCCTTGCAGCTGAGCAGCACGACGTCGAATTTTTCCCTGAGCGCGTCGGCCTGCACGGTCGGCGGGTTCTTCAGGGTCACGTCGCCATTCGGACTCTTGATGACGAGGCCATCGCTCGCCAGTTCGGAGGCGCGCCGCGGCCGGACCAGGAAGGTGACGTCGCGGCCGGCCTGCAACAGCCTGCCACCAAAATAGCCGCCGATGGCGCCGGCGCCGACCACGAGGATACGCATGGGAGAACTCCGTTGTTATTTCCGGCGAATGGCGAATAGGGAGTAGCGAATAGCAAACGCGATTTCCATCGCTATTCGCTACTCCCCATTCGCGCGCTTCACTTTCCCGACACCATCTCCTCAACCTCCCGCAGCTGCTCCTTGCCAAAGAACATCTCATTGCCAACGAAGAAAGTCGGCGAGCCGAAGGCGCCGCGGGCGACGGCCTCCTCGGTGTTCTTGATCAGCCTGCCCTTCACCTCGGGCTCCTGGGCGCGGGCGAACAGTTTCTGGGCATCGAGCCCTGAAGACGTCAGTGCCTTCGCCGCAATTTCAGGGTCGTCCATCTTTTTCGGTTCGCGCCACATATGGTGGAAGGCGGCATCGACGTATCCCTCGAAGACGCCTTCGAGCTGCGCCGCGATCGCGGTGCGCATCAAGTTCAGCGTGTTGACGGGGAAATTGGGATTGAAGACGTAAGGCTGGACCTTGTAGCGCTTGAGGAAGCGCTCGGTTTCGACCTGCTGGAATTCGCGCTTGTTCTTGACGCCGGCGAGCGTCTCGGCCGGCGACTTGTTGTTGGTCGACTTGAAGATGCCGCCGAGCAGGATCGGCACATACTCGAATTTGACGCCGATACGCTGTTCGATCGCCGGGATCGCCAGGTGGCTGAGATAGGCGTTCGGGCTGCCGAAATCGAACAGGAATTGCGGGGGCGTGCGGGTCAAAATCATTCTCCCTGACGTCGCTTTTCCGACATTGTGGCGCAGGGCGCGCCACAGGTCCACCGTTTAATGATGGTCATAATATCTTGATGATCAGATCAGACGCCGGATCGCCTTCTTGCGCCACACCAGAAGGTAATAGCCCATCTGCAAAACGAACATGGCGCAAAACACGATCGGATAGGCCGCCCACACACCCTCAAGGCCGATCGTGCGGCTCAGGATCACCGCCGATGGCAGCTCGATCGCGACAATGGCGAAGATCGACAGCAGCATCGGCGTCAGCGCCACGCCGGCGGCACGCATCGCGCCGGAAAACGTCGTCGCAAGGCCGAACGGCACCGAGCTCCACAAGGCGATGAACAGCAGCCCTTTCGCCAGATCGAGCACGGCGCCATCGGTAATGAAGATGCCGAGCACAGCGCGCGGTACCAGATAGATCAACGCGACCAGCCCGCCTGTCAGCACGAGGTTGAACGCGAGGCCCGTGCGGACGATGCCGTCGAGCCGCGCCCGGTCGCCGCCGCCGATGGCTTGCGCGCCGAGGATCGAAACCGCGATCGAAATCGACATCGCGGTGAACTGCGTATAGCCCATCACCTGATTGACCGCGCCGTAAGCCGCGGTGGCGTCCGAGCCGAAGCCGTTGACGAGGCCGAGCAGCACTAATTCGGCGATCGCCATCACCACCATGCCGACAGCACTCGGTAGTCCGATGCTGAGGATTTGTCCGATCACAGTGCGATTGAGCCGCAGATGGCGCAGCAGTGCGACGTCCGGCGCGAGCGCGTGCTTCTTCCGCAGCAGATAGGCCGCCAGCGCGAGCAGCGTCACTGCATTGGAGATCGCAGCCGCCCAGGCCGGGCTGGTGATGCCGAGCGCCGGCAGTCCGAATGCGCCGCGGATCAGCATCGGCGTCAGGATCAGGCCGATCGCAGTCGACAACGCCAGCGCCAGCAGCGGCGTCACGACGTCGCCGACGCCGCGGATCATCGCCGTCATCAGCAGAAAGACGAAGCCGAGCGGCATCGTTAGCAGCATGATCCGCGCGTAGGCACTAGCCTGGTCGAGAATGTCCGCGGGCGTCGCGAGTGCCATCATCAATTGGCGGCTGAAGAGGCCGCCGGCCAGCCCCACCGATATTGAGAGCAGCAGGCCGACCGCGAGCGTCGCGCCGACGACGATCTTGATCCTGCCGTGCGCGCCCGCGCCAAAGGCCTGGCCGATCAGCACGGTGGCGCCGGTGCTCAGCCCCATGACGAAGGCGAACAGGAAGAAGAACACCGGGAAGAATGTCGAGACCGCCGCGAGCGCGTCGATGCCGATCATCTGGCCGAGATAGACATTGCTGACGGTGCCGAACAGCGATTGCAACCCGTTGCTCAGAATCAACGGCGCGAGGAAGCGCAGGAAGCTTTTCCAGAGCGGTTTTGGAGCGGTCATGGATGTACCTTTCATCAGGGCGAGCGAAGCCGTTGCCGCGCGAAGCACGCGCGGCCTGGCCGTCGATGGGGTGGTTGGAGATTGCGCCTAGGCGCGGTCGCTGTAGGCGAGCTTGACGATGTGGTCGCGGATGTCGGCCGGCCAGTCGGCGATCAGTCCGGTGAAGCGCCGCCGGTCATCTGCGAACAGTGCGCGCGAAGCTTCCTCGAACTGCGCCAGATTGCCGGCCATGGTCGACATGAAGTGATAGGCCGCGTCACGAGCCTGCCGCTCGCGGTCCTTGTCGCCGCTCGCACTCCGCGCCTCGTCGACGAGTTTTCGCAACGCGACCGAAGCGCCGCCGGGCTGCGCGCCGAGCCACTCCCAGTGCCGCGGCAGCAGCGTCACCTCGCGCGCGACCACGCCGAGTTTCGGCCGGCCGCGGCCGCGCGGTTCGGTTGATGGAGCAGTCGCCTCGACCGGCGGCGGGATCAGCTTCGCCAAACGCGCCAGCACCTCGCGGTCCCCGCCGCGCAGGTCGAAGTCGATCGATCGGCCAGTGGCGTCCTCGAAGATAATGATGGGCTCGTCCGGCCGAGGCGCCATCCGCTTGACGACCAGCGCGACCTCTCCTGCCGGCCCGGACACCAGGCGACGCTGCCCCTGGAAGGCCGTGAAAGTTCTCTGCATTGAAATCATTGCCATATCGATGACGTTAGCAATTTAATACCCGGGTAAATTATCGACGTCAATATACCCGGATGAAAATATCCCGCCCGGATGGCTCGACATTGCAGTCCGGGGCTGGCAGGTACGCGGCCGACCGATCACGCCTAGCCCTGAGGATCTCGCGATGCTGACCGTCCACCACCTCAACAATTCGCGTTCGCAGCGGGTGCTGTGGCTGCTCGAGGAGTTGGGCGTGCCCTATGAGATCGTGCGCTACCAGCGCCAGCCCGACATGCGTGCGCCGAAAGAGCTGCGTGCGATCCATCCGCTCGGCAAGTCGCCAGTCATCACCGACAACGGCAACACCATTGCCGAGTCCGGCGCGATCATCGAATATCTCATCGCGACCTACGGCGATGGCCGTCTGATCCCGCCGCCGAATACGCCGGAGCGATTACGCTTCACCTATTGGCTGCACTATGCCGAGGGGTCTGCGATGTCGCCGCTGCTGTTGAAGCTGCTGTTCACGCTGATGCCGAAGCGCGCGCCGGCGCTGCTTCGCCCATTGGTGCGCAAGGTCTCGAACCAGGCGCTGACCGCGCTGGTCAATCCGCAGCTCAAGCAGCACATGGATTATTGGGAAGGCGAGCTGGGAAAGACCGAGTGGTTTGCCGGCAATGAATTCTCCGCGGCTGACATCCAGATGAGCTTTCCGCTGGAAGCTGCCCAGGCGCGCGGCGGGCTCGAGCAAGGCCATCCCAAAGCGATAGCGTTCCTGGAGCGTATTCACGCGCGGCCAGCCTATGCGCGTGCGTTGGCGAAGGGCGGCCCCTATCAAGTGGGGCGGTAAGTTCCTCACCGCCGCGCGATGACTTGTCAGTCCGCATGCAGCACGCGCCCGCGCGTTTCCGGCAATGCATACGCTGCGATGAAGAACAGCGCGTAAGCCACCACCGCGAAGATCGCGATCGCATTGGCAAGCGACGTCGATGACGACAGCGCACCGACCAGGAACGGAAATAGCGCGCCGATGCCTCGGCCGAAATTGTAGCAAAAGCCCTGCCCGGAACCGCGCAACCGCGTCGGATAGAGCTCGGTCAGGAACGCGCCGATCCCCGAGAAATAGCCCGAGGCGAAGAAGCCGAGCGGGAAACCGAGCACCCACAGGATCTCGTTGGTCAGCGGCAGTTGCGTATAGAGCAGCACGATTGCCATCGCACCGATCGAGAAGATCAGGAACAGATTGCGCCGACCGATCCGGTCGGCAAGCCAGGCGCCGACGAGATAGCCGATGAACGAGCCAATGATCAGCGTCGAGAGATAGCCGGTCGAGCCGACGACCGACAGATGCCGCTCCTTGGTCAGGAACTGCGGCACCCAGAAAGTGACGGCGTAATAGCCACCCTGGCAGCCCGTCGCTGCGAGTGACGCGAGAATCGTGGTTTTCAGGATCGGGCCCGAAAAGATCTCCCAGAGCGCAGGGCGGTCGCCGCTCACGGCCTGCTTGGCGCGAGCCTCAACTGCGATCTCGGGCTCGGTGACGGAGCGGCGGATGTAGAACACCAGCAGCGCCGGCAGCGCGCCGATCACGAACATCCAGCGCCACGCGGTCTCAGCCGGCATCAGTGAGAACAGCACCGCCTGCGACAGCACCGCAAGGCCCCAGCCAACGGCCCAGCCCGATTGCACCGAGCCGACCGCGCGTCCGCGATACTGCGGCCGGATCGCTTCGCCCATCAGCACGGCGCCCGCGGCCCATTCGCCGCCGAAGCCGAGACCAAGCACGGCGCGCGCGACCAATAGCTGCTCGAAATTCTGCACCACGGCGCAGACCAGCGAGAAGACCGAGAACCAGATGATGGTGATCTGGAGCGTCCTGACCCGGCCGATATGGTCAGAGAGATAGCCGCCGAGCCAGCCGCCGATGGCGGAGGCCAGCAACGTCACCGTGCCGGCAAGACCGGCCGACGCCGCATCGACTTTCCACAGAGCAATGATAGTGCCGATCACCAGCGGATAGATCATGAAGTCCATGCCGTCGAGCGCCCAGCCTGTCGCGCAGGCCCAGAACGTCCTTCGCTCCGGCGCATTCATGTCGCGATAGAAGGCGAGAAGGCTGGTGTCCTCGATTTCGGCGCGCTCGATGCGGTCAGTCGGATCGGCTGCGGTCATGTGCGGTTCCCCGGCAAATTCCTTTGGCCGGGCGGTGGTAGCACGCGCGGCCGCCGGCGCAAGCCGGTGCGCGCGCTGATGCCATGCAGGGGCAGGGTTACTGTCCTGCTGCTTCCGCACCACGCGTGCGCGGATCGGGCGCGCCGAGCGGCCCGTTCGGCGTCACGAGAATCGAGTTGGCCGACGTCTGCCCCATCGGCTCGACGATGAGATGGTCCATCGCCTTCAGCTCGAACAGCACGTCGTCGGGAAACCCGCGCTCGACGCGCACTTCGTCCGGCAGCCATTGATGATGCAGCCGCGGCGCCGCCACGGCGGCCGCCACGTCCATCTTATAGTCGAGCACGTTCACGATCACCTGAAGCACGGTTGAGATGATGCGGCTGCCGCCGGGCGAGCCCGTCACCAGCACCGGTTTGCCGTCCTTCAGCACGATGGTCGGCGACATCGAGGACAGCGGCCGCTTGCCGGGCCCCGGTAGATTGGCCTCATAGCCGACGAGGCCATAGGCATTGGAGGCGCCGACGGCGGCGGTGAAATCGTCGAGCTCGTTGTTGAGCAGCACGCCGGTGCCATCGGCGACGAGGCCGACGCCGTAGCTGAAGTTCAGCGTATAGGTGTTGCTGACGGCATTGCCGCTGCTGTCGACGACGGAATAGTGCGTGGTGTTGCTGCCTTCGCGCGGCGCGGGCGGGGCCGAAAGGATCTCTTTCGACGGCGTCGCGCGATCGGTCGAGATGTTCGCACGCAGCTTGGCCGCATAGGTCTTCGCCGTGAGCGTTTCGATCGGTGCGTTGACGAAGGCGGGATCGCCGAGATAGCGCGCACGATCCGCATAGGCGCGCTTCATGGCTTCGATCAGCAGATGCAGCGATGCCGCTGAGCCCTGCTTCAAATCGGTGAGCTGAAAGCCTTCGAGGATGTTGAGCGATTCCACCAGCACGATGCCGCCGGACGATGGCAGCGGCATCGAGACGATGTCATAGCCGCGATAGGTGCCGCGCACCGGCGAACGGATCACGGCCTGATAGGCCTTCAGATCGGCCGGCGTCATGATGCCGCCGGCGTCGGACACGGCCTTGGCGAGCTTCTCCGCGACCGGGCCCTCGTAGAAGCCGCGCGGTCCTTGCGATGCGACACTCGCCAGCGTGTCGGCGAGATCGCTCTGCACCAGCCTGTCGCCTTCGCCAAACGGCTTGCCATCGGGCTTTGCGAAAATCCTGGCCGAGGACGGCCAGCGCGCCAGCCGCGGATACCAGCCCGGCAGGGTATCGGCGATGTCGTCGGTGACAATGAATCCGTCGCGCGCGAGCACGATCGCAGGTTCGAGTAATTGCGCCAGCGTGAACTTGCCCGAGCCGTATTTCTCAAGCGCGAGCGCCAAGCCCGCGACCGTGCCGGGCACGCCGATGCCAAGCCCGGAATCACGCGATTTGGCGGGATCGGGCTTACCGTCGGCTCCAAGGAATATCTGCGCCGTGGTCGCCGCCGGCGCGGTCTCGCGATAATCGATCGCGATGTCTTCATTGCGCTCGGCGGAATGGATCACCATGAAGCCGCCGCCGCCGATATTGCCGGCGCGCGGATAGGTCACCGCCATCGCAAAGCCGGTCGCGACGGCCGCGTCGACGGCATTGCCGCCACGTCGCAAGATGTCGGCGCCGACCTGCGCAGATATTTTCTCCTGCGCCACCACCATGCCGTGTTCGGCCGGGATTGCGTGCACAGTGTCGAGCATCGGCGGGACATAGGCCCGCCGCGCATCCTGCGCGGTTGCTGAGGCAAGACCAAACGCCAGAGTGGCGACGAGAGCGAGAAAAGTCCGCCGTGTCGAAAATGACGCCATCATCAAATTTCCGCCGGGCCTTCAGGCCAATTCAAACGCGTCGCTGTAATGCTATACGGTTTGCGCTAAGAGAGGCAAAGCTGTTTGTGATGAGGACTGCGTCATGACGACGATCGCCCCGGCGGCGCGCATGGCCGGCGCCCCGCGGACCTATCCGCCGCGCGCTGCCGTCGTCAGCTGGATCTTCTTCGACTGGGCCGCGCAGCCCTATTTCACCCTCATCACGACCTTCGTGTTCGCGCCCTATTTCGCCACCAGCATCGCGCCAGATCCCGCCACGGGCCAGTCGCTCTGGGGTTTTGCAATGGCCGCCGCAGGCCTGGCGATTGCGTTGTTATCACCCGTGCTCGGCGCCATCGCGGATGCCTCGGGCCGCCGCAAGCCGTGGATCGCCGCGTTCGGTGCGCTGCTGGTCGTGGCCTCCTGCACATTGTGGATAGGCAAGCCTGGCGATCACGCCATCATTCCGCCATTGCTGATCGCGGTCGCGCTGGCCAGCGTCGGCGCGGAATTCGCCACCGTCTTCAACAATGCGATGATGCCGACCCTGGTGCCGCCGGAGCGCATCGGTCGGCTCTCCGGCACCGGCTGGGCCACGGGTTACATCGGCGGCATCGTCAGCCTGATCATCGTGCTCGGCTTCCTCGCCGCCAATCCAGAGACCGGCCGCACGCTGCTCGGCTTCACGCCGCTGTTCGGGCTCGATCCCGCCATGCATGAGGGCGATCGTGCCGCGGGACCGTTGACAGGGCTGTGGTTCATCATCTTCGTGACACCGATGTTTTTGTTCACGCCGGATTATCCGGCGAAGCGACCGGTGCGCGAGGCGCTGCATGAAGGCCTGGCCGATCTGAAGCGATCGCTGAAGGATTTGCCGCAGCAGAAATCGCTCGCGGCGTTTCTGCTGGCCAACATGATCTACACCGACGGCCTGGTGTCGCTGTTCGCGTTCGGCGGCATCTATGCCGCGGGCACCTTCGGCTGGCACACGATCCAGATCGGCACGTTCGGCATCATCCTCGCCATCGCCGGCACCTTTGGCGCCTGGCTCGGTGGCAAGCTCGACGATTCCCTCGGACCGAAGCGTGTCATCGCCGGCAGCATGCTGATCCTGCTGCTCGCGGTCGCAGCGATCCTGCTTGTCGACAAGGACAGCGTGCTGTTTGTTGAAGTCGCGCCGCCACAGCCCGGCGCTGCCATGTTCTCGAGCGCTGCCGAGCGCGCCTATGTCATTCTGGGCTGCCTGATCGGCGCGGCCGGCGGGCCGCTCCAGGCCGCGTCGCGCACGCTCTTGATCCGTCTCGCGCCGAAGGATCGCATCGCACAGTATTTTGGGTTGTTCGCGCTGACCGGAAAGGTGACGTCCTTCATCGGACCGCTGCTGATCGGCGTGATCACGGCCGTGACCGCGAGCCAGAAGGCCGGCATGGCCGTGCTGGTGGTGTTTTTCGTTACGGGGTTCGCACTGCTGATGCGGGTGCGGGAGTAGTTCGCACTGCGCAACTTCACGCCCGTCACTGCGAGGAGCGAAGCGACGAAGCAATCCAGACTTTCCCTGCGGTAAGTTCTGGATTGCTTCGCTGCGCTCGCAATGACGACGTGGATGGGATCGTCGTCGCTCTTGGGGCCGTTACGCCGATCGACCTTAATGCCTGAAATGCCGCGTGCCGGTGAACACCATGGCGATGCCGTGCTCGTCGGCGGCCTTGATCACCTCGTCATCGCGCATCGAACCGCCGGGCTGCACCACGGCGGTGGCGCCGGCCTCGATGCAGGCGAGCATGCCGTCGGCAAACGGGAAGAACGCGTCCGACGC
Source organism: Bradyrhizobium sp. LB11.1 (assembly GCF_040549385.1). Lineage (NCBI taxonomy): Bacteria > Pseudomonadati > Pseudomonadota > Alphaproteobacteria > Hyphomicrobiales > Nitrobacteraceae > Bradyrhizobium > Bradyrhizobium sp. LB11.1. The sequence continues at coordinate 168,629 of NZ_JBEPTH010000008.1, read as the reverse complement.
CACGACCGAACCCTTGGTCAGCGGCTCGGCGAGCTTCAGCTCGCTGGCCGCATCCTGCGCCTTGCGAGCGGCGATCCGCGCTGAATCCACGCGGCTCATCTGGCCTGCGCCGATGCCGACGGTGGCGAGATCCTTGGCGTAGATAATGGTGTTCGACTTGACGTGTTTTGCGACCCGGAACGCGAACTTGAGGTCGCGCATTTCCGCATCGGACGGCGCACGCTTGGTCACGACCTTGAAGGTCATGTCGTCGACCACGGCGTTGTCGCGGCTCTGCACGAGCAAACCACCCGCCACGGTCTTTGCGGTGAGACCAGCTGTGCGCGGATCGGGCAGGCTGCCGGCGAGCAACAGACGAAGGTTCTTGCGCGCGCCGATGATGGTGATCGCTTCCTCGCTGGCGTCGGGCGCGATGATCACCTCGGTGAAGATCTTTGTGATCTCGCGCGCGGTATCGGCGTCGAGCGCACGGTTCATCGCGATGATGCCGCCGAAGGCCGAGGTGGAGTCGCAGGCGAGCGCTTTGCGATAGGCGTCGACGAGATTCGAGCCCTCCGCGACGCCGCAGGGATTGGCGTGCTTGACGATGACGCAGGCCGCGGTGCGCTTGGTGTCGAACTCACCGATGCATTCATAGGCCGCATCGGTGTCGTTGATGTTGTTGTAGGAGAGCTCCTTGCCCTGCAGCTGCCGCGCGGTCGAAACGCCCGGGCGCTTGTCGGGCGTCGCATAGAACGCCGCGGTCTGGTGCGGGTTCTCGCCGTAGCGCAGCGACTGGATCAATTTGCCGCCGAAGGCGCGGAAATCGGGCGCGTCGATTTCGAGCTGGCGGTTGAACCAGTTCGAAATCGCGGCGTCATAAGCTGCGGTGCGCGCGTAGGCCTTCGCGGCGAGCCGCCGGCGCAGCGTCAATGTGGTCGCGCCCTTGTTGGCGGCGAGCTCGTCGAGCACGGCCTTGTAGTCGTCGGCTTCGACCACGACGGCGACATCGTCATGGTTCTTCGCGGCGGCGCGGATCATCGCGGGGCCGCCGATGTCGATGTTCTCGATGCAATCCTCGAAGCCTGCGCCTTTGTCGACGGTCGCCTCGAACGGATAGAGATTGACGACGAGCAGATCTATCGGCGCGATGCCGTGCGCCTTCATCGCCTCGGCATGTTCCTTGCTGTCGCGGATCGCGAGCAGGCCGCCATGCACTTTCGGATGCAGCGTCTTGACGCGGCCGTCCATCATCTCGGGGAAGCCGGTGAGGTCGGAGACGTCTTTCACCTTGAGGCCGGCAGCAGCGATCGCTTTCGCGGTGCCGCCGGTCGAGACCAGCTCGACATCATGCGCGGCAAGCGCCTTGGCGAATTCGATCAGGCCGGTTTTGTCGGAGACGGAAAGCAGGGCGCGGGTGACGCGGCGGGGATGGTCAGTCATGAGCAAGATCCTCTGTCTTAAGGAGTGTCTATGCCCAGGCGCGCGGCGGATATGTCTCGCGCTTCCCGATGGTGCTCCATCCAAGGTCGCCAGTCGCGCGAACGACCGCTCGATAGCAGTTTTCGACGCCCATCACAACGATCAGATAGGGCCAAATAGCGGCTCTTTACAGCGGAAGTTCCGGTTCGCGCCAGGCGTTGCGGCGGGCATTGGTGACCGCGGGCGAGACGGTGGAGCGGACAAAGCTCCAGCGGATCGAGGGCGCCTGGCGGGCATCCTGGCGGATCACGATCTGCGCGGTCCGGCGGGGGCCGTCATTGCCGGCCAGGAACACGCTGTCTTCGAGATCGACCTTGTCGTCGAGAGCTTCGAAGGTCCAGACGTCCCGGTTCGGCAGCACCAGCATGACGCCGCGTGCATCCGACAGCCGGCTTGCCTTCACCGAGGGATGCAGATGGAAGCGCAGCGCGAAATCGGCGTCGGCGCCCTTGAGGCGCGCGCCCTGCGGCGGCGACAGCGTGTCCTCGCCATCGATCCGCGCGCCGTCATTGGCGACCATCAGCACGCGGCGATGGATCACGCCGAACTTGGCGAGATAGCCGTCATGCGAGGTCGTCAGCAGCGTGCCGTCCTGGACGATTTCGCGATGGCTCTCCACCTCATGGGGGCCGCTGATGATCGGCGCGCCATGCAGCAGCCGCTTCATCGCCGACATCTCGACGAACTGGCAGGACGACGTCTCGTGATAGGTCAGCGTCGAATGCGCTGCCGTGCCGCGCGCAAACGGCCGCCAATTGTCGCGGCCCGTGGTCGGCATGCCGCAATTGGTCACGATGCGGCTAATGCCGGAGGACAGTTCGAACGACAGGCAGCCGGCATGTGCGTCATGGCTGACGCCGGGCGGCGGCGGCGGCCCGGTGTCGATGATCAGGGTGGTCGGGCCGGCATCGAGGCGCTGGAAGCCGGTGTGCGGCATGTTCGCCATAGGGGCGCCATGGGCGTCGTCATAGGCGAGCAGGGTCGCGAGCAGATCCGACGGCGTCGCGCTCATGCCGTTGAACAGCGCGAAATTGCCGTCTCCGTGCCGGAAGAAGCGCAGCATCGGCATCATGCGGTCGATCGCATTGAGCAGCGCCGGCGGCGGCGCGATGTTGCGCGCGGCAAAGGTCTGCCGCAGCGGCAACAGGTCGATCAGGAGCTCGATCAGCGCGCCCGGATTGCGCGAGATGTGCCCGCCGTCGGGGAGAATCTGCCGCTGCAATTCGTCGGAGAGCTTTTTCGATGCGCTGCGGATATGACCGGCCCGGTTGGCGAGGCAGAGCGTCGTGTAGCACAGCGCGATCTGCACCTGGAGCTTCGGCACCCCGTCAGGAATGTTGACCATGGTGTAGCGCAGGAAGCGGATCTCGCGTGCCAGCGCGCGCAAGTAACGGCGGTAGAATTTGTTGTCGGTGTCGTTGAGCACCAGCGGCGCCTGCGACAATAGCGAGATCACGCGCCGCGCCAGCACGTCGGCGCGGCGGGCGACGGGCCGGCGCTTGTTGGCGCGGTTACTGATCCAGTCCTCGACCAATGCGCGCGCATTCGCCCGGGTCAGTGCGGTATCAGCAGCGCGCAGATGTCGCAGCCAGCCGAAGCCGAGCAGCGCGACCTCCCAGTCCTCCGAGGGCGGATCGAGATCGAAGATCGAGCGGCCGTGGCAGTTGACGATCTTGCCGGCAAAGACAAAGCGCCCGGCATAGATCTCGGCGGCGCGCGTCGCATCCGCCGTGCGCAGATCATGCGGCGCGATGATCAGCCGATCGGTACGGCCGGGCCATACCCGCGACAGCGCGACGGAACCGCCGCTCGCGCGCGCGAGCATGTTCCGCGCGAAGCGGTTCATCACCAGCGTCGAGATACGTCTGCGTTGAGCGACCGACACGCCTTGCCTTGGTGGGGAGAGGGATTCCGACGAATCCTTATTAATCCCAAAATCGGGCTTCTGACACCACCTTGAAAGGCCCCGAATCAGTCCAGCGGTAGCAAAATCCGGTGCAAAATCAGGATTTAACGAGCCGAGCCGCGAAAAATCCGTCGAGGCCGCCGAGCTTCGGGTCGGCGTGCGGCAGGTGGCTCGGCAGGGTCCGGAGATCGCCCTCAGCCGTGATGATCTCGCTGAGCCCGAAGACCTCGCTGGCCTCGATGGGCACGCGGCGAAGCGCGGGCTCTGCGGCCAGCAGCGTGGCGATGGCCTGCTCGCCTTCTTCGGGTTCCAGCGAACAGGTGCAATAGACCAGCGTCCCGCCGGGCTTGAGCAGCGAGACGGATTTGCGCAGCAGCCGCTGCTGCAGAACGGTCATCGCGGCGATGTCGGATTCCTGCCGGAGCCAGGACACGTCGGGATGGCGGCGGATCGTCCCGGTCGAGGTGCAGGGCGCGTCGATCAGGATTCCATTGAAACCATCCGCGGGCCCCGCCCAGTCCACGGCGTCAGCGACGACAGTCTCGGCCTGCAGCGACAGCCGGTTCAGATTTTCACGCAGGCGCGCCACCCGGGCGGGTGAGCGGTCGAGTGCCGTGACGCGCGCGCCGGCCTGCGCCAGTTGCGCGGTCTTGCCCCCGGGCGCGGCACAGAGATCGGCGATGGATTTGCCGGAGATATCGCCGAACAGCCGGACCGGCAGCGCGGCGGCGGCGTCCTGCACCCACCATTGTCCTTCGGTGAAGCCGGGCAGCATCGTCACCGCGCCGTGCAGGACGGTTCGCACCGATCCGGTCGGCAGCACTTCGCCATGCAGCCGGCTCGCCCACTGCTCGGCATCCGACTTCACGGTCAGATCCAGCGAAGGTTCGTGGCCGAGTGCCAGCGCCATGTCCCGTGCAGTCGCCTCGCCGTAATGCGCGCTCCAGCGCGCCAGCAGCCACGGCGGCAGATCCAGCGATTGCGTCGCGACCTCCTCGACCAGCGCCTGGCCCTCGCGCGCGCAGCGGCGCAGCACGGCGTTGACGAGACCGGCATAGCGCGCGGCGCGCCGGTCGGATTGCACCAGGCGAACGGAGAGATCGACAGCGGCGTGATCGGGCACGTCCATCCAGAGGATCTGGGCGGCGCCGATCAGGAGCGCGCTTTGCGCGCGCGGTGCGTCGGAGGGAATGCCCTTGTCGAGCAGGCGCGACAGCACATGGCCGAGCGTGCCGAGGCGGCGCAGGATGGTCGCGACCAGACGCCGCATCAGCGCACGGTCGCGGTCGGCGAGTGATTTCAGTCCGGGATGGGCGCCGGAGCCGTCGAGCTGATCGTCGAGCGTGCGATGCTTGTGCAAGACGCCGTCGACGATGTCGGCAGCGATCCGCCGCGCCGCGAGACCTGGCACTTCAGATGGAGGAGCAAAACGTTGAGATGGCATGCGGAAGCAAGGTTCTGAGCGAGCGGCAGTTCCGCCGATATGGGCGCATGCCTTGAGAAAGGCCAGCTGTGACATGCGAATATGCCAAATATAAGAATGGCCTCTGGCGATTTCAGCCCGTCGCGGCCATTTCAGCAATGCGTTATTGGACGTCGCGCATGTCGCGACCCTGCGCTAGGACAGCCGACGATGAGTGACCAGCATCCCGTTCGCAAGCCCCTGCCGCCGGCCGCCCAGCGCGCGCTGGCCGAAGCCGAGGCACGCCGGCAGGCCGCCGCGGCCACTGCCGAGACGGCACCGAAGGAATTGCAGGGGCCGAAGGGACCTGAGCCCACGCGCTACGGCGATTGGGAGCGCAAGGGCATCGCCTCGGATTTCTAGGGTTCTCTTGCCGGCTTGGCCGACTCAGCCCTAGCGTGCGCGGATGTCGCGCTTCGACCCCAGCCATCCGTATCGGCCGTCGTACAATGGCTCGCCTTTCGGCCGCCGTTTCTCCGGACTGCTGCCGTGGATGTTCGTGGTCGGTGTGGTGGTGGCGGTCGTGCTGGCCTTCAGGCACGGGATGAACTGGCCGATCCCTCATGCGACGGACGGTCAATCGCGCGACGCCGAGATCATCCTTCAGCAGTCAACCAATTCGGAAGCCCATCAATCGGTCGACGTCATCCGCACCATCGACGGCGATACCTTTCTCGCCCGCGTGCATCAGCGCGACGGACGCGATCTCGTCGCGCGCGTTCGGCTGCGCGGCATCGATGCGCCCGAGATGAAGGCGTCTTGTCAGGACGAACTGGACAAGGCCGAAGCCGCCACGGGTGCGTTACGCGCGGTGCTCGGCCAGGGCGGCGTCACCATCTACAATCTCGGCTCGGAGAAATACGGGCGCGTTCTCGCCGATGTCGCGACCAAACGGACCGCCAACGTTTCGGCGGCGATGCTCGCGAGCGGCTACGCGCGCAGCTACAATGGCGGCCATCGCGACGGCTGGTGCGCACGGGGTTGGCGCTTCTGGTGACAAAAAAGCCGCGTCGAATGACGCGGCTTTTGCAGACTTGTCCGGATTTCGTCGATCAGCGCGCCACGACCACTGTCGTGCCGACGGAGACGCGGCTGTAGAGATCGGTGATGTCGTCGTTGAGCATGCGGATGCAGCCATAGGAGACGAAGCCGCCGACCGAGCCCGGCACGTTGGTGCCGTGGATGGCATATTCACCGCCGGCCAGTGTCATCGCCGCAACGCCCATCGGGTTGCGCGGCGAACCGCCCGGGATGACGTCGGGAAGCTGCGGCTTGTCGCGCTTCACCTCGGCGGGCGGCGACCAGGCCGGATTGCGGTACTTGCCGTCGATGCGGGTGGTGCCGGCCCACTGCTTGCCGGACTTGCCGACGCCGACCGGGTAGCGCACAGCGTGACCATCATCGAGAATGAGATAGAGCCGGCGCTCGCTGGTTTTGACTACGATGGTGCCCGGCGAATAGTCGGCGACGTGCGTCCCCACCATTTCCGGCCGCGCCTGCGCCGCCGTCGACATCAGCAACGCGGCCCCGATGGTGGCTGCCAACGCCAGTGCAATCTTCATCGACATCGATGCTTCCCCTTGCCCAAAAACGGATCGTCCAAAAATTCACGCAGAACCCGGCAATCGCGGGCTTGCCAGACATTCTTAACCGCGCCTGTTAACCGGATGGTTTCCACGCGCGGCCGCCGAGGGCTAGCCAGCAGGGGAAACAAAGGAAATGTTCGAAACAAAGTAAATGACTTGAAAACAACACTCGGCGGGAAAGACGCGCGCGTGCCGCGCTGCGCCCTGACAAGTGCGTGAGGCTGTGAACGGGGGTTGTTTTGGGGGGCATAGCGAAACGCGGTGCCGTTTCCGGGACGCGACGCAGCACGCAAGTGCTGTGACGCAGAGCCGGGATCCATTTTCCCTACGTGGATGGATGGCCCCGGACACAGCGCACCGCGAAGTGCGCGCTGCGCTGTGTCCGGGGCACGAGGCCTCGGCTCAGGCCGACTTCTTGTTCTGCCGGTTCTTGACGAGATCATCGACTACGGCGGGATCCGCCAAGGTCGAGGTATCACCGAGGCTGCCCGGCTCGTCCTCGGCGATCTTGCGCAGGATGCGGCGCATGATCTTGCCCGAGCGGGTCTTGGGCAGGCCAGGCGAGAACTGGATCTGGTCCGGCGCAGCGATCGGGCCAATTTCCTTACGCACCCAGGCGACGAGTTCCTTGCGCAGTTCGTCGCTCGGCTCGACGCCGGCCATCAGCGTCACATAAGCATAGATGCCCTGGCCCTTGATGTCGTGCGGGTAACCGACCACGGCGGCCTCCGACACCTTCTCATGTGCAACGAGAGCGCTCTCGACTTCCGCGGTGCCCATCCGGTGGCCGGAGACGTTGATGACGTCGTCGACGCGGCCGGTGATCCAGTAATAGCCGTCGGCGTCGCGACGACAGCCGTCGCCGGTGAAATACTTGCCCTTGTAGGTCGAGAAATAGGTCTGCTCGAAACGGGCGTGATCGCCATAGACGGTGCGCATCTGGCCCGGCCATGAACGGGTCAGGCAGAGATTGCCTGATGTCTCGCCGTCCAGCACCTTGCCGTCGGCGTCGACGATCTCGGGCACCACGCCGAAGAACGGCTGCGTCGCCGAGCCCGGCTTGAGTTTTGTCGCGCCCGGCAGCGGCGTGATCAAAATGCCGCCGGTCTCGGTCTGCCACCAGGTGTCGACGATCGGACAGCGGTCGTCGCCGACGACGCGATGATACCATTCCCAGGCTTCCGGATTGATGGGCTCGCCGACCGAGCCGAGCAGGCGAAGCGAGGCGCGCGAGGCCTTCTTCACGGGCTCGTCGCCGGACTGCATCAGCGCACGGATCGCGGTCGGCGCGGTGTAGAAGATGTTGACCTTGTGCTTGTCGATGACGTTCCAGAAGCGCGAATTATCCGGGTAATTCGGCACACCCTCGAACATCAGCGTGGTCGCGCCATTGGCGAGCGGCCCGTACAGAATATAGCTGTGGCCCGTGACCCAGCCGACGTCGGCGGTGCACCAGTAGATGTCGCCGTCGTGATAGTCGAAGACGTATTGATGCGTCATCGCGGCGAACACGAGATAGCCGGCGGAGGTGTGCAGCACGCCCTTGGGCTGACCGGTCGAGCCCGATGTGTAGAGGATGAACAGCGGGTCCTCGGCGTGCATGTGCTCGGCCCGGCATTCGGTCGTCACCATCGCCGCCGCCTCGTGATACCAGAGGTCGCGCGTCGGGTTCATGTCGATCTTGCCGCCGGTGCGCTTGACCACGACGACCCAGTCGACGCCGTCGGCCTTGGCGAGCGCCGCGTCGACATTGGCCTTCAGCGGCACCTTCTTGCCGCCGCGCAGACCTTCGTCCGCGGTGATGATGATCTTGGACTGGCAGTCGTTGATGCGCTGGGCGAGTGAGTCCGGCGAGAAGCCCGCGAACACCACGGAGTGAACGGCGCCGATGCGCGCGCAGGCCAGCATCGCATAGGCCGCTTCCGGAATCATCGGCAGATAGATGGTGACGCGGTCGCCTTTCTTGACGTTGCGGGTGCGCAGGATGTTGGCCATCCGGCAGACCTCGTCGTGGAGCTCCTTGTAGGTGATGCGCTTGGACTGCGAGGGATCGTCGCCTTCCCAGATGATCGCGATCTGGTCGGCGCGCTTGTGCAGGTGACGATCGATGCAGTTATGGGCGACGTTGAGGATTCCATCCTCGAACCATTTGATCGAGATGTTGCCGGGCGCGAACGAGACGTTCTCGATCTTCGTCGGCGCGTGCATCCAGTCGATCCGCTTGGCCTGCTCGGCCCAGAAGGCGTTCGGGTCCGCGATCGAGCGGGCGTACATGTCCTTGTACTTGGTCTGATCGACCCAGGCGCGCTTGGCCCATTCCGCGGGGACGTCGTAAATCTTCTCGGACATGTTTCCCTCCACATGCGGCAAGCCAACGCTGGCGACGCGCAAGCCGACTTGATCGTTGAACCGATTATGCGTCGGGCTAACCGGGCCCGACAAGGAGCACAAGCTGGACCTTCGGTGAGCGGCCGGCCATGCGAAGAATCAAGCTGCGTGGGCCGGCAATCGCAAACCTGAAGCAGGCCGAGCCGAGGTTTTCGGCTCTTTACCCAGATCCCGGGAATAGCCCCTGCAGAGCGCCCATGCGTCGCAGGCGGTATTTAGGAACCGCTTTTCACTGATTCGGGACTCGCAATGAGGTTCGGAACACCCTAAGTGGCTAACCCGGGTCCCAACAGACCGTTCAGGAGACCCTTGGAACAAAAATCAGAACAGCGGCATTGACCGGTAACAGACAGGGCTAAGGCTTAAGACTATGATGGATCAGCAGAATCTCGGGACGATACGGCCCGCTTCAGCCGATCCTGCTGGCATTGCGCTGGCCAAAGCCCTCGGACAATGGTCGAAGCCGGCCGGTTCCACCCGTCCTAGCCCGAAAAAGAGCTTCGACGCGGCTACCCCGACCTCGGTCGAGGCGATCGCCAAGGAGCTGGGCCTGCGGCTCGGCGACCAGAACGAGCTGAAGATCCGGCGCATCAAGCGCGGCAAGGGCTATTCCTTCGTCCGCCCCAACGGCGCCCATATCCGCGATGCCCGCACCATCCGCCGGCTCCACGCCATGGCGGTGCCGCCTGCCTACCGCGAAGTCCGCTACTCGGCCGATCCGAGTTCGCATCTCCAGGCGGTGGGCCGCGATGCCGCGGGCCGGCTGCAATATCGCTATCACGCCGACTGGGAGAAGGTCCGCGAGCACCGCAAGGCGCATCGCCTGGAAAAGCTCGTCGGCGCGCTGCCCAAAATCCGGCGGAAGGTCTCGGCGTTCCTGTCGGGCGAGGAGCCGACGCGCGAATTCGCGCTGTCGGCGGTGATTGAGTTGATCGCGCGCACCGCGATCCGTCCCGGCAACGAATCCTATGCCCGCCTCAACGGCACCCGCGGCGCGACCACGCTGCTGAAGTCGAACGTCACGCTTGAGGACGATTGCTTCGTGCTGACCTTCAAGGCGAAGGGCGGCAAGGCCGTGCGCAAGGAGTGCGACGCGGCCAAGCTGGTGCGCGCCATCGGCATCCTCAACGGCGTCCCCGGCAAGCGTATGTTCCAGTATCGTGATGCCTACGGCATCGTGCGCGCGGTCAGCACGACGCAGGTGAACGCGTTCCTGCGCGAGATCGCCGGCATCAAGATTTCGCTGAAGGATTTTCGCACGCTGATGGCCTCCGCCGTCGTCGTCGAATCGCTGTCGCGGATCACGCCGGCGACCAGCCAGCGCGGCCGCAAGAAGCAGGTGCTGGACGCGATCCGCGCCGCAGCCGACAAGCTCTCCAACACGCCGGCGATCTGCCGCAAAAGCTATGTCCATGACACCATCGTCACCGCCTTCGAGGACGGCATTTTGGAGCGCTTTGCGGCGACCATGAAAGGGCAGCGCTCGCAAGCGAGGCGCGAGCAGCTTTTGCAGCAGGTGGTGGCAACCGCAGCGGTTTAACGACACGTCGTGCTGCCGTAGGGTGGGCAAAGGCGCAGAGCGCCGTGCCCACCATCGCTCAGTGATTACGAAGGAAGAAGACGTGGGCACGCTTCGCTTTGCCCACCCTACGAGAGCTGCTACATCTTATCTGAGACGCCCTTGTCGGGACCGGGATCGCGGCCCGCGGCTGCGGCTGTGAGCCGTCCCAGGTAATGCGCCCACCCTCTCGCGTGCGCAGTTACCTGTTCCTCGGTCGGCAGCCCGCTATGTGTCATGCGCAGCAACGTGCCGCCGTCGCGTTCGATCAGGTCGATTTCGATCAGGCTCGAGCCGGGTGGCACTTCCTGGCCGCCGTCCCAGCCGAACGTGTAGGCCAGACGATGCACCGGAACGACCTCGCGGAACGCGCCGCGGGCGACGCCGCCGCGCGGGCCGACGCCCTTGAGCAGATAGAGCCCACCGGGATGCGGCTCGGTGGTCGCATCCGTGCCCATCCAGCTCAGGATTTTCTCAGGGTCAGTCAAATAGGCGAAGACGGTGGCGCGCGGGGCTGCGATCTGCGTCTCGCGTCGCAATACGAACGGCTCGGTCATCGGCGATCATCCCTGGGCTGATCTTGGCACATGGCGGCGCCAAAGCGGCCCGTCAAGGATTGCCCGTGACAAAGACGGTGCTCCTTCGCCATCATCGGATCATGCAACTCTCTCCGACGCTCGCCTGGCTTGTCGATGACGCCTTAGACAGTCCCGGCGCCGACCGCCTGCTTGCGGAACTCGGCGCGCACCTGCTCGCCGATGGTGTGCCGCTTGCGGCAGGTAGCCTGACGCTTGAGGTGCCACACCCGCTGATCGCGAAGCGGACTTGGCTGTGGCGTGCCGAAAACGGCACGGTGGTCGAGGCGCTTGGTTTTGTGCCGGGCGGCCTCGCGCCCGATCCGCCAACCGATGCCGGGCGCCGCTGGTTGCGCGACATCGCGGGCGGCGAGGCGCACGAAGACGTTGTCGGGCGTGATGGGCCGCTGCTCGGCTGGATCGGGACGCGTCCGTTCACATCCGGCGAAATTGACCAACTGCGTCAAGCCGCGCGCTTTGCCGCGACACCCCTCGCCGCGCTCGCGGCGCGCGCGACGTTGCGGGCGACGCTGGAGGCATATCTCGGCAAGCGCAGCGCCGAGCGGGTGCTGGCGGCGCCGTTACGGCGCGACCTCGGCGAGACCATCCAGGCTGCGCTGCTCTATGCCGATCTGCGCGGCTTCACGACGTTGTCGGAAACCAGTTCGCCGGCCGATGTCATCGCCGCGCTCGACGCCTGGTTCGATCGCATTGCCGGCGCCGTTCACGCCTTCGGCGGCGAGGTGCTGAAATTTATCGGTGACGGCGTGCTGGCGATTTTTCCGGTGGTCGAGGCGTCACCGCGCCGCGCCTGTGATGCTGCTCTCCGCGCCGCAGGCGCGGCCGAAGCCGGGATGGCCTATCTCAACGCGGAGCGCGGCGCGCAGGGGTTGCCACCACTCGCGTTCGGTGCCGCCCTTCATCTCGGCGCGATGCTCTGGGGCAATATCGGTGCCGCCAATCGGTTGGACTTCACGGCGATCGGTCCCGCTGTGAATCTTGCCAGCCGACTTGAAGGCTTGTGCAAGCCGCTCGGCAGGACCGTGCTGGTCTCGGGCGCGTTCGCCGCCGAGACGGACATGGCGCTCGTCGCGCTCGGACTGCACAAGCTGCGTGGCATCGCCCCGCCATGCGAGGTCCTCGCACTGCCGGAGACGTAGGCTTGGATATCGTAGCCCGGATGGAACGCAGCGTCCGGGGTCGTTCCACACGGCGACTTTCCCGGATTGCGCTTCGCTCCATCCGGGCTACGGCAGCTCCTTACATCCCGCCCATCTTGCAAACCAGCTTCCACTCCTCGGCCGTGACCGGCTGGACCGATAGGCGTGAATATTTCACCAATGCCATATCGGCGAGTTTTTTCTCGACCTTGATCGCCGCCATCGTCACTGGTGTCTTCAACGGCTTGTCAGCTTTGATGTCGACGCAGACGAATTTCTCGGTCTTGTCGGTCGGGTCGGGATAGGCTTCCTTGATGACCTCCGCGATGCCGACGATCTCCTTGCCCTCGTTGGAATGATAGAAGAACGCCTTGTCGCCCTTCTTCATGTTCACGAGATTGATGCGTGCCGTGTAATTGCGCACGCCGGTCCAGGCCTCGCCCTTGGCGCCCTTCGCGACCTGCTGGTCCCAGGACCACACCGAGGGTTCGGATTTCACCAGCCAGTACGCCATGTTCATTCCTCTGCCTTGAAGGGCCGCGTCAATAGCCCGGAGATCGCGGCGTCGATCGTGCTTCTGCCGCTCAGGATCGATGCGACCGCTTCTGATACCGGCATCTCGATGTTTTGCGAAGCGGCGAGCTCGATCAGCACCGGTGCGGTGAACTCGCCTTCCGCCAGCTTGCCGGCGGGCGTCTGTTCGCCGCGGCCGAGCGCAAGCCCAAGCGCAAAGTTGCGCGACTGCGGGCTCGAGCAGGTCAGGATCAAATCGCCGAGGCCGGACAAGCCCGTCAGCGTCTCCTGGCGTGCGCCAAGCACGCGGCCGAGGCGCGTTAATTCGGCAAAGGCGCGCGTGGTGAGCGCGGCCTGAGCGGAAGCACCGAGCTTGCGCCCAACCGCAATCCCGACTGCGATCGCAAGCACGTTCTTGGCCGCGCCACCGATCTCGACGCCGCGGACATCTGTCGTGTGATAGGGCCGGAAGGTCGCCGAGCCCAGCGCCTGCACAAGGGCGCTCGCCAGGGCTTCGTCTTTCGCCGCCAGCGTCACCGCCGTCGGCAGGCCGCGCGCGACGTCGTCGGCAAAGCTCGGGCCCGACAGGATCGCGGGCTGCCCTCGGGGCGCGGCTTCCGCAATCACGTCGGTCATGAATTTGTGGGTGCCGTGCTCGATGCCCTTGGCGCAGGCGATGACCGGTACGGGTTTTGTGACGTGCGAGGCCAGCATGTTGATCGCGCCGCGCAGATGCTGCGCCGGCGTTGCAATCAGCAGCATGTCGGCACGCGCAGCGAGCGGGAGCTCACTCGTCACCACGATCTCCGGCGCGATCCGCACACCGGGCAGCCGTGGATTGTCGCGGGTCGATGCGATGCGCGTCGCATGCTCTGCATTGCGCGCCCACAGCGTCACGTTCCGTCCGGCGCGCGCGGCCATCGTTGCCAGCGCCGTGCCCCAGGCGCCCGCTCCGATCACCGCGACGGACTGGAATGCGGCCATGGCTAGTATCCCGCCCGTGTCTTGCCGTAACCCGCCGGCGCAGTGGCGTTGGCGTCGAGCAGCCAGCGCGCGCGCGGCGGTGCCTCCATCGTATCGGTGATGCCGAGCGCAAGGCGCTCGGCGCCCGCCCAGGCGATCATCGCGCCGTTGTCGGTGCAGAGCGCCGGCGGCGGCATGATCAGTTGGGTCTGCGCGTCCCTGGCCACGTCAAACAGTGCGCCACGGATCGCCTGATTGGCGGCGACACCGCCGGCCGCGACCAGCGCGTGCGGCGGGCCGAATTGTTCGCGGAAAAGTCTGAGACCAACGCTCAGCCGGTCGGCTGTCGAGCCCAGCACCGCGGCCTGAAAACCCGCGCAGAGATCGTTGATGTCCTGCGGCGTGATCTCAGCCAACCGGCTCGCTTCGGTGCGGACGGCCGTCTTCAATCCGGAGAGGGAGAAGTTGGCATCGGGACGTCCCTGCATCGGCCGCGGGAAGGCGAAGCGCGTCGCATCGCCGTTCGCCGCCGCGCGTTCGACCTGCGGTCCGCCCGGATAGGGCAGGCCCAGCATCTTCGCGACTTTGTCGAAGGCCTCGCCGATCGCGTCGTCGACGGTGGTGCCGAGCCGCACATAGTGGCCGACGCCGGTGACCGCAACGATCTGGGTGTGGCCGCCGGAGGCGAGGAACAGGCAATAAGGAAATTCGATGCCGTCGGTCAGGCGCGGCGTCAGCGCATGCGCCTCGAGATGATTGACCGCGACCAGCGGCGTGTCATGCACCATCGCGATCGCCTTCGCGGTCGTGAGCCCGACGATGACGCCGCCGATCAGCCCCGGGCCCGCGGCTGCTGCGACACCGTCGAGCTGAGCAAAGCTGATGCCGGCCTCGGTCATGGCGCGGTCGATGATGCCGTCGAGCAGGTCGACATGAGCGCGCGCGGCGATCTCCGGCACGACGCCGCCGAAGCGGGCATGTTCTTCGACTTGCGACCGCACGATATTCGACAAGATCCTGCCGCTCCCGTCAGGCGCGCGCTCGATCACGGCCGCCGCGGTCTCGTCGCAGGTGGTCTCGATGCCCAGTACCAGCATTGGCGAATTGTTATCCAATTTGCGCCCTTGCGCTCATCCGTAAAGCAGAGTTCTGGTACGTCCGGTAGCATTCCGGGGTCTGCTTGCGCAATCGTCACGCGTCGCCATCCCTCGCGAATGCGTCGCCGCCACGTGGTCCGGGAACACAAGCGATGTCTATTCTTGTCACACGGCCGCATCCCGACAATGTGGCGACGGCGGACAATTTGCGTGCGCGGGGTCATGTGGTGCTGCTCGCGCCGGTCCTCAAGTTCGAACCGGTCGTTTTTCATGACGCGAGCGAGGCGGATTACAGCGCCATCATTGTCACATCGGCCAATGCGATCCGCGCCGCGCCGCAATTGCGGGACCTTGGTCTGCTGGAGCTGCCGTTGTTCGCGGTCGGCGAGCACACGGCAGCCGTGGCGCGCGATGTCGGCTTCACGGATGTGATCGTTGCCGGTGGTGATGCCGCGGCCCTGCGCGACAAGGTGATGCAGAGCGCGCGAGCCAAGGTGCTGAAGAAAAAGAGCACGCTGCTTTATCTCGCGGGCGCGGATCTGTCGCGGGATCTCGGCGGCGAGCTCGGTGCGGAAGGGTTCAGTGTGGTCACGCAGACGACTTATCGTATGGCTCCGGTCAAGATCTTCCCGCGCGATGTCTGCGAAGGCTTTGCCGCCCATGGCATCGAGGCGGTGCTGCACTACTCCCGGCGCAGCGCGCGGGCCTTCCTGGATGCGGCCCGGGACGAAGGCGTCGAAATCTCTGCGCTGGCGATCCCGCAATGCTGCCTGTCCGAGACGGTCGCAAGCGTGCTGCGCGATGCCGGGGCTTCGCAGGTCCTGGTGGCCGCGACCTCGGACGAAAATGCCCTGTTTGACGCCTTGGAGCGTGCTTTGCGGACCCGTTTGGCGTAAGAGGACGGGCCGAATCCGACGCAATCGGGCTCGTCTCTGGTATGAAAGTGTGAGGAACCGTCACGATGGCCGACGACAAGCCTGAAGACGCAGGATTGGCCCCCGAACCCGGCCGCGCCAAGCGCACCCCGCCCACCATCGACCTCGAGGCGACCGAAGTCTCCACCCAGCCGCAGGATGTGGCGGGTGAGCCGGAGCCGCAGCCATCGGCCGAGCAGGTAGAATCCGAGCAGGCCGATGCCGAAGACGCCAAGGTCGAGACGGCCAAGGCAGAGACAGCCGAGGCCGAGCCGGAGCATGGCGAGGCGCAAGCCGCTGTTGCATCGGGCGCCATTTCTCCCTGGATCATCGCGCCATTTTCCGGCGCGGCTGCAGCCGCGGTGGTGATCGCGGTCGGCTGGGCGCTGGGCTGGCCCGCGGTGCAGGCGCCGCCGGCCACGCCGCAAGTGACGAGTGCCACGGTCGATGCGCTGAGCGGACGTGTTGCTGCAGTCGAAGCCAAAGCGGGCAAGCCCGCCGCCGATCCGGCCATCGCCGCACGGCTCGATGCGCTGGAAAAATCCGTCGGAACCCTGCGCGGCGACATCGCCAATTTGCGCGCGCAATCCGACAAGACCGCGAGCGCATTGAACGATGCGAAATCCGCGCCGCGCGATGCGGCGGCCTCGTCCGGCCTCGCCGCCCTCGATGACCGCATCTCCCAGCTCGAGCGCGCCAGCACCACCGCACGCGCCGAGCTCGCGCAGCAGGGCGAAAAGATCGCCGCCGATGCCAAGGTGATGGATGACAAGCCATTGCGCTATGTGGTCGCCGCTACCCTGCTCGACGTTGCCGTTCGCCATAACGACTCTTATGAAGCGCAGCTCACGGCGGCGCGATCGCTTGCAGCCAAGCCCGAGGTGCTGAAACCGCTCGACACGTTCGCTGCCGCCGGCATCCCGACGCCGGTCGCGCTGAGCCGCGAGCTCCTCAACATCGTGCCGAAGCTGTCACCGCCACCGGAGGCGCCGAGCAGCAGCGCCGGCATCGTCGAGCGCCTTGAGGCGGGAGCATCAAAGCTCGTCCGCATCGAGCGCACCGACGGCGTCGGCAATGACCGTGGCGCCATCGTCGCGCGGGTCACGGCTTCGGCGCTGCGCAACGATTTCGTCGAGGCGCGCCGCGAGCTGAAGACGCTGCCCGAGGCCGATCGCGTGCCGGCACAAGCCTGGCTCGACAAGGTCGACGCGCGCGATGCCGCGCTCGCGGCTTCCCGCAAATTCGCCGACGACGCTCTGGCTGGTCTCGCCAAGTCTGGTCAATAAGCCTGCTCAATAAGATTCGCGCAACAATCCGCGCGTATAGGAATAGCCATGCTTCGCATTGTTCTCTTCCTCGTTCTGATTGCGCTCGCAGGCGCCGGCGCAGCCTGGGTTGCCGATCAGCCCGGCAATGTCGTGCTGACCTGGGGCGGTTTCCGGGCCTCACCGAGCATTCCGGTGTTCGTGCTCTGCCTCGGCATCTTCGCAGTCATGATCGTGTTGCTCTGGAGCATCGTGACGATGATCTGGCGCACGCCGGGGCGCATGCGTCGCCGCCGGCATGAAAAGCGCCACGCCCGCGGCCGCCACGCCATCACCCACGGCCTGCTCGCGATCGGCCATGGCGACACTGCGCTGGCCCGTCGTCACGCAGACGCGGCGCGGCGGCATGCGCCCGATGATCCGCTCGCGCTGCTGTTGCACGCGCAATCGGCCCAGCTCGACGGCAATCGCGACGAGGCGCAGCGCGCCTTTCGGGCCATGGCCGAGCGCGAGGATACGCGGCTGCTCGGCCTGCGCGGCCTGTTCATCGAGGCGCAGCGTGCCGACGATGCGGTCGGTGCCGTGATGATCGCGGAGGAAGCCATCAAGTTGTCGCCGTCCTCGACCTGGGCCTCGCATGCGGTGCTCGGCTTCCGCTGCGCACGCCGCGACTGGAGCGGCGCGCTCGCGATCCTGGATTCGAATCTGTCCGCGGGTCTGATCGACAAGCAAGCCTATCGCCGGCAGCGCGGCGTGCTGCTGACGGCGCGCGCACTGGAACTGGAGACCATGGACCGCGACGTCGCGCGCGAGGGCGTGATGGAAGCCGTCAAGCTCGCGCCGACCCTGGTGCCGGCGGCGGTGCTTGCCGCGAAATTCGAGAGCGAGGCGCATCAGGTGCGCCGCGCCATGAAGCTGGTCGAAGCCGCCTGGCTCGCCAATCCGCATCCCGATCTTGCCGATGCCTATGCGCATGTGAAACTCGGCGATGCCGCGCGGCAGCGCCTGCAGCGGGTCGAGACGCTCGCGGCGAAAACGCCGGCTGACCAGGCCGGCCACGTCGAGGGGCAGCTTGCGATCGCGCGCGCCGCGATCGATGCCTCCGAGTTCGCCCGTGCGCGCGAGGTGCTGTCGCCTTACGTCAACGATCCGACCCAGCGCGTGGCGCTGTTGATGGCCGAGCTCGAGCGCAGCGAGCACGGCGACGGCGGCCGCGCCCGCGCCTGGACCTTGCGTGCGGTACGCGCCCGTCACGACCCGGCCTGGACCGCAGACGGCTATGTCAGCGACCGCTGGCGCCCGGTCTCCGCGGTCACCGGCCGGCTCGACGCCTTCCAGTGGCAAACGCCGGTGGCGAGCCTGCCCTCGGACAAGGGCACGACGATCGAGTCCTCGGCCTTCGAGGAAGCCATGCTCGCCGCCCCGCCGCCGAAGCGGGTCACGGTGGCCAGCGAGGCGCCGGCGGAACCGGCCGTGATCGCGCCGGTCCCGACCCCAGACCCCGTTCCGGCCGCGCAGGACAACGCGCCCCCGGCGGCCAAGGAAGAACCGGTGGAGACGCCCGCCGCGCCGATCAAGCCGGCCCTTGAGGCCGCCGAATCATCGCCGGTGGCGGCAACCCCGGTGTTCCGGACCCGTGCCGATCTCGGCAAGCCTGCACAGGCACCGATCCAGGCCGTCATCCCGATCGTCCGCGCGCCGGATGATCCCGGCATCGATGACGACGGCCCGAGCGATGAATTTACGGAACAAATCGGTACACCCAAGGTCCAGGCCGGTGGTTGGCGTGGTTTCTGGTCCCGCTGGGGCGCGTGAGGCCGATTTCGCCTCCCGCTTGTTCTTGCCAATTCGGGCCATGCCCGATATCAGGAACGCGTATCGGGACCGGCATTGACTGGTCCCGGCAAGGTTCGCCGCAATAGCTCAGTTGGTAGAGCACGTCATTCGTAATGACGGGGTCGGGGGTTCGAATCCCTCTTGCGGCACCAGCGCCCCCAATCATCCGATCGTCACAAGCGCTTCGACTGACGGCATCCGCTTGGCCTGAGCGCGTGCAGGCTCACGCTCGTAGAGTGACGCAAGTCACATCATCCCCGGCGCGGCTCCCGTAGTGGTCCGGTCACGCAAACACGGGGAGATTTCTCATGCGCAAGATCATTCTGGTTGCCGCGATGGTTCTGGTCTCTGCCTCTGCCGAGGCAGGCGGCTCACGCAGCCTCTCGCTGGCCACGGCCAATGGCCAGGCCCCGGCGGCACAAGCGGCCGCGGCGTCGACCGCAGCGACTCAGGTGAGCGAAGTCGCGCCAGTGTCCGACGCTCCGAAATACGTTGATCGTCCGTCTGCGGTTGCGACCACTGCGCCACCGGCGTCCACCACCGCCACGACGACTTCTGCGGCTGCCTCGAAGTCCACTGCGAAAGCCGACAAGTCCAGGCACAAGCGCCGCTGGCCCGAAGGCCGCATCGTCAGCGAGCTGCATCGTCACGGCATTTACTGGTAAGCGGCTGCATGCAGCTTCCAAAACGGAAATGGCCGGGCTGAGCCCGGCCATTTTTGCTTGTCGAAACTTGCCGCGCCTAGCGCTGCGAAACCGTCTGCACCACGCTCGAGACCGGGCGCGCGTTCGTTGCACCGGCCGCAGGCGCTTTCAGCTCCTTGAGCACCGCTTCGTCATATTCGGGCAGCGAGTTGAACGTCGTCTTCGCCTTGATCTGCACGACCTTGTAGCCACCGGCCTTGAGGCGCGCGAGCAGCGTCGGCAGCGCTTCGCCGGTGCGCTTCTGGAAGTCGTGCATCAGGATGATGCCCTTGCCGAGCTTGTCGAGCTTGGTCATCACGTTGCTGATGATCTTGTCCGGCGTGCTCTCCTTGCGGAAATCGAAGGAATCCAGGTCGGTCGAGAAAATTCCGACGTTGCGGCTGCCGAGATAGCTCACGAGCGCGGGATTCTGCTGAAGCTGCGGGAAGCGGAAGAACGGCGACGGATTGGTGCCGAGCGCCCATTTCACCGCACTGAAACCCTTCTCGATCTCGTCCTTGGCCTGCTGCTCCGTCATCTTCTTGCCGTTGAGATTGAGGTGCGACCAGGTGTGTGTGCCCACCGTGTGGCCCTGGGCCAGAACCTGGCGCAGGATCTCCGGATGCCAGGTGGCGTGCTTGCCGACCGAGAAGAACAGGCCCTTGGTGCATTCATCGGCCAATGCCTTCAGCACGGCCGGCGTGTTGTGCGGCCAGGGACTGTCGTCGAAGGTCAGCACGACCTCCTTGTCGGCGAGGAAATCAAACTGCTTGAATTGCTCGAAGCCGAAGCCCGGCCCGCCGGTCGTGTCGATCTCGACCACGCGCGAGACGCCCAGTGCATTCGGATTGGTGCAGGTCGACGTCTGCTGGACCGGTGCCACGGCCGGTACGGGCGCAGGCGCGGCGGCAGGAGCGGCGGGCTTGCCCGCGAGGGCCGCGGTGGTCTCGACGTCATCCTCGGCGGCAAGCTTGGCCGGTGCCGGCAGCGGATCGGCGGCACGGGCGGCTATTGTCTTGGGGGCGCCTTGCTCGGCGCGCGAAGAATAAAAGTACCAACCTCCGGCGATCACGACCGCCGCAAGGACACTGGCCAGCATCAGGCCCAACGCATTACGCATCGCTATTCTTTCCAAATACGCAACCAAACCAGCGGAATTTCCCGCGCGCCCGGCCATTAATGCGAAGGAACAGTTAACGTGACACCAACACGACGGCGGTTGCGGAGGAATTTCAGGCCGGTGCGCCAAAGTGACCGCGATCACAGAGGGTGGGCCGCTCGTGACAGTGATCACAGTGGAAAGGATTTTCGGGGAGCATGGTCATTCCCATCAACAACGGGCCCGCTTGCCGCGGTGCCAATGGGAGCTTCAAATGACCGCCTCTCTGAACACCAGGTCCTTGACTGCCAAGATCCGCGACACCAGCGTGGCGCTGGGGTTTGCCGCCATCGTCTCGATCATCTCGACGACCTCGAGCTTCGCGTTCTCGGCCGAAGCGCAGCAGATGTGCACCGGCGACGCCTTCCGCCTGTGCTCGTCGGAAATCCCCAACATCCCGAAGATCACCGCGTGCATGATGAAGCATCGTTCGGATCTGACCGCCGGCTGCCGCGCGGTGATGGACAAGGACCTCGCCAAGGGCGCGTCACGCAAGGTCGCTGACGCCCAGGACGGTCAGTAAGAGCGGGCAACGATAACGATCGTTGCGTCGGTTAGCTCCCCTCGCGATGTGCCCCGGCCTCAAGCCGGGGCCACGCGGCGGCCCCATCAGCCTGCAAAGTCGGCCTGCGAATAAAGCCGTTGCGGCTAAGGGATCGTGGCACTAGCTTCGCCCGCCCATGTTCCGGGTACGAGGCATTACGCGATGACCAGATTTCTTTTCATTGTTTCTTTGGTCCTGTGCGCATCTGGCGCGTCAGCGCAGCAGCAGCAGCCCGGCCACGACGCCTGCGCGCGCGACGTCACGCGTCATTGCCGCGCCGTGATGAACAATGGCGATGGCGCCGTGCTCGCCTGCCTGAAAGAGCACCGCGCTCGCCTCAGCAAGGCCTGCGACAAGGTCCTGACGGACCACGGGCAGTAAGACCTACGTGCTGCTTCCTGCCGCGGTCGCGACCACCGGCAGGACCTCGCCTGTCGCGCGGTCCGGCGTCTCTTCTTTCCAGCGCACCGAGCCGAACGGCCGTTCCAGCATGCGGCGGACGCGCACCGGCTCGATACCGATATGGAGATCGTTCGCGCGCTGATACAGCGCGCGTTCGGATTGGGTCGCGCGGTTGCGCTGACGTAGATAATCGAGCCAGGTCGGACAGTGGTAACGTTCAGTCCACAATTCCGGATCGAGGATGTCGCGCGCGATCGACCAGCCATAGGCGCCGTTGCGCTGCCGCGACAGCTGCACGTCCTGCATGATGTTATGGAAGGTGCGCGCGTTTTCCTGGCTCACACGATATTCGATCTCGACCACCAGCGGGCCGCTGCGCGCCGTGAGCGACAGCTTGACCTCCGGATCGGCCAGCACCGCGGCGTCCTCGTTGCGGGCGCCGACGCGCGGCATCGCAAGCCAGATGCCGAGCACCGGCGAGATCAGCATCAGCCCGGCGGCCGTTAGGAGCGCGACTTCGACGCCGGCATAATCGGTGAGATGGCCCCAGCCCCAGGCGCCGATCGCAATACCGCCGGAGATCGAGGCCTGGAACGCCGCGAGCGATCGTCCGGCGACCCAGCGCGGCGCCGAGAGCTGCACCCCGATATTGAACAGGGCGACGGAGGCCATCCAGACTGCGCCGGCCAGTACCAATGCGGCGGCTGTCAGCACCGGCTCGCTCGAGAGCGCAAGGGTCGCCATCGCGAATGCCATCGAGATGGTGCAGGCGCGGATCGCCGCTTCGCCGCTCATGCGCTTGCGCAGCTCGTGGATGTTGAGCGCGCCAACCACGGCGCCCATGCCGAACGCACCCAGCATGATGCCGTAGGTTTGCGCGCCGCCATGCAGCAGGTCGCGTGCGACCAGCGGCATCAGCGCCATGATCGCGCCGCCGATCAGGCCCATCACCAGCGTGCGCAGCAGCACGATCTTGATCGGGGGCGAATTGGTGATGTAGCGGAAGCCCGAGACCATGGCGCGATTGAGCTTCTCGCGCGGCAGGCGCGAGGGTTCGTTGGTACGACGCCACAGCAGCAGCACCACGAGCAGAGGCAGATAGAGGATCGCATTGCAGGCAAACGCCGCCACCGCGCCGAGCGAGGCGACGATGACACCTCCGACCGCGGGACCGAAGCTGCGCGCGATGTTGTAGCTGATGCCGTTCAGCGCCACCGCCGATGGCAGCGCGTCCGGCGGCACCTGCTCGCTGACCGAAGATTGCCAGGCCGGTCCGAACAGCGCATTGCCGCTGCCGACGACGAAGCAGAAGGCGAGCAACGATTCCGGGGCGATGAGCTTGAGCCCGGCCAGGATCGTGAGGGCGGACGCGCCGATCAGCGCGATCATGAGTGCGACCAGTGTCACGATGCGGCGGTCATACATGTCGGCGATGGCGCCGGCCGGCATCGAGATCAACATGATCGGCAGCATAAGTGCGGTCTGCACCAGCGCCACCTTGTCGGCGGAGGCGGCCATCTGGGTCATCGCCCAGGCCGCGCCCACGCCCTGGATCAGGAGGCCGAGATTGGAGAGCAGGCTCGCGAGCCAGATGCGCCGGAATACGGTATACTGCAGGGGTGCCGTAATGCCGTCGGTGGAACGTCTCTGGCAGTCGGTCTGCTCGGTCATATCCTCTTCCAAGTCGTCTGGCAGAATTGGCTTCAATGATTCCGGCATCTTCAGTGATGCCTGCGAAAGTCCTTCGCTGTCCAGTGGTTAGGCCGCTATAAGCGGTGCAAAGACATGGTTTTACCGGGGAGGAGCAGATGAAGCTGTCACGACGTACGATCCTGCAAGGTGCGGGCAGCCTGGCTTTCGCGGTTGCGAGCTTCCGCAACGATGCGCTGGCGCAAGCGCCGTCCGCCGCCAAGAGTCCGGACAACAACTCCGAGGTGCCGCCGATCTTGTTCGTCCATGGCAACGGCGACTACGACGCGCTCTGGATGACGACGCTGTGGCGGATGGAATCCAACGGCATCGCGCGTGACCGCATGATGGCGATCAATTTCACCAATCCCACCGCGCGCTCCGACGATACTGTCGAACAGGCCAACCGCTCCTCGACCGAGGATCAGCGCCGCGAGATCGCCGCCGCCATCGCCGAGTTGAAGCGCCGCACCGGAGCGGCGCGCGTGGCGCTGGTGGGCAACTCGCGCGGCGGCAATTCCATCCGCAACGTCATCAAGAACGGCGGCGCCGGCGATGTCAGCCACGCCGTCCTGTGCGGCACGCCCAATCACGGCGTGTTTGCGCTCGATGATCTGCTCGGCAGCGAGTTCAACGGACGCGGCGCCTTCCTGCGCGGCCTGAACGACGGCGACAGCGAGGTGACGCCGGGCACAGCCTTCTTGACGCTGCGCAGCGACGGCATGGACAAGTATGCGCAACCTGACGGCCGCTTCATGGGCAAGCCTGGCATGCCGACCAATGTCACTGCCGAGGGGCCGGAGCTGAAGGGCGCGACCAATCTCGTGCTCGGCACGATCGACCATCGCGAGACGGCGTATCACCCGCGCGCTTTCCGTGAGATCTACAAGTTCATCGCCGGCCGCGAGCCTGCGCGCATCGCGATCACACCGGAGCAGACCGTCCGCCTCAGCGGCCTGGTCACGGGCGCGGTGGACGGCGTGGCGACCAACCGCCCGGTGGCCGGTGCTGTCGTGGAGATCAATTACGTCGACCGCGAGAGCGGGGAGCGCAGGGGCGATGTGGTGCACCGCGCGACGACGGGCGCCGACGGCCGCTGGGGGCCGGCCACGGTCGATCCGACCTCGCCGCTCGAAATCGTCCTGACTTCGCCGGGCGCCCCGACGACGCATTTTTACCGCTCGCCCTTCCCGCGCTCCTCCGACGTCGTGCATTTGCGCGCCGCGCGCCCGTTCATTCCCGCGGACAAGGATGCCGGTGCGGTGGTGATCATGTCGCGCCCGCGCGGCTATTTCGGCCTGCCGCGCGACACCGTCCTGTTCGACGGAAAGGAGCCTGCCGACGTCCATCCGGGGGTGCCCACGGATGCGGCAGCAACCTTGCGCCTCCCGGCCAGCGAGGTCGGGCGCAACATCGTGGCCCAGTTCAATGAAGAACGAATTGTGGCACGCGCCTGGCCTGCCTCCGAGAACAGGATTGCGGTTGCCGAGCTGACTTATTAGCTAATTGCCTGCGCAAGCCTTTACTGCGACGACATCTGCGGGAGAGCGCCATGAACATCGCCAGTGTGCGTCGGCCCATCATCCCCCCGACCCCGCCGCGCGCGCCGGACAATCTGTCGTTCTTCGGCCGGCTCGCGGTGATCAAGCAGAACATGATAGCCACCTGGGGGCAGCGCGCCTATGAGGAAGAGATCATCCAGGGCCGCTTCTTCCTGCACAAGAGCTTCATCCTGAACCGGCCGGAGGCAATCCGGCATGTGTTGCTCAGCAACTACCAGAACTACTCGCGGACGCCGGCGGGTATCCGGATGCTGCGTCCCGTACTCGGCGAAGGTCTGCTGCTCGCCGAGGGCCACGCCTGGACATTTCAGCGCCGTACGCTGTCGCCCGCTTTCACGCCGCGCGCCACCGCCAACCTCGTCCCGCACATGACGGCGGTGCTCGACGAGACCATCGCGAAGCTGGATGCGCGCACGAACGAGCCGGTCGATCTGCGCGAGATCATGCAGCGCATGACACTGGAGATCGCCGGGCGCACGATGTTCTCGTTCGGCATGGACCGGCACGGCCCGACCTTGCGCAACTTCGTCATGGAATATGGCGAGCGGCTCGGACGGGCCTACTTCCTCGACATGGTGCTGCCGGTCTCATGGCCGACGCCGATGGATCGCGCCCGCGCCCGCTTCCGCACGCGCTGGACCGAATTCGTCGCGATGCTGATCGCCGAGCGGCGCGCGGCGGGCAAGAAGGATGGCGCGCCGCCCCGCGACCTGTTCGATTTCATGGATGAGGCGCGCGATCCTGAAACGGGCAAAGGATTTTCGGACGAGCAGCTCGTCGACGAGGTCGCGACCATGATCCTGGCGGGTCATGAGACGACCGCGACCGCACTGTTCTGGGCGCTCTATCTGCTTGCGCTCGATCCGGACACGCAGGAGGAGGTCGCCTCCGAGACCCGCGGCGAGCATCTCGACAGCATGGCCGATATCGACCGGCAGAAATTCACCCGCGCCGTGGTCGACGAGACCATGCGGCTCTATCCGCCGGCGTTCCTGATCGCCCGCGCCGCGCGCGACAAGGACAATGTGGCCGGTGCCGAGGTCAGCAAGGGCGACATCATCATGATCGCACCTTGGCTGCTGCACCGGCACGAGAAGCTGTGGGATCAGCCGAACGCGTTCATTCCCAAGCGCTTCATGTCGAAAGAGCCGCCCGACCGCTTCGCCTATCTGCCGTTCGGTGCGGGCCCGCGCGTCTGCATCGGCGCGCCGTTTGCCCAAGCCGAGTCCGTACTGGCGCTGGCGCGGCTGATCGGTGCGTTCCGCGTGGAGTTGGCGGACGCTACCCCGGTCATTCCGTGCGGCGTCGTCACGACCCAGCCAGACCACTCACCCATGTTCCGCATCACGCGCCGGTGACAGGCTCTGGCCGCCGGCGTGATCCACCCCAGATAGAGTTGCAGCATGAGCGATATCCAGGCCCAGTTTTCCGTCCTGAAGCAGACCGCCGACGCGAAGGTGGTCGATGCGATCGCTCGTCTCATTGAAGACGGTGAGGATCACGAGCTCAACCGCGTCAATGTCCTCGATTTCTCCAGGCAACACGGCGTCGACGAGGAGCACGCGATCTCCGCCTTCCTGCATTCAGCGCGGCTGGGGTTGTTCGATCTCGGCTGGAACGTGCTGTGCCCCGGCTGCGGCGGCGTGCTTGGCGCCCATACGACGCTGAAGGCACTCAAGCCGGACGATTACCACTGCGCGCTCTGCGCCTGCGGCTACAAGGCCTCGGTCGACGATCAGGTCGAGGTTTCCTTCACCGTGAATCCGCGCGTGCGGCGGATCGCTGCGCACGATCCTGATACGCTTCCGGTGTGGGAGTATTTCAAGCAGGTGTTCTGGAGCTCCGGCGTCGATTTCAACAAAGAATCGTTCGCGACGCTCGCGAACGAGGTAACGCTGGATACGATGGAGTTGCCGGCGGGCGAGAAGGCGACCATGTCGCTGCAATTGCCGAACGACTTCATCATCATCTTCGAGCCGGTGACGCACGCCGCTCATTTTATCGACGTCCAGGGCGAGCCGACCAAGGATCGTCAACAGCTCGCCATCATGTACAACAAGGTGCAGGCTCCGACCGGGACCACGACGATGCGGCCGGGGCCGCTGCGGCTCTCGCTGGAGAACCAGGCCGGCGTGCGTGTGCTGCCATCGGTGTTCATCGCGGCCGAGGCGCTCCATCATCTGATCGGCCAGCGCAAGCCGTTCCTCACCGCCAAGCGCATGCTGTCGAACCAGACGTTTCGCGACGTCTTCAAGGCGGACAATCTTAGCCTCGACCAGCGGCTGCAAATCACTTCGCTGACCTTCCTGTTCACCGATTTGAAGGGCTCGACCGCGCTCTATGAGCGCGTCGGCGATCTCGCCGCCTTCGATCTCGTGCGCGCGCATTTTCATGCGCTGCTCGAGATCATCTCCTCTGAGAAAGGCGCGGTGGTGAAGACCATCGGCGATGCCGTGATGGCGACCTTCATCCGTCCCGAGCATGCGATCGCCGCGGGCCTGCGGATGCGCGCGGCGATGGAGGAACTCAACAAGCAGCGCGGAACGGGTGATCTCATCGTCAAGATCGGCATCCATGAAGGGCCGTGCCTCGCGGTGATGCTGAACGAGCGGCAGGATTATTTCGGCCAGACCGTCAACATCGCCGCGCGCGTGCAGAGCCTCTCGACCGCGCAGGAGATTCACATCACCGGCCCGGTGCTGGATGCGCCGGCGGTCGCTGAGGTCCTCAAACGGCGCGAGATCCGGCCGATCCAGAAGCAGGCGGCCCTGCGCGGCATCGCCGACAAGTTGGTGGTGTACGAGATACCGTGAGGGCCTCCGTGCGCAATTGCGCACCAGACCGGAACGATGCCAGATTGCCGAAACGTAATGCAGCGCGCGGAACTGACGCACGTTGCGCCGGTGAGTTTCCTGCTCATATATAGCCGGTAGCGGCCGCGTTCCTTGCGGCGTCATCTATGTTGGTAGGATCTTATGCTCGACGGCCTGCGCCAATTCATCGCCGACATTGTTGCTCCTCAGGCCCAGGACCGCGCCTTCGGCGACAGCGATTATCGCCTGGCGGCTACCGCGCTGCTGGTTCATGTGGTTTCGCTGGACGGCCGGCCGACGCAGGGCGAGCAGCGCAAGTTGCACAATCTAATCGAAAGCCATTTCGGGCTCGACCAGGGCACGGCGGACCGGCTGATTGCCGACGCGACCCAGGTCGAGGGTGAGGCGGTCGACCTCTATCATTTCACCAGCGTCATCATGCGCTCGCTCGATGAAGAGGGCCGCAAACGCATCGTCCAGATGATGTGGGAGCTGGTCTATGCCGACGGTCAGGTCACCGAGTTCGAGGACAATGTCGTCTGGCGCGCCTCCGACCTGCTCGGAATTTCCCAGCGCGACCGGATCGATCTGAAGCACGCGGTGGCGGACCGTGCCGGCGGTCAGGTCAAGGACAGCGCCGTCGGCAGCTGAGCTGCCGCCAGCCTGGTATAAATTACTGGTTGTGCTGACCACATGACGAAACTTTAATGTAACTGCCGGATGTCCTGGTTCCGGATTCCCCTGCAAATCCGCGGGTTTCTTGCGCGCCCTGTTGCCTGCTCAGGCAGCCATGCCGCCAGCGCCGCTTGCTTGTCGCGCGCGGCTTATGCTCCAGTTCAGTCATTCCGGGGCCAAATACTTTGAATTCAAGAGACTGCAATCGTGACTGAGCGGGTAACGTTGATCACCGGCGCTTCGGCAGGCATAGGCGCGGAGCTGGCGCGCGTGTTTGCCGCGCATGGACACCGCCTCGCGCTGACGGCGCGACGTGCCGACCGGCTCGAGGCGCTCGCGAACGAGCTCACCGCCAAGTGTGGCAAGAAGCCGATCGTGATCGCCTGCGATCTCCGGCAAGCCGATGCCGGCGAGAGGATCGCCGCCGCGCTCGCCGCTGAAGAGGTCGAGCTCGATCATCTCGTCAACAATGCCGGCTTCGGCGTGTTCGGCGATGCCATCGAGCGCGATCGCGACGAGCAGGTCGGGATCGTCGATGTCAACGTCCGGGCGCTGACGGATCTGTCGCTGCGCTTTGCGGATCAACTTATCAAGAACAAGGGCGGCCTCCTCAATGTCGGCTCCGTCGCCGGCTTCCTGCCGGGTCCCGGCATGGCCGTGTATTATGCGTCCAAGGCTTATGTGATTTCACTCACCGAAGCCTTGCGCGCCGAGCTCGCGCCGCACGGCGTCCGCGTCACCGTCCTGTGTCCAGGTCCGGTGCCCACCGAATTCCAGGCGCGCGCCGGCGTCGGGTCCGGGCACGACACGGCCCTGCTCAATGTGTCGGCCGCCGACGTTGCACGGGACGCCTATCGTGGCCTGATGGCGAACAAACGGGCAGTGCTGCCGGGTCTCGGTATCAAGATCGTGCCATTTGCGCTGCGCTTCTTCCCGCGAGGCTTCATCCTGTTCGCCACCAGCCGGTTCCAGCGGCAGAGACACTAGATTCTTATTCTGACGCGTTTTCTTCACGCGAACCGATGCCCACTTCGCTCGAAAACGCTCTGCAGAAGCCCCCGTAATGGCCCGGAGCTTGCTTCAGTATCGGGGCGTGTGTGCGCGAACTCACGCGATGTTAACCGTCGTTTAGCTATGCTGGCGGCTTGAACCGATAGCACCCGTAGAGGCCATGTCGTTTCGGACGAACAGGTTTGGTAGCGCAGAGCTGGTGCCCTTCCCCAGAAGGACGCCGAGTGCGGTCGCCTCCGAACACCGGTTGCCGGTTCTGATCGTCCTGCACCAGGAATCCTCGACGCCCGGCCGCGTCGGCAATGCGCTTCGTGCGCTTGGTCATCGCCTCGACATCCGCAGGCCTCGCTTCGGCGATCCCCTGCCCGACACGCTCGACCAGCACGCCGGCGCCGTGGTCTTCGGTGGCCCGATGAGCGCCAACGATCCGGACGACTACATTCGCCGCGAGATCGACTGGATCGAAATTCCGCTCCGCGAACAGCGGCCGTTCCTCGGCATTTGCCTGGGCGCGCAGATGCTGGCGATGCAGCTCGGCGCTCGCGTCGCGCCGCATGCGCAGGCGCTGACCCAGATCGGCTATTACCCGATCCGCCCGACGGCGGCTGGCCACGCACTCTGCCCGGACTGGCCAGCGCAAGTCTATCACTGGCATCGCGAAGGATTTCAGTTGCCTGCCGGCGCCGAATTGCTTGCGGAAGGCGATGATTTTCCGATTCAGGCGTTCCGCACCGGCAATGCGTTCGGTGTGCAGTTTCATCCTGACGTGACCTACGCGATGATGCATTGCTGGACCACGCGCGGCTATGACGGCCTCAGCGCGCCCGGTGCGCGGCAGCGGCATCACCATTTCGCGGATCGCGCCGTCTACGATGCCGCGGAACGCGCCTGGCTCGACCATTTCATCGACGGCTGGCTGGCGCGCCGGCCAATGCTGGCGCAAGCCGCCGAGTGATCGCGCCTTTGCGCAGATCCTTCGCGGATCCTTGGCGCAGATCCTTTGCGCAGGTCCTTGGCACAAGTCCTTGCCTCATTCCTGGATATGCTAGGCTCGTGGCCAACGAGCGCGCGCGAACGCGCGCCGGCAGCCAAAGGGAGAGCGCGATGGCCTATGAACACATTCTCTATGAGGTGAGCGACAAGATCGCGACCGTCACGCTCAATCGTCCTGATCGCATGAACGCGTGGACGCCGACAATGGAGCGCGACGTGCGCCACGCGATGGAAGCATCGAGTGCCGATGACAATGTCCGTGTGATCGTGCTCACCGGCGCGGGCCGCGCCTTCTGCGCCGGCGCCGACATGGATGCGCTGAAAGGGCTCGATCCCAACGACGTCAGGCGCGCCTCGAACCTGCCGCCGTTCGACATGAACCGCCGGCCGGACTGGCAGACGCGCTACGGTTTTTATCCATCGATCGGAAAACCTGTCATCGCCATGCTCAACGGCGCGACGGCCGGCATCGGCCTCGTGCATGCGCTCTATTGCGATCTGCGCTTTGCCGCCGACAATACCGTGTTCACGACGGCCTTCGCGCGGCGCGGCCTGATTGCCGAGCACGGCATCAGCTGGATGCTGCCGCGCATCGTCGGCCACGCCAACGCGATGGATCTGCTGCTCTCGGCGCGCCGTGTTCCGAGCGCGGAGGCGCTGCGAATCGGTTTGGTCAACCGGCTCTGCTCGCCCGAAAAGCTGCGCGAAGAGACCTACGCCTATGCCCGCGATCTCGCCGATTTCGTCTCACCGAGCGCCATGGCCGTGATCAAGCGGCAGCTCTACGAGGTGCCTTTCCAGACGCTCGGCGAGGCAACGATCGAGGCCAACCGGGAGATGATGGTGGCGCTGAACGGCAGCGATTTCCGGGAGGGGGTGGCGAGCTTCATGGAGAAGCGGCCGCCGCGGTTTACGGGGAAGTAAGGGGGGATAAGCTCGGGGATCAAGTCCGCCGCCGCCCTTCGGGCTATGGCGGGACAGCCTTCGCTCACTTCGCTACGAAAGAGCTTGGCTGGCTTACCTAGCCGTAGCTCGCGAAGCGAGCGAAGGCTGGTGGAGCCAGGCGGGATCGAACCGCCGACCTCGTCATTGCGAACGACGCGCTCTCCCAGCTGAGCTATGGCCCCGTTTGCGGCCGCTCTGGTCAATGCGGCCGACAACCGGGCGCCATTTAAGTCCCCGCCAAGGTCAAGTCAAGGACGGGTGTAACCCGGTTTTAGCCATCCGGGGCACTGACTTCCCTTGTTTGAGCCGGGGGGAACCGATATCTAGCCCTAACCATCCCACGACACAGGCTCAGAGAGTGTTTCGCTGATGCGCCCGATAGTCTTCATTCTGATCCAGATCATCAATCTGTACATCTACCTGCTGATCGCATCGGCAATCCTGTCCTGGCTGATCGCGTTCAATGTCGTGAACACCCGCAACCAGTTCGTCGGCGCGATCGCGGAGTTTCTCTACCGGATCACCGAACCGGTGCTCGGCCCTATCAGGCGCAGGCTGCCCAGCATGGGCGGGCTCGATATGTCTCCGATCGTTGCGTTCTTCGTGCTTTGGTTGATCCAGCTCTATCTCGCCGAGTACGTCTATCCGAATGTGCCGTAGGCCCAAAGGAACCTCGGGGAGCGTTGATGGCGCCTTGGCGCAGCTCCACCACGGGCGTCAGCATCGCGTTGCGGGTGACGCCGCGTGGCGGACGTGACGGCATCGACGGCATCGAGCAGCTCTCCGACGGCCGCAGTGTGCTGAAAGTGCGTGTGCGTGCCATTGCCGATGGCGGCGAGGCCAATCGCGCGGTTCTGGCGTTGTTGGCCAAATCGCTCGGCGTGCCCAAGGCCAGCGTCAGTCTCCTGTCTGGGGCGACGTCGCGACTGAAGCAGGTCGCCGTCGACGGTGATCCGGCAAGGCTTGCTGAGGCGTTGCACGCACTCGCATCCGTCAAATCGACAGACTAAGGGAACCGACATGACGGCCAAGATCATCGACGGGAAAATCATTGCAGCGGAACTTCGCGCCCGCGTTGCCGACGAAGTTGCCCGCGTCAAGCGCGAGCACAATCTGGTGCCGGGGCTCGCAGTGGTTCTGGTCGGCAGCGATCCCGCCAGCGAGGTCTATGTCCGCTCGAAGCATGCCCAGACCCAGGCTGCCGGCATGGCTTCGTTCGAGTACAAGCTGCCGGCGGACGTCTCGCAAGCCGATCTGCTGGCGGTCGTCGCAAAGCTCAACCGCGATCCCGCCGTGCACGGCATTCTCGTACAGCTGCCGCTGCCCAAGGGTCTGAACACCGAGGCCGTGATCAATGCCATCGATCCCGCCAAGGATGTCGACGGCCTGCATCCGAACAATGCCGGCCGGTTGGCCGGCGGCTTCGAGGCGCTGTCGCCCTGCACGCCGCTCGGTTGCATCATCTTGACCAAGAGCGTGCACGCCTCGCTTGAAGGCATGAACGCGATCGTCATCGGCCGCTCCAACCTTGTCGGCCGCCCGCTGGTGCAATTGCTGTTGAACGAGAATGCCACGGTGACGATCGCGCATTCGCGCTCGCGCGACCTGCCCGGGCTCGTGAAGCAGGCCGACCTCGTTTACGCCGCTGTCGGCAAACCCGAGATGGTGCGCGGCGATTGGCTGAAGCCGGGTGCGACCGTGATTGACGTTGGTATCAACCGCATTCCAAAGGAAGACGGCAAGACCCGTCTCGTTGGCGATGTCGCTTATCAGGAAGCGCTGGCGGTCGCGGGTGCGGTCACGCCGGTGCCAGGTGGCGTCGGCCAGATGACGGTCGCCTGCCTGCTCGTGAACACGCTGCGCGCGGCTTGCGCGATCGCGGGCCTACAGAGGCCGGCGGTGTAGTTCACCTCGCCCCGTGGGCGGGGCGAGAGAGCAATGCTTATGCCTTCTTTTTCTTTTCGCGCTCGATGCCTTCGAGAATCAGCTTCTGCGCGTCTTCCGGGCCGCCCCAGCGCAAAATCTTCACCCACTTGCCCGGCTCGAGATCCTTGTAGTGCTCGAAGAAGTGCTGGATCTGCTGCAGCGTGATGTCGGGCAGGTCGGAATACGACTTCACCTTGTCGTAGCGCTGGGTCAGCTTCGACGACGGCACCGCCAAAATCTTCTCGTCGCCGCCGGCTTCGTCCTCCATGAACAGCACGCCGACCGGGCGCACGCTCATGACGGCGCCAGGGATAATGGCGCGGGTGTTGACGATCAGGACGTCGCAGGGATCGCCGTCATCGGACAAAGTGTGCGGGATGAAGCCGTAGTTGCCGGGGTAACGCATCGGTGTGTAGAGGAAACGGTCGACCACCAGCGTGCCGGCCTCTTTGTCCATCTCGTATTTGATCGGCTCGCCGCCCACGGGGACTTCGATGATGACGTTGACGTCGTGGGGGACGTCCTTTCCGATCGAGACCGCATCGATACGCATTAAATAGGCTCCGTTGTTGCCGAGGTTGAATCGCGCCCGGCAGCGATTTTGGCGCTGTCATACGCGGGCTTGGCCCCCCGATCCATCGTGTTTTTATGAAATAATGAATCCAGCAATCACCGGCTCAAAAGGCAACGGTATCGACGGATGGGAAGCGCTGCCGATCAAGGTTTCAGCAGCTCAATCGGTCCAAACCTTAATTGGTCCAAAGCTTAATTGGTCCAGGCGAAGGCAACCTTGTCGAGCGACTTCGGCCCGAACCGCTCCGAGGAGCGCGCCACCATGCGGCCGCCCAAGGCGCGGTAGAACTCGGTCGCCGGATCGTTGTCCGAGAGCGCCCACACCACCATGCTCTTCAGATTGCTCTGCATGAGGTCGCGGCGGGCGGCGGTGAACAGGCGGCGGCCGAAGCCGAGGCCCTGAAACTCGGGGCGCAGGTACAGCTCGTAGATCTCGCCGTCGAAATGCAGGCTGCGGGCGCGGTTGCGACCATAGTTGGCGTAGCCCGCGACCTTGTCGCCGAACACCAACACGCTGACGCGGCTGCCCTTGCGGATCGCGCTGTCCCACCACTGCGGACCGCGACGGTTAATGAGCTTCTCCAGCTCGGCGCCGGGAATGATGCCCTGATAGGCGGAACGCCAGGCTTCGTCATGGGTGGACGCCACCGCAGTTGCATCTGCAGCTTTGGCCGGCCGGACCTCGATCAGGGTTGTGCTCATGGACGCGATCAAACCAAGTCGCCGCGCCGGCGGCAAGACCTATCGTTAATTATCGGTTAACGTGTGGACTTTCTGCATCAGTATTTTAGCCATGTTGTGCCGAAAAAAGACAAGGCGCCATTTCGAACGGGAGCGGCCTGCCATGGGTCGGTGCAAAACTCCGCGGCCGCAATGAATGAACGCCGATGGCAATGCAGAAAGTCTGCCCAGAGTGATTCGTTCCGATTAGTCTGGCCTCCGCCATCCGTGTTCGCCTCGGCAATTCATGCGGCTCCTCGACACCCTTGCCCCTCTGCTTCTGCTGTCCCTGCTGACGGCACAGCCTCTGTGCGCTCAGGTCACGTTCGGGGCATCGGGCCCAGAGAGCGAGCCGTTTCGCCGCCAGGAATGGCGCGTGCCGTCGTCGGATACCGATATCGCCGCGCGCGCGCTGTTGTTTCGCCCCGCTGGCGCCGGTCCGTTCCGGCTCGCGGTGATCGCACATGCGTCGACGCAGAACGTGTTGCGTCGCGCCCAAATGCCGCAGCCGGAATACCGCGCGCTCGCAGCGTTTCTCGTCGCGCGGGGGTTTGCCGTACTGGTACCGGAGCGGCTCGGCCATGGCGCGACCGGCGGTCGTTATGCCGAGGACCAGGGCGGCTGCGACGAAGCGGACTACGCACGCGCGGGCCGCGCCACCGCGGAGGAAATTTCGCTCGCGCTGGGTTATCTGCAAAAGCAGGATTTTATCCGCAAGGATGCTGCGGTCGTGGTCGGACACTCCGCAGGCGGCTGGGGTGCACTGGCGCTTGCGAACGCCGATCCGAAACAGATCTCCGCGATCACAGTCTTTGCGCCCGGACGTGGCGGTCACGCCAATGACGAACCGAACAAGATTTGCGCGCCACATTCGCTTCTCGCGGCCGCTGCTGAATTTGGCAAGGCGGCGCGCATTCCCGTCACATCGCTGGTCGCAGCCAATGACAGCTATTTTGCTCCGGCGTTCTCGAAAGCATTGGCAGATGCGTTTCGCAGTGGCGGCGGCAAGGACGATCTCCGCACGCTGCCGGCCGTGGGCAGCGAAGGACATTGGATGATCGAGACCGAGGCCGGCGTCCAGGCCGCAAGCAGCGAGCTCGCGCGTGCGCTGAGCCTGCCCAAGCCGAATCTGCCAAAGCCTGTGGCGACCAAGAAACCATGACGCTGTATTCCCTGGGCGCGCTGTTGATGCTGGATCATCGCTGATGAGCAAGTGGCCTGATGACGACGTGATCCTGTTCGACGGCGTCTGCATCTTCTGCTCGCGCTGGGTGAGGTTCGTCGCTGCACGCGACACGGCGAAGCGGTTTCGCTTTACCCCGATCCAGTCGGATTATGGCGCAAAGCTCGCGCGGACGTTCGGCATCGATCCGGATGATCCCGACACCAATGCCGTCATCCACGGCGGCGATGTATTCATGAAATCGGACGCCGCGCTGACCGTGCTGTCTCAGCTGTCGGGATGGAATTGGACACGCGTGCTGCTTGCTGTGCCGAAGCCGCTGCGCGACTCCGTCTACAGCCTCATCGCGCGCAACCGCTATCGCATCTTCGGGAAGTACGATGCGTGCTTCGTACCCGATGCCGATTTGCGCGCGCGGGTGGTAGAGTAGCCTTCATTGCGAGCGCACCTCCTTCCGCCGTCATTGCGAGGAGCGCAGCGACGAAGCAATCCAGAGTATCTCTGCGGAAGGATTCTGGATTGCTTCGCTGCGCTCGCAATGACGGAGTACGCGCTTATGGCTTGCTCAAAGCCGCCAGCACTTCCTTCGCTGCGCGCTCGCCGCTGTCCCGCGCCCCGTGCGCCGTCGTAAAGAACGTCGGCGACGTCGCTTCTCCCGCGAAGAACAGCCGCCCATCGACCGGCGCGGCCAGCACTGCGCGATCTCCCGGATGCCCCGGCAGCGCGTGCGAGTACGAGCCTCTCGCAAACGGGTCGTGCGCCCAGCGCGACTCGCACAGCGGCTTCAGTTTGCTTCGGATGTCGTTCCCGAGGAAGCCTGCGATCTCGTCGATGCTGTGCACGGCAATGGCGCCTTCGCCGGCATCTTCCAGCTGGCGTGCAAAGCTACCGCCGAAAAAACCCTCGATGCAGGGTTGGCCGAACGGGCGGATGTGGTAGGTGCCCATCTCGGTTCGCATGGTGGCGCCGCGCAGGTTTCCCTCTTTAGGGAAGGCCTCGGCGTCGTCGAGTGCCAGTGTCACCTTGTCGTCGACGCCGAGCGGCAGGCCGGCTGCGGCATCGACCTTGGCGGGGAGTGGCGGCGAGAAGCGGATCGCTTCGTCGGCGATCAAATTGGTCGGCACGGTGACGATCACCTTGTCCGCAGTCAGCGTGCCCTGTGATGCCTCGATGCGGACGCGCTTGTCGGAATGATCGATCAGCGTGACGTTGCAGTTCAGCTCGACCGGGCAGGAGGCACCATAAGCTGCAACAAGCGCGCCATAGCCGCGGCGGACGCGCCAGTTGAGCTCGGTGTCCTCATAGGCGTCCCAGTCCAGCGTCGACATGTCCTTGAGTTCGCAGCCGTTGATGTAGGTCGAGATCCCATCGATCATCGCGTTCCAGCGGTTGCCGGGCTCCAGGCTCCGGCTCGCGGGCTCGTCTTTGCCCTTCTGCGCGGCCCGCCAAAGCCGCTGATAGAACGCGTCCATCGCGCGCGTGAAATCGTCGCGCTCGCTTTGCGGAAAGGCATTGCCATAGGCGCGCTCACGCCAGGGCGGCAGGTCCTTGTTGACCTCGAAACCGAGTGCGCGTGCGATTGGAACGAACGAGTTCTTGTCGGCCGAGTGCAGCCAGCCGCAACCGACATCGAAGGTGACGTCAGGCGAGGCCTGCACGGTCCAGGCGCGGCCGCCGAGCCGGTCGCGCGCCTCCAGCACGATCGCGGAGAGGCCGGAGCCTTCCAGCGCGCGGGCTGCACCGAGGCCGGCTGCACCGGCGCCGATGATCGCGACGTCGACGGAAGAGGGGAAGGACATGGGTGGGCTCTAGCACGTTCGCTGGGTGTGCTGAAGCCAGGCAGATATGCCGTGCTCGTGTCCCGGACGCGGCGCCGCGTGTAACGCCGCTCCGCAGACGGTCTCGCAGATTCCATGGGCAAAGGCGCACTTGCGCCGTGCCCACCATTGTTGATTGAGAATTCAAAGTGGTGGGCACGCTACGCTTTGCCCACCCTCCTGCACTACGGAATGAGGCGCCTTACGCCACCGCTTCCTTGGACTTTTCCGCGCGCTTGCGCTCGTTCGGGTCGAGGTGCCGCTTGCGCAGGCGGATCGACTTCGGCGTGATCTCGACCAACTCGTCGTCCTCGATATAGGCCAGCGCCTTTTCCAGGGTCATGCGGATCGGCGGGGTCAGGCGCACGGCTTCATCCTTCGACGTGGTCCGGATGTTGGTGAGCTGCTTGCCCTTGAGGATGTTGATCTCGAGGTC
This sequence comes from Bradyrhizobium sp. LB11.1, assembly GCF_040549385.1. Classification (NCBI taxonomy): domain Bacteria; kingdom Pseudomonadati; phylum Pseudomonadota; class Alphaproteobacteria; order Hyphomicrobiales; family Nitrobacteraceae; genus Bradyrhizobium; species Bradyrhizobium sp. LB11.1. The sequence continues at coordinate 130,814 of NZ_JBEPTH010000008.1, read as the reverse complement.
GTTGTCGCGGGTATGCTCGCCGACGATCATGCCCTTGTAGACCTTCCAGCCGGGCTCGATCATCATCGGGCCGCGATCTTCCAGCTTGAACATGGCGTAAGCCACTGCTTCGCCCTGATCGTTGGAGATCAGGACGCCGTTGCGGCGGCCCTGAATCTCGCCCTTGTACGGGGCGTAGCCGTGGAACAGACGGTTCATGATCGCGGTGCCGCGGGTGTCGGTGAGCAGTTCGCCCTGGTAGCCGATCAGGCCGCGGGTCGGCGCGTAGAACACCAGCCGCAGGCGGTTGCCGCCGGACGGCTTCATCTCGATCAGCTCGGACTTGCGCTCGCTCATCTTCTGCACGACGACGCCGGAATGCTCCTCGTCGACGTCGATCACGACTTCCTCGATCGGCTCCAAGGTGGCGCCGGTGGCCTCGTCCTTCTGCAGCACGACGCGCGGACGCGACACCGAGAGCTCGAAGCCTTCGCGGCGCATGGTCTCGATCAGGATCGCGAGCTGTAATTCGCCGCGGCCCGAGACTTCCATCGCGTCCTTGTCCGACGCTTCGACGACCCGCAGCGCGACGTTGCCTTCGGACTCGCGCAGCAGGCGGTCGCGGATCATACGGCTGGTCACCTTGTCGCCTTCGGTGCCGGCGAGCGGCGAGTTGTTGACGATGAAGGACATCGACACGGTCGGCGGGTCGATCGGCTGCGCCACCAGCGGGGTCTCGACCGACGGATCGCAGAAGGTGTCGGCGACGGTGCCCTTGGTCAGGCCGGCGATCGCGACGATGTCGCCTGCGTCGGCTTCTTCAAGCGGGGTGCGCTCGATGCCGCGGAAGGCGAGGATCTTGGTGATGCGGCCCTGCTCGATCATCTTGCCGTCGGCGCCCAGCACCTTCACGGCCTGGTTCGGCTTGATCGAGCCCGAGGAGATGCGGCCGGTGATGATGCGGCCGAGATAGGGGTTGGCTTCGAGAATGGTGCCGATCATGCGGAACGGGCCTTCCTCGACCTTCGGCGGCGCGACATGGCGCACGATCAGGTCGAACAACGGCTGCATGCCGGCCTCTTGCGGCCCATCCGGGCTATCGGCCATCCAGCCTTGCTTGGCCGATCCGTAGAGGATCGGGAAGTCGAGCTGCTCCTCGCTGGCGTCGAGCGCCGCGAACAGGTCGAACACCTCGTTGATGACTTCCGTCGCGCGCGCGTCGGGACGGTCAACCTTGTTGATGACGACGATCGGCTTGAGGCCGACCTTGAGCGCCTTGGAGACCACGAATTTGGTCTGCGGCAGCGGGCCTTCGGCGGCGTCGACCAGCACCAGCGCGCCGTCCACCATGTTCAGGATGCGCTCGACCTCGCCGCCGAAATCGGCGTGGCCGGGGGTGTCGACGATGTTGATGCGGGTGTCCTTCCACTGCACCGAGGCCGCCTTGGCGAGAATGGTGATGCCGCGCTCACGCTCCAGATCGTTGGAGTCCATGGCGCGCTCGGTCACCTTCTGGTTCTCGCGGTAGGTGCCGGATTGCTGGAGGAGCTTGTCGACGAGGGTCGTCTTGCCGTGGTCGACGTGGGCGATGATAGCGATGTTGCGAAGGTTCATGAGTGAGCTTCTTTGCGGTCGGACAATGGGTTAAGCGCGATCTCGCCGGTCAAGCCGGGACCTCTTCACGGACAACGCTGGAAACGTGGAAAACGGGGGCCTATTACGCCCAAAAAGGAAGCCCGGCCAGCTCGACCGGGCACCCTGCGCGTTTGCAGCGCAATATAGGCAAAAAACGCCAAAAAACAATGCGTTCTTTCGGGGTTGGTTGACTGAATTTTGTCCGGGAATCCCCGGGGGTTAGGAGACTTGGGCCAAACTGGCCCCATTGTTCACCGCCCGGCCGTCCCGACTAGCCCTGCGCCGGACTGCGATCCGCCTCCTCGGTCGGATAGACCCCCCGCAGCACCTCCTCGAAGTGCATCTTCACGGCGTCGTTGCAGAGGCAGGCGCGCAGCCGCAGGCCGTCGCGGTTGCGGACCAGGATCGAGCCGCGCCGCGTCTCGAGGACGCCTTCGGCCTTGAACGACTGCAGCACACGGCTGGCATAGCTGCGGCCGACGCCGAGCAATGTGGCAAGCTGCTCATGCGTCAGCGGCACGCTGTTCTCGTCGCCGGTCCGCTCCATCGCCGCCAGAATCCATTTGGCCGTGCGCTGCTCGATCGAATGGATGGCGTTGCAGGCGGTCGACTGGAAAATCTGTGCCAGCATGCAGTCGGCGTAGCGGGCGAAGATATTGCGCAGCGACGGCGAACGCAGCTTCGCCGCCTCCAGCCTGCCGACGTTGATGCGTGCAAACGGGCCGCCGAATTTTACGCAGATGCGGGTGTAGGCCGGCAGAAAGCCCTCGCTGACGATGCCGCCCACCGCGCCTTCGCGGCCGACCAGAATGGTCTCGACATCGCGACCGTCTTCGTTCGGGACGAGAAACGTCGCGAGCGACGGCCCGCAAGGAAAGTACGCGACCTGCACATTGTCACCGGGACTGTAGAGCAGCTCGTTGGGGCCGGCAGCGTCAACGGTGAGGTGCGGCGCGAGCATCGCATAATCCGCCGGATTCAAGCGCCGCAGCAGATTGTTGGCGGGTCGGCTGTCGACCTCGGTTGCCTTGCTGATACGCGCGTCCATCGCAAATCCCCTGATCTCCTTTCGACACTAGCCAGTTCCGTCCGTTCGTTGTGTGCACATGTGGACAGACGACAAAACTGTTCTGTGGTGAGTTTCGTTCCGGGAACTCTCCGATGCGCTGGGCGCAGGTGTCGGCTGAGGCTGTCCTGATCGGTGACAACATGCAGCCCTCGACAGCTAGGATCATGATACCTGCCTCCCAGGACGGCTCGGCCGAAATCCCTGCCGATGTTCTGATCGTCGAGGACGATCCGATCATCGCCATCGATTTCGAGGATCGTCTGCTCGGCTTTGGCGTGACCTGCGTGCGTACCGTGGGTTCGGTGGCGCAGGCGCTGAATGCGATTGCGACGCGTGCGCCCGACTTCGCACTGCTCGACGTCGAGCTGATCCGCGAGAAGAGCTTTGCGATCGCCGAGCGGCTCGCCGCGCTGGAAATTCCCTTCGCCTTTGTCACCGGCTATGGCGCGGAGACCAGTATTCCCCCGCAATTTACTGCACGGCCGCGGCTACAAAAGCCATGCTCCAGCGATGCGCTGGAGGCGGCGTTGCAGAGGCGCGGCGCCTAAAGCTCGTCCCAGTCAGCTCAGATTAATTTCGGGTCGAGCGTGGTCGACCACAGCGCGACGTCGGCGCGATCTCGCAACGTCACAATCATCTGGCCCGAGGCGCCGTCGATCTTGACGTGGCCGAAGAACTGCATGCCGGCGGAGGGCGGCAGGTTCTGCTTGTCGAGGCCGGGCGCCTTGACGAAGCGCACCTCCGGGCCAAACGTGTTGTCGAGCTCGTTCGGGCCGAACGTACCGGCATGCAGCGGACCCGAGACGAACTCCCAGAACGGTTCGAAGTTCTGGAATTGCGCCTTGTTCGGATCGTAATAATGCGCGGCGGCGTAGTGCACGTCCGCCGTCAGCCACACGGTGTTATTGATAGGCGCCATCTTGATGAAGCGCAGAATGTCGGCGATCTCGAGCTCGCGGCCGCGCGCCGGGCCGTCGCCTTGCGCGAATGCTTCTGACCCTTTCTTGTTGGTCGCATCGTCATAAACGATCAGGCTGAGCGGCATGTCGGACGCGATCACCTTCCACGTCGCGCGCGAATTGAGCAGGCCGCGCTTCAGCCAGGCCATCTGCGCGGGCCCGAGGAAATAGCTCGCCGGGCCGTAGTCGGTCTCGAGGTTGGCGCCGTTCGGACCGCGATAGCTGCGCTCGTCGAGCACGAATACGTCGAGATGCGGGCCGTAGGAGATCTTGCGGTAGACCCGGCCCGGCTCAACGATACTCTCGCGCATGGGGTACATCTCGTGGAAAGCACGGCCGGCGCGGGCCGCGAGCAGCGAGATGTCACGCACCTTGTAGGTCGCCGGCAGATCCTTCGACAGCGACCAGTTGTTGGTCACCTCGTGATCGTCCCACTGCACGAAGATCGGTACTTCGGCATTGAAGGCGCGGACATTGTCGTCGGTGAAATTGTATTTGTGCGCCGCGCGGTACTCGTCCAGCGTCTCGGCGACCTTGGCCTTCTCAGGGATGGTGACGTTCTTCCAGATCTTGCCGTCGGCAAGTTTCACCTCGGAGGAGATCACGCCGTCGGCATAGATAGTGTCGCCGGAATGCAGCAAGAAATCCGGCCGGTGTTTTTGCATGGCTGCGAAAGTAAGCATGCCTCCGTCATCGGGATTGATGCCCCAGCCCTGGCCGGCAACGTCGCCGCCCCAGACGAAGGAGACGTCGCGACGGTCGGCCGGCGCGGTGCGGAAGCGGCCGACCACCGGCTCGCCCTCGACGGCGGTGTGGGAGAGATCGCGGAAGCGGACGCGGTAGAAAATGTCCTGACCACCCGGAAGATTGTCCACCAGCATCTTCGCGGTGAAGTCGCTCTCCGGTAGCGCTGCGATCGGCGGCAGCGCGCGAGCGTCCTTGAAAGACTCCGTCGTTGCCACCTCGACCAGCATCTGCGCGGGCCGGTCGGCGCGCGCCCACACCACGCCGCCGTCGACAGTGACATCGCCGGATTGCACGCCATGGGTGACCGCAGGCCGGTCGGCCGCGCGCGACAGATGCGGCATCGCGATCGCGCCGAGCGCACCAGCGCTGGTGGTGAGGAAATTGCGGCGGGAGAATTTGATCTTCATGAAGACGGCCTCGATGTCGCGTGAGACGACCGCCCAAAAGGCCGCCACGATCAAGTCCGAAGCTATATTGAAGCTGTGTGACGCAGCGATAACGCGCGCAGACGCTTACGCGTTGCCGGCGGCCCGGAATTGTGTGCCGGCGCGTTGCAGGTTCGGCGGCAGGCTGAACAGCACCGCCTTGCGGTCGGCGACCGCGGCGTGGAATTGGTCGAGCGCGATGTTGAAGGCGGTCAGCGCGCCGTCCTCGATCGCGCCGTGATCGTAGCAGCGCAGCGTGTCGCGCAAGATCTCGTCGGCCTCGGCCTGCATTTGGTCGAGATCTTCGGTCGTCTCGCTCTTGCGCGCCGTGGCGAGCATGTCGAGCAGACGTTCGCGCAGATGACTGTTGTTGTCGCGCTCGTCCTTCTTCAAATAGCCCGCGAACCATGCGCCGAGCGAGCCCGTGGCGGAAAGCGCCATCAGAGTCCACCAGATGTAATCACTGTACTTGTCGAGGAAGGTCTTTTCCTCGCCGTCGACGAAGGCGGCGGCGCCCGGATGCACGGGGATCACCGCGTCCTTGTCCGTATCCGGCGTTTCGATCTTCGCGGCTTGCGGGAAATCGGTCAGCAATTGCTGGCGCACGGCGAACAGCTGCCGGGTGAAGGCTGCGACCGTGGTCTCGGACAGGCCTTTGCGCGCCACGATGTGGTGCGAGAAGCTGATGGTCTTGACTTCATCGTCGGGACGATAGGGCGAGCCGCCGTAAGTACCGGCAGGAATTTCCGACGCCTCGTAGACCGGATGGTTCTGCGCGATCGCATCCGCCGAATCGATGGCGAGGAATATCGGCGAGCCGCCATCCTTGGCGGAGGCGGCAATCGCGTCCGAGGTGATCTTGCTGTTGACGGGGCCGGCCGCGAGATAGACATCCGCCTTCTGCGCCTTGATCGCTTCGGCGACTTCGCTCGCCGGGAATTGCACGATCTCGACTTTGGCGGGATCGAGGCCGTATTGCTGCAGGATCACCTTGAGCAGATTGACGTTGGCCTGCGTCTTACCGACCACGCCGACGCGATGGCCGGCGAGCTGCGCGATCTTGGTGATCTTCGCGCCCTTCTTCTTGCCCTTGCCGGGCACGGACCACAGCACCACGACGTTCTTGCGCAGCGTCGCGACGGCTTGCGCGTTCTTGGGGACATCGAGATCGCCGCGCACGATGGCGAGATCCGCCTTGCCCTCCGCTAGCAGATTCGCGCTGGCGGTGGCGCCCTCGGTCTGGATCGGGCGCAGCCGCACGATGCCTTTGCTCTGCGCGAAGGCCTGCGTCAGTGTCTGCACCACCTTGAGGTCGTCGCTATTGGCGGGACCGACCGCGATCTTCAGCGTCACCGGCCGCATCGCGAAATAGTAGCCGCCGGCCAGTGCGCCGACGATTGCGAGCACCAGCGCCAGAGACACGAGCGCCGTCTTCCGCGCCGCGGATCGCGGCGAAGGCGGAGAGGGCGTTTCGGCCAGGCTCGAGTCCCCGGTCATCGATCTCCCAAACAGGCGCTTCAGGCTCAGTTTCATCTTGGCCGGCGATTTACGCCCGCAATTGTAGCAAATTTCTTGTCCGGCGGGGTTACATCTCCGTCATGGTTAGCGGATCGGCGAAATCCCGTATGAACCCCGGCGGGAGGCACGGTGTTAAGGTAAAGTTCCCCTGAGAACGGAGGCGATCATGGCAGAGCGGCTATCGGCGGACGCACGCAAGCAGGCCCTAGGCGGTATCCCGGGCTGGGCTGAGGTCCAGGACGGCAAAGGGATCGGGAAGACCTTTGTCTTCAAGGATTTCAACGAGGCGTTCGGCTTTATGACCCGGGCCGCGCTGGTCGCCGAGAAGATGGATCACCACCCCGAATGGCGCAATGTCTACAAGACGGTAGAGGTGGTTCTGTCGACCCACGATGCGGGTGGACTCACCGCCCTCGATATCGATCTCGCGAAGGCGATGAATGCTATCGCCAAGCTGACACCGGGCTGACGTCTTGCGATGATCGGCTGCATCCCCATGTTGTGATCAGCATGCCTGCGGCGATCCGCCGCTCGATGCTGAACGGGAGTTTTGAAGAATGGCCGCCGAACACAGCGTCGGCTTCGAGCCGGCCGATCGGCTCGCGGAAGATCGTGAAGGCGTGCGCCGCCGCTTCTGGCGCAAGCTGAAGCGCGTCGTCGCGCATCTGCCATTCGCCGAAGATCTGCTCGCCGCGTATTACTGCGCTTTCGACCGGCAGACGCCGCGCCATGTCCAGGCGTCGCTGCTGGGCGCGATCGCCTATTTCATCCTGCCGTTCGATTTCATTCCCGACGTGATGCCCGTCCTCGGCTTCACCGATGACGCCGCCGTGCTCGCCACCGCCATCCGCATGGTCGCCAGCCATATCACGTCAGAGCACCGCGAAGCCGCCCGTGCGGCGCTGAAGCGCGGGGTGAATGAGGCGGAAGCCGCGCAATAAGAGACGAGAGGCTCGCTACTTCTTCCCTGTGCGCGCCTTCTCCGCGTCCCACGCCTGGAATTGTCGGAACAGCGTCTCCCTCTCCGCGTCGGACACCTTTGCGGCTGACGGCTTCTGCTTCAGGAATGCCTCGAAGCGCTGTTGCGTCACCGGTTCGACTCCGTGCCGGTCGAGCCATTGCTGCGCCACCGGCAATCTGCTCCAGCCTGCGAGAGGAGCCGCGAGCGATACCTCCTTCCACTTGGGATGGAAGGGCGGGTTCTGGAGCGCGGGGAATTTCGTGAAGAACGCGTCCACGAACAGCGCGAGCTTGCGATAGCGTTCGGTGTTGGGCGCCCAATTATAGGCTGCGAGCACCGCAGGCACCGCGATCGTGTCCACGCTCTCGCCCTCCTTGATCAAATTCGGATAGTCCTTGGCGGTCAGCGTCGCCGGCAGATAGTCGCTCTGGAGCGGCTTTGCATAATCCACGCGCGCCAGATGGAAGCGGCCGTCATTGCCGAAGGTCGAGACCGATTTGTATGGCTTGCCGCCGACCACGATGACGGCGTCGATCTCGCCGGCCTTGAGCTTCTCCATCGCGATGCGCTGCTCGACATAGACGAATTTGGCCTTGATCCCGAGTCGCTCGAACACGGTGAGTGCGGTGACGAAGGTGCCGCCGTTCGGCAGGTCGACGCTGACGGTCTTGCCTTCGAGGTCTTTCAGCGTCGCGACTGAATTCGGCGCGATCACCTGCATCTCTTCATTATAGAGCTTGGTCACATAGGTGAACTGCCGCTTGATGTCCTTGGCGAAACCCTTGCGTTCGAGATAGTCGAGCGTATCGGCCCGCACGATTCCGAGGTCGACGCCTTGCAGGAACAGAATGTCCGCAACGCTCTGCACCGAGCCACGGCCGACGATCGGCAGCACGCGGATCTTGTTGCCGTCGTCGAGGACGGAGGTGAGGTCGGCGCCGAACTGCACATAGGTGCCGCCGATCGTGCCGGTGATCAGCGTGACCGTGTTGGCGTTCAGCGCCTGCTTGGTTGAGCTCGAGCCGAACTGGAAGATGGCCTTCAGACCGTCCGAAACCTTGGCCGGATCGTATTCGGTCTGCTCGGCGCGGGCCGCGAAGGCGCAAATCGTCATGATGGCGGCAAGCGCCATTCTCAAAGCGTTACGCATGATGTCCCCTGAAGATGTCTAGTTCTGAAACTGGGTGAGGCGCTGGCGCGCCTCTGCCGATCCGAGCGCTGCCGCCTTTCGGTACCAGTCACGCGCGGCCGTCGCGTCGGCGGCGACGCTTCGCGTGTCGCTGGTGCCCAGCACCGCCGGGTCATGGGTCTGTGCCAGCAGAAATGCCGCCCTCGCATCCTCTGCATTCGCCGCGCGTTCGAGCAGGAGCCGCGCCGCAGCGATGTCGCCGACGGCCAAGAGGCTCTTCGCACGCGCCATCAACCCGGCCAGCGTATCGGCGTCGAGTGTCTTGACGTCGAGTATCTTGCCTGGTGGAGGCGGCACAGGCTGTGCCGCGACAGGCACGGGCGCCTGGGCTTGCAACGCAATCTGGTAAGCGGTCGCGATCGCCTGGCGGCTCGGCGCCGACGGTGCAGGGAGCTCTTGCCTGTCAGCGCTCGCCAGCATCGTGTTGGTCACACGGGCGGGATCCTTCAGCGGAGTCTGCCGGGCGGCCGGCAGGCTGACCGGAGCAGCAACTTGCTGCGCGGCTGCATCGGTCGAGCTCCCGGCAGCGGCCGTCAACAGCCGGCGAAGGTCGGACTGAAACAGTGTGACCGGGATCGCGATGGTGGACACCGTCAGAATGACGACGAGTCCGCGCCGGACGATCCTGGTTCTGGGACGCAAATCCAGCGGCGCATATTCCCGTGGGTCCGGCGCCCCGAGCGGGTCGGACAGGAAGAGTGGGACCGGATCGTCCGGCAAAAGATCGGCCCGTGCGGCACGCGCACGGATATAGGATTTGGCAAGTGGACGTGATGCGGCTTGATCGGAGTCGAACGTCCTCGACTCCCTGGACGGACGGTCGGCCGTCGTCTCCATGGTGTGATGCTCCCCATTACTGACGCAACGCAGGGGCCTTTCCGGCTCCACTCTTCTTGTTGTTGTCCAGAAGCGCCCTGCAAACTGGAACCGGTAAATCGCAGTTTGAATCAGCCCAAAAAGCGACGGCGATTTGCGCGAATTGGGAAATATTTGGGTTTGATTGGGGCGAAGCGGCGAAGTGCACCGCCAATTTTGGCCGCGATGGTTGAGGGGATGAAAACGAAAATGGCCGGGACGAGCCCGGCCATTGACACGATTTGAAACTGCATTGGCGCCCGCCATCGGCGAGCGCGCGTCAGTCGCTCACGGATGCAAAATCACCTTGCCCATGGCCTTGCGTCCCGCGAGCACCTTCAGCGCGTCGGCGGTTTGCGCCAGCGGGAAAGTGCGGTCGACATGCGATGAGATTTTTCCTTCCGCTGTCCACTTCACGAGCTTCTCGAGATTGGCACGGTTCTTCTCCGGATTCTGCCGTGTCCAGGCGCCCCAGAACACACCGCGGATGTCGCAGCCCTTCAAGAGCGCGAGGTTCAGCGGCATCTTCGGAATGTCGCCGGCGGCAAAGCCGATCACGAGGAAGCGGCCTTCCCAAGCGATCGAGCGCAGCGCCTGCTCGGCATACGCGCCACCAACCGGATCGAAGATGATGTCGACGCCCTTGCCGCCGGTGAGCTTGCGCAGGCCTTCCTTCAGATCTTCCTTGCCATAGTTCAGCGTCAGTTCGGCGCCATGCGCTTTCGCGAATTCGAGCTTCTCGTCCGACGAGGCGCAAGCAATCACCTTCAAGCCCATCAGCTTGCCGAGCTCGCAGGCAGCCAAGCCCGTGCCGCCGGCAGCACCCAGCACCGCGAGCGTCTCGCCGGGCTTCGGGCTCGCGCGATCTTCCAGCGCATGCAGCGCTGTGCCGTAGATGATAATGATGCCGGCCGCGCGGTCGTAGTCGAGATTGTCGGGAATCTTCACGATCGAAGCCGCCGGCAGCGCGATCTTTTCGCGCGCGCCGTTGTGACCGCAGGAGGCGACCACGCGATCTCCGACCTTGAGGTCAGTGACCCCAGGGCCAATGCTCTCGATCACGCCCGACACTTCGGCCGCCGGCGAGAACGGGAACGGCGGCTTGATCTGGTATTTGCCCTGAATCATCAGGATGTCGAAGAAGTTCAGCGCCGCCGCCTTGATCGCGATCACGGCTTCCCCGGGACCGGCCACCGGATCCGGCACATCGGCGAGCACGAGATCGTCGGGCTGGCAATATTGCGAGCAGAGAATGGCTTTCATGGCGGCACCTAAGGCGTTTCGAGGTGGAGTTATCGTTTGCTCGTTTCTGCCGGATTTACCGCGGTCCGACAATCTAGATTCTTTGTCTAGGGCAGCACGAAGGCCTATCCTTGCGTCATTGCGAGCGCAGCGAAGCAATCCGGAAACCGCACCACGGAAATAGTCCGGATTGCTTCGCTGCGCTTGCAATGACCGAAGAACAAAAAGAAGGATTCAAACGATGTTTGAAACAGGTCTGCTCAGGGATAAGCGCATCCTCGTCACCGGCGGCGGCTCCGGCCTTGGTGCCGCAATGGGGCGTCGTTTCCTCACGCTCGGCGCCGAACTCGTGATCTGCGGCCGCAAGCTCGACCGGCTGGAGGCAACCGCGAACGAGATGCGCAAAGAGACCGCCGGCAAGGTCACGACGATTGCGTGCGACGTCCGCGATGGTGTGGCGGTGGACAGCATGATGGATGCGATCTGGCGCGAGGCGCCGCTCGACATCCTCGTCAACAACGCCGCCGCGACCTTCATTGCGCAGAGCGAGCATCTGTCGTTCCGCGCGGCCGATGCGATCCTGGCGCCGACGCTGCATGGTGCGATGTATTGCACGCTTGGCGCCGGCAAGCGCTGGATCGATGGAAAGCATAACGGGGTCGTGCTCTCGATCCTTTCGACTTCGACCATCACCGGCCGCGCCTTCACTGTTCCTTCAGCGATGGCGAAATCGGCAGTGCTGGCGATGACCAAAAGTCTTGCGGTAGAGTGGGGTCCGAAGGGCATCCGCACCGTCGCGATCGCGCCGGGGCCGTTCCCGACCGCCGGCGCATCGGGCCAGCTTCGCCCAGAGGGCCGCGACGAAGGCTGGACCGCGCGCAACCCGATGGGGCGCACGGGCGAGCACAGCGAACTCGCCGATCTCGCCAGCTTCCTGGTCTCGGACCGCGCCGGCTACGTCAACGGTGAGATGGTGGTGATCGATGGTGGCGCACATTTGCGCAGTTCCGGTGCTGAAGATTTGTTGCGCTGGACCGATGCACAATGGTCCGAGCAACGCGCCGCGCGATCCAAAGGTTGACCCGCTAACTGCCTTCCCAAATTGGACTTTCCCGGCTATCCCTGCGACGGGGACAAAGCACGGCCGGGCCATCTTCCAGTCACAATATTGAGGGAACCACTCCAGCATGTGGCGGGTGCTGATTTTAGCTTTGATGACTGGCGTGGCGGCCAGCGGAATCACTGATTCCGCACGGGCGCAGACTGCGCAACCGGCGCCGAAGGCTGCGGCAAAGCCGGCTGCGAAGACGGCAGCCAAGCCCGAGAGCAAGCCAGCCGCCCTGCCCGCGGCGGTTGCGGGCGGCGCTGAGCCGACCCTGATCGGCCAGTTCGGCACTTGGGGCGCCTATTCGGCCGCGCCCAATGGCAAGAAGGTCTGCTTCGCGCTGGCGAAGCCCTCATCGTCCAAGACCAACCCGCCGAACAGGCCGCGCGATCCCGCCTATGCCTTCGTTTCCACCCGGCCGGCGGAGAAGGTGAACAATGAAGTCTCGGTCATGATCGGCTATGCGCTGAAGCCGGGCTCGGAATCCTCGGTCGAGGTCGGCGGCGCTACGTTTGCGATGTACACGCAGGGCGACGGCCTCTGGATCAAGAATGCGGCCGAGGAAGAGCGGATGGTCGAGGCCATGCGCAAATCCGCCGATCTCGTGGTCAAGGGGGTCTCGGCCAAGGGAACAGAGACCACCGACACGTTCTCGCTGAAGGGCCTCGCCCAGGCGCTCGACCGGATTGCGCAGGATTGCAGGCGTTAAGGCTGCGGTCGAGAAGGTCGCAATCGGCCGTTCCGGTTGCTATATAGGGGCGGTTCCACAATTTCAGTCGTCATGGCCGGGCCAAAGCGCGAAGCGCGTCTTCGCACCAAACGTCCCGGCCATCCACGCGCTGACAACGGGCGAAAAGAACGCGGATGCCCGGGACAAGCCCGGGCATGAAGAGAGATATCAGGCCTATCGATGCAACCGACGACCGAGCCGCACGACGCAATCCTGGTGGAGAAGACTCCGCTCGAAACCTATGTGCCGCCGGCGAAGCCGTCGCTGATCGGCCTGTCGCGTAGCGAGCTTGCCGATCGCCTCGGCGAGATCGGCGTCGCACCCGCGCAGCGCAAGATGCGCGTGCAGCAGTTGTGGCACTGGCTGTATTTCCGCGGCGCCCAAAGCTTCGACGATATGACCTCGGTCTCGAAGGGCATTCGCGCCGAGCTCGCCCAGCACTTCACTGTCGACCGGCCCGAAGTCGTGGCTGAGCAGATTTCCAACGACGGCACCCGCAAGTGGCTGCTGCGGCTGCCGAGCGGCGACAATGTCGAGAAGGCGCATGAAGTCGAGTGCGTCTACATCCCCGAAACCGATCGCGGCACGCTCTGCGTCTCCTCGCAGGTGGGCTGCACGCTGAACTGCTCGTTCTGTCACACTGGCACGCAGCGCCTGGTGCGGAACCTCACCGCCGGCGAGATCGTCGGCCAGATCATGGTCGCGCGCGATCGCCTCAATGATTGGGCCGATCGCGAGGACGGCACGCGCCGCGTCACCAATATCGTGATGATGGGCATGGGCGAGCCGCTCTACAATTTCGACGCGGTGCGCGATGCGTTGCTGATCGTCGGCGACAATGAAGGCATCGGCATCTCCCGGCGTCGCATCACGCTGTCGACCTCGGGCGTGGTGCCGAACATCGTGCGGGCCGGCGAGGAGATCGGCGTCATGCTCGCGATCTCGCTGCATGCGGTGCGCGATGAGCTGCGCAACGAGCTGGTGCCGCTCAACCGCAAATATCCGATCAAGGAGCTGCTGCAGGCCTGCCGCGACTATCCCGGTGCCTCCAATGCGCGCCGCATCACCTTCGAATATGTGATGCTCAAGGGCGTCAACGATTCGCTCGACGACGCCAAGCTGCTGGTCAAGATGCTCAAGGGCATTCACGCCAAGATCAATCTGATCCCGTTCAATCCCTGGCCCGGCACGGCCTATGAATGCTCGGACTGGGATCAGATCGAAGAATTCTCCGAATACATTTTCAACGCCGGCTATTCTTCGCCGGTGCGCACCCCGCGCGGCCGCGACATCCTTGCGGCGTGCGGCCAGCTGAAGTCGGAGACCGAAAAGCTCTCCGCAAGCGAACGCCAGGCGCTCCGCGCCATGGCGATAACGGATTGAGTTGATGCGCGCCCGCACTCTCGCATCCTCGTCATTGCGAGCGCAGCGAAGCAAGCCAGAAATTTTCCGCGGCGGCAGCCTGGATTGCTTCGTCGCTACGCTCCTCGCAATGACGACTACGGCGGCTTTCGCGTCATGTCCCTGATCGGCCGCCTCATCGTCATCTTCATCGGTTTTCTCGTCGCCTGCTTCGTCGCCGGCATGATCGTCGTCGGTGCGCTGCTGTTTCCGGAATTTTCCGATCTCGGCGCCGGTCCCGTCGATCAGGGCACGATCGACATCCTGCTCGGCTTCGGCTTCATCTTCGTCTCGGGTTTCGCACTGGTGCCGGCGATGCTGATCGCCGCGATCACGGAGGCGCTCTATATCCGCAGCGCGCTGGCCTATGCCGTCGGCGGCGGCCTCGTCGGGCTCGCCTGTTATCTCGGCCTCGTTCCCTTCCACTCCGACACGTTGCAATTCGAGGGCATCGTGCGGCGTCATCTGGAGATCATGACCGGTGCGGGCATCGTCGCCGGCTTCGTCTACTGGCTGATCGCGGGCCGCAATGCCGGCGCCTGGCGCGATCGGCCGCTCCCGCAAAAGCCGCCCCCGCCGCTGCCGTCGAATTCAAGGCCGGACGCGGGGTAGTTCGTGCTGTCATTCCAGGGTTTTCATCCCAGCCTCACTCCGCTAAACCGCGCGCCATGAACCGTACCGGACTCTTCATCGCCCTGGCGCTGTGGCTCGTGATCGGCGTCGTTTTCGGCCTCTATCCCGAGCTCGATCTCAAGCTCGCCGCGCTGTTCTTCGACCCTGATACCAAAACCTTTCCGCTCAAGCTGAAAGTCTGGGCCGGCTTCGCGCGTGACGCTGCGATGTGGGTCTCCTGGGCTTTCGTGCTGCCGTCGCTGGTCGCGCTCGTGGTCAAGATGATCAGGCCCGATCGTCCCTTGATGGTGTCGGGGCGTGCGATCGTGTTCCTGCTGGTCACGATCATCCTGTCGGCTGGCATTCTCACCAACCTCACCTTCAAGACCTATTGGGGCCGGCCGCGGCCGGTGGTGGTGACGCAGTTTGCCGGCGACCAGCAGTTCGTGGCGTGGTGGGATCCGCGCGGTGATTGTGCGCGCAATTGCTCGTTCTTCTCGGGCGAGGGGGCGACGGCGTTCTGGACGCTGGCGCCGGCCGCGCTCGCACCGCCCGCATGGCGGCCGCTCACCTATGCTGGCGCATTGGTGTTCGGCGCCGCGACCAGCGGGCTCCGCATGGCCTTCGGCGGTCATTTCTTCACCGATGTCGCGACCGCCGGTCTCGTCACCTTCGTCGTGATCTGGTTCGGCTACGCGCTGATCTACCGCTGGGCGCGCACCCGGTTTTCGGACGAGGCGGTCGATGCCGCGCTGACCCGGCTGAACATGCCCGCCTACCGGCTCCGCCGGCGCCTGTTCGGCGGCAAGACGGGCCCCGCGCCGTCGATTTGAGCCATTAAATGCGTGCCGAGCCCCGCGAAATTTGATATTCGCGCGGTCAAACCACGCCCTGCCATCAGCCCCTAAGCCCCGATTGGAAGCGCCATGACCACGATCCTGAAAAGCCTCCCCAAGGGTGAGAAAGTCGGCATCGCATTTTCGGGCGGCCTCGACACCAGCGCGGCGCTGCTCTGGATGAAGCAGAAGGGCGCGCGCTGCTACGCCTATACCGCCAATCTCGGCCAGCCGGATGAGGCCGATTACAACGAGATCCCGCGCAAGGCGGAGGCGTTCGGCGCCGAGAAGGCCGTGCTCGTCGACTGCCGCACGCAACTGGTTCACGAAGGCATCGCCGCGATTCAGTCGGGTGCCTTCCATATCTCGACCGGCGGCATCACCTATTTCAACACCACGCCGCTCGGGCGCGCGGTGACCGGCACGATGCTGGTCGCGGCGATGAAGGAAGACGGCGTCAACATCTGGGGCGACGGCTCGACCTTCAAGGGCAACGACATCGAGCGCTTCTACCGCTACGGCCTGCTGACCAATCCGGGCCTGCGCATTTACAAGCCCTGGCTCGACCAGCAGTTCATCGACGAGCTCGGCGGCCGCGCCGAGATGTCGGCGTTCATGACGGCGCAAGGCTTCGCCTACAAGATGAGCGCGGAGAAGGCGTATTCGACCGACAGCAATCTGCTCGGCGCCACGCACGAGGCCAAGGATCTCGAAAGCCTCGACAGCGGCATCAAGATCGTCAACCCGATCATGGGCGTGCCGTCCTGGCGTGACGACTGCAACGTCAAGGCCGAGAAGGTCGTCGTGCGTTTCGAGGAGGGCCAGCCGGTCGCGCTGAACGGCCAGACTTTTGGCGATCCCGTTGCGCTGTTCCTCGAAGCCAACGCCATCGGCGGCCGCCACGGCCTCGGCATGAGCGACCAGATCGAGAACCGCATCATCGAGGCCAAGAGCCGCGGCATCTACGAGGCACCGGGCATGGCGCTGCTGCACATCGCTTATGAGCGCCTCGTCACCGGCATCCACAACGAGGATACGATCGAGCAGTATCGCATCAGCGGCATGCGTCTCGGCCGTCTGCTCTATCAGGGCCGCTGGTTCGACTCGCAGGCTTTGATGCTGCGCGAGACCGCACAGCGCTGGGTCGCGCGCGCCGTCACCGGCGAGGTCACGCTGGAGCTCCGCCGCGGCAACGACTATTCGCTTTTGAATACCGAAAGCCCAAACCTCACCTATGCGCCGGAGCGGCTCAGCATGGAGAAGGTCGAGGACGCTGCCTTCTCGCCGGCCGACCGCATCGGCCAGCTCACCATGCGCAATCTCGACATCGCCGACACGCGGACCAAGCTGAAGCTCTACAGCGACACCGGTCTGCTCTCGGGCAGCGAAGGCTCGCAGATTTTCCGGCTTGAGAGCGACAAGGGTTAGTGCCGTAGTCTCCTTCGTCATTGCGAGCGAAGCGAAGCAATCCAGAATCTTTCCGCGGGGCAGTCTGGATTGCTTCGTCGCTTCGCTCCTCGCAATGACGGAAAACAAAAATGGCCGGGATCGCTCCCGGCCATTTTTCCTTTGCGAAGGTCTTACTGGCGCGGCGGAGGCGGTGCCGCGTTGGCCTGACCGCCGTTGAGCAGCGGTGTGATGCGGCGGACGGTGACGCGCCGGTTGATGAGGCTCGGGCCGTCCGTCTGCTCCTTCAGGTATTGCTTGCCGTAGCCCTGGGACGTCAGGTTCTCCGCGGGCACATTGAACTGCTGGGTCAGCAATTCGGCCGCGGCCTGCGCCCGGCGATCCGACAGCGACAGATTGTCGACGTCGTTGCCGACCGCATCGGTGTGGCCCTCGATCAGGAATACCTCCTGCGGGTTGGCCTGGATCGCCTGGTTGATACCGTCGGCGATCACCTGCAACCGCGTCGCCTGGTCCGGCGGAATGGTCCACGATCCCGTCTCGAAGTTGATCGTGTTGACGTCGATGCTCGGCATCGCCATGCGGACGTTCGGCGAGTAGCGGATCTCGTCGAGCGAGTAGCGCCGATCGATCCGCTGCACAGGCGGGGCCCGCATCGTGTCGTAGATCACCTGCGGCGACGCCTCCTGGGCGTCGACGATGTAGCGATCGTAGGGGATGCTCACGACTGGCGGCGGCACGTCGACATAGAAGCCGCCGACCGCGCGCGGATCGCGGTAGCTGTTGTCGATGATGACGAGCTCGCGTCCGCGCTGGTCTCTGCGGATACGGCGCATCAAGCTCCCGTCCGGACCGACCACCGTGATGATCTCGGTGCCATCGGGGCGGATCACGACGGTGCGGGTCTCGCCGCCGACAGTCTCGGTGCGGATGTCACGGGCGCCGTAGCGGAAGCGATAGAGATCGTTGCCGCGGACGTATTCCTGCCCGCCGGGGTCGCGGACGATGATGCGATCCGGCTCGGTGTAGATGGTGCGACCGCCTTCGACGACTTCGTGCCGCTGATTGCGGTAGTCGGCGATGGTGGCGCCGATCACGGCGCCGGCGACCACGCCTGCACCGATCGCAAGCGGCGTCAGGTCACGCTGCTGCGGACGCGGCGGCGGCGGTAGCGGAGCGGCAACCGTCGGCGCGGCGCGGAAGGCCGGTGCGACCGTCGGCGGGGCGTATTGCGCCTTGTTCGGCGGCGGTGCTGCGGCTGGCGTCGCAGGGACGACGGTCGGTGCAGCGACACCGGGCGGCGGTGCCGGGGGACGCGGCACGGCACCTGCCTGCGGCGCCGCAGGCGGTGTTCCGGCAGCGGGCGCGCCCGCGGGTGGCGTTCCACCCTGACGTCCAGGAGGCGGCGGCGCGATCGGGGCCGGAGCGGCACCTGGAGCCGGTGTTCCTGCAGCCGGCGGAGCGCCGGGCCGTCCGGGCGGCCGTGCGCCAGGCACCGGCGTTGCGGTCGGCGCGGGTGTGGTTGTTGGAGCCGGAGGCGTCGCCGGACGAGCTGCCGGCGCTGCGGGCGACGGTGTGGGCGTTGCGGTCGGAGCGGGCGTCGCCGCCGGGGCAGGCCGGGCCGCAGGGGCCGCTGCAGGCGGCGCGGCTGCAGCAGGCGGATGTGTCGGCGGGGTCGCTGGACGCGCCGGTGCTGCCGGGGGCGGCAGCGGAGCCGGTGCATGCCGCTGCGGGGCTGCTGCCGGAGGAGGCAGCGGAGTCGGTGCATGCTGCTGCGGAGCCGCTGCCGGAGGCGGCGTCGGCGGCTTGGGCGCAGCAGGCGTCGGCGGGGGCGCCTGATGGGTCGCGGGCGGCAGAGCCGGCGGCGTCGGACGTGCCGGCGCGGCAGCCGGCGGGGGTGCAGCGGGCGGATGCGGCGGGGCAGCCGCAGGCGGCGGTGCGACCGGACGCGTGGGAGCGGCGGGCGGCGGTGCAGCCGGTGGTGCCGGACGCGCTGCGGGCGGCGGTCCCTTCGGCGCTTCCTTGGGAGGCTGCTTCGGTTTTCCGTCAGGGCCCAGCTCTGGCTGGGCCTGCGCGACCACGAGCGGCGGCGCGCTTTGCGCATGCGATGCGGAGCTTGCGATTTGCATCGCGGTCAGAGCGGTCGTGGCAAGCAGCACGAAGCGAAGATTGGTCATGTCGTGAAATTCCCCGGAAGGTTCTTTGACAAGTGAAGTCGGGTGATGAGCCGCTACGCGTTAGGCCGGATTGTGGCGAGCGAAGACATCGCGTCGCGATTTATTTCTGCATGCAAATCATGTCACAAGAACAACGTTCATTGCGTGTTCAGGCCCATCTTGCAATCGCCTCACATGTGACCCTGCGACGAATTGGCATCCGTCGCCGGATTTGGCGCGAGCGGACCGTTCGGTCCACGCGATGGAATCTCTTCGGGCACGCGGCCCGGCAATTCATCCGGCCGCGGTGATTCGCCGGGCTCGCGCACCGGCGGCGTAATTTCAGGTTGCGGATTGCCCGGCGGAATTCCGGGCGGCGGCTCGGTGGGCGTACCGGGTGTCGATGGCGGTATCTCGGGCGGTTCGATCGGCATCGGCATCACAAGGATCAGTTGTCAGGAGGACGACAACGATGATGCCGAGCCGATGTTCCCCGTGGCGCCGTGCTATTCCGGGGCGTGACAAACGGCCTCGATGTTGTGGCCGTCGGGATCGAGCACAAAGGCGCCGTAATAGTTCGCGTGATAATGGGGACGAAGGCCGGGCGCCCCGTTGTCGCGGCCGCCGGCGGCCATCGCAGCCGTGTAGAAGGCGTCGACAGTCGCGCGATCTTTCGCGAGGATCGCGACATGCACCGGCTTGTTCAGCCCGCCTTCGCCACCGATCCAGAAATCCGGCTTGCCGTCGGCGCCGAAACCTGCGGCCGGATCGTGGCCGGTCTGCTCCTGCGTCACCTCCATGATCAGGCTGTAGCCGAGCGGCGCCAGGGCCTTGCTGTAGAACGCCTTCGCGGCCTCGTAGTCGGAGACGGAGAAACCCAAATGATCGATCATCGCAACCTCCGTGGTTCGTCGTCAGCGTGACAGGAACGTATTGCTTCGTGTTTTGCGCGCGATCGTAAAACCGCGCGCGATCATGTCAGCGATACAATCCTCTCGCCATTCGCTTTGTGACAGATGCTCGATCACCACTGCGTGCGGCCACAGCGATGGCGGCGCGTCGCGGAAGAAGCCGATCAGCACGCGGTCCTCAAAACCCTCGACGTCGATCTTGAGCGAATCGACCTGGGTGACGCCAGCCTCTTCCAAAATGCGCGTCAGCCGCAGCGACGGCACCTTGATCGCCTCGGCGCTGGCCGTGCCGGTGACGACGTGAGTGGCGCCGAGATTGCCGCCGCCGCTTTCGATCATCAGCTCGCCGTCGCTGTCGCCCGCGGCGGCCTGCACCAGGCGCACCTGCATCGCGTTCGATGCGGCATGATTGAACGAGAGCCGTCCAAACGTCAGCGGATGCGGCTCGATCGCGACCACCTTGCCATTGGTGCCGACGTGCCGCGCCATCACCAACGCGAAGGTGCCGACATTGGCGCCGACATCGACGAACGTGCCGCCGGCCTGCGTGTGCCGGCGCAGGAAATCGAGCTCATCGAGATTGTAGTCGGGATTGAACAGCGCGCCGCGTTCGGTCGCACTGCCCTGGTGATAGAAGCGGAACGCGGCGCCCTGATACTGCACGTCGACCGGGCCGCTACGCAGCAGATTGACCAGTCGCGACATCCACGGGCGGAAGGCGCCGCGCTTCAGCCCCGATCCTTGCGCGAGGCGAATGATCGCGGCCTGTGCTGCGTTCGGCGCAAACGCACCGAACGGCGCGGACGAAAGGGCGTTGTCTGGCGTCAAGCAGGCGATCCTCGTTGCAGGCGGCGCATGCATAGCCGGTTTTGCCGGGGACTCCAATGTTGCGGCGAAGGAATGCAGCCGGATTGCGCTGCGCTCCATCCGGGCTACACCATGGCGCTATTCCGCGGCGCCGTCGCGCACCCGTTTGAGCCGCGCCGCTTGGCGCAGGACCCGCGACAGCTCCTCGATTGAATAGGGCTTTTGCACGAGTTCGAAGCCGGCGACTCCGTCCTGGGAGAGGGCCTGGCTGTCGCCCGTGGTCAGCACGATCGGCACGCCGATGCCGCGATCGCGGATCGCCTGTGCGAGATCGAGCCCCGTCATTCCCGGCATGACGACGTCGGAGAATACGACGTCGAAACGATCCGCGTCGCTGGCCAGCTGGGAGAGAGCGTCGGTGGCATTGTCGACCAGCGTGATGCTGTAGCCGAGCTCCGTCAGCCCGTCGGTGGCGAAATTGCCGAGCTCGACATTGTCCTCGACGACCAGCACCGATATGCCGCTGCCGACGACGGCCGGAGCCGTGGTCGGCGCCTGGCTTCGGGGCAGGAGATCCGCCGGCACGCGCTGCAGATAGAGCGAGAAGGTGCTGCCCTGGCCGACTTCGCTCATGACCGTCACCTCGCCGCCGGATTGGCGGGCAAAGCCGAACACCTGCGACAGGCCGAGGCCGGTGCCTTGGCCGACCTGCTTTGTGGTGAAGAACGGTTCGAAGATGCGTCCCAATTGTGCGGCGGGAATGCCGATGCCGCTATCGCTGACGGCGACGCAGACGAAGCCGGGACTTTTCAAGGTCTGGCTCCCTGAAAGGTGCGCGAGCGTATCAGGAACGGTTGCCGCCGCGTGCACCGTGAAGACGATCCGGCCCTTGCCCTGCATGGCGTCGCGGGCATTGGTCGCCATGTTGATCAGGGCGGTCTCGAACTGGCCGGCATCGGCGTTGACGAAGCAGGGTTCGGCCGGCGGCCTCATGTCGATCTCAATCGCCGCTCCAAGCAGCGTGGCGAGCATGTCGCGCAGCGACTGCATGCGATCGCCGACGTCGAACACTTCGGGCTTCAAGGTCTGGCGCCGCGCAAAGGCCAGCAGCTGCGAGGTCAGCTTGGTCGCGCGTGCGACGGCCTCCGCGATCGCCTTGATGTAGCGCTGCCGCCGCTCCTCGCTCAGTTGCGGCCGGTTCAGGAGGTCGACGGAGGCGCGGATCACGGTGAGGAGGTTGTTGAAATCGTGCGCGACACCACCGGTGAGCTGGCCCAACGCTTCCAGCCGCTGGCTGTGCTTGAGCGCCTCCTCGGCCTCGCGCCGTCTTGCAGCCTCGGTCTGGAGATGCTGGGTGCGCCGGAAAGCGAAGGCGAGCAGGATGAACAGCAGTGCGGTCGCGGGAACGCCGAACACCAGATGCTGGCTCATGGTGGCGAGCCAGCGCGCGCGGATCGCCGAGGTCTCGAGGCCGGCGCTGACGTAGATCGGATATTCGGCGACGCGCCTGTAGCCGATGCGCCGCTCGATACCGTCCGAGGGCCAGGCGATGGTGATGAGCCCATGGTCGGGATGGGCTGCGATGGTCCGGCCGACCAGACCGTTCGGATCGAGCCGGATCTCGCGGTCGAGCCGCGGGAAATGCGCCAGCAGCACGCCGTCGGTGCGTCCCATTGCGAAGAAGCTTCCGGGGTCGGCGCCGATCCGGGCATAAAAGCTCTCGAAATATTCCGGCAGCACGGACGCCTGAATCACGCCGGTGAAGCTGCCGTCGTCGGACTCGCGGCGGCGGCTCATGCCGAAGAAGCGCGCGCCCAGATAGGGCCGGCGCGGCGTCAGCGAGACACCGATGAAGGTGCCGATGCTCTGGTCGACATGGGCATAGAAGTAGTCGCGGTCGGCAAAGCTCAGCTCCGGCGGCGGTGACGCCAGGCTGTTGACCAGCGACTTTCCGTTCGCATCGAAGATCCAGGCCGATTTGAGCTGCGGCAGCGCTTCGGTCAGCTGCTTGAGGCGCCTGTGCAGCGCAGGTTCTCGCGACCGGATCACGTCGTCGGGAAGGTCTCGCACGACCTCGTTGATCTCGGCCAGACTGCGATCAATGGTCTCGAACACCTTGAGCGCGTGCTCATGCGCGACATCGAGCGAGCGCCCGATCTCGCGATCGGCGATGTCGAGCGTCGAATTGTACGAAATCGTGGAGGCGATGGCGAACAGCGCAATCGGCAGCGCCAGGGATGCGGCCATCATCCACTGCAACAGTCTCAGAGAATTGCGTTGCGCGCCCTGCACGGTCGCTCCGGTCCCCCGACCAGAGCTTACTTGAATTTTACGCCGGGAAGGAAGCGGCTTGTGTCGGGAACCGGAGGTTGTAGTTTCGCGAGTCGCTCGCGACGCGGGATGAGTAAATTTTACCCGAAATCGTCCAAATGGCGGAACGTCCCGGGCATTTTGGCCCGGAATCGCAGCATGGAATGCGCCAATGCGCCTAGATCTGGCGCTCGACCATCTTGAGCTTGAGCTCTGCGATGGCTTCCGCCGGGTTCAGGCCCTTCGGGCAGGCCTTGGCGCAGTTCATGATGGTGTGGCAGCGATAGAGCCGGAACGGATCCTCGAGATTGTCGAGCCGCTCGCCGGTGGCCTCGTCGCGCGAATCGGACACCCAGCGGTTGGCCTGGAGCAGCGCGGCGGGGCCGAGATAGCGGTCGCTGTTCCACCAATAGCTCGGGCACGAGGTCGAGCAGCAGGCGCAGAGGATGCACTCGTAGAGGCCGTCGAGCTTCTCACGGTCCTCGTGGCTCTGCTTCCATTCCTTCTGCGGCGTCGGCGAGGTCGTCTTCAGCCACGGTTCGATCGAGGCGTACTGCGCGTAGAAATTGGTCAGATCGGGGACCAGGTCCTTCACCACCGGCTGGTGCGGCAACGGATTGATCTTCACCGCGCCGTCCTTCACGTCGTGCATCGAGCGTGTGCACGCGAGCGTGTTCTGGCCGTCGATGTTCATGGCGCAGGAGCCGCAGACGCCTTCGCGGCATGAGCGGCGGAAGGTCAGCGACGGATCGATGTGGTTCTTGATCCAGATCAGGCCGTCCAGCACCATCGGACCGCAATCATGGGTGTCGATGTAATAGGTGTCGACGCTGGGATTCTTGCCATCGTCCGGATTCCAGCGATAGACGCGGAATTCGCGAAATTCGGTCGCGCCCGCGGGCTTCGGCCAGGTCTTGCCGCCGGTGATCTTGGAGTTCTTCGGAAGTGCGAATTCAACCATTTCGATAAGGCTTTCGCTGTTCGCTCAGTACACGCGCGCCGTTCAGTAAACGCGAGCTTTGGGCGGGATGTACTGCACGTCGTTGGTCATGGTGTAGTCGTGAACCGGGCGGTATTCGATCTTGGCCTTGCCGTTGTCGTCCAGCCAGGCCAGCGTGTGCTTCATCCAGTTCTTGTCGTCGCGCTCGGAGAAGTCCTCGCGCGCATGCGCGCCGCGGCTCTCGGTGCGGTTGGCGGCCGAGTCCATCGTCACCACTGCCTGCGCGATCAGATTATCGAACTCGAGCGTCTCGATCAGGTCGGAATTCCACACCAGCGAACGGTCGGACACGGCGATGTCGGTGATGCCGCTGTGGACCTTCTCGATCAGGTTCTGGCCTTCACTGAGAATGTCGCCGGTGCGGAACACCGCGCAGTTGTTCTGCATCACGTGCTGCATGCCTTCGCGCAGCTTCGCGGTCGGCGTGCCGCCAGAGGCGTAGCGATAGTGGTCGAGGCGGCCGAGCGCGAGGTCTGACGAGTTCGCCGGCAGCTCGGGCTGCTTGGCGTTCGGCGTCAGCTTCTCGGCGAGACGCAGCGAGGCGGCGCGGCCGAACACGACGAGGTCGATCAGCGAGTTGGAGCCGAGGCGGTTGGCGCCATGCACGGAGACGCAAGCAGCTTCGCCGATCGCCATCAGGCCGGGGATGATGGCGTTGTCGTCGCCGTCCTTCTTGGTCAATACTTCGCCGTGATAATTCGTCGGGATGCCGCCCATGTTGTAGTGCACGGTCGGCACGATCGGGATCGGCTCGCGCGTTACGTCGACATTGGCGAAGATCTTTGCGGATTCGGAGATGCCCGGCAGGCGCTCGGCGAGCACCGCGGGATCGAGATGGTCGAGATGAAGGAAGATGTGGTCCTTCTTCTTGCCGACGCCGCGGCCTTCGCGGATCTCGATGGTCATCGCGCGCGAGACGACGTCGCGTGACGCCAGATCCTTTGCGGACGGCGCGTAGCGCTCCATGAAGCGCTCGCCCTCGGAGTTGACGAGATAGCCGCCTTCGCCGCGTGCGCCTTCGGTGACGAGACAGCCCGAGCCGTAGATGCCGGTCGGGTGGAACTGCACGAACTCCATGTCCTGCATCGGCAGGCCGGCGCGCAGCACCATGCCGCCGCCGTCACCGGTGCAGGTGTGCGCCGAGGTGCAGGAGGCATAAGCGCGGCCGTAGCCGCCGGTTGCCAGAATCACGGTCTGGGCGCGGAAGCGGTGCAGCGTGCCGTCGTCGAGCTTGAGCGCGATGACGCCGCGGCAGGTGCCCTGGTCGTCCATGATCAGGTCGATCGCGAAGAACTCGATGAAGAACTCGGCCGCGTGGCGCAGCGATTGGCCGTACATCGTGTGCAGCATGGCGTGGCCGGTGCGGTCGGCGGCGGCGCAGGTGCGCTGCGCCTGGCCCTTGCCGTAGTCCATCGTCATGCCGCCGAACGGACGCTGGTAGATCTTGCCGTCTTCGGTGCGGGAGAAGGGCACGCCCCAATGCTCGAGCTCGTAGACCGCTTCGGGCGCATTCCGCACCATGTATTCGATCGCGTCCTGGTCGCCGAGCCAGTCCGACCCCTTCACGGTGTCGTACATGTGCCAGCGCCAGTCGTCCTTGTGCATGTTGCCGAGTGAGGCCGAGATGCCGCCCTGCGCCGCAACCGTGTGCGAGCGGGTCGGGAACACCTTGGTGATGCAGGCCGTCTTCAGGCCGGCTTCGCTGCAGCCGACGGTGGCGCGCAGGC
The DNA here is from genome assembly GCF_040549385.1 of Bradyrhizobium sp. LB11.1. Lineage (NCBI taxonomy): Bacteria > Pseudomonadati > Pseudomonadota > Alphaproteobacteria > Hyphomicrobiales > Nitrobacteraceae > Bradyrhizobium > Bradyrhizobium sp. LB11.1. Next base: position 105,233 of record NZ_JBEPTH010000008.1, on the reverse strand, counting down.
CCGCGCCGCCGGCACCGACCACGACGACGTCATAGGTGTGGTCTTCGATCGGATAGGCTTTGCCGCTGGTCGCGGGAGCGCCCTTGCCATTCGTCGCATTGGCCATGGGTTACACTCCGGATGACAGTTGGAGAATCGCGTAGATCGAGGCGAGCGCGACCGCGATCGAGAAGAAATTGTTGAACATGATCGTTGCGAGCTTCAGCTTCTCGTTGTGGACATAGTCCTCGATCACGACCTGCATGCCGATCTTCATGTGCCAGGCGCTGGCGATGATGAAGAGCACCATGATGATGGCTATCGGCAGCGAGCCGAGAATCTGCTTGGCATAGGCTTGGTTGCGGCCGAGCAGCATCATGATCACGACGATCACGGGGATCATCAGCAGCACCATTGCGACGGCAGTCAAGCGCTGGCGCCAGAAATCGGATGTGCCGGAATGCGCCGCGCCGAGGTTGCGGACGCGGCCGAGCGGGGTGCGCATGCTGCGCTTCGGCGTATCGGCCGTGCTCATCGTCCACCTCCGATCGCGTAGGCAATGATCCAGATCAGCACTGTCAGCGCGATGCCGCCGATCAGCGCGCCCCAGGTCAGCGCTTCACGCTCATTGGCCTTGAAGCCGTAGCCGAGGTCCCACACGAGGTGCCGGATGCCGCTCAGCATATGGTGCATCAGCGCCCAGGTGTAGCCGAACATGATCAGCCGGCCGATGATGCTGCCGGTGAAGGCCTGGACGTGGCCATAGGCGGCCGGGCCGGAGGCCGCAGCGATCAGCCACCAGGCCAGCAGCAGGGTTCCGACGTAAAGGGCGATACCGGTGGCGCGATGGACGATGGACAGCGCCATCGTCAGCGTCCAGCGGTAGACTTGCATGTGTGGTGAAAGCGGTCGTTCGATCCGTGCGGTCATGGGCTTTTGATGTTTATGGCGGCCCAGCAGGGGGCGCGCGGGGATCGCGAAAGGTCGGCTCTATTTACGGAGTCGATTTGGCCTGCGCAATCACCAATTCGCCATAAATCGAACCTGCGTTCAGCCCTAGGCCCTTGATGAACCAAGGCCAATCAGGGCTTGGTATACCAGAGCGATGGCGCACCGACCAAAGATAGAACATTAATTCATTCTATGTGACGCCGGGCGAGGCGCATTGAAATCACTATTGGAACGGCTCTAACCCGCCGGTCGACGGCCACGGTTCGAACCAGTCAGTTCATGACGTCGAGAGCGCTTCGGCTGGCCGCCGCGCCGCTCCCAATTTTCCATCAGGCGCACCGATTTTCCGCGAGGTGGCGGATATGCGCAACCTGCATTCCACCCAAGACCGCGAGCGCAGTGTGTCGACCGGGCAAATCAGATCGCCTACAGCTTCCTCAGCAGCTGAATTCGCGCCGACGAATCGGACGCGCTGCGATCAGTCGCCGGGGCAGGTCAGGGGTGATTGCAGGTCTTGATATCAAGGAGATCGTGGAGCTCGCGCTGCTGCTGATCGCAGTCGGCGCGCTGTCCGGATTTCTGGCCGGCGTGTTCGGCATCGGCGGCGGCGCGATTCTCGTGCCGGTGTTTTACGAATGCTTCCGCATCGCCGGTGTGCCGCTCGAGGTGCGCATGCCGCTCTGTGTCGGCACCTCGCTTGCGGTGATCATCCCGACCTCGATCCGCTCGTTCCAGGCGCATTACAAGCGCGGCGCCGTCGACCTGACGATCCTGCGCGTCTGGTGGCTGCCGATCCTCATCGGCGTCGTCGCCGGCAGCGTGGTCGCACGCTACGCGCCGGAGCGGCTGTTCAAGATCGTGTTCGTCTGCGTCGCCTATTCTGCGGCGGCGCGCCTGATCTTCGGGCGTGAGACCTGGAAGCTCGGTGACGACCTGCCGCAGGGCCCGTTGATGCGCGTCTACGGCTTTTGCGTCGGCCTTCTATCGACGCTGATGGGCATCGGCGGCGGACTGTTCTCGAACCTGCTGATGACCTTCTACGGCCGTCCGATTCATCAGGCGGTGGCGACCTCATCGGCGCTCGCCGTGCTGATCTCGATCCCCGGCGCGCTCGGCTATGTCTATGCAGGCTGGCCCGCGGCAGCGGCCTATCCCGCCGTCGCAGCGCTGCAAATCCCGTTCGCGCTCGGTTACGTCTCGCTGATCGGCGCCGTGCTGGTGATGCCGATGAGTCTTGTGACAGCGCCGTTAGGCGTGCGAGCCGCGCACGCGATGTCGAAGCGGACGCTGGAAGTGGCGTTCGGTTGCTATCTGTTTATCGTGGGCAGCCGGTTTGTGATGAGCCTGGTCGGCGGGCAGTAGCCACCGCACACTTCGTCATTGCGAGCGACGCGAAGCAATCCAGAATCGTCCCGCAGCGACAGTCTGGATTGCTTCGTCGCAAGTGCTCCTCGCAATGACGGCGTTGAGAGTTGTGTGCAACAGCTCCTACTTCTTCGCGAAAATATCCTTGTACGTATCCCGCAAAATGTTCTTCTGCACCTTGCCCATGGTGTTGCGCGGTAGCTCGTCGACGACGAACACGCGCTTGGGCATCTTGAACTTTGCCAGCCGTCCGTCGAGCGCTTTCAGCACCGCGGCTTCGGTGACCTCGGCGCCCTTGTTGCAAACGAGAACCGCCGTGACGCCCTCGCCGAAATCGGCATGGGGCAAACCGATCACGGCGGATTCGATCACACCCGGCATCGCGTCGATCTCGCTTTCGATTTCCTTCGGATAGACGTTGAAGCCGCCGGAGATGACGAGATCCTTGCCGCGGCCGAGGATGTGGACGTAGCCCTTGCTATCGATCTTGCCGAGATCGCCGGTGATGAAGAAGCCGTCGGGACGGAATTCGGACTTGGTCTTCTCCGGCATGCGCCAATAGCCTTTGAAGACGTTCGGGCCTTTGACCTCGATCATGCCAATCTCGTCGCGTGGCAGCTCCTTAGCCGTCTCCGGATCGGTCACGCGGACGGAGACGCCGGGCAGAGGGAAGCCGACCGCGCCGGGCACGCGCTCGCCGTCATAGGGGTTCGACGTGTTCATGTTGGTTTCGGTCATGCCGTAGCGCTCGAGCACGGCGTGTCCCGTCCGCGCCGACCATTCGCGATGGGTTTCGGCCAATAGCGGCGCCGAGCCCGAGATAAACAGCCGCATATGTTTTGCGGTGTCGCGCGACAGCGCGGGGTTCTGCAGAAGCCGCGTGTAGAACGTCGGCACGCCCATCAGCACCGTGGCGCGCGCCATCAGCTTGATGATGAGGTCCGGATCGAGCTTCGGCAGGAAGATCATCGAGGCGCGGGCGAACAGCGTCACGTTGGTCGCCACGAACAGGCCGTGGGTGTGGTAGATCGGCAGTGCGTGGATCAGCACGTCCTTGTCGGTGAAGCCCCAGTATCCGACGAGCGAGAGCGAGTTCGACGCGAGATTGTCGTGGCTGAGCATCGCGCCCTTGGAGCGGCCGGTGGTGCCGGACGTGTAGAGGATCGCGGCGAGATCGTCGTTCGTCCGCGAGACGGTCGCAAACTCGCTGCTCGCCCTCTCGGCGGCATCCGTCAGCGAGCCCTTGCCGTCAGGCCCGAGCGTCTCGACCTTGGCCTTCACCTTGGCGGCGATCGGGGCGAGCCCATCCGCCTTGGCGGGATCGCAGACCACCAGCGACGGCTCGGCATCGCCGATGAAGTAATCGAGCTCATTCAGCGTATAGGCGGTGTTGAGCGGCAGGTAGATTGCGCCGGCCCTGACAGTGCCGAGATACAGCACGATATTGGCGACGGATTTTTCCACCTGTACCGCGACGCGGTCACCGGGTTTCACGCCGCGCGCGACCAGCGCGTTCGCCATTTGCCCGGCCCGCGCGATCAGATCGCCATAGCTGATATGGGCGCCGTCCTGCGTCTCGATCGCGAGGCGTTTGGGGTCGTCGAGGCCGTCGAACAGGCGGGAAAACAGATTGGCGTTGGCTGCTTGGTTCATGCAAGATTTCCTCGACGGCAAGGCTCGTAACAAGCCTCGTAAAGCAAGGCCGGTCAAAACCGAGGGCTGGATTAGCAAAAACCGCCCCAATGTAGCAACGGAGACAGTTTGCATGACCAAAAACGGGAAACGCGTGGCCTGGGTCACGGGCGGGGGCAGCGGGATCGGGGAGGCCGGTGCCGAGGCGCTCGCGGCCGACGGCTGGATCGTCGTGGTCTCCGGCCGCCGCAAGGACGCCCTGGAGACCGTGGTTGCCAGGATCGCCAAGGCTGGCGGGACGGCCGAGGCGCTGGCCCTGGACGTGTCAAACGCGGCCGAAGCCCAGAAGGCCGCCGATCACATCGTCGCGAAGCATGGCCGGATCGACCTGCTCGTGAACAATGCCGGCATCAATGTTCCGAAACGCAACTGGAAGGACATGGAACTGGAAGGCTGGGACAGGCTGGTCCAGGTCAATCTCAACGGCGTGCTCTATTGCATGCACGCGGTGCTGCCGACGATGCGCAAGCAGCAGGACGGCTCGATCATCAACGTCTCGTCCTGGGCCGGCCGCCATGTCTCGAAGATGCCGGGCCCGGCCTACACCACCACCAAACATGCGGTGCTGGCGCTGACCCATTCGTTCAACATGGACGAATGCATCAATGGCTTGCGCGCCTGCTGCCTGATGCCCGGCGAGGTGGCGACGCCGATCCTGAAGCTGCGCCCGGTGGTGCCGAGCGAGGAAGAGCAGGCGAAGATGCTGCAATCCGAAGACCTCGGCCGCACCATCGCATTCATCGCCAGCATGCCGCCGCGCGTCTGCATCAACGAGCTCCTGATCAGCCCGACACACAATCGCGGGTTCATCCAGACGCCGCACAACAGGGATTGAGGCGGGCGCAACTGTCGCAACGGGCAAACTGCCGTAGCAAGGGTGGGCAAAGGCGCCAAGCGCCGTGCCCACCACCTCTCGCCATTTGCGTTTGGTGGGCACGCTACGCTTTGCCCACCCTCGCGACACTGTCTCTTTGGCACGCGTGCGGCGCTCACACGATCACGCCGCCCCATAGTTTCACGCATCACAAAGAATTTTTGTCCGAAACCGCTCGCAAACCGTCCCGTAGCTCGGGCCAACGACGCCACTTCTGCCTCACGCCAAACTGTCGCAGTTGCCGTTGTTGCCCAAGTTCATCGCCGGCAAACGCCGGTCACAATCCAATCGGGAGTTGCCCCATGTCGAAGCGCATTGCCTATCTCACCGCCGCAGCCTTCAGCGCCCTGGCCATCACAGCGACCGTCGTCGCGCCTGCCCGTGCCGAGGAAAAGACCGTCATGGTCGGCGGCGCCGCGATGTTCCCGTCGAAGAACATCGTCCAGAATGCCGTCAACTCGAAGGATCACACCACGCTGGTGGCGGCGGTGAAGGCGGCCGGCCTGGTTCCGACGCTGGAAGGCAAGGGTCCGTTCACGGTGTTCGCGCCGACCAACGCCGCCTTCGGCAAGCTGCCGGCCGGCACCGTCGACACCCTGGTCAAGCCTGAGAACAAGGCGACGCTGACCAAGATCCTCACCTACCATGTCGTGCCCGGCAAGCTCGAAGCCTCCGACCTCACCGACGGCAAGAAGCTCAAGACCGTCGAGGGCGAGGAGCTCACCGTGAAGAAGCAGGACGGCAAGACCTGGATCGTCGACGCCAAGGGCGGCACCTCGATGGTGACGATTCCCAACGTCAACCAGTCCAACGGCGTCATCCATGTGGTCGACACCGTGCTGATGCCGGCGACGTAACACCGCGCACCCCTGTTTAGTCCCCCGAGCGGGGATGAACGGCAAAGCGAGCCGGGGGTCCCCCCGGCTCGCTTTATTGTGAGAAGCTGCCCGCCAGTTTCGCGAAAACGCCGATGTAACGAAGGCGTAGCGACTGGCGTATAATTACCAACGCGATCTCACAGGACGGAACCACCATGGCGAGCCTAGCCACAGTCGACGAGCACATCGAAGCGGCCCCGACCAGGACGATCCAGCCGGCCTGGGTTCGGGTCATGCACTGGACCAACGCCGTTGCCATGGTCCTGATGATCCTGTCGGGCTGGCAGATCTACAACGCCTCGCCGCTGTTCGGCTTCAGCTTTCCGCGCGAATACACGCTCGGCGGCTGGCTCGCCGGCGGTCTTCTTTGGCATTTTGCCGCGATGTGGCTGCTGATGATCAACGGCCTTGCCTATCTCATCACCGGTTTCGTATCCGGCCGCTTCGCCAAGAAGCTGTTGCCGATCACGCCGTCGGGTGTGCTCCACGATGTCAGGGCCGCGCTGACCTTCAAGCTTAGCCATGACGATCTCAGCGTCTACAATTACGTTCAGCGTGCGCTCTATGCCGGCATCATCTTGGTCGGCGTGCTGATCGTGCTGTCGGGCCTGTCGATGTGGAAGCCGGTGCAGCTTTACTATCTGGTAAAGCTGTTCGGCGATTACCCGACCGCGCGCTACGTCCATTTCTTCTGCATGGCTGCGATCTGCGCTTTCATGGTCATTCACGTGCTGCTCGCGCTGCTGGTGCCGAAGAGCCTGCGCGCGATGATCATCGGTCGCTGAGAGGGAGAATCACAATGGCGAAGCGTTCATTCCTGATCCCCGGCGTCGACAAGCGGCTGCTGATCAAGGACTCCCTCAAGACCATGCCCGATCCCACCCGCCGCCGCTTCATCGCGGGCGGCGCCAGCCTCGGCGCGCTGACACTGCTCACCGGCTGCGACGTGATCGACTCGTCCTCGGCGGACACGATGCTGGCGAAGATCTCGAAATTCAACGACGCCGTGCAGGATTTCATCTTCAATCCCGACGCACTGGCGCCGACGTTCCCCGAGAGCGCGATTACAAAGCCGTTTCCGTTCAACGCCTATTACGATCTCGACGACGCGCCGGAGGTGGATGGCGATGCCTGGAAGCTCGAGGTGCGCGGTCTCGTCGACAACAAGAAGTCGTGGACGCTTCCCGAGCTCACCAGGCTGCCGCAGTTCACGCAAATCACGCGCCACATCTGCGTCGAAGGCTGGAGCGCGATCGGCAGCTGGACCGGCACGCCGCTGCGCGATTTCCTGAAACTGATCGGCGCCGATACGCGCGCGAAATACGTCTGGTTCCAGTGCGCCGACAAGGACGGCTACAATTCGCCGCTCGACATGCGCACCGCCCTGCATCCGCAGACCCAGATGACGTTCAAATACGCCAACGAGACCTTGCCGCGCGCTTACGGCTTTCCGATGAAGATCCGGGTGCCCACAAAACTCGGGTTCAAGAATCCGAAATACGTGGTCTCGATGGAAGTCACCAACGACTACAAGGGCGGCTATTGGGAAGACCAGGGGTATAATTCGTTTAGCGGGAGCTGACGGCTACTACTAGCTCCGCTGCCGTAGGGTGGGCAAAGCGAAGCGTGCCCACCAGTGTTGTGTCAGCGATGACTGTCATGGTGGGCACGGCGCTACGCGCCTTTGCCCACCCTACGGCACCGAGACCTTCGGACCGACCTTCCGCTGAAGCAACGCTAGCACCGCCCCTAGCGCCAGCAACCCCGCCGAGACATTCAGTGCGTAGCTCAAACTCCCCAGCGCATCCGTGATCGCGCCGACCACGATCGGGCCCAACGTCTGGCCAACGCCGAACGAGATCGTCATCGCCGCGATCGCGCGCGGCCATACCTCCGGCGGATAGTTGAAGCGTACGAACGCCGTGGTCGACCCGACCACGGCGAAGAAGGCGACGCCGAACACCACCGCGGAGGTCGCAAGCCACGTGATCGAATGTCCCAGCATCGGCAAACCGGCGCCGATCGCGTTGGTGCCGAGGATGATGGCGGTGGCGAGCCCGCCGCGATCGAGCGCGAGCACGCGACGCCAGATCCAGGGCGTCACGAAAGCGCTCATGCCGATCAGGCCCCAGAATCCCGCCTGCGCCGCGGCGCCGCCGCCGCCGTCGCGCACATAGGCGATCATGAAGGTCATGTAGGCGATGTAGCCCGCGCCAAACAGGAAGTAGGCGGCGAGATAGATCAACGCGGGAAGAATCCTGAAAGCGGCGTGGCTGCCTTCCGAAAAACGCGCGCCGCTCTCGATCCGGACCAGGAACAGCGGCACGGTCATCGCGGCCGAGAGCAGCGTCATCGCCCACCACACGATCCACCACGAGCCCGGGCCGAAATGCTGCAGCGTGAACGGTGCGATCAGCCCGGAGGAGAGAATGCCGATGCCGGGGCCGGCATAGAACAGACTGAGCAGGAAATTGGCCCGCTCCGGGCGCGACTGCGCGACGGTCGCGGCGAGCGCGCCGCCGGCCACGAAGCCAGCCGCGGCGCCGATACCGAGCACCAGCCGCGCCAGGCTCAGCGCGAAAAAATTTCCGGTCAAGGCGCAGACCGCCAGCGCAGCGACGCAGGCCACGGTTCCGCCGCGGATCGCCGCCGCCCAGCCGACGCGCTGGATCAGCCGGGACGCCATCAGCGCGCCCACGAGGTAGCCGACGGCGTTGATGGTGTTCATGAAACCGGCCGCCGAGTAGGACCAGCCGAGATCCTCCCGCATATCAGGCAGCACCAGCGCATAGGCAAAGCGGCCGATGCCGAGCCCGACCGTCGCGGCAAGCGACAGGGTCAGGATCAGCCGCGCGGGATGTGCGTCGGGCGAGGGGCGGTTAGGTGCGAGCAAAGGGTACTCCGGCCGGCGCAGTGTGGCAGGCCCCGTCCGCCTTGCACAGCCGCGCGGCGGCAATGGTGTCTTGCCAAGCACGCAACGCCGCTCTAGCACTCCGGCCGAATTCGATCTCAGAGGAAACGACCATGGCGACCCATAAATTGCTGCTGCTCCCCGGCGACGGTATCGGCCCCGAGGTGATGGGCGAGGTGAAGCGGCTGATCGATTGGCTCAATTCGGCCGGGATCGCCAAATTCGAGACCGATACCGGCCTCGTCGGCGGCTCGGCCTATGACGCCCACAAGGTGTCGATCTCCGAGGGCGACATGGCCAAGGCGCTGGCTGCCGACGCCATCATCTTCGGCGCGGTCGGCGGTCCGAAGTGGGATGCGGTGCCTTACGAGGTGCGCCCCGAAGCCGGCCTGCTGCGCCTGCGCAAGGATCTCGCTTTGTTCGCCAACCTCCGCCCGGCCGTGTGCTATCCGGCGCTGGCGGATGCTTCCAGCCTGAAGCGCGAGGCGGTCGAGGGTCTCGACATCGTCATCGTGCGCGAGCTCACCGGCGGCGTCTATTTCGGCGAGCCCAAGACCATCACCGATCTCGGCAACGGCCAGAAGCGCGCCATCGATACCCAGGTCTACGACACCTATGAGATCGAGCGCATCGGCCGCGTCGCCTTCGAGCTGGCCCGGAAGCGCAAGAACAAGGTGACGTCGATGGAGAAGCGCAACGTCATGAAGTCGGGCGTGCTCTGGAACGAGGTCATGACCCAGGTCCACAAGCGCGAATACCCGGATGTCACGCTCGAGCATCAGCTTGCTGACTCCGGCGGCATGATGCTGGTGAAGGCGCCGAAGCAGTTCGACGTCATCGTCACCGACAATTTGTTCGGCGACATGCTGTCCGACATCGCGGCGATGCTGACGGGATCGCTCGGCATGCTGCCCTCGGCCTCGCTCGGCGAAGTCGACGTCAAGAGCAAGAAGCGCAAGGCGCTGTACGAGCCCGTGCACGGTTCGGCGCCTGATATCGCAGGCCAGGGCCTCGCCAATCCGATCGCGATGATCTCGTCGTTCGGCATGGCGCTGCGCTATTCCTTCGACATGGGTGCGCTCGCCGACAAGGTCGACGCCGCGATCGCCGCCGTGCTCGCCAGCGGTCTTCGGACTGCCGACATCAAGTCGGAAGGCACGAAGGCTGCCTCGACCACGCAGATGGGCGAAGCGATCCTGAAGGAACTGCAGAAGCTGCACGCGTAAGGCGGGCACAGAACCGTAGGGTGGGTTAGCCTTGCGGACTGCGCGAAGCGCAGACCGCTTGGCGTAACCCACCTCTTCTATCTCCGCGGAAATCAAAGTGGTGGGTTACGCCTTCGGCTAACCCACCCTACGGCACCTGCTCTCGGAGCCACCTCATGGATGCCTCTTCCCGCCCCAAGATCGCGGAAACCATCATCCATGACACGGTGCGCCAGCGCGAGGCGCAGATCGGGCGGCGCTGCGAGATCCTGAGCCACACGCGCATCGAATATGCCTTGCTCGGCGACTATTCTTATCTCGGCGAGAATTGCGATGTCGCCGATGCCGTGATCGGCAAATTCACCGCCATCGCCAATTCGGTGCGGATCGGCGCGCCGAACCATCCGATGGGCCGCCCGTCGCAGCATCGCTTCACCTATGTCCCGGAATATTATGACGCGACGGCGAGCCGCGACCGCGACTTCTTCGCGGACCGCCGCGGCGACCGCGTCATCGTCGGCAATGATGTCTGGATCGGCCACGCCGCGATCCTGCTACCGGGCGTCACGGTCGGCGACGGTGCGGTGATCGGAGCGGGCGCAGTCGTCAGCCGCGATGTCGCGCCCTACACCATCGTCGGCGGCGTTCCGGCGCGCGCCATCCGCAAGCGCTTTGATGACGCCGTCGCTGACAGCCTGCGCCGCATCGCCTGGTGGGACTGGCCGGATCAGCTCATCTTCGAGCGCCTCGCCGATTTCCGCTCCGAGGCGATCGAAGAATTTTGCCGGCGATATGACCCGGAAGCCAACGCGTGAAGCACACGCGTTTCGCACAAACAAAAAGGCCGGGCATGAAGCCCGGCCTTTTGATTCGGTCGTGACGTCCGTCTCAGTAGAGCGGGAAATTCCGCGGGTAGCCGCCGACATCGGCCGGCGTGCTGAGCGGCTGGCGATCGATCGGACGGTTATTGTTCTCGCGTGCGAAGGTCGGATAACCGATCTCCGGCGGGAAAGCGTAGTCGCTGAACTTGCGGTCGCCCGGATTGACCTCGGTGCCGCCGTCGAGCCAGGAGCGCTTGCTCACATAGATTCGGGTACGGCCCTGCTGGTAGACCGCATTGGGACCGCTCGGGCCGTAAACGGGCCGGCCGCGATCGTCATACCGATGCTTGGTCCTGGTGTCTGCCGAGGCCGGCGCGGCGAAGGCCATCGCAACCACGGCGCCCGCCGCAAGCCACATCGCCAGTTTGTTCGCCGGAAAGAAATTCAAACTCATCGCGTCCCCTTCAGGCGGCAAGCCGCCAGTCGATTTCACCCCATACTAGCCCGGACGGGGTGGCTGCAACTAGGTCAATTCAGTCACACCACGCCGGAATAATCGCGCGCGCTGGCAAAAGTTGCATGCATACCAGTGACTTGAGCTTGATGCAGATCCTTGATGCAAATCCTTGATGCAGGTCCCTTGATACAGGTCAAAGCGTCCCGCGCAATTGCGCGTTCGCGGCGCCCAGCAGCCAGTCGGCGGAGCCCTGGGAATCGCAGGAGCGGCGCTTCAGCTCCGCATGGGCGAACAGTTCCGCGAGCTTCGGCTCGTTGCCCGAGGCAAGCTGCGTCAGCCGGTTCAGCGTGCAGGCGATCGCCGCACGCCGGGCCGGCATTGTGTCGCCCTGGCAGGAGAAACCGGATATCTGCAGCGCCGGCTCCTCGTTACGCTTGAGATAGCCGAGGCAGGCCGGCGATCCGTCGGCTGTGCCGGTCGGTCGGAACAGGGCGACGGCACCGAATTTGGTATCGATCAGGCCGGCCTGCTCCAGCGTGGAGGCCTCGCCCAGGCCCATTCGGACGGCGAGGCCAGCGGTCGCCGGGCGCGTCACGTCGAATTCGCTGCCTTCCCGGTAAATCTCGAGCTCGGCCAGGGGCTTGTCCGCGTCGCCGATCCAGCGCATCACGTCGCGGCGGCCGCCTTCGGGGTGCCGCAGGATGGTGTAAGAGGCTGTTTTTTCTGATGAATCGAGCCGACTGAGTGCAAACGCCGGGTGAGACCGGTCCGCGACGGCCCAGCCCGGTCGCTCCGCGGCTTCATCGTCGCGCAAATCCGGCAGCTGGCCGAGACCGGCCAGCGCAAGGATGGCAAACAGCGCGAGCACCCCCACATAGGCAAACAGGTGCGCCAGCGTGCCGACGATTTCGTCGGCGAAATTGGCGAGCGCCAGATGGATCTGGGTAGGAGTTGCGGCCGTGCCGGCCTCAGGCGACTGCATCCACGGCCTTCAGGCATGGTCCAACGTTGTCTTGAGGCCGGTTCTCGCATAGAAGCGCTGCTCTTCCTGTTTAAGCGTCAGCTTCAGGAACGGGCTTTTTCATCGGAGAGTGAACGATGGGTTACAAAGTCGCAGTCGTCGGCGCGACCGGCAATGTCGGACGGGAAATGCTCAACATTCTGGATGAGCGCAAATTTCCCGCGGACGAGGTCGTGGCCCTGGCGTCACGTCGCAGCGTCGGCGTCGAGGTCTCCTATGGCGACCGCACCCTGAAGTGCAAAGCGCTCGAGCATTATGATTTCTCCGATGTCGACATCTGCCTGATGTCGGCGGGTGGCGAGGTGTCGAAGGAATGGTCGCCGAAAATCGGCGCCGCCGGCACGGTCGTCATCGACAACTCTTCCGCCTGGCGCATGGATCCGGACGTGCCGCTGATCGTGCCGGAAGTGAATGCCGACGCCACCAAGGGCTTCGCCAAGAAGAACATCATCGCCAACCCGAACTGCTCGACCGCGCAGCTCGTGGTCGCGCTGAAGCCGCTGCATGACAAGGCGACGATCAAGCGCGTCGTGGTCTCGACCTATCAATCGGTGTCGGGCGCCGGCAAGGACGGCATGGACGAATTGTTCTCGCAAACCAAGGCCGTCTACACCAACCAGGACCTGGTCAGTAAGAAATTCCCCAAGCGTATCGCCTTCAACGTCATTCCCCACATCGACGTCTTCATGGAGGACGGCTACACCAAGGAAGAGTGGAAGATGATGGCGGAGACCAAGAAGATTCTTGATCCCAAGATCAAGCTCTCCGCGACTTGCGTGCGCGTGCCTGTGTTCGTCGGTCACTCCGAGGCCGTCAACATCGAGTTCGAGAATCCGATCACTGCGGACGAAGCGCGCGACATCCTGCGCAAGGCGCCCGGCTGTCTCGTCATCGACAAGCAGGAGGCCGGCGGCTACGCCACACCGTATGAAGCGGCCGGCGAGGACGCGACCTATATCAGCCGCATCCGCGAGGACGCGACGGTGGAGAACGGTCTCGTGCTGTGGTGCGTGTCGGACAATCTACGCAAGGGCGCAGCCCTCAACGCGATCCAGATCGCGGAAGTCCTGATCAACCGCAAGCTGATCAGCGCGAAGAAGAAGGCGGCGTAACGAGCTGCCGTAGGGTGGGCAAAGCGAAGCGTGCCCACCACCGGCGCATAATCGGAAAAGATGGTGGGCACGGCGCGGTGCGCCTTTGCCCACCCTACGAATTCAAGCCAAGCCGCGAGCGGCCTACACCACGCTCCGCGCGCTCTTGAATTCCTTGCTCGCCTTGTCCAGCACGAACAGCGTTCCCTCCGCGACGCCGAAATAGGCGCCGTGCAGTTGCATCTGGCCGCTCTCGACGGCCTTGCGCACGAACGGGAACGTCATCAGGTTTTCCAGGCTGCGGAACACCGCGGCTTTCTCGATGCGCTCGACGAATTGCGCCATGGTCTCGTGGTCGCGCTGCTCGACCACTTCGCCGGGCTTGATGAACATCTGCATCCATTTGCCGATGAAATCGCCCGGCGTGAGCGGCTCGATCTTGTCGACGAAGGCGCGGATGCCGCCGCATTGCGCGTGCCCGAGCACCACGATGTGTTTGACGCGTAGCACTGTAACGGCATATTCCAGCGCCGCCGAAACGCCGTGCGCATTCTCGTCGGGCTGATAGGTCGGCACCAGATTGGCGATGTTGCGGACCACGAAGAGCTCGCCCGGACCGACGTCGAAAATCACTTCGGGCGAGACGCGGCTGTCGCAGCAGCCGATCACCATCACAGGTGGCGACTGCCCTTTCACCGACAGCTCGCGATAGCGGTTCTGCTCGGCCGGCAGCCGCTGGGTGGCGAAGGCGTTGTAGCCTTCCAGCAAATGCTTCGGGAATGTGATCATGGCCTATGCCTAACCATAGACCAGAGGGCCGAACAAGCCTTTCGAATAGGCAGGCCAAGTGCTATCGGCTTCGGTCGGAATAGTGACGTGGAAACCGGAAGGAACGCCAGCATGACCCGCCCGCGCCGCAGCCATCTGTTCATGCCCGGCTCCAACCCCCGCGCCCTTGAAAAGGCGCGGAATCTCGCCGCCGACGGCCTCATCCTCGATCTCGAAGACTCCGTCGCCCCCGACGCCAAGGCGGTGGCACGTGACGGCATCGCCGCCGCGATCGCGGCCAAGGGTTTCGGCAAGCGCGAGATCCTGATCCGGACCAACGGCCTCGACTCGCAATGGTGGGCCGACGATGTCGCGATGGCCGCCAAGGCCTCGCCCGACGGCATCCTGGTTCCCAAGGTTTCAAGCATCGAGGATCTCCAGATCATCGGCCGCCATCTCGCCGACCTCGGTGCCGCGCCGACCGTGAAAGTCTGGGCCATGATCGAGACCGCGCGCGCGGTGCTGCATGCGGAGGAACTGGCCGCGGCCGGTCGCGATCCCAAGACGCGCCTGTCAGGCTTCGTGTTCGGCCCGAATGACATCTCGCGCGAGACGCGAATCAAGATGATGCCCGGCCGCGCCGCGATGATCCCGATGATCACCCATTGCATCCTGGCGACACGCGCCCATGGCCTCGAGATCCTCGATGGTCCCTACAGCGATATCAACAATCCCGATGGCTTTGCCACCGAATGCGCGCAGGGTCGCGATCTCGGCTTCGACGGCAAGACGCTGATCCATCCGTCTCAGATTGACGCCTGCAACGCGATCTTCACGCCGCCAGAAGAAGAGATCGCGCGCGCCCGAAAAATCATCGCGGCGTTCGAGCTGCCGGAAAACGTCTCGCGCGGCGCGATCCGCCTCGACGGCGCCATGGTGGAGCGCCTGCACGCCGCCATGGCGAAACGCACGATCGAGATCGCGGACGCGATCACGGCAATGAGCAAGGGCTAGAGCATGATCCGGAAAAGTGCGAAGCGGTTTTCCGGAAAGATCATGCGCAAACAACCACCTAAAGCGCGATGACGATTCATCCAAATCTCATCGCGCTTTAGGGCGTGCCTTCGGCTTTGTGAGCGATGCCGTGCCATATGGCATCTTTCAGGGCAATAAGAGAAGGCGGCGGGATGGTCGGCGGATCGGCAGGTCCATTCGCCGCTCCTGGCACGAGGACGGCAACATGGATCTCGCCGTCGGTGTAATAGGGGTCGCCACCCCCGTTTCGGCCGAACAGCGTCGGGCCTATGCCCGAGATCTGAAAGAAATTGCTGACGACTTTTGCCTTGCTTAGGTCGGTCATCAGGAGATCTCGCTCGGCATCGATGTTGGCCGCGATATGATGAGTGACTTGTCCTGTGTCGTGGCTTAGCCCGACACCCCGGTCGAAGGTCGCCGAGCCGAGCCAGACCGGACGACCGTCGTCGCCTTTTTCGAGAGCCTTCCAGAACCGGACGTGATTCCGTCGATCCGCACTGCTCCCGACGGGTTTCTCGAAAGCGTATTGCTCCTTCTTTCCCAGATAGTAGAGCGGGCTGACGGGAGCGTTGTGATAGGGGCGATCCAGCACCACGCTCCCGACGATCTCGACACTCGAACGCAGGGTCACGGCGTCGGCTGCAAACCATCCAGCCGCATTCATGGCGCGGACAACGTCTTCTTCGTTGCCGACGATTCCAACGTTCAGGGGATCAGCAGGGATATCGTCCGACGTCCTGGTGACCATTGGCAACGAAGCTAGCCCGGCTTCGTGCTCGTGATGGATCCACAGTAGGGGCGCCAGAAAGTAGGCCAGAGCCAGATAGGCGATCAGCACCACGGCCAAACGGTAAGGCCACCGTCGCCTCTTCGTCCCGCTCTCGGCGAAATTGGTCATGCGATATCGTTCGAGTATTCGTCCAAGATCACCATTATGGCTGTGGTCCGGATAAGCCCGGTTCGCGCTCAGCCCGGAAAACGTTGCCGTACAGGTTCGCAATCCATTGCCGCCCGCTCGCGGTGATGTTGAGATAACGTATGGCGCCTTGAATTTGCGGGGCGACGTTGCTCCAATAGAATTGCGGGTACTTGTAGACGACGTCTGCAGGCGTTTCGTAGCCGAGCTTCTTGTTCAGCCCGATTTCCTCAAACTCGTAGAAGAGTGCATTTGCCTTTCTGAGATAGTTCGGGTCGCCAAGCTGGCCAATGAGGTCCGCGGCGCGCAGCAGCATGCCTTCCTCTTCGACCAGCTCGTCGTTAGGCGTATCCGTATAAGGAAAACGCGTGAACTCTATGGCTCGCGCAATCCGGCTTGCGTCAACTTCTTCGACACCATCGAAGCGCTCGGAGGCGAACAGCTTCGAGCGGTCGACATGATGGGGCGCGAGCGAGGCATCCGTCGCCCCGCGCGGGAGACGAACCGTGCGGCCGGTCGTGTCAGCAACATAGGAGTCCTCGGTGTCGCCCTGAACGATGCCGCGCACATATCCGATATCATGAGTGAGGCAGGCCAGGATGAAATTTGCGTAGTCTGCGGCTGTCGTCGGACGCAACATCATCCGTCCCATCAGGATATCGTGTCCCGCCAGGGTAACGAGCATGGTGTGCTCGACGTCGTGATAGAGAGCGTCGCTGTTGCCGATGCATTCCAGCGTAAGCCTGGCTGCAAACGGAAGCACTTCGGTCAAACGGGCATGAGACGAACCGAACCGGTCTCGGGTATCGGACGTCAGAAACGACGATAAGGTCTGCGCCACCAATTCAGGAATCGTGATCATCCGGGCACCATTCAATGTGTGTTGGCACGACAACGGATCACCGTTGCCAGCCCATGATCGAGCCCGAATTTGTCCTGAAGCTTGACGTAAATCAATGGCCGACCCGACCTCGATCCGAGGCAGGGACCAAGAAATTCCTGGCCGGGCGGGATTTCCCGCGCCGCCGCGGCGCGACGTCTGCCCGATCGAGCGATTCCGACGTCGCGGCGTTGCCGCAATAGCCGTGGTAATTTTCAACGACCGTGCCGGTCACGAGTGCTGGGGCGCGTTGCGCTGGATCAAATTGAGATAACGAGGCCACGGGCTCCGCTGCACCTCTCCCGCTTGCGGGAGAGGTCGGCGCTTGCGCCGGGTGAGGGTTCTTTCCTCTAGGGCATTGTCCCGTTGTGGAGACACCCTCTCCCCAACCCTCTCCCGCAAGCGGGAGAGGGGGCGCACGGCCTGCGCGGAAGCTACGAGAACCGCTCCGTCGCCCACGCATAGAGGCTGCCCGGAATCGGCTTCTCGCCGCCGCGGCCTTTTGGCGAGATGTGCAGGCCGATGATCTCGGGGTTGGTGACGAGGCCGAGATAGCTCGAGGGATCGAAGAACAGCTTGGGCTCGGCGTGCACGGCGTAGAACGACTGCTTCGGCAGCGCATTGTGCAATTCGCCGGTGCGGCGCGCGAGCGCGGTGAGTGCTGCGGGCCCGAAGATCGCAACACGAAGGTCGGAGAGACGGTTCGAGCCGCCGCGCAGGCGGCGCATCATGAAGGTGATGCGGTGGCGCACCGACAGCCAGTTCGGTGTCAGCTCCTCCTGCTCCATCAGCTCTTCGAAGGCCGCGACGATGCCGTGCTCGGGCGGCAGATAGATCGCGGAATTGCCGAGTTGGCGCGGCCGCTCCCAGGCAAAGTAAGGCTTTGCCGGATTGATCTCGGCGGGCTTGAGCAGCAGCACGTCGGCATCGAGCCAGAGGCCAAAACCCTTCGCCATCAGTTTCATGCGGAAGAAGTCGCTGAACTGCAGCGTGGTCCAGTCGCGCCAGCTTCCGTCCAGTTGCGGCGGCCGCAATCGTTCGGAGAAGGCATGCGGCAGGATCGCTTCGGCATCGGCATTGCCGACGCCCGCCGGAAGACCCGGGATGGTGTCAAAGCTGTAGACCGTGACCTTGTGGCCGGCCGCGAGTTGCGAGCGCAGACAGGTCTGGCGCAGCGCGTCTATCGGGCCGTGCCAGAAGGTGACGATGTCGGGCAGCATGAATGGAGCTATACGGGATATCGAGGACAAAGAAAAAGCCCCGGCGCCGATGACGCCGGGGCTCGAACCGGAATTTGAGATCAGGCCCAGGCGCGTTCGTGCTTGAGCTTCTCTTCATAAGTGTCGATCGAGGACTTCTTCTCCATCGTGAGGCCGATGTCGTCGAGGCCGTTGATCAGGCAGTGCTTGCGGAACGGGTCGATCTCGAACTTGACCGTGCCGCCGTCGGGACCGCGGATCTCCTGGTTCGGCAGATCGATCGTCAGCGTCGCGTTGGCGCCGCGCTCGGCGTCGTCGAACAGCTTGTCGAGGTCTTCTTGGCTGACGCGGATCGGCAGAATGCCGTTCTTGAAGCAGTTGTTGTAGAAGATGTCGCCGAACGAGGTCGAGATCACGCAGCGGATGCCGAAGTCGAGCAGCGCCCAGGGCGCATGCTCGCGGCTCGAGCCGCAGCCGAAATTGTCGCCGGCGACCAGCACCTTCGTCTTGCGATAGGCGGGCTGGTTGAGGACGAAATCCGGGTTCTCGCTACCGTCATCCTTGTAGCGCTGCTCGGAGAAGAGCCCCTTGCCAAGGCCGGTACGCTTAATGGTCTTGAGGTACTGCTTCGGAATGATCATGTCGGTGTCGACATTGATGATCTTCAGCGGCGCCGCGACGCCTTCCAGCGTAGTGAACTTGTCCATTGTTTGCGCTTCCCGAGGAGTGGTTAGGGACCGCGTATTTATCGCGATTAAGGCTCGAATCCTAGGTCGATTTCGGCAGATCTAGTCTGCTTGAGCCTCAATATCAGCCATATCGTCGTCCGAGAGGCCGAAATGGTGCCCGATCTCGTGAATCAGGACGTGGCGGACGATGTGGCCGAGGCTTTCGTCGTGCTCGGCCCAATAGTCCAGGATCGGCCGGCGGTAGAGCCAGACCATGTTAGGCAGCCGCGCCACATCGCCAAAGCTTTGCTGGGGCAGGCCGACGCCCTGGAACAGGCCGAGTAGGTCGAACTCGCTCTCGCATTCCATCTCGTCCATGACTTCCTCGGTCGGGAAATCGTCGACGCGGATGATCAGGCCCTCACAGAGCCTGCGAAATTCCGCCGGCAGGCGCTCGAAAATGTCGTGCGCCGTCACTTCCATCTCGGCCAGCGAGGGCGCTTTCAGGTCGATCCACATGCGTTTCTCCTAGCGCGGGTTCCGCAGCGATGCATCTGGCTTTATAAGCGTGCGAGGTTGACGGGCGCCGCCAAAACGGGGAGCGTGGGCCTCGGTGAGGGTGGTTCAGGTGGGCGATAAAATGCGAGCGAAAACAGCGCTGACGCTACTGTGCATGGGGTTGTTTTCGCAAGGTTGCGTCCCCGCCGAAGCCCAGACGGCCGGCGCCGAACTCCGGGTGGCCCAGGCGGTCTCGCCCGACGACGCACGGCCGCCACGCAAGCGGCCCCAGACGCGCCTGCGCGTCACGCCCTACTACATCCCGGACGGCGTCTATCCGCGCTACAACCCGGGCCCGGATGCGGTCCGTGAATGCAACGCCACCTATGTGCAGGAATTCCGGCCGAGCGGCACGGTGATCGTGCCGCATATGAGCTGCTACTGGCGTCGCGGCTGAGCGGGCCCGCAGAGCCGGTCTCGACGCCTCGTCGCTGACGGCTGGTTTTGTCGGCGCATGAAATGTTGCGCCGCTGCTCAGGAACTTGTCCGCGTTTTCTGCATTCATATCCGGGGCGCGTTCATCCATAACAGATTCAGGCCCAGGGTTCCAGGTTCGGCTCTCCCGTCGCGCCCGTGCCGCAACGTCTGATCAGTGCGTGCACCCGCAACGATGTCAGGAGATCAAACTGAAATGCAGTCCTTGAAAATGCTCGGCCTTGCGGCCACTGGAGCGCTGTTCGTTCTCGCCGCTCCGGTCGAGCGCGCGCAGGCGGTGTCGCTGATCAATCCCGGTGCCGCGCAGTCGGTGCAGGACGAAGCGAGGCCGACGACCGAGGTGCGCTGGCATCGCCATCATTGGCGCTCTCGTCATTGGCGCGGACACCGCTGGCATCACCGCCGTTGGTGAACGCCGGTACGAATAGGACAGGCCCGCATGACGGGCCTGTTTTTAACTTGCAGACGGCCGCGTGATGCCCGCATGTTGACGGCGGAGGTCGTCATGACGAAATGGATCGCATTGGCCGTTGCTGTCGGGCTTGCCGCAGGCCTGCCTTGCGCTTCCGCCGCGCAGAGAGTGACGAAGCTGCCGGATGCTTCCGCCGGGCGCGCAGTTTTCGATGCGCGACGGCATGTGCGATACGATGTCGCGCGATACGCTCCGCGTCCTGATCCGCACTATTATGCGCGGCCCGTCTATTACCGTCCCTATCCCTACGGCGTGCCCGCGCCGTTCGTGTTCGGCTACGGGCCGTGGTGGTGACGCGCCAGCGTTGCCCGGGAACGTCGTTCATTCATGAGGCGTTCACGTCACCGTCCCTAGTTTAATCTCGGGAGCGACTGCAAATGAACAGCGACGGTGCGAGACGCTGCGCCGCAATCAAGCTGTTCGCATTCAGGGAGATCTTCCATGCCGAGGATACTGGGTCCCGGAACAAGCCCGCTGCGCTTGCTCGGGCTTGCGGCCATTGCCACGCTGATGCTGGCGGCCGGGACCGCGCGTCGCGCTGAAGCGATGACGCCGATCAATCCGACCGCGCTGCCCGCGGCGAAAGCTGCAAGCGACGACATGACGATCCAGGTCCGCCACGGCGGCGGCGGTGGTGGACACGGTGGAGGTTTCCACGGTGGTGGCGGTTTCCACGGTGGCGGCGGTTTCCACGGTGGTGGAGGTTTCCACGGTGGTGGAGGTTTCCACGGTGGTGGAGGTTTCCACGGTGGTGGAGGACATTTCGGTGGCTTCCATGGCGGCGGCTTCCGCGCTGCGCCGGCCTTCCACGGTGGCGGCATTCGCTACGGCGGCTTCCATCGCTACGGCGGATATGGCGGCTATCACCGCCACTGGGGCTATCGCCCCCATTACGGCTATCGCCATTTCCACCGGCGCTATTACGGTGGCTACTATCCCATCTACCACCATCCGCGCCGCTGCCGGATTATCTGGACCTATTACGGCCCGCGCCGCATCTGCCACTGGCACCATTGGCATCGCTGGCACCATCCGTACCGCTATTGGTAAGCACGCATAAATGCCGAAATGAAAAGGGCGCCTCAACGGCGCCCTTTTGTATCGCGAGTTTCGATGCAGTGGCTCAGCGCCAATCCCTGACGTCAACGAAGTGACCCGCGATTGCCGCGGCCGCCGCCATTGCCGGCGACACCAGATGCGTGCGGCCCTTGAAACCCTGGCGTCCCTCGAAATTGCGGTTCGAGGTCGAGGCGCAACGCTCTTCCGGAGCCAGCTTGTCCGGGTTCATGGCGAGGCACATCGAACAGCCTGGCTCGCGCCATTCGAAGCCGGCCTTGATGAAGATCTTGTCCAGACCTTCAGCTTCCGCCTGCTCCTTCACGATGCCGGAGCCCGGCACGACCATGGCGTTGACGTGGCCAGAGACATGCTTGCCTTCCGCAATCTTGGCGGCAGCGCGCAGATCTTCGATGCGGCCGTTGGTGCAGGAGCCGATGAAGATGCGGTCGAGCTTGATGTCGGTGATCTTGGTGCCGGCCGTCAGCCCCATGTACTTCAGCGCGCGATGCTTGGAGAGGCGCTTGGCCTCGTCCGCGATCTTGTCCGGATCGGGCACGATGCCGGTCACCGAGATGACATCCTCTGGGCTCGTGCCCCAGGTCACGATCGGCGGCAGCTTTGCTGCGTCGAGGCGGATCTCGTGGTCGAAATGTGCGCCGTCATCGGAGCGCAGCTTCTCCCAATAGCGCATCGCTTCGTCCCAGGCCGCACCCTTCGGCGACTTCGGACGATCACGCAGGAAGTCGAACGCCTTTTGATCGGGCGCGACGATGCCGGCGCGTGCGCCGCCTTCGATCGACATGTTGCAGACTGTCATACGGCCTTCCATCGACAGTGCGCGGATGGCGTCGCCGGCATACTCCAGCACGTAGCCGGTGCCGCCCGCGGTGCCGATCTCGCCGATGATGGCCAGGATGATGTCCTTGCCCGTGACGCCGTCCGGCAATTTGCCGTCGACGGTGACACGCATGTTCTTCGCCTTCTTCTGGATCAGCGTCTGCGTCGCCAGCACATGCTCGACCTCGGAGGTGCCGATGCCGTGCGCGAGCGCGCCGAATGCGCCATGCGTCGAGGTGTGGCTGTCACCGCAGACGATGGTGGTGCCGGGCAGCGTAAAGCCCTGCTCCGGGCCGATGACGTGGACGATGCCCTGGCGCTTGTCGAACTCGTTGTAATATTCGATGCCGAATTCCTTGGCGTTCTCCGCCATCACGCGCATCTGCTCGATGCTCTCGGGGTCCGGGTTCGGCTTCGAGCGGTCGGTGGTCGGGATGTTGTGGTCGACGACCGCGAGCGTCTTCTCAGGCGCGTGGACCTTGCGGCCCGTGGTGCGCAGGCCTTCAAACGCCTGCGGCGAGGTCACCTCGTGCACCAGATGGCGGTCGATGTAGAGCAGGCAAGTGCCGTCCTCGGCTTCGTGCACCAGATGGTCGTTCCAGATCTTGTCGTACAATGTGGTCGGCTTGGACATGAGCTTCAGCTCCGGGAATGTGTGTCAGCGGATATGCGCGGGTGACGCGCGGGCAACAAAATCGTCAGCGCAGCTTTTAGGCTGCGCGCGTAAGCTCTGACGTTGCCGAGGTCGCAAAGCGTCCGAAGAACCGGCCAGGCAGCCGCGAGCGATCGTCGATGACGACGCGCTGGATCGGCGAGAGGCTGGTCAGATCTGGAAACATTCCAGGAATATATAGCAGGCCGAATTGGAATCGCGAGCGCTTTGACGCGCACGGCTGAGGCAACAAAAAAGCGCGGGGCTTTGCCCCGCGCTTTCGGAAACTTGCCTGTAAGCGGAGCTTACTCGTTGACGGCGGCCTTGTGCTCAGTCTTCTCGACGATGCGGGCCGACTTGCCGCGAAGGCTGCGAAGATAATAGAGCTTGGCGCGACGCACCTTGCCGCGGCGCACCACCTTGATCGAGTCGATCATCGGCGACATCACCGGGAACACCCGCTCCACGCCTTCGCCGTAGGAGATCTTGCGAACGGTGAAGCTCTCGTTGAGGCCACCGCCGGAACGGCCGATGCAGACGCCTTCATAGGCCTGCACGCGGGTGCGGTCGCCTTCGACGACCTTCACGTTGACGATCACGGTGTCGCCGGGTCCGAACTCCGGAATCTCCTTGCTGGCGGAGAGCTTCTCGAATTGCTCTTTTTCGAGCTGTTGGATCAGGTTCATGGGTAAATCTCCATCGGCGCGCCCAGCCTTGGAAACGGGGGCCGCGCGAAATTCGTTTATCCAGCCATTGCGGATGTGGCCGCTCCTATAAGGCAAGCCGGAGCGTTTGTCACCCGTCTGTCTTGTTTTTTGGCGTTTTTTGGCGTCCGGGCCGATTCGGGGCTTTGGCCGGGATTCGGGCCCATAAATCGGGCCGCCGGGCCGCGGTCAGGGCCTCCGATTGCGCCCGCCGCCAGGCCGCGACCTTGGCGTGGTCGCCGGAGGTCAGGATCTCTGGGATCGGAACGCCCTCGAACAGCTGCGGGCGCGTATATTGGGGGTATTCGAGCAGGCCGTCCGAAAAACTTTCTTCGGTTCCCGAGACTTCCTTGCCCATCACCCCCGGCAGCAGCCGGACGCAGGCATCGATCAGCGCCAAAGCCGCGATTTCGCCCCCCGAGAGCACATAATCGCCGATCGAAACCTCCTCCAGGCCACGGACGTCGATCACCCGCTGGTCGATCCCCTCGAACCGCCCGCAGACGATCAGGGGGCCGGGGCCCTGGGCCATCTCCATGATGCGGGCCTGGGTCAACGGCCGACCGCGCGGGCTCATCAGCAGTTTTGGCCGGTCCGGGACGATCGGCACAGCATCGATCGCCGCCGCCAGAACGTCGGCCCGCAGCACCATGCCCGGGCCGCCGCCGGCGGGGGTGTCGTCGACGCTGCGGTGGCGGTCCGTGGCGGAAGCCCGGATGTCCCGCGCTTCCAGCTCCCACAGTCCCGAGGCCAGCGCCCGCCCGGCCAGGCTCATGCCGAGCGGCCCCGGAAACATCTCCGGAAACAGCGTCAGCACCGTTGCGCGCCAGGGTGTGGGGTTGGTCATGGGATCTCAGTTGGTATCGTCGCGGGACAGCGCAGCGAAGCGGAGCGCTGATCCGGGAACCCATAGCCACCGCGCTTCGTTTTGCGACGGCTGGAGCGTTCAGCTTAGCTAAAATTCCGGCCCGTGGTTATGGGTCCCGGCTTTCACCGGGACGACTCGTGGAGGGGGCATCGCCTTCGTCATCGCCCTCGATCTCCTGAGGCAGCGCGATCACGACGCGGCCGCCGGCGATATCGACCTCCGGCACCACCGCGTTGGTGAACGGCAGCAGCATCGTCGGGCCCTTCAGCGGCGCGATCTCGATGATATTGCCGGCACCGAAATTATGGATCGCGAGCACGCGGCCGAGCGCATCGCCTGCCGTGGTGACGGCGGCGAGCCCGATCAGATCGGTGTGGTAATATTCGTTGTCATCTGTCGCGGGCAGTTTTTCGCGCGTGACATAGAGCTCGATTCCGTTGAGGCGTTCGGCCTCGTCGCGGGTCGTGACGCCCTTGAAGGTCGCGACCAGATGGTCCTTGGCTTCGCGGGCCTGCGCCAGCTCGAACTGGCGCTTGCCATCCTTGGAGAGAAGCGGACCGTAGCGCTTAACGGCAAAGGGATCTTCGGTGAAGGTCCACAGTTTGACCGCGCCGCGCACGCCATGCGCGGCGCCGATCCGCGCGACGCAGATCAGCGCCGACATGGTCTAGCCTTAGCCCTTCGCAGCGGCTTCGGCCTGCGCCTTGCGCTCCTTGCGCGGCACGGCCTTCTCGGGGTTGTTGCGCGCTTCGCGCTTCTTGACGCCGGCGGCATCGAGGAAGCGGGACACGCGGTCCGAGGGCTGCGCGCCCTTGGCGAGCCAGGCCTTCACCTTGTCCATGTCGAGCTTCAGGCGGGTTTCGTTGTCCTTCGGCAGCAGCGGGTTGAAATAGCCGAGGCGCTCAATGAAGCGGCCATCACGCGGGAAACGCGAGTCGGCGACGACGACGTGATAGACGGGACGCTTCTTGGTACCAGCGCGGGCGAGGCGGATAACGACGGACATTTAGTTCTCCTTCAAGATACGGTTTGTTCGGTTGATTGGTATTCCGCGTTGCGCGAGACCGATGCGATCCCTCGCGACGAATTCCTCATTTCTTCTTGCCTGGAAAGCCGCCGAGGCCGGGCAGCGTCGGCTTGCCGCTCAGGCCGGTTAGTCCAGGAACGTTCGGCAGGCCGGTGCGAAGACCGGCCGGCAAATCCTTCGGCAGGCTCGGCAGACCTTGTCCGCCGCCGCTCTGCATTTTCTCCTGCAGCGCCTTCATCTCGTCCGGAGACGGCATCTTCATGCCGCCGCCAAAGCCCATCGCCTGCGCGATGCCGGCGAGCGGGCCACGCTTGCCCGAGCCCATCGCCTTCATCACGTCGGCCATGTTCCGGTGCATCTTCAGGAGCTTGTTGACCTGCTCGACGCTCTGACCAGAGCCGGCGGCAATGCGCTTCTTGCGGCTGGCCTTGAGCAGGTCGGGATGACGGCGCTCGTCGCGCGTCATGGAATCGATCACGGCGACCTGACGCTTCAAAATCTTGTCGTCGATCCCGGCAGCCGCGATCTGGTTCTTCATCTTGGCGATGCCGGGCATCATTCCCATCAGGCTGCTGATGCCGCCCATGTTCGCCATCTGCGAGAGCTGCTCGCGCATGTCGTTGAGGTCGAACTGACCCTTGCGCATGCGCTCGGCGGTGCGCGCGGCTTTTTCGGCGTCGATGTTGGCGGCGGCGCGTTCGACCAGCGACACCACGTCGCCCATGCCGAGGATGCGGCCCGCGATACGATCAGGATGAAAATCTTCCAGCGCGTCGGTCTTTTCACCGGTGCCGAGCAGCTTGATCGGCTTGCCGGTGACGGCGCGCATCGACAGCGCAGCGCCGCCGCGGCCGTCGCCGTCGACTCGTGTCAGCACGATGCCGGTGAGGCCGACGCGCTCGTCGAAGGCGCGGGCGAGATTCACCGCGTCCTGGCCGGTGAGGCTGTCCGCGACCAGCAGCACTTCATGCGGGTTCGCAGCCGCTTTGATCGCGGCGGCCTCCGCCATCATCTCTTCGTCGAGCGTGGTGCGGCCGGCGGTGTCGAGCAGCACGATGTCGTAGCCGCCGAGCTTGCCAGCCTCGAGCGCACGCTTGGCAATCTGAGCCGGCTGCTGGCCGGCGACGATCGGCAACGTCGGAATCTCGAGATCGCGGCCGAGCACGGCCAACTGCTCCATCGCCGCCGGGCGATAGATGTCGAGCGAGGCCATCAGCACCTTGCGCTTGTCGCGCTGGACCAGGCGGCGGGCGAGTTTTGCAGTGGTGGTCGTCTTACCGGAGCCTTGCAGACCGACCATCATGATCGGCACCGGCGGCACGGAATTGACGTCGATGGTCTGGCTTTCGGCGCCGAGCGTGTTGATCAGCTCGTCATGGACGATCTTGACCACCATCTGGCCGGGCGTCACCGACTTGACGACGGTGGCGCCGATCGCCTGCTCGCGGACCCGTTCGGTGAAGCTGCGCACGACTTCGAGCGCGACGTCGGCCTCCAGCAGCGCGCGGCGCACCTCGCGCATCGCGGCATCGACGTCCTTTTCGGTCAGCGCACCGCGCCCCGTCAGACGATCGAGAATGCCGCCAAGCCGTTCCGACAGATTGTCGAACAATGCCGTTGTCCTGTTCTTGCCCTCACCCTGAGGAGCAGGCGTAGCCTGCGTCTCGAAGGGTGTCGTCGTGACCTCATCCTTCGAGACGCCGCTTCGCGGCTCCTCAGGATGAGGAAATCCAAACACTTTCACGCCCGAGGGCGCATAGCGCTGTCGGGCGTTGACCTCTGGCCTCCGGGGCCAGGCGGCGGGTCGAAAAGAAAGCCTTTCCGAGAAAGTGGCGGGGTTAAACGCCGCTCACGCCCAAAAGTCAAGGAAAGTTAGGGTGGAGGGGCGCCTTTGCCAGGGCAAGATCTTGAAAACACGTCGTTTCCGGCGACGGGTTCCTTTTTCGGCGGTCCCGCCCATATAGCTCGTGATGTCGTACCGTCCCAACCATCCCTGAAGCCCGCCCCGCGCCGATCACCCGCCGCCGTCTGTTCGGACTGCTTGCCGGAGCCGGCGCGGTGGTCGGTGTTCCCCTCTGGATGTCCCGCATGAAAACCTATGACGGTCCCGCCTCCGACCATTTCAATGGCCTGCACTTCTTCGATCCGGACGGCGCGCCGCCAAAATCGCTCCGCCAGCTGCTGCGCTGGCAGTTCAGCGGCGGGCGGGAGCGCGCGAAATGGCCGGATTGGGCCCCCAGTCCTCACGCCGACACCCCACCGGAGCGTGTCGATGGCGGCAAGGTGCGGCTCTCCTTCGTCGGCCACGCCAGTTGGCTGATCCAGACCGGCGGCCTCAACATCCTCGTCGATCCCGTCTGGTCCACGCGGGTGTCGCCGGCCAGTTTTGCCGGACCGAAGCGGCACAACGCGCCCGGTATCGCCTTCGACAAGTTGCCGAAGATCAACGTCGTGCTGGTCTCGCACGGTCATTACGATCATTTGGACATCGCGACGCTGTCGCGGCTCGCCAAGAATTTTGCGCCGCGCGTGATCACGCCGCTCGGCAACGATATGACAATGCGCAGCGCTGATTCCGCGATCAAGGCGGAGGCGTTCGACTGGCACGACCGTGTCGAGCTTGGCGGCGGCATCGCCGTGACCCTGGTGCCGACCAGACACTGGTCGGCACGCGGCATGTTCGATCGCAACAAGGCGCTGTGGGCGAGTTTTGTGCTGGAGACGCCTGCAGGGAAGATCTATGTCGTCTGCGATTCCGGCTATGGCGACGGCGGACATTTTCGTCGCGTCGCCGAGAAGCACGGGCCGCTGCGTCTCGCGATCCTTCCCATCGGGGCCTATGAGCCGCGCTGGTTCATGCGCGACCAGCACATGAATCCGGAAGATGCAGTGAAGGCGCTCGCCGATTGCGGCGCGCAGGCCGCGCTCGGGCATCATCACGGGACGTTCCAGCTGACCGATGAAGCGATCGATGCGCCGGCCAAGGCACTGGTCGAGGCGCTCGATGCCGCGAAGATTCCGCAGGAGCGATTTGTGGCGATGAAGCCGGGTCAGGTGGTCGAGATCTGATCGTCATTGCGAGGAGCGAAGCGACGAAGCAATCCAGACTGTTTCTGCGGAAGCAGTCTGGATTGCTTCGCTGCGCTCGCAATGACGACGTGGCGGTTACTGCGCCGCCTTGATCGCCCAGCTCACATTCACGGTCACCGATAGCGTTTCCTCGCCCGGCGCGACCGCGGCAGACGCAGCCATCGGGGCCGCGGCCATGCGGCCCTTGAACAACGGCATCGGAGCGCTGCCTTCGGAGACGCTGAGCGGCGCGCCTAGCGTGACGCCGGTGGCCCTGGCGTAGATCTCGGCCTTGCGGCGGGCATCAGCCACCGCTTGCTCGCGGGCATCATCGAGCAGCTTTGACGCCTGTGTCACTTCAAACGAGATGTTGCCGATATCGTTCGCGCCGGCGCTGACCAGCGTGTCGATGATGCCGGCGACCTTGGTCACGTCGCGAATTTTCACCGTGACGCGGTTAGAGGCGCGGAAGCCGACGACCGGTGAGGCGCCGGTGGATTTGTTCTGGCCGTATTGCGGCTGCAGCGACAGCCGCGAGGTCTGATAATCCTTCTCGGCGATGCCGGCGCCCTTCAGCGCCAGCAACACCTTGCCCATCGCGGCGTTGTTGGCGTCGGACGCTTCCTTCGCCGACTTTGCGTCATTGGCGACGCCGGCATCGATCTGCGCGAGATCGGGCGCCGCCGAGACGGTCGCCTCGCCGCTGACGGAGATGGCGGCCGGGAAATCGTCGGCGAGTGCGGGCGATGCCAGCAGCGTGGCGGCGAAAATGGCGGCGAGGGAAGTAAAAAGAGTAGCAGGCTTTTTCATCGGTCTCACTTCAGTGGTACGAACACATTGATCACGAGCTTGTCCTCGGCCGTCTTGAGGGGATCGGTGAGGTACTCCTCGATGAACGTGTCCTTGGCTTCCAGCTTCTTGTCGTCGAGGTGATTGGTGATCGCCTCATAAGTGTTGTCCATGTTATCGTAGGAGCCGCGATGGACGAATTTCAGCGCCTTGCCCTCGGGCGATTTGCCGATGCTCATGTCCTTGGTCAGGTTCTTCGGGTCCTGCTCGATCGGGATCTCGGCGAGGAAGGTGAAGCCGGTGTCGTCGGTCGAGGTGTAGACGATCATCGAATTGCCGGTGTGGTTGATGCCCTGCTTGTCCAGGAGCGCATTCAGCGCCTTGAAGGCGTCAACCAGAGTGTCGAAGGCCGAGTCCCAATTGGCGGTGCCCTTGACCATCACGACCTTCTTCGCCTCAAGCGTGATCTCCTGGCCAAAGGGATCGGCGGTCTGAACCGGGGCGGGGGTGGCGGCTGCCGCAGGCGGCGGGGCCGCCGGGCTCGGTGAGGCACTGGCCGCGGGCGAAGGGGCAGGCGCCGGTGTTGCCGCAGGCGCGGGTGAAGCGCTCGCGGCCGGGGAGGGCGCAGCCGACGGTGCCGGCGAGGGACTCGCCGATGCGGCGGGCGCCGGGCTCGGGGTCTGAGCCAGAGCGCCGGACAGGCCACACGACAAGGCCGCTGCCGGGATCAGCGCGGCCAGAGCGAGACGACGAAACCCAAACATTCTATTCTCCCCAACAGCTTCCGTATCAAGACCTTGCCCGCCAACGCCCAAATCCGGTGGCGCATTCCGGTTCGCGCGAACTGCGCGGTTCTAACACGCGAGCGCTAAATTCGTCCCATGACAGATGCGTCATGGCAGTCCACCTTGGCTGCCACAGCCAAATCACTGGCCAAGCCGGCAAGGATCGCCATATAAGGCAGGCGAAATTCGGGAATTTTCATGAGCGCGCTGGCCAATCACGCATTTGCCAAGATGAATGGCATCGGCAACGAGATCGTCGTTGTCGACATGCGTGATTCCGCCTCGCCGGTCACGCCGGACGATGCCCGCGCGGTGGCGTCCGCGCAAGGCGGCGTGCCTTACGACCAGCTGATGGTGCTCCAGAAGCCGCGGCTCGACGGCACCGAGGCCTTCATCCGCATCTATAACAATGACGGCTCGGAAGCCGGCGCCTGCGGCAACGGCATGCGCTGCGTGGTCCGCCGCATCTTCGAGAAGACCGGGCAGGCCACGGTAACGTTCGAGACCGCGGCCGGCCTGCTCAATGCCTGGCAGGGTCCGGCGCCCGATCTCTACACCGTCGACATGGGCGCGCCGAAGTTCGGCTGGCAGGACATTCCGCTCGACCAGGAATTCCGCGACACCCGCTACATCGAATTGCAGATCGGGCCGATCGACAACCCGATCCTGCATTCGCCGTCCGTGGTGAGCATGGGCAATCCGCACGCGATCTTCTGGGTCGACGACGTCAACGCCCATGACCTCGCGCGCTTTGGTCCGCTGCTGGAAAATCATCCGATCTTCCCCGATCGCGCCAACATCACGCTCGCCCATGTCGTCGATCGTGAGCACATCACGATGCGCACCTGGGAGCGCGGCGCCGGTCTCACCATGGCCTGCGGTTCGGCGGCCTGTGCGACCGCAGTTGCAGCTGCGCGGCTGAAGCGCACCGGGCGCAAGGTCGAGATGACGTTGCCCGGCGGCAAGCTCGGCATCGAATGGCGCGAGCGCGACGACCACGTGCTGATGACGGGCACGGCGACCTTCGAGTATGAAGGCAATTTCGATCCGGCGCTGTTCGCGCCGGTCGGCTGATGGCCGTCGACATCGTCACCTTCGGCTGCCGCCTCAACGTCTTCGAGGCCGAGGTGATCCGCCGCGAGGCGGAAGGCGCGGGGCTCGTAGACACCATCGTCATCAACAGCTGTGCCGTCACCAACGAGGCGGTGGCGCAGGCGCGGCAGTCGATCCGCAAATTGAAGCGCGAACGGCCCGGTGCGCGCATCGTCGTCACCGGCTGCGCGGCGCAGACGCAAAGCCAGACGTTTGCCGACATGGCCGAGGTCGATCGCGTCGTCGGCAATGACGACAAGATGCGCGGCGAGGCGTGGCGCCAGGCGCGCGACGCCTTCGATCTCCGCGCCAGCGAGAAGATCGCGGTCAGCGACATCATGGCCGTGAAGGAGATGGCGCCGCATCTGATCGACGGCTATGCGAGCGGCCTGCCGCGGGTGTTCGTGCAGGTGCAGAACGGCTGCGACCATCGCTGTACCTTCTGCATCATCCCCTATGGCCGCGGTAATTCGCGTTCGGTGCCGATGGGCGCGGTGGTCGATCAGGTGCGGGCATTGGTCGAACGCGGCCATGCCGAGATCGTGCTGACCGGCGTCGATCTCACCAGCTACGGCGCCGATCTTCCGGGTGCGCCGAAGCTCGGCATGCTGACGAAGCAGATCTTGCGGCACGTGCCGGAGCTGAAGCGCCTGCGCATCTCCTCGATCGATTCAATCGAGGCAGATCGCGATCTGCTCGACACCGTCGCCGAGGATGCGCGCCTGATGCCGCATCTGCATCTGTCGCTGCAATCCGGCGACGACATGATTCTGAAGCGTATGAAGCGGCGGCATTTGCGACAGGACGCGATCGCGTTCTGCAATCAGGTGCGCCGGCTGCGGCCGGATATTGTTCTCGGCGCCGACATCATCGCGGGCTTTCCGACAGAGACGGAAGAAATGTTCTCACGCTCGCTCGATCTGGTCGAGGAATGCGGCCTGACGTTCTTGCATGTCTTCCCTTATTCGCCGCGCCCCGGCACCCCGGCGGCGAGGATGCCGCAGGTGGCGGGGCCAGCGATCAAGGAGCGTGCGCGGAGGCTGCGTGCGGCTGGCGAAGCCGCGTTGCGGCAGCGGCTGCAAGCCGAGATCGGCGCGACGCGCGATGTGCTGATCGAGAGCGAGGGACAGGGGCGCACGGAGCACTATATGCCGGTGGCGCTTGCCGGCGGGCGCGCGGGACGTATCGTGCCGCTCAGGATTGCCGGCAGTGATGGCGAGCGGCTAACGGTACAAGGGCAAGCGCCTACGACGCCCGCACCTGCCAGAACCTGAGCGTCCGCCGCGCATTCTCCGGCGACATGCGTGCAAAATTGCTTTGCGCCCTCGCAGCATCCGCCGGCTTCATTGCTCCTGTTGCAAAGCGGCTCTCGAGCACGGCGGCGGTGGTTTCCCAGCTCAGCTGCGCCGCCTTGCACGGCACCAGCAGGCCGTCTTCGCGCAGGCTTTGCATCAGCGGACGAATCACCTCGACGGTCGATCCTGACAGTGCCGCCAGCGCCGCCACGGCCTCCTCGTAGCGCCGGTGTCTTGCGAAGCCGAGCAGCGTCGCCTCGTTGAGCTGGCCGGATGCCTTGAGATTCGCAATCGCCCGCTTGGCGCCCTCGAAATCGCGGACCCCCGACATCTCACGCTCGACGCCGACGGTGACGGCGGCAATCGCGCTCTGGATCTCATCGAACAGATCGGGCGGCGCGCGCGACAGCAGGCGGGTGCGAACCGTATCCGTCGCGGAGTGCAGCAATCGACGGCGTAGATCAGATGGCAGATCGACGCGGACGCCAACGCTGACGGCGAGATCGGGATCGGACTCCGCCTGGCCGACGATGACGGCGAAACCGTTGCCCGAAACGCGCGCGCCGGGATTGGCGGCGAGGCGCCGGTTGACGCTGGGATAGCGGCGCGCCAGCAGCGCGTCGGTGACGATCTCCTTCAACCACCAGCGGCCGGCGACCGCAAGGAGATGCGGCTCGCCTTTGGATGATGCGATCTTCACCAACTCGCTGTCGTCGAGGCGGGCGGATTCCTGCAGCACGGGGCCGGCGATGCGGATCTCGTCATTGTTGGCGAGGCGGCGGATGACGGAGGGCGGCGCCTGCGCGATCGGCGCGAGCTGGGCGCTGATTTCGGCGAGCGCAACGCGTGCACCCATGTCGGCGATGGCACGCAGCTCGATGGTGCCGATCAGGCGCTCGAGCACGTCATCAAACAGCGCGATCTGCTCGTCGTCAAAACTTCCGGCGGAGGACAGGAACAGGTCGGTGACGCGCCGGGCCGTTTCAAGGCCCTTTTCCGCCGAGCCGAGTCGAATGGCGGATTCGACCTCGTCGATGATCGATAGTTCGGCCGTGGACATGACGCGTTGCTCGTCCTGAGCGGATGACGGAAGCTTGTTCTAAGCAACCACTATCATTAGAGACGAGCACTGAACGTTTCGTAAACCAAGGCTCGGAGAAGGCGTTATTCCCCGTTCCAGCCGCAGGCGCGGAGCTTCCCGTGCATGTGAGGCGGGGCCGGCGCGACGACGCGGACCGGCTCCTTGTTCCGGGAGATCGGCACCACGATCTCGCGGGAATGCAGGTGCAGCTTCGGTTCGCCGAAACGCGGGCCGCTGCCGTAAATGTTATCGCCGAAGATCGGCCAGCCGGTCGCAGACGAATGTACCCGCAATTGATGGGTCCGCCCGGTGACAGGTTCCATGGCGAGCCAGGTCAGCCCTTCGCCCCGGCCCATTACTTTCCAGTTGGTGATCGCCTTCTGCCCCTCGGGATCGGGCTTCTGCCACCAGCCGCGCTCGGCATTCAGCCGGCCGAGCGGCATATCGATCGTGCCCTCATCTTCCGTGGGGCCGCCCTCGACCACGGTCCAGTAGGTCTTGCCGATCTTGCCGTGCTTGAAGAGGAGGCCGAGCGACGCTGTCGCTTTGCGATGGCGGCCGAGCACGAGGCAGCCTGAGGTGTCCTTGTCCAGCCGGTGGGCCAGCACCGGCGGGCGCGGCAGGCCGAAACAGAGCGCCGTGAAGGAGGCTTCCAGATTGGCGCCGCCCTTGGGGCCGCGATGCACCGGCAGGCCCGAGGGCTTGTCGATGACCAGCATCAACCCGTCGCGATGGAGCACGCGCGACTGGATCTCCTCAGCGGTCAATTCGGGAACATCGAGCAATTGCAAGACTTTCGTTTAGGGGCGGGAACGGCTAACACACCGCCACCATGAACGATACCACGTCAGATCCCCCCAAGTTGAGCTGGTGGCGCCGCCTGTCCAACGGGCTGAAGCGCACTTCGTCCTCGCTTGGGACTGCGGTCGCCGACCTCGTCACCAAGCGCAAGCTCGACCGCGCCATGCTCGACGACATCGAGGATGTGCTGCTGCGCGCCGATCTCGGCACCGCGGTCGCGGCGCGGATCGCGGATGCGGTCGGCACCGGGCGATACGACAAGGCGATCTCGGCCGACGAGGTCAAGGATGTGGTCGCGACCGAGGTCGAGAAAGTGCTGGCGTCGGTCGCGAGGCCGCTCGAGATCGATACGGCCAAGAAGCCGTTCGTGATCCTCGTGGTTGGCGTCAACGGCTCCGGCAAGACCACGACCATCGGCAAGCTCTCGCAAAAGTTCGCGTCCGAAGGCCGCAAGGTGATGCTGGCTGCCGGCGACACGTTTCGTGCCGCAGCCATCGAGCAGCTCAAGGTGTGGGGCGAGCGCACCAAGACGCCCGTGATCGCCGGAGCGCAGGGCTCGGACTCGGCCAGCCTGGCCTTCAATGCGCTGACGGCAGCGAAAGAGCAGACCATCGATGTGCTCCTGATCGACACCGCCGGCCGCTTGCAGAACAAGGCCGAGCTGATGAACGAGCTCGAGAAGGTCGTGCGCGTCATCCGGAAGGTGGACGCGACTGCGCCGCATGCGGTGCTGCTTGTGCTCGACGCCACCGTCGGCCAGAACGCGCTGTCGCAGGTCGAGGCCTTCCATCGCACCGCAGGGGTCACCGGCCTCGCGATGACCAAGCTCGACGGCACTGCGCGCGGCGGCATTTTGGTGGCGCTCGCAGAAAAATTCAGACTGCCGGTGCACTTCATCGGCGTCGGCGAAGGCGTCGACGATCTCGCGCCGTTCACCGCGCGCGATTTCGCCCGCGCCATCGCCGGAATCGAAAGCTAGAGAATGGACAAGACCCAGCCGCATCCGCTGTTCAAGCTCGCGACCGAGCTCGGTCCGCTGCTCGTGTTCTTCTTCGTGAATGCGAAGTTCAATCTGTTCGCCGCGACCGGCGCCTTCATGGTCGCGATCGTGGCGGCGATGATCGCGTCCTATGTGGTGACGCGCCACATCCCGATCATGGCGATCGTGACGGGCGTGATCGTGCTGGTGTTCGGCACGCTGACGCTGGTGCTGCACGACGAGACCTTCATCAAGGTCAAGCCGACCATCATCTACGGCCTGTTCGCCGCGATCCTCGGCGGCGGCCTATTGTTCGGCCGCTCCTTCATCGCCGTCATGTTCGACCAGATGTTCAACCTGACGCCGCAGGGCTGGCGCATCCTGACGCTGCGCTGGGCGCTGTTCTTCGCCGGCATGGCGGTGCTGAACGAGATCGTCTGGCGCACCCAGAGCACGGACTTCTGGGTGAATTTCAAGGTGTTCGGCGTCACGCCGCTGACCATGATCTTCGCCATCGCCCAGATGCCGCTGACCAAACGCTACGGTGTCGAGCCGGCGTCGCTGGAAGCGAGCGAGGCCGAGGCGGGGGATGTGCGGAAGGGGTAGGCGGGTAGGGCGAAGCATCCGCTCCACATACCGCTGGATGCCCCGGCTTGACCGGGGCATCCAGTACGCCGCGGCCTGTCCGTATACGACTGACGTCTCTGGAATACTGGATCGCCCGATCAAGTCGGGCGATGACAGTTGAGTATGCGGCGCGAGACCAGCATCAGCTTCCCGCCTTCAACGCCTTCTCCATCTCCGGCAGCAGTACCGTCCGGTAATTCTCCGATGTGATCGGGCCGACCAGCTTGTAGACGATGGTGCCTTCGCGACCGACGACGAATGTCTCCGGCACGCCATAGACGCCCCACTCGATCGAGGCGCGGCCATTGGCGTCGATGCCGACGCGGCCGAACGGATTGCCGTAGCGCCCGAGGAATCGCCGTGCGTTGTCGGGTGCGTCCTTGTAGTTGATGCCGACGAACTGGAAACGCTTGTCCTTGGCGAGTTCCGTCAGCAGCGGCGCTTCGTCATGACAGGGGACGCACCAGGAGGCCCAGACGTTGACGAGGCTGACCTTGCCCTTGAAGGCGGCGGGATCGAGGCCGGGCACCTGCGTGCTGTCGGCCTGCAATCCCTCGAGCGGCGGCAGCGTGGTCTGCGGCGCGGGCCGACCGATCAGCGCGGAGGGAATTCGCGAAGGATCGCCGCTGCCGAGCCGGAACCAGAACAGCACGGCAAGGGCGATGAAGGCGAGCAGCGGCAGCACCATCAGGAAGGTGCGGCGTTGCGGCGATGCCGAGGTCGATTGCTCGCTCATGGTGTGTCCACAGCGCTTCGGCCCGAGCGGCGCGTGACGCCGCTGCGCTCGAGTTCGCGCAAACGCTGCGTCTGGTTGCGATAATCGAACACGACCCAGCCGATCAGGATCGCGACCACGACGGCCGCCGCAGCATAGGACGTGACGATGAAGGATGCGTAGGGGCCAAGCGACATCATGCAGCTTTCTGACTGGCTTGCATCATCTGCAGCGAGCGCACGCGCCGGCGCAAAATCTCGTTGCGCATCGCTGCCAAGTGCAGCGTGACGAACAGCAACGTGAATGCGACCGCCATCACCAGCAGCGGAATCAGGAAGGACTTATCGAGCGTCGAGCCACCCATGCGCATAACGGAGGCCGGTTGATGTAGCGTATTCCACCAATCGACCGAGAATTTGATGATGGGAAGATTGATCGCGCCGACCAGCGTCAGCACCGCTGCGGCGCGTGCCGCGCGCGAGGGATCTTCAACCGCACGCCATAGCGCCATCAGGCCGAGATACATCAGGAACAGGATCAGCACCGAGGTCAGCCGCGCATCCCATTCCCAATAGGTGCCCCACATCGGCCGGCCCCACAGCGAGCCCGTGAGCAGTGCGAGGAAGGTGAAGGCTGCGCCGATCGGTGCGGCGGCTTTCGCGGCGACATCGGCGAGCGGATGCCGCCACACCAGCGTGCCGAGCGAGGCGACACTCATCACGCCCCACACGAACATCGACAGCCACGCATTGGGCACATGGATGAACATGATCTTCACGGTCGCGCCCTGCTGATAATCGTCGGGCGCATACGCGGACTGATAAAGGCCGATCGTGAGCAGGACGACGGTCGCGGCCGCAAGCCACGGCAGCACCCGCGCGCTCAGCGTGAGGAACCTTGTGGGGTTGGCGAGGTCGATCAGCGACATGGTATTCTGATAATCACCGGTAAGCGCTCACGCAATCGGCATGAAAGCGCGCAGCGAAAGTTGATCGGGGTCAAGGTCAGTCCAGTCCATGTTTCAGGCTCGCCGCGGCCGCGAACGGGCCGATCACGAGGCTGACCAGCGACAGCGCGCAAAGGATCGAGAACGGCGCGCCGAATGACGACGGCCCCGTGATCGCGGCCTGCGAGGCCGCGACCCCGAAGATCAGGACGGGAATCGACAGCGGCAACACCAGCACGGCCATCAACAGCCCGCCGCGATGCAGCGTCACCGCCAGCGCCGCGCCGATCATGCCGGTAAACGTCAGCGCCGGAGTGCCGGCGAGCAGGGTCAGCGCCACCGCGCCGGTCGCGACCATGTCGAGATTGAGCAGCAGGCCGAGCACGGGGGTTGCGACAATCAGCGGCAGGCCTGCGGCCAGCCATTGCGCCAACGCCTTGGCGGCGCAGGCCAGTTCCAGCGGTGTCCGGCTCATCGTGATCAAGTCGAGCGATCCGTCCTCATGGTCGGCCATGAACAGCCGGTCCAGCGTGAGCAGGCTCGCCAGGAGTGCGCCCAGCCACAGGATCGCCGGCCCCAGCCGAGACAGCAGCGCCAGGTCCGGCCCGACGGCGAACGGCATCAGGACGACGACGGTCAGGAAGAACAGCACGCCAATCAGCGCCCCGCCGCCGACGCGAAGCGCGATCCGGATGTCCCGGCGGATCAGGGCGGACAGGGCGGTCATGCGGCGCCTCCTGCAAGGGATGGGGCGGATGGAGCCGGGATCGACCGTCCGGAAATCTGAGGGTCAGGCCGCCTCACGCCACACTCCCGATCCGAAGCTCCCGCGAATCGATCCCCAGCGGCGCGTGGGTCGCCGCGATGATCAGGCCGCCGCGCGCCAGATGGTCGCGCATCAGACCACCGAACATGTCCTGGCCGGCGGCATCCAGCGCAGTGGTCGGCTCATCCAGCAGCCAGACCGGGCGGCGCACCGTCAGCAGCCGGGCCAGCGAGAGCCGGCGGCGCTGGCCGGCGGACAGGTACGCGGCGGGCAGATCAGCGGCGTGGTCGAGGCCGACGGCGGCGAGGCATTCAGCGGCGTCGCAGCGCCCGCCGCCCAGAAAATCAGCCCAGAATGACAGGTTTTCAGCCACGCTCAGGGCTGGCTTCAGGGCATCGCGATGGCCGAGATAGTGGCATTGCTCGGGCAGCGTCAGCTCGGCATCGCCCCCGT
This sequence comes from Bradyrhizobium sp. LB11.1, assembly GCF_040549385.1. Classification (NCBI taxonomy): domain Bacteria; kingdom Pseudomonadati; phylum Pseudomonadota; class Alphaproteobacteria; order Hyphomicrobiales; family Nitrobacteraceae; genus Bradyrhizobium; species Bradyrhizobium sp. LB11.1. The sequence continues at coordinate 66,512 of NZ_JBEPTH010000008.1, read as the reverse complement.
CGAGGGCGATTGTCCCACCCGCCGGAATGAGCAGGCCCGCGATCAGCCGCAGCAGTGAGGTCTTGCCCGATCCGTTGTGGCCGACGACAGCGACGGCTTCGCCGGTCACCGCCTCGAAATCGAGCCCGGAAAACACCTCGCGGCCGCCGCGCACGCAAATCACCCCGCGTCCGGACAACTGCATCTTGCCTGATACCAACCCGTTCAAAGCCAGGCCTCAGGAAATCTTGGGGTAGCGCATCAGAATTTTTGGCTCGCGACTTGCTGGGGTTCGATTGTGGCTGTGGCGGCGCGGTTAGAAAGCTTCTATAAGCCCGGAACTACTTGATGCAGCAACTTAACCTGCCCCTGCAAGCGATCCAGCCGGAATCGCAGACGGTGTTAAAATACCCCTAGCTGGGTATAACTAACAATTGGGATTTCCTTTCATGACCTCGCTCGACAGCTTCAAATGCAAAAAGACCCTCAAGGTCGGCGCCAAGACCTATGTGTATTACAGCCTGCCCACGGCCGAGAAGAATGGTCTGAAGGGAATTTCGAAACTTCCCTATTCGATGAAGGTCCTGCTTGAGAACCTCCTCCGCAATGAGGACGGCCGCTCGGTCAAGAAGGAAGACATCGTCGCGGTCTCGAAGTGGCTGCGCAAGAAGTCGCTGGAACATGAAATTGCATTCCGCCCGGCACGCGTGCTGATGCAGGACTTCACCGGCGTTCCCGCCGTCGTTGACCTCGCCGCGATGCGCAACGCGATGCAGAAGCTCGGCGGCGATGCCGAGAAGATCAACCCGCTGGTACCGGTCGATCTCGTCATCGACCACTCCGTGATCGTGAACTTCTTCGGTGACAACAAGGCTTTCGGCAAGAACGTCACCGAGGAATACAAGCAGAACCAGGAGCGCTACGAGTTCCTGAAGTGGGGCCAGAAGGCGTTCTCGAACTTCTCCGTCGTGCCGCCCGGCACCGGCATCTGCCACCAGGTCAATCTCGAATATCTCTCCCAGACGGTGTGGACCAAGAAGGAGAAGATGACGGTCGGCAAGAAGACCGGCACCTTCGAGGTCGCCTATCCGGATTCTCTTGTCGGTACTGACTCGCACACCACCATGGTCAACGGTCTCGCCGTGCTCGGCTGGGGCGTCGGCGGCATCGAGGCGGAAGCCTGCATGCTCGGCCAGCCGCTGTCGATGCTGCTGCCCAACGTGGTCGGCTTCAAGCTGAAGGGGGCGATGAAGGAAGGCGTCACCGCGACCGACCTCGTGCTCACCGTGACGCAGATGCTGCGCAAGCTCGGCGTGGTCGGCAAGTTCGTCGAGTTTTTCGGCCCCGGCCTCGACAACCTCTCCGTCGCCGACAAGGCGACGATCGCCAACATGGCCCCCGAATATGGCGCGACCTGCGGCTTCTTCCCGGTCGACGCCGCGGCGCTCGACTACCTCAAGACCTCCGGCCGCGCAGCACCGCGCGTCGCGCTGGTGCAGGCCTATGCCAAGGCGCAGGGCCTGTTCCGCACCGCCAAGTCGGCGGATCCGGTGTTCACCGAGACCCTCACCCTCGACCTCGGCGACGTCGTTCCGTCGATGGCCGGTCCGAAGCGCCCCGAAGGCCGCATCGCGCTGCCCTCGGTCGCCGAAGGTTTTTCGGTCGCGCTTGGCACAGAGTACAAGAAGACCGAGGGGCCCGCGAAGCGCTTTGCCGTCGAAGGCAAGAATTTCGAGATCGGTCACGGCGACGTCGTGATCGCCGCCATCACCTCCTGCACCAACACGTCGAATCCGAGCGTTCTGATCGGCGCGGGCCTGCTCGCGCGCAACGCGGCCGCGAAGGGCCTCAAGGCCAAGCCATGGGTGAAGACCTCGCTGGCTCCGGGCAGCCAGGTGGTCGCGGGCTATCTCTCGGATTCCGGTCTGCAGGCCGATCTCGACAAGGTCGGGTTCAACCTGGTCGGCTTCGGCTGCACCACCTGCATCGGCAATTCCGGCCCGCTGCCGGAGGAGATATCGAAGTCGATCAACGACAACGGCATCGTCGCCGCGGCCGTGCTCTCCGGTAATCGCAACTTCGAAGGCCGCGTTTCGCCCGACGTGCAGGCAAACTATCTGGCCTCGCCGCCGCTGGTCGTCGCGCATGCGCTCGCCGGCAGCGTGACGAAGAACCTCGCCGTCGAGCCGCTCGGCGAAGGCAAGGACGGCAAGCCGGTGTACCTCAAGGACATCTGGCCGACGACCAAGGAGATCAACGCTTTCATGAAGAAGTTCGTGACCGCGTCGATCTTCAAGAAGAAGTATGCCGACGTGTTCAAGGGCGACACCAACTGGCGCAAGATCAAGACGGTCGAGAGCGAGACCTATCGCTGGAACATGTCGTCGACCTATGTGCAGAACCCGCCCTACTTCGACGGCATGAAGAAGGAGCCGGAGCCGGTCACGGATATCGTCGAGGCACGCATCCTGGCGATGTTCGGCGACAAGATCACCACGGACCACATCTCGCCGGCCGGTTCGATCAAGCTCACCTCGCCCGCGGGCAAGTATCTCAGCGAGCATCAGGTGCGTCCTGCCGACTTCAACCAGTACGGCACGCGCCGCGGCAACCATGAAGTGATGATGCGCGGTACCTTCGCCAACATCCGCATCAAGAACTTCATGCTCAAGGGCGCCGACGGCAACATTCCTGAAGGCGGTCTTACCAAGCACTGGCCCGACGGCGAACAGATGTCGATCTACGACGCCGCGATGAAGTACCAGCAGGAGCAGGTGCCGCTGGTGGTGTTCGCCGGCGCCGAGTACGGCAACGGCTCCTCGCGCGACTGGGCTGCGAAGGGTACGCGTCTGCTCGGCGTGCGCGCCGTGATCTGCCAGAGCTTCGAGCGCATCCATCGCTCCAACCTGGTCGGCATGGGTGTGCTGCCCCTGACCTTCGAGGACGGCACCTCGTGGTCCTCGCTGGGCTTGAAGGGCGACGAGAAGGTCACGCTGCGTGGTCTCGTCGGCGATCTGAAGCCGCGCCAGAAGCTGACCGCGGAAATCGTCTCCGGTGACGGTTCGCTGCAGCGCGTTTCGCTGCTTTGCCGCATCGATACGCTGGACGAGCTCGAGTACTACCGGAACGGCGGTATTCTTCACTATGTGCTGCGCAAGCTCGCGGCCTAAGCGCGAATTTGTGAACGGTGGCTCACTGCGACGTGAGTAGAAGGTTAGACGAAGGCGGCCTATCACAAGGCCGCCTTCGTGCGTTACGGGATGCTTCGGATGGGCCCGCCCGGCGGACACTGCGGATGGCTGAATGTGCCGTGCCCGTAAGACTACGGTGACCATCAGGCGATAGGATATCCCTCCCCGAATACGAGATGTGACGTTCGACATGACTGGAATGATGGCTTCTAATCTCGTTTCGCGATGGTCCGGTGCATTCTGGTCGGGAGCACTCGGCATCTGCGCGATCGTCGCCGTCGTCCGTCCCGCCCAGGCCGATCCCCGCGCCGTGGTCGAACTCTTCACCTCTCAGGGGTGCTCGTCCTGCCCGCCCGCCGACAAGGTCATCGGCGACCTCGCCAAGGATCCCTCGATCATCGCGCTGAGCATGCCGATCGACTATTGGGATTATCTCGGCTGGAAGGACACGCTGGCGGATTCGCGTTTCTCGGCGCGGCAGCGCGCCTATTCACGCATGCGTGGTGACCGCGAGGTTTACACGCCGCAGGTCGTGGTCAACGGCGCCGCGCATGTCATCGGCAGCGATCGCGCCGGCATCGAAAGCGCGATCGGCAAGACCGACACGGGCACGGGCGTGATGAGCGTGCCGGTGACGATGTCGCTGGCGGGCAAACAGATCAACGTGTCGGTCGCCGCGAGCAAGGAGCCGGCAGTCTCGCATGGCGAGGTCTGGATCTGCTCGATCGCAAAATCGGTGCCGATCGAAATCAGCCGCGGCGAGAACCGCGGACAGCAGATCACCTACCACAACGTCGTGCGCAATCTGCTCAAGGTCGGCGACTGGAACGGACACCAGGAAAGCTGGACGGTGCCGATCGAGAACCTGACGTCGCGCGATGGTGTCGACGGCGCGGTGGTTTATGTCCAGGACGGCAGCCGCGAGAAGCCCGGCCCCATGCTGGGCGCGGCGTACACGTCGCTGCACTGATCCGAATTTCCTGTCTCTCTCTCTTTATTCTTGAGCGTCTCATTCGCTCTCAGCCCTCATGGTGAGGAGCGTGCGTTTGCGCGCGTCTCGAACCATGCAAGCCCGCGCTGATGCATAGTGGCCTCGATCCTTCGAGACGCCGCGCGAGCGCGGCTCCTCAGAATGAGGGGAGAGTCTTCGCGCGAATATCGGAGAAAAATTCGTCGCGGCAGCAACACCCCGACGCAAACAAAAAAGGACCAACTTGCGTTGGCCCTCCTTGTCGCGCGTACAGACCCGATCCTGTTCGACCCCGGGGGGCTGGGGGCTGAGGAATCCGGAGCCGAAAGGACCGGGTCAACGCACACAAACCTTTTCGCAGTGCAGGGCGGCGGGCGATGGGCGGAAAAGCGGCGATCCTGTGATTCTTCCTAACGTTCCCGTGACGGTTTGCCGCTGAGAAGTTCCACCGTTGCGTGTGTCATGATTCGCAACCGGGGGGCGAGGTGGGCGCGGTCCTTGAGGAGGCCCTGAAGAGCCTCTTGCGGTGGCGAACGGTTGGAGCAATCATGCAATTGTCATGATCCGCGGATCCGGGGACGGTCTTCGCGGACGGGGGGTCATGTTGTGCGACAGGAGGCGCTCGATGAGTCTGACGCCGGAGGATGCCGATCCGAGCGGGCAGCGCGCAGTGGCGCATCCCGCCGCTGCGAATGCCCAACTGAGCCGGGTGACGTTCAACCGGCTCGAACTGAATCGTATTCTCAATCTCTATGGCCGCATGGTCGCCGACGGCGAGTGGCGCGACTATGCCATCGATTTCCTGAAGGACCGCGCGGTGTTCTCGGTCTTTCGCCGTGCCTCCGAAGTGCCGATCTACCGCATCGAGAAAGATCCCCGACTCGCGCGCAAGCAGGGCATGTACAGCGTGATCTCGGCGACCGGCCTGATCCTGCGCCGCGGCCACGAGCTCGACCGCGTGCTGCTGGTGATCGACCGGAAATTGGCGGTGGTGTAGCCACACCAGCGGTGCCGGGTGGGCAAAGGCGCGAAGCGCCGTGTCCACGTCGTTGCTCAATCGCCGCAAATGGTGGGCACGCTTGCGCTTTGCCCACCCTTGCTACGAGACCGGATTACTTCCCCGGCACCGTGCGCGCGCCCTCGCCGAGGTCGCGCTGCATCATCACCGTATCCAGCCAGCGGCCGAACTTCAGGCCGACATTCGGATGCGTGCCGATCATCTTGAAGCCGCCTCTGGCGTGCACGCCGATCGAGCCGGCATTGGCGGAATCGCCGATGACGGAGATCATCTGGCGGAAGCCGCGCGCCTCGCACTCGGTGACCAGCCGCTCCAGCAGCAGCGAGCCGATGCCGCGTCGGTGGAAGGAGGGATCGAGATAAATCGAGTTCTCGACCGTGAAGCGATAGGCCGGGCGCGGCCGGTAGGCGCCGGCATAGGCGTAGCCGGCGACGCGGCCGTCGAGCATGGCGACGACATAGGGATAGCCGCCGTCGACCAGCGCGCGATAGCGGCGCGTCATCTCGGCGAGATCGGGCGGTTCGAGCTCGAACGTCGCGGTGCCCTCGCGGACGGCCTGCTGATAGATGGCGGTGATGGCGGGGAGGTCGGCCTCAAGGGTGGGCCTGATTTCGGGTGCGGACATGGCGGGAGATTAGAGGCTTCGTCCGGTCGCTGAAAGGGGCAACACCGCCTCTCCGCCGTCATTGCGAGCGTAGCGAAGCAATCCAGAAATGCATCCGCGGAGGGACTCTGGATTGCTTCGCTGCGCTCGCAATGACGAGGAGTAGCCCGGATGGAGCGCAGCGAAATCCGGGGCAGGCTCATCCGCAGGCCCGACTTTCCCGGATTGCGCTTCGCTCCATCCGGGCTACGGCAGCACGCTCTCGGCCGAGCCAAACAAAAACCCCGGCCTCTCGGCCGGGGTTCGTGTCCGTTCTCTCAGGCTTTGCGCTTAGTCGCGCTGGCCGAGGAGCTGCAGCAGCAGCGTGAACAGGTTGATGAAGTTCAAGTACAGCGACAGCGCACCGGAAATCGCCGCACGCTCGGCGATGTCACCGCCGGCCGAAGCGTAGCCGTAAATGTAGTCGTTCTTCAGCCGCTGCGTATCCCACGCGGTAAGGCCCGCGAACACGAGAACGCCGACCACCGACACAACGAACTGCAGCACCGAACTCGCCATGAACAAATTGACCAGGCTCGCGATGATGATGCCGATCAGGCCCATGAACAGGAACGAGCCCATGCCGCTCATGTCACGCTTCGTGGTGTAGCCGTAGAGGCTCAACGCACCGAAGGTGGCCGCGGTGATGAAGAACACCCGCACGATCGAGGTGTGCGTGTACACCAGGAAGATCGAGGACAGCGAGACGCCCATCAGCGCCGCGAACACCCAGAACAGGATCTGGGCGGTCGAGGGGGCGAGACGGTTGATGCCGGCCGAGATCACGAACACCATGGCGAGCGGCGCCAGCATGAACAGATATTTCAGCGGGCTCACAAACATCGCGTAGCCGAACGGCGTCAGGAACAGCTTGCCGACACGGACGGCTTCCGCGGTCGGAACGTCAGTCACGGCAGCCATATAGACGCCAAGCGCGGCCAGGCCGGTGATGGCCAGGCCAATGCTCATGTAATTGTAGATGCGCAGCATGTAGGCGCGCAGACCGGCGTCGACCGTCGCGGCGTCAACGCGCCCGGCGGCCCGGCCGAAAGGAGAAGCGTAATTGCGGTCTAGGTCCGACATGGTCGAATTCCCGTTGGTTGCCCGGGCCGGCACGAGGGTTGCCATGCCGCCGGGTCGTCTAATTCTATCTCGGATACCGATGTCCGCCGACATTAAATTTGGCTAACAATCGGGTCTCCGAACCCATCCGATATGTGGGAAACTAACACATTCGCTGCAACGGTCCACGCGCGGCTGAATGTCGCCCTTGGCGCGAATCCTGACGAGAACCTGACAAGCAGACGCGGTTAATCGCGGAAACGGGGGAATTCAGCCCGGCTCGACCGTCCGCTACCTTTTGTCACAAATTGCGCAACACCGTGGCGGGCTTTTTGTTCAACGCCAAGAGCGTGCCGGCAAGGCCGAGCCCGACGGTGACGACCAGGGCGGCCGCAACCACGCCGGCCGCGCTGCCGGCCTGCCAGACGAAGGTCAGCGTCATCAGCCGCGTCACGATCATCCAGGCCGCGATGCTGCCGGCGATCACGCCAAACACGGCAGTGGCGAGCCCGATCAGGAGATATTCGAGCGCATAGGCGCCGAGCAGCCGCAGCCGCGTTGCGCCGAGCGTCTTCAGGATCACCGCGTCGTAGACCCGGTGGCGGTGGCCGGCGGCGAGGGCGCCACCCAGTACCAGGATCGCCGAGATCAGGGTCACGGCGCTGGCGCCGCGGATCGCGAGCGCCAGATTGGTCACGACCGCGCCGATCGTCTCCATCACCTCGCGCACGCGCACGCTCGTCACCATTGGATAGGTATCCGCGACCTGCTTGATGATCTTGCCATCGCCGGTCGCATCGCCGCCGGCTTCGGTCAGCGTGGCGATGTGGGTGTGCGGCGCGCCCTTGAAGGCGTTCGGCGAGAACACCAGCACGAAATTGATGCCGAGCCCCTGCCAGTCGATGGTGCGCAGATTGCCGATTTTGGCCGGGATGTCGCGGCCGAGCACGTTGACCACGACCTCGTCACCTAGCTTGAGACCGAGGCCGTCGGCGATCTTCTTCTCCATCGAGACCAGTGGCGGGCCGGAATAATCCGCGCCCCACCATTCGCCTTCGACCACCTTGGAGCCCTTCGGCAACTCGCCGGTGTAGGTCAGGCCGCGGTCGCTCTGCAGCACCCATTCGGAATCGGTGGTGGGCTTGAGGTCCTCGGCGCGGACGCCGCGGGCGCCGACGATGCGCCCGCGCAGCATCGGCACGTCCTCGACCTTCGCGCCCGGCGCGATCTGGCGCAGATAATCGTCGAACGGTGCTGCCTGCGTGCTCGGAATATCGATGAAGTAGAACGCCGGCGCGTGCTCGGGCAGTGCAGCGAGAAACTGCCGCCGCAGATTGCCGTCGATCTGGGTGATGGTGACGAGCACGGCGAGGCCGAGCCCGAGCGACAGCACGACCGAGGGCGTCAGCGCGCCTGGCCGGTGGATGTTGGCGATCGCGAGCCGCAGCATGGTGAAGCGCGTGCGCGGCAGCCGTCGCGCGATCGCCATCAGCACGGCGGCGACACCGCGCAAGACTGCGAACACGACGACGGAGGAAAGCACGAATACCGCGGCAATGCGCTTGTCGAAGGATAATCCGATCACCACGGCAACCAGAAGCGCGACGACGACGCCCATGAAAACGAGATAGCTCCAGCGTGGCCGGTGCCATTCGGCAGCGATGGTATCGCGGAACAGCGCGGCGACCGGCACATCGTGCACGCGTCCGAGCGGCCACAGGCCGAAGGCGAGCGCGGTCAGGAGACCATAGATGAAGGACAGCGCGAGCTCGTCGACATGCACGGCCGGCACCACCGGCAGCGGCAGGAGTTTTCCGAACAGGCCGACGATGGCGAACGGCATCGCCGCGCCGAGCGCCAGTCCAATGATCGAGCCGATCGCAGCCAGCAGGACGACTTGCGCCAGATAGATGCCGAACACATCGCGCCCAGTGGCGCCGACGGCCTTGAGGGCCGCGATCACCTCGAGCCGGCGGTCGATATGGCTCTTCACCGCGTTGGCGACGCCGACGCCGCCGACCAGCAGCGCGGCGAGGCCGACCAGCGTCAGGAATTGCGTGAAGCGGCCGATATTGCGCTCGAGCTGCGGCGAGGCGTTGGAGCGGCTCCGGACTTCCCAGCCGGCCTGCGGCGCGGCGTTGCGGGCATCCGCGATGAAGGAATCGGTGGCGCGGTCGCTGTTGGCGGTGTCGGGCAGTTTGACGCGGTAGACCCAGCGCACCAGGCTGCCGGGCTGGATCAGCCCGGTGGCGCGCAAGGCCGCCTCGCTGATCAGGAAGCGCGGACCGAAGCCGATGCCGCTGGCGAGCTTGTCGGGTTCGGCCTCGACGCTGCTTCGGATCTGGAAGGTCGCGGAGCCGATGGTGACGCGGTCGCCGATCTTGAGTGACAGCCGCGCCAGCAGCGTCGGATCGGCGGCCGCGCCGAATGCGCCGTCGCGCTCCGCAACCAGGTCAGTGAGTGGCAGCGGTGGCGCCAGCGTCAACTGTCCGAGCATCGGATAGGTGTCGTCGACCGCCTTCATCTCGACCAGCGCCAGTTTGCCGTCGGCCGAGCGCGCCATGCCGCGCAGGGTGGAGGCCACGGAGACGGTGCCGCGTGAGCGCAGGAAGGCAACCTCTTCGGGCTTCGCCTCGCGCTGGAAAAGCACGAAGGAGACGTCGCCGCCGAGCAGCGTGCGCCCCTCACGCGCAAGGCCATCGCTGAGGCTCGCCGACACCGAGCCGACGCCGGCGATCGCCATCACGCCGAGCGAGATGCAGGCGATGAAGACGTAGAAACCGCGCAGGCCTCCGCGCAGTTCGCGGAGCGCATAGCGCAGCGACAGCGCAACGCCGTTCGGCTTCGCAAACGGTTCGACAACCAGGCTCATGCGTTGGTCGTCTGCGTGTCGATGCGGCCCGAGCGCAGCCGGATCACGCGATCGCAGCGATGCGCGAGCGAGGAATCGTGCGTGACCAGCACCAGCGTCATGCCACGCTCGGCATGCTTGGTGAACAGCAGATCGACGATCTGCTTACCGGTGGTCTCGTCGAGATTGCCGGTCGGCTCGTCAGCGACGAGGATGGCGGGGTCGGGTGCCAGCGCGCGCGCGAGCGCAACGCGCTGCTGCTCGCCACCGGAAAGCTGCGCCGGATAATGATGCAGGCGATCGCCGAGCCCGACCGATTGCAGCTCCTCGGCTGCGCGCTTGTTGGCGCCGGGATTGCCGGCGAGCTCGAGCGGGACGGCGACGTTCTCCAGCGCCGTCATGGTCGGGATCAGATGGAAGGACTGGAAGACGATGCCAATCTGGCGGCCGCGGAAGCGTGCCAGCGCATCCTCATCGAGGGCATTGAAAGGCGTGCCTGACACCACCACCTCTCCGCTATCAGGACGCTCCAGCCCCGCCATCACCATCAGCAGCGTGGATTTGCCCGAGCCTGACGGGCCGATCAGGCCGATCGTCTCCCCCGAGCCGATGCGCAAGCTGATATCCTTGAGAATGTGAACGCGTGCCGCTCCCGACCCCAATGAGAGATTGACGTTGGAGATGGCGATGGTGTCCGGCGCAGTACCGGCGAGCGAAGAGGGAGAGATGCGAGTGTCCATGGTCCGGTCATATGGCAACTCCGCACGCGCGGTCGAGAGGCGTTACGGGTTCTTCATGCACATAGCCGTGTTGATGCTCGCTTTGATGACACTTGCGACGACGTCGCCGGCACAAGCACAGCCGGCGGCCAAACCGATCAAGCTTGTCGTTCTCGGCGATTCCCTGAGCGCTGGTCTTGGCCTCCCGGCCCAGGATGCGTTTCCCGCAAAGCTTCAAAAAGCCTTGCAGGCCAAAGGCATAGCCGCTGACATGATCAACGCGGGGGTGTCGGGCGACACGTCGTCCGGCGGCCGCGACCGGCTCGACTGGTCGGTGCCCGATGGAACCGAGGGCGTCATCATCGAGCTCGGCGCCAACGACGCGATGCGCGGCATCGATCCCGACTTGACGCGGGCGGCACTGACCGACATCGTTCGGCGTCTCAAGGCGCGCAAGATCGCCGTGATGCTGTGTGGCATGCTGGCGCCGCCGAATTTCGGCGCCGACTATGGCGCGCGCTTCAATTCGATTTATCCGGATCTGGCAAAGCAGTTCGACGTGCCGCTCTATCCGTTCTTCCTCGACGGTGTCGCGGCGGATGCCAAGCTCAACCAGGCCGACGGCATTCACCCGACTGCTGAAGGCGTTGATATCATCGTCAACAACATGCTGCCCACGGTAGAGGCATTCCTGCGCACGATCGGCGAGCAACGCCGTTGAAATGCGGGCAATGCTAACCCTGACAACCAGGGTTTTCCCGGTGTCGCCTTGGACACTCTTCGCAGAGTCACACAACTGCGATAGGAATGAGAGTACAGATGATTCGTCGCCGGCTCTAAAATTTGGATATGATCCTTCCCAGGGATCATGCCCAAGCATCGGGAGTGCGAAACGATGCCGCGTTTGTTTACTGGTCTGGAAATCCCGGCCGAGGTCTGCCAAACGCTTTCCAATTTGCGGGGTGGCCTACCCGGCGCCCGGTGGATCGATCCCGAAAATTATCACGTCACTCTGCGTTTCATCGGCGATATCGACGGCATGTCCGCCAACGAGATCGCAGCGATGCTGTTTCGCGTCGATCGCAAACCGTTCGAGGTGAAAGTGCAGGGCTTGCAGAGCTTCGGCGGCCGCAAGCCGCGCGCGGTGGTCGCCACCATCGCACCGAGCAAGCCGCTGATGGACTTGCAGTCCGAGCTCGAACGCATGATGCAGCGGATCGGCCTCAATCCGGAAGGCCGCAAATTCATCCCACATGTCACGCTGGCCCGGCTGCATGACGCCACCGACCGTGACGTTGCCGACTATCTCTCGATCCGCGGCTACTTCCCGAGCAAGGCCTTCACGGCGGAGCGTTTTGTCCTGTTTTCGTCGCGCGCGTCCACGGGTGGTGGCCCGTATGTGGTCGAGGACGCCTACGAGCTTTGTGAGTGAGTTCTTTCTTTGCCTCGCCCCGCTTGCGGGGATAGGTCGGATCGCCTCGGCGATGCGAAGCATCGTCCGGTGCGATCCGGGTGAGGGGGTACAGGTCCCACGACAATCTCTCGTGTGGAGAGAAGCCCCTCACCCCACCCTCTCCCCGTAAGAACGGGGCGAGGGAGAAGAAAGCGCATACCCCGTCCACCAATTGACGGCTTGCAATTTCCGCCGGTCTCTGGCGGTAAAGAGAGATGCTCTCCACCCCAAATTCCTCCTTCAGCGAAGCGTATCAGACCCAGATCGCCTCCGGCGCGATCGAGCCTGACGCTGCGCAAGCCGACGTCGCCGAGGCCTATGCGGCGCTCGACCTGCGGCTTGCGAACTACAAGCCGCAGCGCAAGCAGGGGCTGCTCAGCCGGCTGTTCAACGGCGGCGACAAGGACGAGGCGCCGCGCGGGCTCTATGTCCACGGCGAGGTCGGCCGCGGCAAGACCATGCTGATGGATCTGTTTTTTCAGCACTCCACCGTCGAGCACAAGCGGCGCGCGCATTTCCACGAATTCATGGCGGACGTGCATGAGCGCATCTACGAGTATCGCCAGAGCATCGCGCGCGGCGAGACCGTCGATGGCGATGTCATCGCGCTGACCGCGCATGCGATCTTCGAGGAGAGCTGGCTGCTCTGCTTCGACGAATTCCACGTCACTGACATCGCCGATGCGATGATCCTCGGCCGCCTTTTCGCAAAGCTGTTCGAGCTCGGCACCGTCGTGGTCGCGACCTCCAACGTCGCGCCCGACGATCTCTACAAGGGCGGCTTGAACCGCGCGCTGTTCCTGCCCTTCATCAAGCAGATCACCGACCACATGGACGTGCGGCGGCTCGACGCGCGCACCGATTTCCGGCTGGAAAAACTTCAGGGCGTGCCGATGTGGCTGACGCCGGCGGACGGCGATGCCGACGCCGCGCTCGACCGCGCCTGGTCGAAGATGACCGGTAACGCCAAATGCAAGTCGCGCGACATTTCGATCAAGGGCCGCATCCTGCACGTGCCGTGCTCGGCCGATGGCGTGGCGCGCTTTGCGTTCGCCGATCTCTGCGAGAAACCGCTCGGTGCATCCGACTACCTCAGGCTGGCGCACGACTATCACACCATCCTGGTCGACCACATTCCAGTGATGGACCTCTCCCAGCGCAACGCCGCCAAGCGCTTCATCACGCTGATCGATACGCTCTATGACAATGCCGTGAAGCTGATGGCCTCGGCCGATGCCAATCCGATCTCGCTCTATCTCGCCCACGAAGGCAACGAGGCCATGGAGTTCAAGCGGACCTCGTCGCGCCTGATCGAGATGAGCTCGGAATCCTATCTGGCGCTGCCCCACGGCCACAAGGATTCCACCGCCAGCGGCTCCACCAAGGGCCTGGTCGAGACTTAAGTCCTATTTGCGAGCGCTGTCATTTCGGGCGCCCGCCGTCACGGGCGAGCTCGGAATCCGGTGCGTGACTTTCGGGTTAACGCCTGCGCGCGGGCGGGAATGACAGGGTTGCGCTTGTATACGCGGCAAGCCCGACAATTGGGCATCCACCGACTTGAACGGGGGAAGCGAAAGGGATAACCACCCACTCAGTTTTCCCCTCCTCATGTGTCTAAAGGACAGGTTCACATGGCGCGCGACAAGATTGCTTTGATTGGCTCCGGCCAGATCGGCGGAACGCTGGCTCACCTCATCGGCCTGAAAGAACTGGGCGACGTCGTGATGTTCGACATCGCCGAGGGCGTGCCGCAGGGCAAGGCGCTCGACATCGCACAGTCCTCGCCGGTCGACGGTTTTGACGCGCACTACACCGGCGCGAACTCCTACGAAGCGCTCGACAACGCCAAGGTCTGCATCGTCACCGCCGGCGTGCCGCGCAAGCCCGGCATGAGCCGCGACGACCTGCTCTCCATCAACCTCAAGGTCATGGAGCAGGTCGGAGCCGGCATCAAGAAGTACGCTCCCGACGCGTTCGTCATCTGCATCACCAACCCGCTCGACGCGATGGTCTGGGCGCTGCAGAAGGCCTCGGGCCTGCCGCACAAGAAGGTCGTCGGCATGGCCGGCGTGCTGGATTCCTCGCGCTTCCGCTACTTCCTGGCCGACGAGTTCAACGTCTCCGTCGAAGACGTCACCGCCTTCGTGCTCGGCGGCCACGGCGACACCATGGTTCCGCTGGTGAAGTACTCCACCGTCGCCGGCATTCCGCTGCCCGACCTCGTCAAGATGGGTTGGACCTCGCAGGCGCGCCTCGACGAGATCGTCGACCGCACCCGCAACGGCGGCGCCGAGATCGTCAACCTGCTCAAGACCGGTTCGGCTTTCTACGCCCCGGCGGCGTCGGCCATCGCGATGGCCGAGAGCTATCTGCGTGACAAGAAGCGCGTGCTGGCCTCAGCCGCGTACCTGAACGGCGAATACGGCGTGAAGGACATGTATGTCGGCGTGCCCGTCGTGATCGGCTCCAAGGGCGTCGAGCGCGTCGTCGAGATCGAGCTCGCCGGCAAGGATCGCGAAGCCTTCGACAAGTCGGTCGGCGCGGTGCAGGGCCTCGTCGATGCCTGCAAGAAGATCGCACCAGATCTTCTCGGCCGCTAAGGTCGAAACAATCCCCGCCGAAGATCGCAACCCGGTCTTCGGCGGTTTCACTTCCGGACCCGGCTGAACCACTTGTTGAAGGCTCGGCGGGATCCGGATCGGAAGTCCGGAGATCGATGTCAAAGAATCCGTGTTGCAGTTCCTGTGGTATATGGTATGCCAGCCACAAGACTGAGGTGGGCCCATGTGGTCACCGCCCGCGGGTTCAGGGAGCGACCATATGAATATCCATGAATATCAGGCCAAAGCGCTGCTGAACGATTTCGGCGTAGCGATCTCGAAGGGCGTTCCGGTGCTCAAGGCCGCCGACGCGGAAGCAGCCGCCAAAGCCCTTCCGGGCCCGGTCTGGGTCGTGAAGAGCCAGATCCATGCTGGCGGCCGCGGCAAGGGCAAGTTCAAGGAAGCCTCGGCCGGTGACAAGGGCGGCGTTCGCATTGCGAAGTCGGCCGCGGAAGTCACCGAATTCGCCAAGCAGATGCTGGGCGCCACGCTCGTGACCATCCAGACCGGCCCCGCCGGCAAGCAGGTCAACCGCCTCTACATCGAGGACGGCTCCGACATCGACAAGGAATTCTACCTCTCGATCCTGGTCGACCGCGAAACCTCGCGCGTCTCGTTCGTCGTGTCGACCGAGGGTGGCGTCAACATCGAGGACGTCGCGCACAATAATCCTGAGAAGATCGTGACCTTCTCGGTCGATCCCGCGACCGGCATCATGGGCCATCACGGCCGCACCGTCGCCAATGCGCTGAAGCTTTCCGGCGATCTCGCCAAGCAGGCCGAGAAGCTCACCACGCAGCTCTACACGGCCTTCGTCGCCAAGGACATGTCGATGCTGGAGATCAACCCGCTGGTCGTGACCAAGCAGGGCCAGCTCCGCGTGCTCGACGCCAAGGTGTCGTTCGACGACAACTCCCTGTTCCGCCACCCCGACATGCTCGCGCTGCGCGACGAGACCGAGGAAGACGCCAAGGAAATCGAGGCGTCGAAATATGATCTCAACTACGTCACTCTCGACGGCAATATCGGCTGCATGGTCAACGGCGCCGGTCTCGCCATGGCGACGATGGACATCATCAAGCTCTACGGCATGGCGCCGGCGAACTTCCTCGACGTCGGCGGCAGCGCCAGCAAGGAGAAGGTCGCGGCCGCGTTCAAGATCATCACCGCGGATCCCAACGTGAAGGGCATCCTGGTCAACATTTTCGGTGGTATCATGAAGTGCGACGTGATCGCCGAAGGCGTCACGGCCGCTGTCCGCGAAGTCGGCCTCAGCGTGCCGCTGGTGGTTCGCCTCGAGGGCACCAATGTCGAGCTCGGAAAGAAGATCATCCGTGAATCCGGCCTGAACGTGGTGCCCGCCGACAATCTCGACGACGCCGCGCAGAAGATCGTGAAGGCCGTCAAGGGAGGCTAAGGCCATGACCCAGGACCATCTCGCCGCATCATCCCCGTTGACCGAGCACACGCGCCTGTCGGCGTTCGCCGGCGAATGGAATGGCGAAGAGGTGGTCTTTCCGTCGCGCTGGACGGAGGGCGGGCCGGCGACCTCGCGCACCGTGGCGCGCATGGATCTCAATGGCTTCTATCTGATCCAGGACGCGGTCCAGATCCGCGACGGCAAGCAGAGCTTCGCCACTCACGGCATCTTCACCTGGGACCGCGACGACCGGACCTACAAATTGTTCTGGTACGATTCACTCGGCTACACGCCGCCCTCGCCCGCCTCCGGCGGGTGGGTCGGCAAGACCCTGACGCTGGTGCGCGGCTCGCTCCGCGGCAATGCGCGCCACGTCTACGAGATCATCGACGACAATTCCTATTCGTTGAAGATCCAGTTCTCGCCGGACGCGGAAGGCTGGGCTGACGTGCTCAACGGCGTCTACCGCCGCATCCACTGACCTCTCACTCGTTAGTTTCGCGAAAGCAGACCTCATGTCCATCCTGATCGACAAGAACACCAAGGTCATCTGCCAGGGCTTTACCGGCAAGAACGGCACCTTCCACTCCGAAGCCGCGATTGCCTATGGCACCAAGATGGTCGGCGGCACCTCGCCCGGCAAAGGCGGCGCGACCCATCTGAACCTGCCGGTGTTCGACACCGTCCGCGAGGCGCGTGAGAAGACTGGCGCGGATGCGTCGGTGATCTACGTTCCGCCGCCGGGTGCGGCCGATGCGATCTGCGAAGCCATCGACGCCGAGATCCCGCTGATCGTCTGCATCACCGAGGGCATTCCGGTCATCGACATGGTGCGCGTGAAGCGCTCGCTGGCCGCTTCCAAGTCGCGCCTGATCGGGCCGAACTGCCCGGGCGTCATGACCGCGGGCGAGTGCAAGATCGGCATCATGCCCGCCAACATCTTCAAAACCGGCTCCGTCGGCATCGTCTCCCGCTCGGGCACGCTGACCTATGAAGCCGTGTTCCAGACCTCCCAGGAAGGCCTCGGCCAGACCACGGCAGTCGGCATCGGCGGCGACCCGGTCAAGGGAACCGAGTTCATCGACGTGCTGGAAATGCTCCTCGCCGACCCCAAGACCGAGTCGATCATCATGATCGGCGAGATCGGCGGTTCCGCCGAGGAAGACGCCGCCCAGTTCCTCAAGGACGAAGCCAAGCGCGGCCGCAAGAAGCCGATGGTTGGCTTCATCGCCGGTGTCACCGCACCTCCCGGCCGCCGCATGGGCCACGCGGGCGCGATCATTTCGGGCGGCAAGGGCGACGCCGGTTCCAAGACCGACGCGATGAAATCCGCAGGGATTACAGTGTCGCCGTCTCCCGCTCGCCTCGGCCACACGCTTGCCGAAAAATTGAAGGGCTAATTCACTCCTTCGTACTTTTCCGGGCGAAGTTTCGCAGCAAATAGGGTAAATGGTGCCTGTCGCGTTGAGCCTCTGCCGGGGAGCTCGACGCCAGCGCCGTTTGTTATGCGCGAACCGAAATCGCCAGGAACTCAAGCATGTCTCGCCAGGACGCGAACGCAGCCTTTGCCCTCTCATCCTTTTTGCAGGGCACCAACGCCACCTATATCGACGAAATCTACGCCCGCTACGAGAATGACCCGTCCTCGGTCGACGCCGAGTGGCAGGAGTTCTTCAAGAGCCTGAAGGACCAGCCGGACGACGTCCGCCGCAACGCCCAGGGCCCGTCCTGGGAGCGCGCCAACTGGCCGCTGACACCCCAGGACGACCTGACATCCGCCCTCGACGGCAACTGGGCCGAAGTCGAGAAGGCCGTCGGCAGCAAGATCGCCGCCAAGGCGCAGGCCAAGGCTGGCGACAAAGGCGTCAGCATTTCCTCCGCCGAAGTGCTCCAGGCCACGCGCGACTCGGTCCGTGCGCTGATGCTGATCCGCTCCTACCGCATGCGCGGCCACTTCCACGCCAAGCTCGACCCGCTCGGGATCGAAGCCCCGCGCAATCGCGAAGAGCTCGACCCGCGCACCTACGGCTTCAGCGAAGCCGATTTCGACCGCAAGATCTTCCTCGATCACGTGCTCGGCCTCGAATACGCCAGCTTGCGCGAGATCACCGTGATCTGCGAGCGGACTTACTGCCAGACGCTCGGCGTCGAGTTCATGCACATCACCAATGCCGCGCAGAAGGCGTGGATCCAGGAGCGCATCGAGGGCCCGGACAAGGAGATCTCTTTCACCCGCGAAGGCCGTCGCGCCATCCTGATGAAGCTGGTCGAAGCTGAAGGCTTCGAAAAATTCTGCGACACCAAGTTCACGGGGACCAAGCGCTTCGGTCTCGACGGCGCCGAATCGTTGATCCCGGCGCTCGAACAGATCATCAAGCGCGGCGGCAATCTCGGCGTGAAGGAAGTCGTGGTCGGCATGCCGCATCGCGGCCGCCTCAACGTGCTGACGCAGGTGATGGGCAAGCCGCACCGCGCGCTGTTTCACGAATTCAAGGGCGGCTCGGCCAATCCAGACGCTGTCGAAGGCTCCGGCGACGTCAAGTACCACCTCGGTGCATCCTCGGACCGCGAGTTCGATGGCAACCGCATCCATCTGTCGCTGACCGCGAACCCGTCGCATCTCGAGATCGTCGATCCCGTGGTGCTCGGCAAGGTCCGCGCCAAGCAAGACCAGCATGGCGATCCGCCGGACCAGCGGATCTCGGTGATGCCGCTGCTGATGCACGGCGACGCGGCGTTCGCGGGCCAGGGCGTGGTCGCGGAATGCTTCGGTCTGTCCGACCTGAAGGGCTACCGCACCGGCGGCTCCGTGCACTTCATCGTCAACAACCAGATCGGTTTCACCACCTATCCGCGTTACTCGCGCTCCTCGCCCTATCCGTCGGATGTGGCGAAGATGATCGACGCGCCGATCTTCCACGTGAACGGCGACGATCCGGAGGCCGTGGTGTTCGCGGCCAAGGTTGCGACCGAGTTCCGGCAGAAATTCCACAAGCCCGTTGTCATCGACATGTTCTGCTACCGCAGGCATGGCCACAACGAGGGTGACGAGCCGGCTTTCACCCAGCCGGTGATGTACAAGAAGATCGCGGCTCATCCGACGACGCTGGAGCTCTATGCCCGCCGTCTGATCAGCGAAGGCGTGCTGACCGAGGGCGAGGTCGACAAGGCCAAGGCGGACTGGCGCGCGCGGCTCGATGCCGAGCTCGAAGCCGGCTCGGGTTACAAGCCCAACAAGGCCGATTGGCTCGACGGCAAATGGGCCGGCTTCAAGATCGCCGACCAGGAAGAAGATGCGCGCCGCGGCGTCACCGGCGTGGACATCGCCGAGCTGAAGGATATCGGCCGCAAGATCACCAAGGTTCCGGACGGCTTCCGTGCCCACCGCACCATCCAGCGTTTCCTCGAAAACCGCTCCAAGGCGATCGACGGCGGCACGGGTATCGACTGGGCGACCGGCGAGGCGCTGGCGTTCTGCACGCTGCTCAACGAGAACCATCACGTCCGTCTGTCCGGACAGGATTCGGAGCGCGGCACATTCTCGCAGCGCCATTCGGTCCTGATCGACCAGGAGGACGAGAGCCGCTACACGCCGTTCAACCATCTCGGCAACGACCAGGGCCATTACGAGGTCATCAACTCGCTGCTGTCGGAAGAGGCCGTGCTCGGCTTCGAATACGGCTACTCGCTTGCCGAGCCGAACACGCTGACGCTGTGGGAAGCCCAGTTCGGCGACTTCGCCAACGGTGCGCAGGTCGTGTTCGACCAGTTCATCTCCTCGGGCGAGCGCAAATGGCTGCGCATGTCCGGCCTCGTCTGCCTCCTGCCGCACGGCTATGAGGGTCAGGGACCGGAGCATTCCTCGGCGCGTCTGGAGCGTTATCTCCAGATGTGCGCGGAAGACAACATGCAGGTGGTCTATCCGACCACGCCGGCGAACTACTTCCACTCGCTGCGCCGCCAGCTTCATCGCGAGATTCGCAAGCCGCTGATCCTGATGACGCCGAAGTCGCTGCTGCGTCACAAGCGGGCGGTGTCGCGTCTCGAAGAGCTCGCGAAGGGCACGACCTTCCACCGCATCCTGTATGATGACGCCCAGATGCTGCCGAATGAGGCGATCAAGCTCGTTCCGGACGACAAGATCCGCCGCATCGTGCTCTGCACCGGCAAGGTCTATTACGACCTCTACGAGGAGCGCGAGAAGCGCGGCATCGACGACATCTACCTGATGCGCGTCGAGCAGCTCTATCCGGTGCCGCTGAAGGCGCTGGTGGCCGAGCTGTCCCGCTTCAAGAAGGCGGAAGTGATCTGGTGCCAGGAAGAGCCGCGCAACATGGGCGCGTGGCACTTCATCGAGCCTTATCTGGAATGGGTGCTGAACCAGGCGAACGGTGTGAGCCGGCGTCCGCGTTATGTCGGCCGCGCCGCTTCCGCCGCGACCGCCACTGGTCTGATGTCCAAGCATCAGGCGCAGTTGAAGGCGTTCCTGGACGAAGCACTGAGCTGAACTTTTTCGAACTGCGTCATGCCCCGCCCCCAGCGCGCTCTTGCGCACAAGGGCGGGGCATCCAGCAAGACATGACGTCCTCGTGCATGCGATGCGTCCCGGCTTGCTGGATGGCCTGCTTTTCCCCGGCCGTGGCTTCCGAATTCATGACCGCATTGGCGATCTCCTTAAGGAAAAGACCATGACTGAAATTCGTGTGCCGACGCTCGGCGAATCCGTCACCGAGGCCACCATCGGCCGCTGGTTCAAGAAGGCCGGCGACGCCGTCGCCGTCGACGAGCCCTTGGTGGAGCTCGAGACCGACAAAGTCACCATCGAGGTCCCGGCGCCGTCCGCCGGCACGTTGAGCGAGATCATCGCCGCCGACGGGACGACCGTTGCGGTCGGTGCGCTGCTCGGCCAGATCACCGAAGGCGCCGCCGGTGCCAAGCCGGCTGCTGCTCCCGCCAAGCCCGCCGCTGCTGCTGCCCCGGCTGCCGCTGCTGCCGCGCCGGCCCCGGCTGCGAAGGCGCCGCCGGCCGATGCGCCGCTCGCGCCGTCCGTGCGAAAACTCTCCGCCGAGACCGGCGTCGATGCCTCGACCGTTCCGGGCTCCGGCAAGGACGGCCGCGTCACCAAGGGCGACATGCTCGCGGCGATCGAGCGCGCGGCCTCCGCGCCGACCCCGGTCAACCAGCCCGCCGCTGCCGTGCAGGTGCGCAGCGCCTCGCCGGCCGATGACGCCGCCCGCGAAGAGCGCGTCAAGATGACCCGGCTGCGCCAGACCATCGCGCGCCGCCTCAAGGACGTGCAGAACACCGCCGCGATGCTGACGACCTTCAACGAGGTCGACATGACCAACGTCATGGCGCTGCGCGCGCACTACAAGGATGCGTTCGAGAAGAAGCACGGCTCGAAGCTCGGCTTCATGGGCTTCTTCACCAAGGCCGTCGTGCAGGGGCTGAAGGACATCCCGGCGGTCAACGCCGAGATCGATGGCACCGATTTGATCTACAAGAACTACTATCACATCGGCGTCGCCGTCGGCACCGACAAGGGTCTCGTCGTGCCCGTGGTGCGCGATTGCGACAACAAGTCGATCGCCGACATCGAGAAGGGCATCGCCGATTTCGGTCGCCGCGCCCGTGACGGCCAGCTCAAGATCGACGAGATGCAGGGCGGCACCTTCACCATCACCAATGGCGGCATCTACGGCTCGCTGATGTCGACCCCGATCCTGAACGCGCCGCAGTCCGGCATCCTCGGCATGCACAAGATCCAGGACCGTCCGATGGTCGTCGGCGGCAAGGTCGAGGTCCGCCCGATGATGTATCTGGCGCTGTCCTACGATCACCGCGTGATCGATGGCAAGGAAGCCGTCACTTTCCTGGTTCGCGTCAAGGAGAGCCTGGAAGATCCGGCGCGCCTGGTGCTCGATCTCTGATCTCTGATGTCTTGAAAGCGCCGTCGCCTCCATGGGCGGCGGCGTTTGTCGAAGGATGGAGAGGAACGTGACGGATAAAGTCGTTGTCATCACCGGCGGCAGCCGCGGCATCGGGCGGGCGACCGCGCTGGCCGCAGCCGCGCGCGGGTTCCGCGTCGTGGTCGGCTACGCCACCAACAAGACGGCCGCCGACGAGGTCGTCGCCGAGATCGCGGCCAGCAACGGCAAGGCCATCGCGGTGAAGTGCGATGTCGCCGAGGAAAGCGATATCGTCGCGCTGTTCAAGGAAGCCGACAAGTTCGGCGCGCTTGGCGCGCTCGTCAACAATGGCGGCATTGTCGGCAAGAGCGGCGTACGCGTCGACGAGATGTCGGCCGAGCGCATCCAGCGCGTGATGGCGGTCAACGTTACCGGCTCCATTCTTTGCGCGCGCGAAGCCGTCAAGCGGATGTCGACCAAGCACGGCGGCCAGGGCGGCGTCATCGTCAATCTGTCATCGGTTGCTGCCAAGCTCGGCGCGCCCAACACCTATGTCGACTATGCCGCGTCCAAGGGCGCGATCGATTCCTTCACCATCGGCCTCGGTTACGAGGTCGCAAGCGAAGGCATTCGCGTCGCGGGTATTCGCCCCGGCCTGATCGATACGGAGATTCACGCCTCCGGCGGTGAACCCGACCGGCACCATCGTCTGGCCCACATGGTACCGATGAAGCGCGTCGGCACCGCGGATGAAATTGCCAATGCCATCGTCTGGCTGATGTCGGACGAGGCCTCCTACGTTACCGCAGCAACTCTCGATGTGTCCGGCGGACGCTGACGCGCCGCGCGGACGCTGACACATCTTTCCACGCTAAACTTACGGGACCTCTCTCATGGCTACCTACGATCTCGTCGTCATCGGCACCGGACCCGGCGGTTATGTCTGCGCGGTGCGCGCAAGCCAGCTCGGCATGAAAGTCGCCGTGGTCGAAAAGAACGCCACGCTCGGCGGCACCTGCCTCAATGTCGGCTGCATGCCGTCGAAGGCGCTGCTGCACGCCTCCGAAATGTTCGAGGAAGCCGGGCATTCCTTTGCCAAGATGGGCGTCAGCATTTCAGCGCCGAAGCTCGAATTGCCGGCGATGATGAACTTCAAGCAGCAGGGCATCGACGGCAACGTCAAGGGCGTCGAGTTCCTGATGAAGAAGAACAAGGTCGACGTGCTCAAGGGCACCGGCAAGATTTTGGGCACCGGGAAGGTGCAAGTCTCCGCCGACGGCAAGTCGCAGGTGATCGAGACCAGGAACATCGTGATCGCCACCGGCTCGGACATCGCGCGTCTCAAGGGCATCGAGATTGACGAGAAACGCATCGTGTCATCGACCGGCGCGCTGTCGCTGGACAAAGTCCCCGGCAAGCTGCTGATCGTCGGCGCCGGCGTGATCGGCCTCGAACTCGGCTCGGTCTGGCATCGTCTCGGCGCCGAAGTCGTCGTCGTCGAATTTTTGGATCGCATCCTGCCCGGCATGGACGGCGAGATCGCCAAGCAGTTCCAGCGCATCCTCGAGAAGCAGGGCTTTGCGTTCAAGCTCGGCGCCAAGGTCACCGCGGTCGACACCTCCGGCAAGACGCTGAAGGCGACAATAGAGCCCGCTGCCGGCGGCGCTGCCGAGACGTTAGAGGCCGACGTCGTGCTCGTCTGCATCGGCCGCGTGCCCTACACCGACGGGCTCGGCCTGAAGGAAGCCGGCGTTGCGCTCGACCCCCGCGGTCGCGTGCAAATCGATCCGCATTTCGCCACCAGCCTGAAGGGCGTCTATGCCATCGGCGACGTCGTCGCCGGTCCCATGCTCGCGCACAAGGCCGAGGATGAAGGCGTTGCCGTTGCGGAAATCATTGCAGGGCAAGCCGGTCACGTGAACTACGACGTTATCCCAGGCGTTGTGTATACCACTCCGGAAGTGTCCTCCGTCGGCAAGACCGAGGAAGAGCTGAAGCATGCCGGCGTGGCTTATACGGTCGGGAAGTTTCCCTTTACCGCCAACGGCCGCTCCAAGGTCAATCAGACCACCGACGGCTTCGTAAAGATTCTCGCAGATGCGAAGACCGATCGCGTGCTCGGCGTGCACATTATCGGCATTGAGGCCGGCGAAATGATCCATGAGGCCTGCGTTCTCATGGAGTTTGGTGGCAGTGCGGAAGATCTCGCCCGCACCTGCCATGCGCATCCGACCCGCTCGGAGGCCATCAAGGAGGCCGCGCTTGCAGTCGGCAAGCGGGCCATCCATATGTAGCGACGCGCCCAGGGCTGAATCGGGCGGGAAACACATGCTGCGCCGCTTTCTTCAACCTGTCTGGGTCCTGCTGGCGATCATCTTCCTGATCGAAGCCTGGCTGTGGGACCATTGCGAACCGATCGTCGCGCGGGTTGTCGCACTCATTCCGCTTGCGCGGTTCAAGCAATGGCTGTCGGAGCGCGTCGACGCACTATCCCCGGCGATGACGTTGATCGTCTTTGCCGTCCCGATCATCCCGCTGTTTCCGCTCAAGCTGGTCGGCCTGTGGCTGCTCGCGCATGAATACTGGACCAGCGCGGTCTTCACGATCCTGTTCGCAAAGATGGTCGGCGTCGGCGTCACCGCCTTCGTGTTCGACGTTACGCGCGACAAGCTCCTGGAGATGCACTGGTTCGAGCAGCTCTATGAGCTGGTACTGAGGCTGCGCGCCAAGGCCACCGAATTGGTCGAACCGATCAAGGGGCGCATCCGCGAGCTGGTCAAGGGCAACGGCGAAGGCTGGTCCGCGCGCACGCTTCGCCTGATCCAGCGTTTTCGCAAGAGCGTGCACGAGGCGCGGTGAGCCTCGCCACGTGACGGTCGCGTAGCCCGGATGGAGCGTAGCGCATCCGGGACTGTCGACCCCGCATTCCGCTGCGCTCCATGCGGGCTACAAGTGCCGCATTACCTCACCCGTGCAGATGCAACAGGTGCGGCGCCCATGCGCCGAGCACGGTCATGGCAAGTCCGGCGAGCGTCAGCAGGCCGGCGACCCCGGCGAGGGGAAGCATGCCGGTGATGATCGTGGCGGATGCCAGCACGATGCCGATCTGGAAGGCGGCGGACGCCAGCTCGAAGTGATGATATTTCGCGGTCGCCTCGTCGCGCAGGTGCTCGGCTTCCTTGGCCTTCTCGGCGAGCTGCTCGGTGCCTTCGCCGGTTTCGGGCTCCGAGCGGTAGCGCGCCGCGGTCTTCTGCCAGTCGTCGATCTGCTTCTGCACCGCGGCCTTCATGGCGTCGTCGGTGGCGGTGCCCAGTGTCAGCTTGCCCTGGTCGGCGGCAGTCTGCACGACGGTGCGGCGGATGCTCTTGGCCTGGAAGAACGCCCAGAGATTTGAGGCCTCGACGTTCTTGCTGATCGACTCGGTCTGGGCGCCCTTGCCGAGCGTTTCGGAGATCGCCAGGAACAGCGCCAGCACTGCGATCAGAAGGGCGATCTTCTTGTTCTCGCCGGATGCGTGCTCGGCATGCTCGGCGTGCTCCATGCTCTCGTGTGCACTCATATTCCCCTCCTGCCTCGGTTCCGCAACGATTGACCGAACCGCGGGCGCTGCGCAAGAGGCATGCTTGCGATGACAGCTTGATGTCAGGAAACAGTCGTTTCTTCAGCGTCGCGGATGCGCGCTCGCATAGACCTCCAGCAGCCGCTCGGAATCGATGCCGGTATAGATCTGCGTGGTCGAGAGCGAGGAATGGCCGAGCAATTCCTGAATCGCGCGCAGATCGCCGCCGCGCGAGAGCAGATGCGTGGCGAAGGAGTGCCGCAGCGCGTGCGGCGTGGCGCTGTCGGGCAGGCCGAGCGCGCCGCGCAGCCGCTCCATCGCGAGCTGGATGATGCGTGGGCTCAACGGACCGCCGCGCGCGCCGACGAAAATTGGCCCCTCCGGCGGCAGCGTATGCGGGCACATCCCGACATATTCGTCGATCAGCGCAAGCACGTTTTGCAGCACCGGCACCATACGCGTCTTGTTGCCTTTGCCGGTGACGATCAGCACATCGCCTTCGCCGGGCCGCGGCACCTCGCGGCGTTTCAGGCCGAGCGCCTCAGAGATGCGCAGGCCTGATCCATAGAGCAGCGCCATCACGGCGGCGTCGCGTACCAGAATCCAGGTCTCGCGGTCCTCGCCGGCGCGCTCGTCGGCGTCGACGAGACGCTTCGCCGATGCCATCGGCAGCGGCTTTGGCAAGGTTTTTGCGACTTTCGGTGCGCGGATGGCGGAGAGTGCGCCGACCTTGCCCTTGCCCTCGCGCTCCAGGAAACGGCCAAACGAGCGCAGGCCGGCGAGCGCGCGCATCAGCGAGCGGCCGGCAATATCGTCGGCGCGGCGCATCGCCATGAAGGCGCGGATGTCGGTGGCTTCGAGCGACGCAAAGCGGGCGAGCGTCACGCGTTCGCCCCAATGGCTGCACAGGAAATCCAGGCACTGTCTGAGGTCGCGGGCGTAGGCCTCCAGCGTCTTCGGCGACAGCCGCCGCTCGGCGCCGAGATGCGCCAGCCAGCGCGTCATCTCCTGCGCGATCGAGGGATCGGCGCTGGCGAGCTCGATGGGTGGGGCGGCCGCTTTGCTCATGCGCTCTGGACGTAATGATTCCGCACAGTATATCGCATCACACCCGTTTACTGTTCGCTAAGGCGGCGCCACGGCGCTAGCCTCAAGGCCCCCAGGTTCCGATTCTCCCTCCATGGATCATTCGTCGCGCAGCAACACCGCCCCCGCCAACGCGACCCGCATGGTCGACGTGCTGGTGCCGGTCGCGCTCGACCAGACCTATTCCTACAAGGTGCCGCGCGGCATGGAGCTGAAGGCGGGCGATCTCGTCGGCGTGCCGCTCGGCGCGCGCGAGGTGCTCGGCGTGGTCTGGGCCGAAAACGCCAATCCCGATCCGCGCCTGCACAACCGCCTCAAGGAGGTCAACGCGAAGCTCGATATCCCGCCGCTCAAGCCCGAGCTGCGCGCGGTCGTCGACTGGGTCGCCAATTACACGCTGAGCCCGCGCGGCATGGTGCTGCGCATGTGCCTTCGCATGGGCGAGAACCTCGGGCCCGAGCGGGTTCGCGCGGGCGTACGCCTGGTCGGCGATCTCCCGAAACGGCTGACACCGGCGCGCCAGCGCGTCATCGAGGTGTTGTCAGACCGGCTGCTGCACGCCAAATCCGAGGCCGCCAAGGAAGCCGGCGTCTCGGCCGGCGTCATCGATGGCCTGGTCGACGAAGGCACGCTCACGGTCGAGCCGATGCCGCCCCCGCCACCGCCGCCGGCCCCCGATCCGGATTTCGGCCGGCCGGATTTTTCGCCGCTGCAGCGTGCCGGCGTGGATGCGATGCGCGCGCTCGCGGCCAACGGAACCTTCCACGTGGCGCTGCTCGACGGCGTCACCGGCTCCGGCAAGACCGAGGTCTATTTCGAGGCGATCGCGGAAACGATACGACGCGGAAAGCAGACGCTGATCCTGATGCCGGAGATCGCGCTCACCGGCCAGTTCCTCGACCGTTTCGCGCAACGTTTTGGCGTGCGGCCGCTGGAATGGCATTCGGAGTTGACGCCGCGCACCCGCGCGCGCAATTGGGCGGCGATTTCGGAAGGCACAGCGCCGGTCGTGGTCGGCGCGCGCTCAGCGCTGTTTCTGCCTTACGCCAATCTCGGCCTGATCGTGGTCGATGAAGAGCACGACCAGGCCTACAAGCAGGACGAGGGCGTGCATTATCACGCCCGCGACATGGCGGTGGTGCGCGCGCATATCGCAAAGATTCCGATCGTGCTGGCCTCCGCCACGCCGTCGGTCGAGTCCGAGGTCAATGCGCGCAAGAGCCGCTATCAGCGCATCGCGCTGCCGTCGCGCTTCGGCGGTCAGCACATGCCGCATATCGAGGCAATCGACATGCGCCGCGAGCCGCCGGCGCGCGGCCGCTTCATCTCGCCGCGGTTGGCAGGCGAGATCACAAAAGCGATCGAAAAGCGCGAGCAGGCGCTGCTATTCCTCAATCGCCGCGGCTATGCGCCGCTGACGCTGTGCAGGGCGTGCGGCCATCGCTTCGCCTGCACCATCTGCGATGCCTGGCTGGTCGATCATCGCTTCCGCCAGCGCCTCGTCTGTCATCATTGCGGCTTCTCGATGCCGCGCCCGCAAACCTGCCCGCACTGCGCGGCGGAGGAATCGCTGGTCGCGGTCGGCCCCGGAGTCGAGCGCTTGCAGGAAGAGGCGGCCGCGCTGTTTCCGGACGCGCGCACGATGGTGCTGTCGAGCGATCTCATCACCTCGATCGAGACGATGCGCATCGAGCTTGCCGAAATCGCGGAGGGCCGCGTCGATATCATCATCGGGACGCAGCTCGTCGCCAAGGGCCACAATTTCCCGCGGCTCAATCTGGTCGGCGTGGTCGATGCGGATCTCGGCCTTAGCAATGGCGATCCGCGTGCCTCGGAACGCACCTGGCAATTGCTCAACCAGGTGATCGGCCGCGCCGGCCGCGAGCAGGGCCGCGGCGTCGGTTATCTCCAGACCCACCAGCCGGATCATCCCGTCATGAAGGCGCTGATCGCCTGCGATCGCGAAGCCTTCTACGACAGCGAGATTGATCTGCGCGAGCGCACGCTCTATCCGCCGTTCGGCCGGCTCGCGAGCCTGATCATTTCGGCGGGCGATCGTCCCAGCGCGGAAGGTCTGGGCCGCAAGCTCGTCGCGCTTGCGCCGCGCGACGAGCGCGTGGTCGTGCTTGGACCGGCCGAGGCCCCGCTCGCCGTGATCAAGGGGCGCTACCGCTTCCGCATCCTGGTGAAGTCGGCGCGCGGTTTTGATCTGTCGGATTATCTGCGGAACTGGCTGGCGGTCTGTCCGAAGCCGAAGGGCAATCAGAAGCTCGAGGTGGACGTCGACCCGCAGAGTTTTTTGTAGGGGCCAGGCACACTCTCTCCCCGTCATTGCGAGCGAAGCGAAGCAATCCAGAGTCCCTCCGCGGAGGCAGTCTGGATTGGTTCGTCGCTGCGCTCCTCGCAATGACGGGGCAAACAAAAAAGCCCGCCGTCCCCCAAGACAGCGGGCCTTATTTCACTCACGCAGCATGTCGCTCACGTGGCATTGCTGCGCTTGAAGCGCCAAGCGCCGTTACGAAACCACTTCCGCGGTGACGCGGCCGACGCCGGCACCGGTGAGGCCGATGGCGCGGGCAGCGCCGGTGGAGAGGTCGAGCACGCGGCCGCGCACGAACGGGCCACGGTCATTGATGGTGACGATGACGCTCGAGCCGCCATGGGTGACGCGCAGCTTGGTGCCGAACGGCAGCGAACGGTGCGCCGCGGTCATGGCGTTCTGGTTGAAGCGCTGGCCCGACGCCGTGCGGCTGCCGGACTCGTTGCCGTAATAGGAGGCCATGCCGGAGAAGCTGCGGCCCGTGCCCGACGACGGCATCATCGATGCATTGGCGTTGCGCCAAGCGGAGGTCGCGCTGGAATCGTCCTGGGCGTGGTGGCGGTGATGGTGAGAATAGCGGTGGTGATGCCTGGATTTGGCGGAAGCTTCGGTGGCAGTTCCCCCAACGAGGAGAGTTGCAGCGACGAAAGCGATCGCCGTACGCGGCCGGGTCGCAGTGCCCAGCGTCTTCAAAGAGAGCATTTAGTGGTCCCTACGCTAGTATTGCCACACGTGTGGCTAATGGAGCCCCCATCATTTTGTGAGCGGGTTGGCGTTTCGATTCCTAATGAGGCGTGAATTGGGCAGTAAATCCGTTCTGTGTCGTCATGAAACATCTTGTGACCGGAATCGATATTCAGCCGATGTCGCTCAATATTTCGATTTAACGATTTGTTAGCGCATTTATTACTTACAAATACTGTAGATCGAAGTCATCGCTATCAGCGTTTAGAATTGGGTAAGTATTCGGAGGGCGCGGTTAGGGTGGATCGAGTCACGCCTCAGCGAGCCGTGTTCATGGCGGCTATGCGCTGGGGGCAGGAACGAATCGGCGACTTGCCGCCGTAACGGTCGCGGCAATTCCGTGGCGTGGCAGGTCCTCATCTCGATCGCCGTGACCGCATCGCGAGCTGCGACGAACTGGCGAAAGAACCTCGTGCCTTTAATTTGGCGTCATGTTGCACGTGCGCGCCTGCTATGTTAGCAAAGCCGCGATTTTAACGGACCCGGCACGTCCCGTGTCGGCCGAGAATCAAAGTCCCGCTTGAATTCCAAGGGCTTGGATCGCTAGGCGCCGCTTTGTGGCGATGGTTTTTCCCTTGCGAATTTGACAGCTAAAAGAGCACGTCTGTGGCTGCAGAAGATACGTCCGTTTCAGGTGTGTCGGGCCGTTATGCAACGGCCTTGTTTGAACTGGCCCGCGACCAGAAAGTGGTCGACGAGGTCAAAGCCGATCTCGGCAAGTTCGAGGGTCTGCTGAACGAAAGCGCCGATCTGAAGCGCCTCGTCCTCAGTCCGGTGTTTGCGGCCGATACCCAGTCCAAGGCCCTCTCGGCCGTTCTGGACAAGGTCGGCATTGCCGGCATCTCCGCCAATTTCCTCAAAGTGCTGACCGCCAACCGCCGCCTGTTCGCGGTGGCCGACGTCATCCGCGCCTATCGCGCTCTCGTCGCCCGGTTCAAGGGCGAGGCGACCGCGGACGTCACGGTGGCGGAAGCGCTCTCGGACAAGAATCTCGACGCCCTCAAGGTTGCCCTGAAGTCGGTGACCGGCAAGGACGTCGCGCTCAACGTGAATGTCGATCCCTCGATTATCGGTGGCCTCGTCGTGAAGCTTGGCAGCCGCATGATCGATAGTTCGCTTCGCACCAAACTCAATTCGATCAAGCACGCGATGAAAGAGGCAGGCTGATGGACATCCGCGCCGCGGAAATTTCCGCGATCCTCAAGGACCAGATCAAGAATTTCGGCCAGGAAGCTGAAGTCTCCGAAGTCGGACAGGTGCTGTCCGTCGGCGACGGTATCGCTCGCGTCTACGGTCTGGACAACGTCCAGGCCGGCGAAATGGTCGAGTTCGAGAACGGCACCCGCGGCATGGCGCTGAACCTCGAAACCGACAACGTCGGTGTCGTTATTTTCGGCGGCGACCGTGAGATCAAGGAAGGCCAGACCGTCAAGCGCACCCGCGCCATCGTGGACGCGCCGGTCGGCAAGGGCCTGCTCGGCCGCGTCGTCGACGGACTCGGTAACCCGATCGACGGCAAGGGTCCGATCCAGGCCGACAAGCGCATGCGTGTCGACGTCAAGGCGCCCGGCATCATTCCGCGCAAATCGGTGAACGAGCCGATGGCGACCGGCCTCAAGGCGATCGACGCCCTGATCCCGATCGGCCGCGGCCAGCGCGAGCTGATCATCGGCGACCGTCAGACCGGCAAGACCGCGATCGCGCTCGATACCATCCTGAACCAGAAGCCGCTCAACGCGCAGCCCGACGAGAACATCAAGCTGTACTGCGTCTACGTCGCAGTCGGCCAGAAGCGTTCGACGGTTGCCCAGTTCGTGAAGGTGCTGGAAGAGCAGGGCGCGCTCGAGTACTCGATCATCGTCGCCGCCACCGCTTCGGATCCGGCGCCGATGCAGTACATCGCGCCGTTCACCGGCTGCACCATGGGCGAATATTTCCGCGACAACGGCATGCACGCGGTCATCATCTATGACGATCTGTCCAAGCAGGCCGTCGCCTACCGCCAGATGTCGCTGCTGCTGCGCCGTCCGCCGGGTCGCGAAGCTTATCCCGGCGACGTGTTCTATCTGCACTCCCGCCTGCTCGAGCGCGCGGCGAAGCTGAACAAGGACCAGGGCTCGGGTTCGCTGACGGCGCTGCCGGTCATTGAAACCCAGGCCAACGACGTGTCGGCCTACATTCCGACCAACGTCATCTCGATCACGGACGGTCAGATCTTCCTCGAAACCGACCTGTTCTTCCAGGGCATTCGTCCCGCGGTGAACGTCGGTCTGTCGGTGTCGCGCGTCGGCTCCTCGGCACAGACCAAGGCCACCAAGAAGGTCGCCGGCAAGATCAAGGGCGAGCTCGCGCAGTACCGCGAAATGGCGGCGTTTGCGCAGTTCGGCTCCGATCTCGACGCCTCGACCCAGCGCTTGCTGAATCGCGGCTCGCGCCTGACCGAGCTCCTGAAGCAGCCGCAGTTCGCGCCGCTGAAGATGGAAGAGCAGGTCTGCGTGATCTGGGCCGGCACCAACGGCTATCTCGATCCGCTCCCGGTCAACAAGGTGCGCGCGTTCGAGGACGGTCTGTTGTCGCTGCTGCGCGGCAAGAACGTCGAGATCCTCAATTCGATCCGCGACACCCGCGACCTCACGGACGACACCGCCGCGAAGCTGAAGTCGGTGGTCGAGGCTTTCGCGAAGAGCTTCGCGTAAGAAGCCGTCATGGCCGGGCGAAAGTGCGAAGCACGTCTTCGCATTTGATGTCCCGGTCATCCACGCGGTACTGCGTGGAGACGAAGACGTGGATGCCCGGGACGAGCCCGGGCACGACGACAAGACAGGGTCGCGGTCCAGCCACAGGCTGATCGCCGGGGTGAACGAAGAATGGCGTCACTTAAAGACATGCGCGTCCGCATCGCCTCCACCAAGGCGACGCAAAAGATCACCAAGGCCATGCAGATGGTCGCGGCGTCCAGATTGCGCCGCGCCCAGCAGGCGGCGGAAGCTGCACGCCCCTATGCCGACAAGATGAGCGCGGTGATCTCCAATATCGCCAGCGCTGCCGCAGGTTCGCCCGGTGCGCCGGCGCTGCTCGCCGGCACCGGCAAGGATCAGGTTCACCTGCTGCTCGTCTGCACCGGCGAGCGCGGTCTGTCCGGCGCTTTCAACTCCTCGATCGTGCGCCTCGCGCGCGAGCGCGCCCAGGCGCTGATGGCCCAGGGCAAGGACGTGAAATTCTTCTGCGTCGGTCGCAAGGGCTATGAGCAGCTCCGTCGCCTGTTCGACAAGCAGATCGTCGAGCATCTCGACCTGCGCGGCGTTCGTCAGCTCGGCTTCGTCAACGCCGAGGACATCGCCAAGAAGGTGCTGGCCCGTTTCGACAACGGCGAGTTCGACGTCTGCACGCTGTTCTACGCGCAGTTCAAGTCGGTGATTGCCCAGATCCCGACCGCGCAGCAGATCATTCCGCTGGTCGTGGAAGAAAAGGCGGCGAACGCGCCGTCGACGTCCTACGAATATGAGCCGGAGGAGGACGAACTCCTCTCGGGCCTGTTACCGCGCAACATCGCTGTCCAGATCTTCCGCGCGCTGCTCGAGAACAACGCCTCGTTCTACGGCGCGCAGATGAGTTCGATGGACAACGCCACCCGTAACGCCGGCGAAATGATCCGCAAGCAAACCCAGATCTACAACCGAACCCGTCAAGCCCAGATCACCAAGGAGCTGATCGAGATCATCTCCGGCGCCGAGGCGGTCTGACGCACGAACCAAACGACGGTCGTTCAAGTACAGAATTTCGAAGGAGAGCTTCATGGCTACAGCAGCTAACCCGGTCGGTCGCGTCACCCAGGTCATGGGCGCCGTCGTCGACGTTCAGTTCGAAGGCCACCTGCCGGCCATTCTCAATTCGCTCGAAACCAAGAACGGCAATATCCGCCTCGTGCTGGAAGTTGCGCAGCATCTCGGTGAGTCCACCGTGCGCACGATCGCGATGGACGTGACCGAGGGTCTGGTGCGCGGCCAGGAAGTAACCGACACCGGTTCGCCGATCCGCGTTCCGGTCGGCGAAGGCACGCTCGGCCGCATCATCAACGTCATCGGCGAGCCGATCGACGAAGCCGGCCCGGTCAAGTCGGAAGGCCTGCGCGCCATCCATCAGGAAGCGCCGAGCTACACCGACCAGTCGACTGAAGCTGAAATTCTCGTCACCGGCATCAAGGTCGTCGATCTTCTTGCTCCGTATGCGAAGGGCGGCAAGATCGGCCTGTTCGGCGGCGCCGGCGTCGGCAAGACCGTGCTGATTCAGGAGCTGATCAACAACGTCGCGAAGGCGCACGGCGGCTACTCCGTGTTCGCCGGCGTCGGCGAGCGTACCCGCGAGGGTAACGATCTCTATCACGAGTTCATCGAATCCAAGGTCAACGCCGATCCCAAGAATCCGGATCCGAGCGTGAAGTCGAAGTGCGCGCTGGTGTTCGGCCAGATGAACGAGCCCCCGGGCGCCCGCGCCCGCGTCGCGCTCACCGGCCTGACCATCGCGGAAGATTTCCGCGACAAGGGCCAGGACGTGCTGTTCTTCGTCGACAATATCTTCCGCTTCACCCAGGCCGGTTCCGAAGTGTCGGCGCTGCTCGGCCGTATTCCTTCGGCCGTGGGTTATCAGCCGACGCTCGCGACCGACATGGGCGCGCTGCAGGAGCGCATCACCACCACGCAGAAGGGTTCGATCACCTCGGTGCAGGCCATCTACGTTCCGGCCGACGATTTGACCGACCCGGCGCCCGCGACCTCGTTCGCGCATCTTGATGCGACCACCACGCTGTCGCGCTCGATCGCCGAAAAGGGCATCTATCCGGCGGTGGATCCGCTCGACTCGACCTCGCGCATGCTCTCCCCGCTGGTCGTCGGCGAGGAGCACTACGCAGTCGCCCGTCAGGTCCAGCAGGTGCTGCAGCGCTACAAGGCGCTGCAGGACATCATCGCCATTCTCGGCATGGACGAGCTTTCGGAAGAGGACAAGCTGACGGTGGCCCGGGCCCGCAAGGTCGAGCGCTTCATGTCGCAGCCGTTCTTCGTCGCCGAAATCTTCACGGGTTCGCCGGGCAAGTTCGTCGATCTCGCCGACACCATCAAGGGCTTCAAGGGCCTGGTGGAAGGCAAGTACGACCACCTGCCGGAAGCCGCCTTCTACATGGTCGGTACCATTGAAGAGGCGGTCGAGAAGGGCAAGAAGCTGGCGGCGGAAGCTGCCTAAGAGGCGAATGGCGAATAGGGAGTAGCGAAGTCCGCTCTCCCGACCGCCACTCGCTATTCGCCACTCGCTATTTGCAAGGGCATCTCAATGGCCACCTTCCACTTCGATCTCGTCTCTCCGGAAAAGCTCGCGTTCTCGGGCGAAGTCGACCAGGTCGATATTCCCGGCGTCGAAGGTGACTTCGGCGTGCTGGCGGGGCATGCGCCGGTCGTGGCTGCGATCCGCCCCGGCATCCTCACCGTCACCACCGGCGGCAAGCACGAGAAGGTCATCGTGCTCGGCGGTCTCGCCGAAGTCTCTGAAAAGGGTCTGACGGTTCTGGCCGATGTCGCGACGTCGCTGGCCGATCTCGATCGCGCCCAGTTCGCCGAGACCATCTCCGGGATGGAAGAAGGGCTGAAGGAGCACGAAGGCAGCGAGCTCGATCAGGCCATCGAGCGACTCGATCACTTCAAGAGCATCCAGCAGCAGCTCAACTCCACGGCTATGCACTAAGCCCCGGCGCACTGCTCCGGGGCTCAAACTCGAATTTCTGAACAGGATCAGCGCTCGTCACGGAAGTGGCGGGCGCTGAAACTTTGTTGCACCGCGACGCCGATAACGGCATTCTGCGCCGCGACAGAGGTTCCAGGGCTGGTGCAGATGAAGCGCAAGATCGCGGCGATTTTCGCGGCCGATATTGCCGGCTATTCGAGGCTCGTTGCGGAAGACGAGGAAGAGACGCTGCGGCGTCTGGCGTCCTATCGCGAAGTCATTGACGATTTCATCGCCAAGGCGAACGGGCGCATCTTCAACACCGCCGGCGATGCCGTGCTCGCGGAATTCCCGAGCGCGGTCGACGCGGTGCGCTGCGCGATCGACATCCAGGAGAGCCTGCGGACGCGCAACATGGCCTATCCGCCGAGCCGGCAGATGTCGTTCCGCATCGGCATCACCATCGGCGACGTGGTCGAGCGCGACGGCGATCTTCTCGGCGACGGCGTCAACATCGCGGCACGGCTCGAAGGCCTCGCCGAGGTCGGCGGCATCTGCGTCTCCCGCGCCGTGCACGAGCAGGTTGCGAACAAGCTGTCGGTGCAATTCGCCGATATTGGCGCCCAGGAAGTGAAGAACATTCCGACGCCGGTGCACGCCTACATGGTGGCGATGCGGCGCGAGGACGGGACTTATACGACGCCGCAGGTGAAGAAGGTCGCCAAGGCAGCGCCCGCGCCGAACTGGATGTGGCCGCTGGTGGTCGGTGTGGTCTCCGTCGTCGCGATCGGCGTCGGCGGCTTCCTCTATTTCACCAAGCTCGAGACCATCCAGATGTCGTCGACCGCGGCCGCGCCCACGCCGAGCCCCGTTGCTGCACCATCATCCAGTGCGACGCCCACGATCGCGACCAAGGCGCCTGAGCCCTCGCCGACGCCGACCCAAAGTGCGGCGGCTGCCACGTCGCCGACGCCGTCGCCACCAGCCGGGTCGGGCGGAAAAATCGTCGTGGACGCGGTGCCTTTCCTTGGCGAGCGCCAGCGCGCCTATCTCGGCAGCGAATATTCCACCGCCGGCGATTACAAGGCCTTCGCCCTGAACATCGGCGGTTTCAACGGGTTCTCGGTCAATCAGCCGAACGAGGAGGCCGCGCGCAATATGGCGCTCGACCAGTGCCAGAAGCGCGCTGACGCCGCGCAATCACCGCGACGCTGCGAGCTCTATGCGGTGGGCAACAAGGTGGTCTACAGCCATGGTAGTCCGCC
Organism: Bradyrhizobium sp. LB11.1; assembly: GCF_040549385.1. Taxonomy (NCBI): domain Bacteria; kingdom Pseudomonadati; phylum Pseudomonadota; class Alphaproteobacteria; order Hyphomicrobiales; family Nitrobacteraceae; genus Bradyrhizobium; species Bradyrhizobium sp. LB11.1. The sequence continues at coordinate 30,011 of NZ_JBEPTH010000008.1, read as the reverse complement.
CATGCCGCCGCAGCCCTGGGTGCGGCACGATCCGAAGACCGAGCGCCCCTTCGTGTCGAAAGACTTTCCGATGCTGCGCAATCAGGCCAGGACTCGCGTCGAGAACATCTACGCGCCGGCGGCAAAATCACGCTCGGTCGCGCTCGGCCCGAATGGACAATATTTCATGGTGCTGGGCGCATCGTCGGTTGATGAGGCGACGCGGCGTTCGCTGGAGTCCTGCGGTGGCATCGCCGGCGTGGCCTGCATGATCGTGGCGGTCGACGATGTCTTCGTGGTGCCGATCCCGACCCTGCTCAAGGCCAGCGGCTTCTTCCACGCGGCGACCAATGCCTCGATCGTGGCCGATGCGCGCGACGACGTGGTGCGCAAGCTCGGCGACGGCATGGGCTGGAATGCGGTTGCCGTCGGCACCGCGGGCCGCCCCGGTCTCGGCTTGAATGCTGCCGACGAACAAACCGCCGTCAACGGCGCGCTCGCCGACTGCGTCAAGCACGACAGCGACTGCCATGTGATCGCGATCGGCCCGTTTACGGTCGGGCCGACGAATTAGACTAGCGCGCGAAGGGCGCAAACCGCTCGGCCACCGCGCGGTAGACGTCGCGGCGGAACGGCACCACGATATCGGCGACACGGTCGAGGCGCTCCCAGCGCCATGCATCGAATTCGGCGGGCTGGTCGTTGCGCGGCGTCAGCGGATCGATCTCGTCGTCCTTGCCGGTGAAGCGCAGCGCGAACCATTTCTGGCGCTGGCCCCGAAACTTCGCGAGCCGATGCGTCTGCGGTCCGTCATAGGGCGGGAACTCGTAACTCAGCCAGTCGGTCTCGCCGAGATAGGCTGCGCTCTTGACGCTGGTCTCCTCCCAGAGCTCGCGCATGGCGGCATCGCGCAAGACCTCGCCCTCGTCGACGCCGCCTTGCGGCATCTGCCAGTCGAGGCCGGGCAAAATGATCTCAGGCCCGTCGCCCTTGAAACGGTGCCCGATCAGCACACGGCCATCGGCATTGAACAGCGCGATACCGACATTGGGACGGTAGGGTTTTTCGTTCGTCACGCGTGGATCTCTCGTTGTCAGTCCGGGCGATGCCTTAGCATCAAAGCCGGGTGACAATTTGATTTAGTCATCCGCCAGTGCGGAAAATTCCTTCACCACGCGCTCGTAGACCGGGCGCTTGAACGGAATGATCAGCTCGGTCAGGTTTTTCATCGGCTCCCAGCGCCAGCTGATGAATTCGGCCTTGTGGCCGCCGCCGCCGGGTTTCTCGACGTTGATCTCGCTGTCCTTGCCGGTGAAGCGTACCGCGAACCATTTCTGACGCTGGCCGCGGTAGCGGCCCTTCCAGGCGCGGCCCGCGACCGTGCGTGGGATGTCGTAGATCAGCCAGTCCGGCACCTCGCCCAGCCGCTCGATCGAGCGCACGCTGGTCTCTTCATAGAGCTCGCGTTTCGCGGCGTCCCAATTGTCCTCGCCGGGATCGACGCCGCCCTGCGGCATCTGCCAGACATGGCCGTCATCGACATGCTCAATACCGCCGGCACGACGACCGATGAACACCAGGCCCTTCGTGTTGATCAGCATCACTCCGACGCAGGTTCGGTAGGGCAGATCCTCATAACGCGCCATTCCGCCAAACCCCTCGCATACGGCCGGCAGGCCCGTTGAGCCATGCCGCACCAATTCTTTGATTTAGCTGGATTTTGATTTCAGCATCGCGGTTGTCAATGGCACCAAAAGGATACCCCGGTCGCTCAAAGTCTTGATCCAGGCGCCGACCCGCTCGATGGAGACGGGCAGCGCGGAGGCGGTGCCGACGGCGACGCCACGCTCGCGGGCCATGGATTCCAGCTTGTTCAGGGCGCGGTCGATCTCGGTCGGGGTCGGCACCGCGTCGATGGCGATATCCCCCTTGCCGAACGGCACGGCGAGGCTTCCTGCGGCTTGCGGCGCGATACTGCGGGGGGAGGAACCGTCGTCGAAGAAGCCGAGCCCGCGCTTGGAGGCCTCGCGGATGATCGGCTGCATCGCCGCCTCGGTCGCCACGAAGCGGGCGCCCATGAAATTGGCGATGCCGGCATAGCCCTGCATCCGGCTGAGGTGCCAGTACAGGCGATCGGTGTTCTGGTCGGCTGTGAGCGATGTCAGCAGCGTCTGCGGCCCCGGATCGTTGTCCGGAAAGTCGTAGGGCTCCATCGGGATCTGGAGGAAGATCTCGTGGCGCTGGGCCCGCGCCCGCTCGGCAAGCTTTCCGGGATCAGACCCATAAGGCGTGAAGGCCAGGGTGACCGCGCCCGGCAGCTTCATGATTGCATCTGTGGTCTTGGCGGCGCCGACGCCGAGGCCGCCGATCACGATCGCCACGACAGGCATTTTCGCGGCCTTGGCGCGGTCGGCCTCGGCGGCGTAGACGTTGAACGGCTTGAGATCGCCTGAGATCGCCGGGATCATGCCGTAGCGGGATTTCTCCAGCAGTTTTGGGTCGATCCCGGCCATGACGGCGGGTGCCGCGGAAGCCGCCTCGCTTTTGTCGGCGGCGTCGCCCGCGCCGATCACCACGTCGTGGCGCGCGCCGGTCGAGCCGTCGATCATGGTGACGGTCTTGTGGTCGCCGGGGGCCGCCTCTTTCGGTGCCTCCTTGGCTGCGTGCTTGCTCTCTTGGGCGTCGCCGTGACCGGCGGCCGGCTTCTCATCTGTGCCCTTGGAATCGCGGATCGCGATCCGCGTCAGCGGCTCGCCGCCGAGCGGGTCCTTGTTGAAGATGGCGAAGCCGGCAAAGGCGACCAGGAACAGGCCGAGCATCACGGCCAGCGCCTGCATGGCCGTGAACGGCAGCCGTAGCCGCCGTTTCCGGCGCGGCTTGTCCTGTCCGAGCGGGGCGCTCAGATCATCGGCCGTTTCAGTCATGTGAGATCCCGAATCACTCCACCGACGATACCACGCCGAGGTCAAGCGGCGGCAGGCCGGGATAGGCCGGGGGACGTCAGAAGCTCCAAGCAAAAAGGGCGGCTCCTGGAGCCGCCCTTTTCGTCAGATTGGATGAAGCGCTTGGCTCGCGAGCCTAGTTCGCCGCCTTGGGCTTGTCCGTGGGCGTGCCCTTGTTGTCGGCGCCCGGCGCCGGCGCCGCGGAGGCGCTGTTCTTGATGCCGTGGAGCAGATCGTCGGCGAGCTTGAGCGCCTTGTCGTCCTTGGCATCCGGCGGAACGTAGGACTGCGAGCCGGTCTTCTCGTCGCCGTCGTTCTTGAGATGGCCGCGCAGCGAAGCCTCGCCCTTGGTGTCGGTGCGGGACTTCAGCTCGTCCGGCACGTCCTGGAGCACTTCGATGTCGGGCACGATGCCCTTGGCCTGGATCGACTTGCCCGACGGCGTGTAGTAGCGCGCGGTGGTGAGGCGCAGCGCACCGTTGCCCGAGCCGAGCGGGATGATGGTCTGCACCGAGCCCTTGCCGAACGAGCGCGTGCCGACGATGGTCGCGCGCTTGTGGTCCTGCAGCGCGCCGGCGACAATTTCCGACGCCGAGGCCGAGCCGCCGTTGACCAGCACGATGACCGGCTTGCCCTTGGTGAGGTCGCCCGCATGCGCGGTGCGCCGCTGGGTCTCCTCGGCATTGCGGCCGCGGGTCGACACGATCTCGCCCTTCTCCAGGAACGAGTCGGAGACAGTGACGGCCTCCTCGAGCAGGCCGCCCGGATTGTTGCGGAGGTCGATGACGTAGCCCTTGAGCTTGTCGCCGATCTGGGTCGAGAGGTTGGCGACCTCCTTCTTCAGGCCTTCGGTGGTCTGCTCGTTGAACGTGGTGATGCGGATATAAGCGATGTCGTCGGCCTCGACGCGTGCGCGCACCGAGCGGACCCGGATGTTGTCGCGTACCAGCGTGACGTCGATCGGATTGTCCTGGCCCTTGCGAACGATCTTGAGCTTGATCTTGGTGTTGACGGGGCCGCGCATCTTCTCGACCGCCTGGTTCAGGGTCAGGCCCTGCACCGCTTCATCGTCGAGATTGGTGATGATGTCGTTGGCCATGACGCCGGCGCGCGAGGCGGGCGTATCGTCGATCGGCGAGACCACCTTGATCAGGCCGTCTTCCATGGTGACCTCGATGCCGAGGCCGCCGAACTCGCCGCGGGTCTGCACCTGCATGTCGCGGAAGCTCTTGGCGTCCATGTAGCTCGAATGCGGATCGAGGCCGGTGAGCATGCCGCTGATGGCGGATTCGATCAGCTTGGTGTCGTCGGGCTTCTCGACATAGTCGGAGCGCACGCGCTCGAAGACGTCGCCGAACAAATTGAGCTGGCGATAGGTGTCCGCGGTCGCGGCTCGCGCGCTGGAGCCCATGAACACCGCGCGCGGCTGCGTCACGAACAGCGTCAGCGCCGCACCGGTGGCCGCGCTGAGGAGGATAACTGAAGTCTTGCGCATCATCCGCGAACCTTCTCGCCTTCATTTGCGGCCCACCATGGGCCTGGATCGATTGGAGTGCCGTCCTTGCGGAACTCGACATACAACACAGGTTGACTCGCGTTGGTGGCGAGAATGGAGGCGACTTGAGATGTCGACCCCATGGTCGCGACCGGCTCCCCCGTGAGCACAAACTGTCCGATGTTTACCGAAATGCGCTCCATCCCGGCGATCAGGACATGATACCCGCCCCCGGCATTGAGGATCAAGAGTTGTCCATAGCTGCGGAACGGGCCGGCATAGACCACCCAGCCGTCGCACGGCGTTGTGACCTGCGAACCGGGCTTGGTGGCCAGCGAAATGCCCTTCTGGACCCCGCTGACCCCATCGGAACCGCCAAAGTCCCTGATCTTGTTACCGTTAACCGGCAACGGCAGGAGCCCCTTGGCCGAGGCAAACAAGATGGCCGGGGTGGTCCGGGAGCGATCCTTGAACGCGGCCGGGTCGGGCTTGGCGTTTGCCGCTGCCTTGGCCTCGGCCTGCTTTGCGGCCTCGGCCGCCTTCTCAGCCGCTTTGGCGGCGCTTTGCAGGTCCTGCTCCATCTTGGCGATCAAACCCTGGAGATCGCCGACCTGCCTTGACAGCGTGATCGCGCGCGAATTCTCGGCGTCGAGGTCCTTTTCGCGCGAGGACTGCTGGCGCTGCCGCTCGTCGACCAGGGCGGCGAGTCGGGTCTGGTCGTTGCGGACCTTGTCGCGGTTGGAGGCGAGCTGGTCGCGCTCGGCGGCGATGCTCTTGCGCAAGGTCACGAGCTCGCCGAGTTCACCCGCGATCTTTTCCGCACGGCTGCGGAGCTCAGGCACAACCGCGCCGAGCAGCATCGCGGTGCGCAGGGATTGTAGCGCATCTTCCGGCCGCACTAGTAGCGCCGGCGGTGTGCGCCGGCCGGCGCGCTGCAGGGCCGCCAGCACTTCGACGATGTCGGCGCGGCGCGAATCGAGCGAGGCGCGCGCCTCCTGCTCGCGGCCGTTCAGATTCTTCAGCCGCGCTTCGGCCTCGTCGATCTTGGTCTCGACGGTGCGGACATTGGCGGCGGTGTCGATCAATTGCTGGTTGAGCTGGGTGCGGTCCTGGCCGAGCGAGGAGATCTCGGCCCTCAGCGTGGCCTGCGCTTCCGCCGCGCTCTTCTGGCTGGCGCGCGCAGCTTCCAGCTCCTGCTCGCGCTGCTTGATGGCCTCGGGCGAGATGGCCGCGGTCTGTGGCGCCGGCGCCGCCGTCTGAGCTTGCGCGAGGCTATCTTCGGCGAAGAGGCTTGCCCCGGCGCAGCTTGCAATCAGCAACAAATTGAGGATCGGCGCTCGCATCTGTTGGGCAAGTTTCTTGGGCAAGGTGCTCGTTGTGGCGCGAATCACGCGCGATGATAGGGGTGGCCGGCCAGAATGGTGGCGGCCCGATAGAGCTGTTCCAGAAGCATGACGCGGACCATTTGATGCGGCCAGGTCGCAGAGCCGAACGCGATCGCGAGCTTGGCCTTACGGCGCAATTCAGGCGAAAGTCCGTCCGCCCCTCCGATGACGAAGATAGTATGACCCGCGCCCTCGTCGCGCCAGCGGCCGAGATGCCGTGCGAATACGGTCGAATCGAGATTCTGGCCGCGCTCGTCCAGCGCCACCAATATCGATTTTTCCGGAATATGCGCGGAGATCGCCGCGGCCTCCTCAGTCATCCGCGTCGCGGTGTCGCGCGCACGGCTCTCGGGGATTTCGTGGATCGTGAGCTCGCGGAATCCGAGCTTCCGACCGGTCTCGTCGAACCGCTCGAAATAGCGGTCCGCAAGCTCCCGTTCCGGCCCTTGCTTCAGCCGGCCCACCGCAATGACAGCAACACGCATGATATCTTCAGAGTCGTGTTTCAGGACCGCGCGCATCCTGCGCGCGCACGACGCTAGCATGCGCGTCAGCCGATTCGAAATCGGCTCAGTGAGCCTAGATCGCTTTCGCCGCCCCTGGGCCCTGCGTGTACAATCTCTCGAGATTGTAGAACTCACGGACCTCGGGTCTGAACACGTGCACGACCACATCGCCGGAATCGATCAGCACCCAGTCGCAATTGGGCAAGCCCTCGACGTGGATGTTCTTGATGCCGTTTTCCTTGAGGCCCTTGGCAACGTTCTCCGCGATCGCGCCAACGTGCCGGTTCACGCGGCCGGTGGTGACGATCATGTAGTCGGAGTATGCCGATTTGCCGCGAAGGTCGATGGTGACCGTCTCTTCCGCCTTCATGTCGTCGAGGCGGGAGAGGATCAGGCTCAGCGTCTTGTCGGCGTCGGGTTGCGCCTTCAAGGCCGCAGCTTTGGTCGATGTTTTACGCGTCGGTTTCGTAGCCTTGGGTAAAACAGACTTCGTCGAAGCTGACTTGGACAATACAGACGTGGCCAGGGACCATTCCTTTCACTGTATCGCGAGGGTCGAATCCGTCCCTCACGGGTTACACTACATCATGTGGGGTTAAGGGTTTCAATATGCCAGAGAGCCCTCAATCCACGCACTCTGTCTCACTTCGTACCTATCCAGCTCCCGTCCGGGTTCCGTAACCGGGTCGAGGAGAGATTGAGCTTCAATCCGGTCAGAAAAACCCAGGCCGGCGCGGGCTGATCCGCAAGCAGGGCTGCCTTATTCTCGGGCAAGCGATAGCGCGCGAGAGCCTGGGCAGCGGGCGAGGCGAGGGCACGAAAGCTCTGCGGCGGCCGATCGATAACCGCCATCGGCACCTGGTCGGCGATGCGCCGCCAGTGCTGCCAACGATGGAATTGAGCGAGGTTGTCGGCGCCCATAATCCAGACAAAGCGCAAGCCACTGAGACGGCGGCGCAAGGTGTTGATCGTGTCGATAGTATAGCGGGTACGAATGACGGATTCGAGACAGCTCACCTCGATCCTGGAATCGTTGGCGACGTCGCGCGCCGCCTGCATGCGCTCGCCGAGCTCATGCAGATTGCCGTTCTCCTTCAGCGGATTGCCCGGCGTGACCAACCACCAGACGCGATCGAGCTGAAGGCGCTTCAGCGCGAACTGGCTGATCGCGCGATGGGCCTCGTGCGGCGGATTGAACGAGCCCCCGAGCAGGCCGATGCGCATGCCTTCGGTGTAGGGCGGTATAGCCTGCGCGAAGAATCGTGGCGCGACGAAATTATTACTCAATGCCCCGCGCCTCGCGCCATGCTTTACGGCCGCGTCTGCCCTGTGCCGTGGACGCGATACTTGAAGCTGGTCAGCTGCTCGGCACCGACCGGACCGCGAGCATGGAAACGGCCGGTGGCGATGCCGATCTCGGCGCCGAAGCCGAACTCGCCGCCGTCGGCGAACTGCGTCGAGGCGTTGTGCAGCACGATCGCGGAATCGACCTCGCTCAGGAATTTCTTCGCAGCCAATTCATTCTCGCTCACGATCGCATCGGTGTGGTGCGAGCCGTGGTCCTGGATGTGCGCAATCGCGCCGTCGACGCCGTCGACCACTTTCGCCGCGATGATGGCGTCGAGATATTCGGTGTCCCAATCGTCTTCGCTGGCAGGCTTTACGCGCGAATCCGTCTTCTGCACGACATCGTCACCGCGCACTTCGCAGCCGGCCTCGATCAGCATCTCGACCAGCGGCTTCAGATTCCTGCCGGCAGCGGCGCGATCGACCAGCAGCGTCTCGGCCGCGCCGCAGACGCCGGTGCGACGCATCTTGGCGTTGAGCACGATCGACTTCGCCATGGCGAGGTCGGCGCTGCCGTCGATATAGACGTGGTTGACGCCTTCGAGATGCGCAAACACCGGCACGCGCGCTTCCTGCTCGACGCGCGCGACGAGACTCTTGCCGCCGCGCGGCACGATAACGTCGACGGCGCCGTTGAGGCCGGACAGCATCATGCCGACCGCCGCACGGTCGCGCGTTGGCACCAGCATGATTGCGGCTTCGGGCAGGCCCGCTTCGCGCAGGCCCTGCACCAGGCATTCATGGATCGCGCGGCACGACCTAAAACTATCCGAGCCGCCGCGCAGGATCACGGCATTTCCGGACTTCAAACAGAGTACGCCGGCGTCCGCTGCAACGTTTGGCCGGCTCTCAAAGATCACGCCGACGACGCCGAGCGGCACGCGCACGCGCTCGATGGTCATGCCGTTCGGCCGCTGCCAGCTCTCGGTGACGATGCCGATGGGATCTGCGATGCCGCGTACGATCGCGATGCCCTCGGCCATGCCTTCGACACGTGCCGGCGTCAGCGTCAGGCGGTCGATGAAGGAAGAGGTGGCATTGCCGGAGGCGCGAGCCTCCGCGACGTCCTCGGCATTGGCGGCGAGGATCGCCGCGGCATTGCCGCGGATCGCCCGCTCCATGGCTTCCAGCGCCCGGTTCTTCTGCTCCGGCGGCGCCAACGCCAGCACGCGCGCGGCAGCGCGGGCACGGGTACCGAGATCGGACATCAGCGCCTGGAGATCGGCATTGCCGTCAACGGCTTTGAGGGGGGCAGCCATGGGAGTTCAACCTTCTGCTAAGGCGGTGTCGTAGCACGGAAATCCCGCTTCTGCGAAGGGCGGGCAGGGTATGGCAGGTACCCCCGGTTGCGCCTCGGCTGGGTCGCTGGCCCAGCAAAAGGGCCGCGGCGGCCCTTACCCGCCCACCACCAGATCGTCGCGGTGGATCATCTCCGACCTTCCGCTGATGCCGAGGATGGTCATCACGTCCGGGGAGGAGCGGCCCTTGATCCGTTCGGCGACCTCGGCGTCATAGGCGATCAGGCCGCGGCCGACCTCGCTGGTGTCGGGGCCGCGGACGATCACGGCGTCGCCGCGGGCGAACTGGCCCTCAACCTTGATCACGCCGGCCGGCAACAGGCTGGCGCCGGCACGCAGCGCCGTCACCGCACCGGCGTCGATGGTTAGTGTGCCCTTCGGCTCCAGCGTGCCCGCGATCCAGCGCTTGCGCGAGGTGATGGGATTGGCCGGGGTCAGGAACCAGGTGCAGCGGCCGCCATTGGCGATCGCCCGCAGCGGATGCTCGATCTTGCCCGACGCAATCAGCATGTGCGTGCCGCCGGTGGTGGCGATCTTCGCCGCCTCGACCTTGGTGCGCATGCCGCCGCGCGACAGTTCGGACTCGGCATCTCCCGCCACCGCCTCGATCTCCGAGGATATGCTCTCGACCACCGGGATCAGTTTGGCGTCGGGATTGTTCTTCGGCGGCGCGTCGTAGAGCCCGTCGATGTCGGAGAGCAGCACCAGCAAATCGGCGCTCGCCATGGTGGCAACGCGCGCAGCGAGACGGTCATTGTCACCATAGCGGATCTCGTTGGTGGCGACCGTGTCGTTCTCGTTGATGACAGGGATCGCACGCCATTCCAGCAGCTTGCCGATGGTGGAGCGCGCATTGAGATAGCGGCGGCGCTCCTCGGTATCCTGGAGCGTCACCAAAATCTGCCCGGCGCCGATGCCGTGAGCGCCAAGCACCTCCGACCAGATCCGCGCCAGCGCGATCTGGCCGACCGCGGCGGCAGCCTGGCTCTCCTCGAGCTTCAGCGGTCCACGCGGCAGCTTGAGCCGGCTGCGGCCGAGCGCGATCGAGCCCGAGGAGACGATGAGGACGTCGCGCCCTTCCTTGTGCAGCCTGGCCATATCGTCCGCGAGCGCGGCGAGCCAGGAGGCGCGCACCTCACCCTTGTCGGAATCCACCAGCAGCGCGGAGCCGACCTTGACGACGATGCGGCGGAATTGACTGAGTTCGGGGCTGGCCATGTGCGTATGTGTTGGCGCGTGTGACGAATGCTCTGGAAACGGCGGAGCGATGGGCGGCGCCGATGTGCCCTGCTTTTGCAGCAGGACGATGGCCGGCGCAAGGCAGCCAGGATGGTAAACGGCGAAGGTCGGCCTTGTCTTGCCGGCCAGCCCGGTTCTAATGCCGCCAATCGATAACGGGCTGAAAGAGGAAACGATGGATCGCCGCAAATTCATGGCCGGATGTCTGGGCCTGCCGCTACTGGCGGAGGCGAGTGAGGCGCAAGCACAGGCTGCGCTGAGCAAGATCATCTTTCCGTTCGCGGCGGGGGCGGGCGGCGACACGCTGTGCCGGCTGATCGCGCAGGAGATGGCACCGGTGCTGCAACGGACCCTCGTGGTCGAGAACCGCACAGGCGGCGACGGCCTGATCGGCATCAAGGCGGTGAAAGGTGCAAGCCCCGACGGCAGCATGGTGCTGGTGACGACCGGGCCGACCATGTACCTGCTGCCGATGGTGGAGACGACGCCGAGCTTCGACACGGCCAGGGATTTCATGCCGGTGTCGCTGCTCGCACGCTTCGAATTCGCGCTCGTGATCGGACCGGTGGTCGATGCCGCTGACTTCAAGGCGTTCGTGGCGTGGCTGAAGGCGCATCCCGACAAGACGTCGTTCGGCGTGCCGAGCAATGGCACCATTCCGCACTTCATGGGTTCAAAGCTCGAGAAGGATCTCGGCATCCCGCTGACCCGCGTGCCCTATCGCGGCAGCGCGCCGATCCTCAACGACATCATCGGCGGCCACATTTCTTTTGGAATCACCACGCTGGCGGATGCGCTGCCGCAGCATCGCGCCAAGGGCGTGAAGATCATTGCGGTCTCGAGCGCCGAACGATCGCCCTTCGCGCCAGATGTCCCGACGTTGAAGGAAAGCGGCATCGATCTCGTCGCAGACGCCTGGTACGGCATGTGGCTCCCCTCCGGCAGCCCGCCGGAGTTTGCGAGCAAGCTCGGTGCGGCCGCAAGCGCCGCGCTCGCCCGGCCCGATGTGAAGGAGAAGCTCACCGCGATCGGTCTGATTCCGGTCGGGAGTGATGCGAAAGGGCTGACGAATGAGCTCGCCGCGAACACGGCGTTCTGGCGGCCGATCGTGAAGGCGACGGGATACAAGATCGAGAATTAGAGCCTCTCGCTCAATTCTATCCCCTCATCCTGAGGAGCGCGCTCTACGCGCGCGTCTCGAAGGATGAAAGGCCGAGCTGCTGCAGCGGGGGCCTGCATGGTTCGAGACGGCGCTGTCGCGCCTCCTCACCATGAGGGTCTACATCTTCGCGCGCTGGGCGATGCCATCCTTGATCGACGCCAACTCCGCTTCGTCCCAGACGCCGATCAGAATCCCGCCCTTCACCTGGAGCTGGTTATCCGCGTAGTTCGCGATCCTCTCCCGGGGCGTGGTGATGTGATCGTTCGGATGCAGTGCCCAGTCGAACAGCTCGGCCTGCAATCGCGCGATGATGCCCGCGCATTCGGGATCGTCGCCGCGATCCAAAAACTCGTCCGGATCGGTCTCGAGATCGTACAGCATCGGGCGGAAACCGGAGGCGTGGATGTATTTCCAGCGGCCGTCGAACACCATGAACAGGCGGCACCGCTCGATCGGCTGGTTCAGCTTCAGCCGCACGTCCTGCATCGCGTAATCGTATTCGGAGAACGCCACCTTGCGCCAATCGCGCGGCGTCGGGCCGCGGAGCAGCGGCAGCAGCGAACGTCCTTCGAGGACATGACCGGGCACCTTGCCGCCGAAATAATCGACGAAGGTCGGCGCGAGATCGATGCCTTCCACCAGCGCGTCGCTGCGCGTGCCGCGCGTGGCGTCGGCTTCCTTCGAGGGATCGATGACGATCAGCGGAATCTTCGCCGACTGTTCGTGGAACAAATCCTTCTCGCCCATCCAGTGATCGCCGAGATAATCGCCGTGATCGGAAGTGAACACGACCATGGTGGTTTCCAGCAAGCCGCGCTCCTCCAGGAATTTCATCAGCACGCCCATCTGGTCGTCGATCTGGGTGATCAGGCCCATATAGGTCGGGATCACCTTCTCGCGGGCATCGTCGCGCGCCATGTTGCGGGAGTAGCGCATGTCCATATAGGCACCGAACACCGGATGCGGATTTTGCCGCTCGCGCTCGGAGCGGATCACCGGGATCATGTCTTCGGTCGAATACATGCTCGCATAGGGTTCTGGCGCGATATAGGGCCAGTGCGGCTTGATGTAGGACAGGTGCAGGCACCACGGCCTGCCGTCGGTCTCGGCTTCGCCGATGAAGTCCATCGCGCGCCGCGTCATGTAGGGCGTCTCGGAATGCTCATCCGGCACGCGCGCGGCCTTGTCGGAGTGCACGAGCAGCCAGCCGTTCTGCAACGAGCCGTCGTCCGCAGCGCCTGAATTGGCCCAATGCTCCCACGGGTTCGTCGCTTCAAACCCTTGCTGGCGCAGATACTCGTCGTATCTCGGCCGCGGTCGTCCCGTCGGATGCAGGCCGTCGTCGCGTTCGTACGGCTCGAATCCGCATTCGGCGACATGCACGCCGATCATCGATTCCGGCGGGATGCCGAGCGCCTTCATGCCTTCGAGATCGGGCGCCATGTGAGTCTTGCCGACCAGCACGTTGCGCACGCCGATTGTCTTGAGATGATCGCCGAGCGTGGGCTCGCCGACGCGCAGCGGCCAGCCGTTCCAGTGCGAACCGTGCGAGCGCATGTAGCGTCCCGTGTAGAACGACATGCGCGACGGGCCGCAGATCGGCGATTGCACGTAAGCCTTCGAGAACAGCACGCCACGCTTCGCCATGGCGTCGATGTTCGGCGTCTTCAGCGTGGGATGGCCGGTGCAGCCGAGATAATCATAGCGAAGCTGGTCGCACATGATCCAGAGAACGTTCTTCGCGCGCGCCATGCGTCATCCCTGCCGTGTCTTGATTGCGGGATGCTGCGCTATCGAGGGCGCGAAGACAAGCGCGACGGGATCAGGCCGACCAGATCACACCGACCAGGGCTCCGCTTCGGCCGCGCTCTTTGCCTTGGCCGAGACCGGGGCCTCACCGATCACATCGACGAGCGCGCGGAGCGCTTCCTTGACGCCATCGCCGGTGATGCCGGAGAGCAGCAGCGGCGTCTTCTTCGCGGCGCGTTTCAGCCGGTCCTTCTGCTTCTTCAACGCGTCCGGCTCGACCGCGTCGATCTTGTTCAGCGCGACGATCTCGATCTTGTCGGTCAAGAGCCCGCCATAGGCGTCGAGCTCGTTGCGCACCGTCTTGTAGGCCTTGCCGGCGTGCTCGCAGGTCGCGTCGATCAGATGCAGCAGCACGCGACAGCGCTCGACATGGGCGAGGAAGCGGTCGCCGAGACCCACGCCTTCATGCGCGCCTTCGATCAGGCCGGGAATGTCGGCGAGGACGAACTCGCGGCCGTCGGCATTCACGACGCCGAGCTGCGGATGCAGCGTGGTGAAGGGATAATCGGCGATCTTGGGCCGTGCCGCGCTGACCTTGGAGAGGAAGGTCGATTTGCCGGCATTGGGCAGGCCGACGAGACCGGCGTCCGCAATCAGCTTCAGCCGCAGCCAGATCCAGCGCTCCTCACCGGTCTGGCCGGGATTGGCGTTGCGCGGCGCGCGGTTGGTCGACGTCTTGAAATGCGCGTTGCCGAAGCCGCCATTGCCGCCTTCGGCCAGCACGAATTTTTCGCCGACATCGGTGAAATCGTGGATCATCGTCTCGCGATCTTCGTCGAAGATCTGCGTGCCCAGGGGGACCTTCAGCACGATGTTCTTGCCGTTGGCGCCATGGCGGTCCGAGCCCGAGCCGTTCTCGCCCTTCTGGGCCTTGAAGTGCTGCTGGTAGCGGTAGTCGATCAGCGTGTTGAGGCCGTCGGCGACCTCGATGATCACGTTGCCACCGCGGCCGCCATTGCCGCCGGAGGGACCGCCGAATTCGATGAACTTCTCGCGGCGGAACGCCACGCAGCCGTTCCCGCCGTCACCGGAGCGGATATAGACCTTTGCTTCGTCGAGGAATTTCATCGGCCATAGGTAGGCCAGCCGGTCCCGCGCGGCAACCCGGACTTACCCGCAAATCGGCCGATTTTCGGCGAATTTGGGCCCTTGCTTAACCAGTCGGCCGGCGGCGGATCAGGAATTTCTGTAGGCCTTCCAGCACCAGCTCCTTGCGCTGGTTGAACACGGTGCTTTTGAGCGTCACAGCGCCGGTGGTTCGTCCCGGCGCGAGCTCGGTCACTTCGAGCGCCGGATAGATCGTGTCGTCGGCGAACACCGGTTTGAGGAACCGGCTCGACTGCTCCAGGAAGCCGACCAGGGATTCCTCGACCATGAAGGGAAACAGGCCCGCGCCGGGCGCGGTGTGGATCAGCGTCTGGAAACCGTGCGCGAGCAGATGCGGCATGCTGCGGCTGCGGCAATACTCCACATCGTAGTGCACGGGATGGGTGTCGCCGCTCGCGGTCTGGAACGCCGCGAACACCGCTGTGGTCTGGGTGCGGCTCGGCAGCACGAAGCGTTCGCCGACGACGAAATCCTCAAACCAGCGTTGCGCCGTGATCATGCGATGCCGGGCCGGGTCGAAGTCGGTCATGTCTTGGCTCTTTCCTGGCTCTCTGTTCGTACGCAGCTTATCGCTACCGCGGCGCGAAGAGTGCGACAATCCGTTCAATTCGGCTTGCCCGGGCTTGTCGCGGGCGCCTGCTTCATTAAAACGGCGCTCGATGCCCCTGTTCAAGAATCTCTCCGCCTATGACGACCGCTCGGCACGGCTGGCCGGCATTGCACTCATGGTGCTGTCGATCTTCATGTTCTCGTTCGGCGACGCCATGGGCAAGTTCCTGGTCGGGACGTATTCGGTGGGGCAGCTGCTGTTCCTGCGCGCCTGCGCGGCGCTGCTGCTGCTGTCGCCGCTGATCTGGCGACAGCGTCATCAGTTCCTGCATCTGGAGCGGCCACGCCTGCAGCTGTTTCGCGTCGTGCTGTCGACGCTCGAGGTGGCTGCCTTCTTTCTTGCAACCGTCTATCTGCCGCTCGCCGACGTCATCACCTATTATCTCGCCGGTCCCATCTTCGTCACCGCGATGTCCGCCGTCTTTCTGGGCGAGAAGGTCGGCTGGCGGCGCTGGACCGCGATTCTGGTCGGCTTCTGCGGCGTGCTGATCGCGCTGCGGCCGTCGGCGCAGACGATCAGCCTGCCGGCGCTGATCGCGCTCGGCGGCAGTCTCTCATTCGCAACGCTGATGCTGATCACCCGCAGCCTGCGCAAGACGCCCGATATCGTGATGGCGTCCTCGCAATTCATCGGGACGTTCTCGCTGGGCGCTGTGTTGTCCGCGTATCACTGGGTGCCGCCGACACCGGGCAGCCTCGTGTTTTTCGCGCTGGCCGGATGCATCTCGGTCACCGCACTGTTCTGCGTCAACCGGTCGCTGAAGCTCGCGCCGGCGAGCGTGGTGGTGCCCTATCAATATTCGATGATCGTCTGGGCCGTGATCTTCGGCTTCGTCGTGTTCGGCGACGTGCCGCAGGTCGCCACCATCGTCGGCGCCGTGATCATCATCGGCGCCGGCTTCTACATTTACGTGCGCGAGCGCGATCTAGGGGCCCGAGCGAAGAGGTGAACCCGCCGGCGTAGCGCCTACCTCACCCGCCGCGCGCTGCTCCAGCTCTTCAGCGACGACCACACCCCGCGCGAGAGGCGGAAGCAGTCGACCGGCGTGGACGAGCCCAGCGCCAGGAAGCGATGCAGTTGCACGCCGCTCCACTGGAAGCCGCACTTCTCCAGCACGTTGCGCGAGGACGGATTGGTGACGCGCGCACCGGCATGGAGATGGTCGTCCTCGAACTCCTCGAAGAAGAAGTCGATCGCGCCGCGCGCGGCCTCGGTGGCAAAGCCCCGGCCCCAATGCTCGACGCCGAGCCAATAGCCGAGCTCGGCATTGTCAGGCGTGGCGCAGTCGATGCCGACCATGCCGACCGGCCCATTGTCGTGCTCGATCAGGAACACGGTTTCGCTGCCGAGCGCGGCAGTGCCGCGGACGAACGCGACGGCGTCGTCCTGCGAATAGGGATGGGGGAGGCGTCGGGTGTTTTCCGCGACGCGGCGATCATTGGCGAGGCGGGCGATGGTTTTGACGTCGGCGAGGGTCGGCCGCCGCAAGGTCAGCCGCTCGGTGGCGACGACGCTTGGTCTCGCCTCCCGCAAGGTCACGCTCGAGAAATCCTGCAACATGTCCGGCTCCGTCAAAGTCACCAAGTGAAAAGTGAACTCGTCAAACGAAAGGGGAGGCCGGTTTCCCTGCCTCCCCTGGAGCCCGATCTTTTGATCTCTGGACTCCGCCGGTTCGGTCAAGGACCCGGCGGACTCCAAATGTGATCCACCGTCTATTCAGCAGCCTCTGCGAGCGGGAGTACCGCTACAAAGGTGCGGCCGTTGGCTTTGGCCTGGAATTCAACGTGACCCTCGATCTTCGCGAACAAAGTGTGGTCCGTGCCCATGCCGACATTAAGGCCGGGATGCCAGGTGGTGCCGCGCTGACGCGCGATGATGTTGCCGGGAATCACGCGCTCCCCGCCGAACACCTTGACGCCAAGGCGCTTACCCTTTGAATCGCGACCGTTGCGCGATGAACCGCCTGCTTTTTTGTGAGCCATGGCTCGTCTCCGAAATCCTGCGTATGTCTAGGTCAATTCCTTGACGGAATCATTTCAAAATGTCTCACGCATCAATTCGTGAATTGGCGTGATCGATTTTATGCGGCGTCGGCTTCCTTGTCGGCTTCCTTCGCCACCTTTTCCCGCTTCGGACGCGGGCCCTTGGTGGGCTTGGCGTTGTCCGTCAGGATCTCGGAGATACGGAGAACCGTGATCTCGTCGCGGTAGCCGCGCTTGCGGCGCGAATTCTTGCGGCGGCGCTTCTTGAACGCGATGACCTTCGGCCCGCGCTTGTGGTCGAGCACCTCGACGGCCACCGACGCACCGGCAACCGTGGGCAGACCCAGGATCGGCGTGTCGCCACCGACCACCAGAACTTCATTCAGCTGCACGATCGTGCCGACTTCGCCTTCGATCTTGCCAACTTCCAGGACATCATCCGGAACGACGCGGTACTGCCGGCCGCCGGTTTTGATGACTGCGAACATCGTTGTTTTCCTTCGTGTTCAATCCCAGCCTCGGGACGAGAAACGTCCGGGCCGGCTTTTTGTCAGTCGCTATGGGTTTACTGAGTTTTGTGCGGGCGGGAGTTATCCCTTTGAAAACCCACGCAAAAACAAGCCGCGCGAGAAACGCCCCGCGCCGGTTGCGGGACTTATAGTCGCCGCCTGCGAAGAGTCAAGGAAAACTGCGGAAAAGGGCCCGGATTTGAAGGATTTGGGCCATTTCCTCACCCGCCATTGAATCCTGGCCCCGCGCTGCAACCAACGGGTTCCCGCGCCGTTGTCCCCGCGAATTGGCATTCGGGCAAGGGCTTTTCATGGCAACGGATGAGTTGGTCAAGACGACGGGCATCGCCGATCACGGCGGCGCGCGGCTGCCGTCGGTCGACGTCGACAGCTTCAACATCGAGATGAAGGACGAGGACGGCTTTCTCGGCGACCGCGCCAGCAAGGGCGCCTTCCGCGAGATCCTCGAGCGCTGGCGCAAGCCGCTGCGCAAATCGGGCGAGGACCCCTTTGGCAAGGAGCCCTCGGAGAACATCAGCAAGAAGACGCTGGATGCGATCCTCGTCAGCGACGATGTCGAGGCCTCCGCGGTGGTGCACAGCGCCATCGAGGATTTCGCCCAGGAGCTTGCCTACGTCACGCGTCGTTTCCTCAAGTCGAAAGCCTGGGCCAAGACCGAGCGCATCGTGGTCGGCGGCGGCTTTCGCGATTCACGGCTCGGCGAGCTCGCGATCGCGCGCACCGACATCATTCTGAAAGCCGAGGATTTCAAGATCGATCTGGTGCCGATCCGGCATCATCCTGATGAAGCCGGCCTGATCGGTACGCTGCATCTGGCGCCATCGTGGATTTTCGAGGCCTATGACAGCATTCTCGCGGTCGATATCGGCGGCACCAACATCCGCTGCGGCCTCGTGGAAACCGGCTGGAAAAAGGCGAAAGACCTGTCGAAGGCCAAGGTCGTGAAATCCGAGCTGTGGCGTCATGCCGACGACGAGCCGACGCGCGAAGGCGCGGTGAAGCGGCTCACGAAAATGCTGAAGGGGCTGATCACCGAGGCCGAGAAAGACGGCTTCAAGCTCGCGCCCTTCATCGGCATCGCCTGTCCCGGCGTGATCAACGCGGACGGGTCGATTGAAAAAGGCGCGCAGAACCTGCCGGGCAATTGGGAGAGCAGCAAATTCAACCTGCCGGCGAGTTTGATCGAGGGCATCCCTGTCATCGGCGAGCACGACACCGCGATCCTGATGCACAATGACGGCGTGGTTCAGGGCCTCTCGGAGGTGCCGTTCATGCAGGATGTCGATCGCTGGGGCGTGCTCACCATCGGCACCGGCCTCGGCAATGCCCGCTTCACCAACCGCCA
The DNA here is from genome assembly GCF_040549385.1 of Bradyrhizobium sp. LB11.1. Lineage (NCBI taxonomy): Bacteria > Pseudomonadati > Pseudomonadota > Alphaproteobacteria > Hyphomicrobiales > Nitrobacteraceae > Bradyrhizobium > Bradyrhizobium sp. LB11.1. Next base: position 11,275 of record NZ_JBEPTH010000008.1, on the reverse strand, counting down.
CAAGGACGGCGGCAACGGCAAGGACCATGACTCCCCGGAGAACGGGAAGAAGAAGGCCAAAGACAGCGACAAGGCAAACAACAAGAACGGCAAGAAGGGCGGCTAGCTGGCGTTTTCAAGCGAAGTGGACACCGGTTCGCGTCGAGAAAACGCGTAGAAACTTGAATCTGGAGTCCGGTACCGATTTCATCGGTGCCGGGCTCCAGAGTAACCTTGACTGGTTAGGTTAAGGACCGGATTGCGTTGCGGCGCACCAGCTGCACGCTAGGGTCGAATGGTCGGCTCAAGCCGGCCGGCGAAGCCGCCCTTCCTGGCCGGCATTTTCGATGAGCGGCACGGGACCGCCAGTATTTACCGCGTCTGGCGGTCCCACCCGTTCTCTCAATGCCCCTGACATCTGATATCTCGCTGCAAAACGCGACCTCATCCTGAGGGCCCGCCGCAGGCGGGCGTCTCGAAGGATGGCGGCGGGCGCGCATCTCGCCACGTTTGTATTCACATCCGATAGCCCTACCTCTTGCGGGGAGGGCTTATCCCATATGACGTCCTGGCCGGGGCCTCAGCAAGCGCCTCGTCCTTCGAGACGTCCGCTTCGCGGTCTCCTCAGGATGAGGCTAAGCGGCATCTTTGCCCGTGGGAATTGCTGACGCGCACTCCGTCCTCATCCTGAGGGCCCGCCGCAGGCGGGCGTCTCGAAGGATGGGCCGCAGGCAACCTTCTCGCCACGCTTTTCCCGCGACTTAACTCCAGCCAATACGCTGAAAGAACGCCGCGATCTCCGTCGCCGCGCGGTCCGGATCCTCGCGATGCGGGAAGTGTCCGACGCCGGGAAACATTGCCAGGTCGAGCTCGCTGAACGTCTCTGCCAGCCGGTCAGTCCAGGCATAGGGAAACAACGGATCGTGCTCGGCCCAGCGCACGCAGGTCGGCACATGGATCGGCGCAAGCCGCGGTGCTTCGTCCGTCATCATCGTGACGCGCGCTGAATGCGACGCGCGATAATGCGCAAAGCCGCCGGCAAGATTGCCCCCTTTGAAGAAATTGTCGCCGAAGAGATCGAGCACGTCATCGAACGCGTCCTTGCGATGCGCCCAGCCCTTCAGGAAGTGCGCAATATAGAGCCGGCAGTTCTCGCGGCTCGCACCGACGAGCCGGGGCGCCATCTCCATCTGGTGGAAAGATTGGTACCAGATGTGGTTGAGCCGATCAGGCGCCGCCATCCGCGGCCCGATGCCGGGATAGACGAAATCGAAGAAGAACAGCCCGGCGAGCCGCTCGGGCGCCTGGCGGCCGAGCTGTTGCATCACCGCGCCGCCGACATCATGGCCGACGACCCCGAATCGGTCGATGCCGAGTCCGTCCATCAGCGCCAGCATGTCGGCCGCATGGCCGTCCGGCCGTAAGCCCCGTCCGGCTTGTCGCTGTCGCCAAAGCCGCGCAGATCGGGCGCAACCAGTGTGAAACGGTCCGAAAGCCCTGATATCACCGGCTCCCAGGTCAGCCAGAATTCCGGCCACCCATGCAGCAAAAGCAGCGGTTTGCCGCGGCCGGCGCGAACCAGATGGAATTTGGCGCCGTTGGCCTCGATCGTCAGGTGCTCCATGGCAGTTCCTCTCGAAGGCGAAAGCGTTTTCGAGCGGAGTGGACCCCGGTTCGCGTCAAGAAAACGCGTCAAAAAGAGAATCTATAGGCCCGTTCCGGTTCATCGGAGCGGGCCTATAGAGGGGGTGGGGTGAACGAGGCAGCGGATTTTCCCCTTTCGCGCCTTGTCTGTCCCGCCATCCTCGCCTAGAACACGCCCAACCACGGGGGCCCGCCCCCGATCTTGGCGCCTTGGAGAGGTGGCAGAGTGGTTGATTGTACCGCACTCGAAATGCGGCATAGGTGCAAGCCTATCGGGGGTTCGAATCCCCCCCTCTCCGCCATAACATTCTACCTTCCAACTCTTTCCACCTGCCCGTTATCGCAGTCGTTGCTCCGACATAGGTCGCGGTATCATCGCCAGCTTTCGACGAAAGTTGGCCCGCCTCCCTAGGGCCTTGCTTGTTGTAGTCCAAGTACAACTCCACTAGCGTAAAGCGGTGTGAATGCAGCCTGAAAGGGGGGAAGGCTGTGCCGGATTCAATTGTTTTTGAAATTGCTCTGCTTGGAATGAGCGTGGCGACTGTTCTGAGTACCACGGCTTGTTTCTATCTTTACCGGTGGCGCCAAATAATCACCGCGGAGCGAGCCCTTTTTGTTCCCGAAGAATTAGTAGCTCGATTTCGAGCGTTGACGGCTGAATTTGCTCGACAGGAACGGCTAGTCTCGACCAGCGGAGAGGGGACTGCGGCGCTAATTCGTCTTCTCGAGAAGAAAGTTGACGTTGCGACGGTAGCAACCTCCGACCTAGCTAAGGCGTCCAGGACTTGGCAAGACGCTCTTGATGATCGCGACACTGAGATTCGTCGACTCAAGGAAGGCTATGACTTCGAAGTAATGCGACGCTTTGTAGGTCGATTTGCGCGGGCCAAATCTGCGGCAGATGACTTTTACCAAGAGAGTGATTTCAGCGCGAAGGCCTTCGATCATGTGCGGCGATTGCTTGCAGATGCACTAGAGGAATGCGGCGTTGAGGAGTTCGCGCCAAAGGTGGGGGACGATTTCCGCAATGTCGAGGGAGTTGAAGACAATCCCCGAACGATCGCGACAGGCGATCCAGCCGAAGCATTTCGGATAATCGAAGTTATGGCCCGCGGCTATAGGTTCACTCGGAACGGTCAGGGCGCAGTTATTCTCGCGAAGAAATGCAGAGGATGAACGTTCGGATAGAGCGAGACCTACGCAAATATATGGAGGGCGCGCTCGACGCGAAGATTAGTGAATTCAAGCAGAATCTTCTGCTTTGGATAATTGCCCGGAACCTTGCCAAGCTTGGTCGACTGACTTCCGAAGTTCAAGCTCGAATAGGCGCTGAATTAGGGAGCGAGACCACACGAAAGCTGAGTTCGTTTCTGCGGGAACTCTCTAAGCAGGAGGCTGAAGCCGTTACCCTTGAGAAATTGAGGGATGCGCGAGAGCAGCTTGAAAGCTTGATCCCACGGAAGTTCGCTCACGAAGTGGAAGTACTGCAAGCGCTTGCTGACAGAATAACGTTCGACGGAGATGCATCGTAGACATCGTGCAAGCTTATCTATCCGGGGGCGGAATACATTTCATCGTACGAAATAATCGGAAGCTTCCGCGATCAGGCCTTCCTGTCGCTAGGATGGGCTGGGACAGGGGAGCGCAACCGGCACGAGCCCGCGCTACCGCTGCAGACGCCCGGGGGCCGACGATAATGTGCGTCAGGCGCATCGCAATGATGACATCGTGCTCCTGTTTTGCCCGACGTGTCAAACGACGCGTGTGATCATCCGAAACCGCCGGCGCTACGATCGTCGCTTGTCCCATCGACCGCCGAAAACGCAAACGGCAGTCAGGCAGCACTGTCGGCACTAACGCGCTCCATTGCCGATTCAGACCCATCTCCACCCAGCGAGCGCCGCTCTCCAAGTTTCACCCATCCCATCAAATGCTTCGTCGGACCCAGCGGGCGTCGCCCCAACCGCCGCCGTCTACTGTGCATGGGGTTGTTTTCGAGATTTTTGTTGCCCGATCGCGGAAAGCAGCCGCAGAACGATGCTAGATTGACGTTGGCATCTCAAAAAGTGGGACGGATATGCAATCTGCGGGCAGCGGCTGGGGCAATGGGCTTCTCGGCGTCATCATCTTCAGCGGGTCGTTGCCGGCGACGCGGGTGGCGGTCGGCGGTTTCTCGGCGCTGTTCCTGACCTCCGCGCGCGCGGTCATCGCGGCGCTGATCGGTGCGGCCGTGCTCGGCCTGCTCCGTCAGGCCTGGCCGCGGCGCAAGGATCTCGTCTCGCTCACCATCGTCTCCATCGGCGTCGTGGTCGGCTTTCCGCTGCTGACCGCGCTGGCGCTCCAGCACATCACCTCGGCGCATTCGATCGTCTTCATCGGCCTGCTGCCGCTGTCGACCGCGGTGTTCGCCGTGCTGCGCGGCGGCGAACGGCCGCAGCCGCTGTTCTGGCTGTTCGCGGTGCTCGGCAGCGCGACCGTTGCGGGCTTCGCTCTGTCGAATGGCGGCACGGCGTCGGTCACGGGCGACCTGCTGATGGTGGCCGCGATCGTGCTGTGCGGGCTCGGCTATGCCGAGGGTGCCGCGCTGTCGCGCCGTATCGGCGGCTGGCAGGTCATCTCCTGGGCGTTGCTGCTGGCACTGCCCTTGATGCTGCCGCTCGTGATCTGGACCTGGCCGTCGACATGGAGCGGCGTCAGCGCGCCTGCCTGGATCGGGCTCGCTTACGTCTCGATCTTCAGCATGTTCGTCGGTTTCATCTTCTGGTATCGCGGGCTCGCGATCGGCGGCATCGCGCGCATCGGCCAGTTGCAACAGCTGCAGCCATTCTTCGGCCTCGCACTGGCCGGCTTCCTGCTGCACGAGCCGGTCGCATGGAGCATGATCGCCGCGACCGCGCTCGTCGTCGTCTGCGTCTTCTTCGCGCGGCGGTATGCGTGAGGGCTGCGCGCCTCACCCCCGTTCCATCACCGTCCGCGTCAGTGCGCTTCGCACAAACTTCTTCAACGGCATCGGCTTGCCGAACAGATAGCCCTGCACGCGGTCGACACCGAGCTCGTTGACGGCCATCAAATCGGCGCGGCTCTCGATGCCCTCGGCGACGGTGCGCGCGCCGTAGCCTTGGGCGAGCTCGACGATGTGACGGCACACCGTCCGCTTCAGCCGGTCATTGCTGCAGCCGGTGACGAATTGCCGGTCGGCCTTCAATTCGATGAAGGGGATCTTGTCCAGCTCCATCAGCGCCGGCCAGTTGGCGCCGAGATTGTCGATCGATAGCCCGATGTTGTGGAAACGCATTTCGCGCGCGATCTCGGTCAGGAATGCGAGGTCGTGGATCGCCTCTTCGCTGGCGATCTCGATCGTCAGCCCGCCGAAGGCCGGATGCGCCGGCACCCGGCGGCAGAGATCGCGCACGGCCTGCGGGTCCCGGAGGTAGGGCGCGGGCAGGTTGATCGACAGATCAACCGCGCTCTGCCGCTCCAAAAGATAGTGCCAATCCTGCAAGGCGCGCTCGATCACGAACTCCGACAGGTCGCGGAAATGCGGATCATGTGCGTCGGGAATGAAATAGGCCGGCGGCACCACGCCCCAGGTCGGGTGCCGCATCCGCACCAGCGCCTCGGCGCCGCGGCGAACCAGTGAACGAGCGTCGATTTTCGACTGGTACCAGAGCTCCAGCCAGCCCGCATGCAGGGCCTCGCCGACATGCACGGCCGGGCTCGGCGCCGGCTCCTCCGGCAGCAGCATCGCGACGCGCTCGCGCAGCGTCTCGGCGGCAAAGGGCGTGGTCAGCGGCGGCAGCATCGCAAGTCCGTATTCGTCGCCGACCTGCTGCACGGCCTTGACGATGATGGACTCGCGGGCGCCGACGGCCAAAACCTTGCCGTCGAAGGCCTCGCGGACCAGCGTCTCCAGGAATTGGCCGGGCTCGATGCCGTCGGCGGCGATGCCGAGCAGGATCAGGTCCGGCAGGTCGGTGGCGAGCATGGTCTGCAGCTCGCTCGCACTGCTGCATTCGCTGGTGACGAAGCCGAGATCCTCGAGCACCTCACTCATGAAGGCGCGCAGATGGCGCTTGCTGTCGGCCACGCAAGCGCGCGGCATCATCTTCCGCCGTCCGAAGGTTTTTAGCCTTCGTCCGGCGAGCTCACCAATCCCATCGTTCATCGCAAACCACTCCCGTTCCGCAGCCGGTGTTAGCGACGGGAGCAGTTTCAAATAAGGAGGGCTTCAGTCGATTGTTGAATTATCTGGGTAACGTTAAAGCCCCCATCATTCCTAAAATTGTTCGGATTTCCTTCGAGAAGCTTTTACGTCTGCCCGCGCCTTGCGTGCGCGCGTCCGACAATCATGCAGGATTTTCGCAATGTGCAGTTCGGCGGCGAGCGCGGCCGTGTCCTGTAATTGGACGAGGCGGCGCGTGCTTCGCCCAATTGAATAATGGACGCCTCAATTGGCTGCGGCTTTGTCGTGCTCGGCCATGAAGATCGCATGCGAGGCATCGGAGAATAGGAGCGACGGGTCAGGTCCAAGAACTCATTTCGCGCGCTGCGCGCATGTTTAGACGTCGCGCGCGACAGTTATGCGACGACTCGCCCCCTCTGCCGAACAGACGAGTGTGAAGTACCTCACATGCGTATTGCTGCGCTTGCGCTATTGGTGCGCGTAGCCGGTGGTGGGCTGTCAGGGATTACAGCTATGACAACGCGGCGGATGATCTATTGGTGGTTCAGGTTCGTGATGTCAGGGCGATTTCTCAATCGCTTCCTGTGCCTGCCGCACGCGCCCGAATAGCGCGCAGGGGAATTAAGTCGCCCCGATCAATTTGCGAAACGCCGCCGCGCCGTCCTGCACCGCGTCGCGGCCCTTCCAGGCCAGATAGCTCAGCTTGCCACCCAGCGTGTCCTGGCTGCGCAGCCGTCGTGATCCCAGGATGTGACCGACATTGGCGGGGAAGCGGCTGACTTCGGCGGACACCAGCGCCGCGATCGCGTCCATCAAGTACTGAAGCCGGACACCCCATTCGCTCTGCTCGATGCCGTCGATGCGGAGCTTGAGCGCATGTTCGGCATCGTAGATTTCGGTGAGCAGGTCGCGTGCGACGAGGAAACGGTTGTGGCGGAGTGCGATCCGCAGGGCAAGGCGCTTGTCGTCGAGCCGGTCGAGCACCATGGGAACGACGCAAGCATAGGGCGCCGCTGCAACCTCGGCAGCGCTCTTGCTCGCGGCCGCCTTGGTCGCAAGGTATGCGAGCTGCCAGAATGTCTTCAGGCGCCTGGCCACCAGCGCCAGCGCAAAGGGCAGCGCATCGGGATGTGCCTTCTTGAAAGCGTCGAGCCGCGCGGTGATCTGGGCGATCTGGGCGTCGTCGAATTTCGAGATCGTCTCGGGCAGCTTCTCGTTGAACTTCGGCAGCACGTTGCCGACGCGCAGAACTTGCTGCATCTTCTTCACGTCCTCGAAGGCGGTCGGTGAGGCCGTGTATTGCGCGAGCTTGCCGCGCGCGAACTCGGTGCTCTCCGCCGAGGCGAGAGTGTTCTCGAGCACCTTGACGACCTTGACCTGAAAGGTCGTCGCGATCTTCAGCACTTCCGTGGGATTGTTGGCGGTGACCTGGTCGTTGATCGCCTTGACGTAGTCGCGCGCCATGGTCGGCAGCAGGTCACGGCAGATCCATTCCCAGATCGGGGTGAGCGTGTTGCGCGAGATCCGCCCAGCATTGGCGTGCTCGGGCGCGCCGTCGATCAGCAGCAGCTCGAGCGGTGCGAAGAAGTAGCGCGAAGGATTGGTGGCGCGCGCGTGGGTCGATCCGTCCTTGCGGAACTCGGCGCGCAGTTTGGCCTGGACGCCGGAGGAGCCCGGCATGTCGATGCCGCACAGTTCGAGCCGTTCGAGTTCGCTGAGCAGACAGCTGCGCGACAACGGCGTCAGCTTCTGCAGAAACTCCGATAGCTGGTCGATCTCGTCCATGGCACGCAATCTCTCGCAATGATTCCAGCAGGCCTTTCGGCCCAATGCATGGAGGCATTTGCGCGCTCTCAATTGTGACAAAGAGAAGCAGGCCGCCGTTAATTTATTCGTAAAATCCGGGGGGCGCCGCGGGCGAGCAGAGTATCGTTAAGAAGGCCTTCGGCGCTCTGCTTATGATTTAGGCAGATTTATCAACCCTGACATAGTCAACGACATGGAGATGCAAGCACAAATTGTGCCTGCGTCGCTGTTTCAGCACAAAACTGCCAAAATAACCGTAGTCTTAGGGAGCAAAAAGTTAACATAGATCACGATGGGTTCCGTTAAACGGGTCACATGGGGTCACAGAACGATACGGTTGCTGATTCGCGGCCGTCGGAATGGTTCGAAAGCAGCACTTCTGCACCTGAAGAGCTCGATTTCGCCCGGTTGAACGCCGCCCGCGTCAAAGCGGCTGACGAGACGGCCGCGGCCATCGCCCGGGAACTCAATGGCCCCCTGACCGCACTCCTGCTCTACATGGGCGAAATCAAGCACCACAGCGATCAGCTTGCGCCCGTCTCGGCTGACCGCGCTTACTTGCAGCAGGTGGTAGAGAACGCGCTGGCGCAGACTGAGCGCGTCTGCGGCCTGGTGAAGCAACTCGCCGGCTCCCACAAGGGCGCGCTGTCCGCGCCGTCCACGACCGAGGATGCCGAGTTGAGGGCCGGCCGCGCGCTGCCGGCGCCGCGCCAGACGGTCTCCGAATTCCCGAACCTGTCGGGCAAGCGGCTGACCAAGCGCGAGCGTGAAGTGCTGCGGCTGATCAGCGAGGGGTTTTCGAACAAGCAGGGGGCGCTGCGGATGCAGATCAGCCCGCGCACCTTCGAGAGCCATCGGGCCGAAGCGATGCGCAAGCTCGGCGCGCGCAACACCGCGGACCTCGTCCGCGCGGCGCTGCTGCATTCGATCGATTGAGGCCGTCGTCTGACGCCGCCTTGGTGGCGTCGCGGTCTGGCCTGGAGCATGATCCGGAAAAGTGCGTCGCGGTCTTCCGAAAAGATCAGGCTCAAACAATAGACTAAAGCGCGATGACTCTCATCGCGCCTCAGAAATAATCTTCGGCAAAGGGGCGCACGCGCGAATTGGGCCGCAGCGCCTTCGGCTCTTCTTTCGGCGCATTCGGGATGATGGTGATGATCCAGCGCGGCGGGAGCGTCGAATCCTGCTCCAGCACCGAGCGGACAAAGCCCGTCACCGTGGACTCGCCCGCCTTCACCGTGGCCATCCGGCCGTTGAACTGTGCGATGCGGAAGCGACGGACCTCTTTCTGGTCCTCAGTCTCATAGGTGAACATGGAAACCCTCCTGGTTTCCGGCGACTATCGCTACCTATGATTAGTCATCTGTGAAAATTGCCAACCGTATAAGTACGGCGGACGCCGGCGGGGATGGTCAGCCCTGCGGCTCCTGCGCCTTCGCGGCGGCGAAGGCCGCGTCCATCTGCGGCAGTAGATCGCTGAATTCGGCGTCGTCGAGGGTGTCGGCGGTGTTCTCCAGCCGCAGCGCCAGCGCCGCGAGCCTGAGATAGCCGAACGTCCTGGCCGTGCTCTTCAGCGAATGCGCCTCGCGGGCGATCCGGCCACGATGCTGGCCGAGCGCGAGCGTGTGAAGCAGCTTGAGCCGCGCGCTCGTATCGCTCCAGAACACCGCGCGCACTTCACAGGCGCCGTCCTCGCCTATCTCGCGTACGAGCGCGTCGTACGCGCTCGCCTCTCGCAGCGGTTCAGATTCGAGTGCGCTCGGCGCCGGCGCGAAAGTGGCTTCAAACATGGCTCTGTCCCGATCCCAATCGTGCGCGTCGCAGTCCCCTGAGGCACGAGGCATCCAGATGTCTAGGCCATTCTGATTTCACTTCCGGTGGTGAGACGCACGGTGTTTGAGGGCCGCCGTAAGCGGTTGGTTTACCACGCGCCGCTCGGCGTACGCCGTCACGGCCCGAGCAGCCGGTCGTACTGGGCCTTGACCGTGGCGTAGCATTCGCACGCCGTCTGGCGCAGCCCTTCCAGATTGAGGATCTGGATGTGTCCGCGGCTGTAGTGGATGAAATTGGCCTGCTGCAGGGTGTTGGCGACCAGTGACACGCTGTTGCGCCGTGCCCCGATCATCTGCGCCATGGACTCCTGGGTCAGCAGCAGCCGGTAGTCGCCCGACAGATCATGGATGTGCAGCAGGCAGCGCGACAGCCGTGACTCCACCGGATGAGCCGCGTTGCAGCCCGCGGTCTGCTGCACCTGCGCGTAGACCGCGAGCCCGTGGCGCGTCAGCAGCGTTCGCAGGGCAGAGCTCTGTTCGGCCGCGATGCGCAGCCGGTCGAGGTCCATCACCGACGCGACGCCGGGAACCAGCACGACGGCCGTGTTCAGCGCCAAGGCATCGCCCATGGTCGAGAGTGTCCCGAGCAAGCTGTCGCGGCCGATCATGGCGACCTGCACATGCTCGCCCTTGGCGAGTTTCACAACCAGCGAGATCACGCCGCGGTGCGGGAAATAGGCGCGCTCGAGCGTCTCGCCGGTCTCGACCAGCACGGCGTCATGCTGCAGATCGATTGTGCGCAGATGGGGGCGGATCAATTCATAATCGTCTGCCGACAGCGCCGACAGGAAGCCGTTGAATGGGCGCACCATCGTTTCCAAAGCTGCCTCCCGTCTGGTCAGCCGAGAAATCTCAGTTCCATCTTGTTACCAGGGGGATAAGTTGGCAATTGCGGACATTACAGATCGCGTGGATTTTTCGTATGAGCGCCGGCGTCAAGGCCGGACTTCCAGGAGTCGCGCCGCGCCCGCTTTCACCCAAGACAGTCTCTCTGACCAATTCAATCGCGATGAGATGAGGACGCAACAGATCGAAAGTCTGCAGCTTGGCGCATTTGCAGCAATCGGTTGGGCGGTGGGCCGCTCGCATCATGCAGGATCAATCCTGCGTTCCATTGCTTCGCGCCATTGCGTGGTCTGGCCGCAGACCTCGCGTTCGTGCCGTTCGCAGGCTGCACGCGGCCGACCACGCGCGCGGTCATCATCACCATTTCAATGCAAGCGAGAGGAGAAAGGCGTCGCCACGGTTCAATTATTGAATCGCCGAAGCGGGAAGTTCAAACCACGATAGAAAGTCCGCACCGCCGCGCGGCTGGGCTAGCGCGTTATTGTTCGCGACGCTCGTGAGGTAAGAGTCCGTTTACCGCGAGCGCAGTCCTCGCGGATTTCAGCACGACATCGACAGCCGGTCACACAGGCGATTCCGATCGCGCGTGATTTGAGTCAATTCGCGCGGGCCGTGCACATCTCCCGATTTTGACGGAATTTTTTTGCGCATGTCGTAGCGTCGTTATCCGCGCGTTTACCTGTTGCACCTTCGATCGGATGCAGCGTGCCGGATCTGTCGAAAACCGCAGCCCCGCGCGGTTGAATAGCAAACTTCGCTTCAATATCCGTATTAGCACGGAGGATGAAATTAACGGGACCGTGAAATGGGTTGTCTAACGATCTAGGAGCGGACTTCCGCCCGTTCCAGATGCGGCGCAGGCGTCGAGGTCCAGCTCAGTAAGGCGTAGCTCATGGATGATCTGTTGCGGGAGTTTCTGACGGAGACCAGCGAGAGCCTGGACACCGTGGACAATCAGTTGGTGAAGTTCGAGCAGGAGCCGAAC
>NZ_JBEPTH010000007.1:0-376553 GCF_040549385.1 Bradyrhizobium sp. LB11.1 | reverse complement strand
CGCCGCCGCACATGATCAGGGGGATAATGCGTTTGTCCATCGTCGTTTCAAACCTCGAAGTGGTCGCGATACCAGGTGACAAAATTGCGGACCCCGTGCTCGATCGGCGTTGACGGTGCAAAGCCGGTGTCGCGCATCAGATCCTCGACGTCCGCGAACGTTTCCACCACGTCTCCCGGCTGCATCGGCAGCAATTCTTTGATCGCCGTCCGACCCAGCTCCCGCTCCAGAAGTCCGACGACATGCATCAGCTCTTCGGGGCGGTGATTGCCGACATTGTAGACCCGAGACGGCGCATTTGCGGCAGCCGGATTGTCCGCGGGCACAAGATCGATCAGCCTGGATACGACACGGGTCACGTCGTCAATATAGGTGAAGTCGCGGCGCATTTTGCCATGGTTAAAGAGCCGGATCGGCTTGTCCGCCATGATGGCGTTTACGAACAGAAACATGGCCATATCAGGCCGTCCCCACGGGCCGTAGATGGTAAAAAAGCGCAAGGCAGTGACCGGCAGCCGGTAGAGATGGCTGTAGGACTGCGCCATCACCTCGTTGGCCTTCTTGGTCGCAGCGTAGAAGCTGACGGGATGATCGGTCCGGTCCTGTACGGAAAACGGCAGTTTCGTGTTGGCGCCATAAACGGACGATGACGACGCGTAGACGAGATGACGACAACCGCTGTTACGGCAGCCCTCGAGCACATTGAGAAAGCCCTGCAGATTGGAATCGGCGTAACTCTGCGGATGCTCGATCGAATAGCGCACGCCGGCCTGGGCGGCGAGATGCACGACCTCTGAAAAGCGATGCCGCGCAAACAGCGCCGCCATCGTCGCGCGATCGGCGAGATCGGCCTGGACAAAGGAGAAACGGGACTCGTTGCCGAGTAGCGAAAGGCGCGCCTGCTTCAACGCCGGATCGTAATAGCTGTTGAGATTGTCGAGCCCGACCACGGACCGCCCCTCGGCCAGGAGCTGCCGGGCGACGTGAAAGCCGATGAAACCGGCCGCACCCGTGACCAAAATCGCCTGATCCGTCATCTTGTCCCCAAGCGACCCTTAAAACCTGCCCGTAGCTTCTTTAGCCGGTAACGAGCGGCCGGAACAAGCCGCCGCCTTCCATCACCGCTATTGCAAGATCGACGCCAAAACCATACCAAAGCGGCCGAATTCGGCGCCTCGCGTCGGGTTGCCTCGAATCATCACAAACTCTGTTCAAGCGGGCGAGATGCGCCGAATCCTGCTGTCGACTGCCAAAATCCTGATCTCCGCGGCGCTGCTTTATCTGGCGCTGCGCAAGGTCGATCTGACCGAGCTGTTCTCACGCTTCACCGCGACCAGCCTGTTCTGGATCGGCATGGCGATCGCGGTGACGTTCCTGCAAATCTTCGTCGGCGTGCTGCGCTGGCGCGAGGTCAGCGCCGCATGCGGTGCGCCGCTCGAGCTCGGCCGTGCGATGCGCTACAACGTGATCGGCTCTTTCTTCAATCAGACCTTGCCGTCTGCGATCGGTGGCGATGCGGTCCGGCTCTGGCTGCTTGCGCGCGCAGGCGCCGGATGGCGTGCGGCGACCTATTCGATCTTCGTCGATCGCGCGATCGGCCTCGTCGCACTGGCGATCCTCATCGTCGCGAGCCTGCCCTGGAGCTACACGCTCATCACCGATCCGAACGGCCGCTCGGCGCTGCTGCTCGTCGACTTCGCAGCACTTGCGGGCGGCATCGGCTTCCTGATCTTCGGCGCGCTGAAATGGTCGTGGCTGAAGACCTGGTGGGCCACCCACCATATCCACGCCTGCGCGGTGATCGCGAACCGCGTGATCTTCAACCGCACGCGCGGACCTGTTATCGCAATCCTGTCGTTGCTGGTTCACGTGCTTGCCGTCGTCATCGCCTGGTGCGTGGTGCAGTCGATCGCGGCACCGGTCAGCTTCGCGCAGGTCTTCCTGCTGCTGCCGCCGGTGATGCTGATCACACTCATGCCGATCTCGATCGCCGGCTGGGGCGTGCGCGAGGCGAGCATGGGGCTGGCCTTCGGCTTCGCAGGGTTAGCTGCCAATGAAGGCGTCAACGTCTCGCTGCTGTTCGGCGCGGTCTCCTTCATCGTCGGCGCGTTCGGCGGCGTGGTCTGGATCCTCAGCGCGGAGAAAGCAGCGCAAGGCTCGGCGCCGATCGGGGCGCGTGAATAAGCGTTCACAAGGCCGGCACGGAAGCACCGCGACCTCCGCAGCTATCTATCAACCTTCGGGGTTGTTTCCTATAACCTCCGGCGCGCAGCCTTACGGATCGATCCGGAATGAAGATCAGCGTCATCACAGCGAGCTACAACTCCCAGGCGACGATCGGCGCCACCATCGCATCCTTCCTCGGCCAGACGCATCCCGACAAGGAGATGCTGGTCATCGACGGTGCCTCAAAGGATGCGACGCTGAAGATCGTGGAGTCGTTCGGCTCCAGCGAGATTCGCGTGATCTCCGAGCCCGACAAGGGTGTCTACGACGCCATGAACAAGGGGCTGCATTTGTTCACGGGCGATGCGATCGGCTTCCTCAATTCGGACGACACGTTCCACAACGACAGCGCGCTGGCGGCGATTGCCGCGGCGCTGGAACAAGCCGATGTCGTCTATGGCGACCTCGACATGGTCACCGATCACCAGTCCAAGGCCCTCGCGCGTGCCTGGCGTGCCGGACATTACGGTCGCTACTCGTTTCAGCTCGGCTGGGTCCCGCCGCATCCGACGTTCTACATCCGGCGCCAGGTCGCCGAGACGGTCGGCGACTACGATCTGAGTTACATCACGACCGCCGACTACGATTACATGCTGCGTGCGCTGGCGCTGAACGACTACAGGGTCGCCTACCTTCCGCGCGTCCTCGCCGATTTCCAGATGGGCGGCATCAGCACCAGCGGATGGCGCGTGACCTTGCGCGCCAATCTGGAGTGCCTGCGGTCGCGGCGGCAGCATCTGAACGCGCCGGTCATCGACGCCGCGTTCTTCCTGCGCTTTGCCCGGCGAATCTTTCAGATCCGCTCGCCGGCGTCTCTCAGGATGCAGCGCTCGCGTTGACGCCGAACTCCGGAACAGCATCCTTCAGGATGGTCCTGATCGTCGCGCGATCATCATGCGCGATGGCGAGCTCGAGCGCCGAGATCCATTTGCGCAGCGTCTGCATCGGCGGTTCGTTCGGTTTCGCCGCCATGACGCCCGCGACCCCGATATCGACAGTCGGCTCCTCGGAGGCGAACAGAATTTCGTTCAACCGCTCGCCCGGCCTCATTCCGCTGAACACGATCTCGATATCGTGGCCGGGTTGCAAACCCGAAAGCCGGATCATCCGTTCCGCCAGGTCGACGATCTTCACCGGCTGGCCCATGTTCAGCACGTAGACCGAAACGTCGAAACGCTTGGCGCCGAGCGCGTGGGTGGCGGCCGTGATGACGAGGTCGCAGGCTTCGCGGATGGTCATGAAATAGCGGACCATGTCGGGATGCGTCACGGTGACTGGACCACCGGCCTCGATCTGCGCCTTGAACTTCGGCACGACCGACCCGTTCGAGGCCAGCACATTGCCGAACCGTACCGAGATGAACCGCATCGCGGACTTGCTGCCGCCGGCCTGCGCCACGAGATCGTGGTCGAGCGCCTGGCAATACATCTCCGCGAAACGCTTGGTCAGACCGAGCATCGAGACCGGCTCGATCGCCTTGTCGGTCGAGATCATCACCATGGCCTCGGCGCCTGCCGCCAGCGCGGCATCGGCCACGTTGATCGAACCGAAAATGTTGGTCTTGACGCCCTCGCTCCAGTCCCTCTCCAGGATCGGAACGTGCTTGAGCGCGGCTGCATGGAACACGATGTCCGGCTTGAACTCCGCCATCAGACGCATGATGCGCTCTCGATCGCGGATATCGGCGATCCGCCCCTCGATAGCCGCACCCGTGCCGCGCGCGGCGAGCGCCTCGGTGACTGCGTACAAGGCAGGTTCCGAATTCTCGATGACCAAGAGACGCGCCGCGCCAAACGCAACCACGCGCTCGCAGATCTCCGCGCCGATCGACCCGCCACCACCGGTAACGATCACGGCCTTGCCCTCGATCAGGGCCTCCAGTCGCGCGTAATCGATCGTTTCGCTCGGACGCAGCAACAAGTCCTCGACCGCAACCGAGGTAAGCCGCGGCACGTCCCCGTGTTCTAGCGATGGCAGACGGCTGACGATCACGCCAAGCCGCCGCGACCGCATCAGCACGGACTCGGGACGCGCTTCCGGCTCGAAGGCGGAGGGCGTCATCACCACCCGGGCAATCGATTTGTTCCGTTTGGCGAAGCTACCGATGACATCCTCTATGTCGTCGATCGCGCCCACGACCGGCACGTTGCGGATGAGCTGCCCGAGATCGGCCCGGGACGGCGACAGCACCCCGACCGGCCGGAGATGCTTGATGGCGCCGCTCTCGATGCCGCGCAGCACGACCTCGGCATCGGCGGCGCGCCCGATCAGGAGGGTCGTCGCGGCATTTTCGGTCCTGACATGATACATCACGCGGGTATAGCGGAAATAGCGATAGGTCAGCCGCAGCGCACTCAGCGCAGAGATTTCCAGGAACCAGTAGAGGACGATGGTGATCTTGCCGAGAAAAAAGGTGCCGTGCACGTTCGGCGCGACAAAAATGTAGTCGAGCACGAGAAGGGTAACCGTCAGCACCGTGGCAACGCGGATGATGTTCAGCGCATCGGGCAGCGAGATGAAGCGCCATTTCGTGGTCGTCAGGTTGAAGACGTAGAAGACGACGACGCTAAAGGCGAGGAAATAGGGCAGGATCTGCAGCAGCAGCGGCAAGCGGGCCGTGAAGCCCTCGCCACCCTCGAAGCGCAGATAGAACGCAACGAACAGGGCCGCGGCCGTCGCCACTACGTCGTGAAGCGCGATCAGGAAGTTACGCAAGGTAAGATGCGAAAGACGCGTCATCTGCGGCCGAATATCTCCAGTGCTGCATACAACCTGATCGCGCTGATAGCGCATCTCGCCGGAACTAGCCAGCGCTCCGAAGCTCAGCCGCGTGCTTCTCCCGGGCTTCGGCCGTTCCGGCGCGAATTGAGCACCATGCCGCCGGCTACCCCGACACCGAGCACGTACATCCACCCTTCATGGAAGTCGAAAAGATGGGAATTGAAGAGCGAGGTGAATACGTTTTGGACGACGACCAGCAACCCGATCCAGCTGGCAAGCGCGTCGCCGCGGAACAGGAGGAGGTGCAGCCCCCACATCGCATACAGGATGATGATGCCGACAACGCCCCATTGCACGGCCACGTTCAGCGTCTGGTTATGAGGATTGCCGATCACCTCGCTTGAGGCTTGGTTCGCGCCGCCAGTCGCGGCCTGCTCGAACAAGCCCCGCGTCGAGCCGGTTCCATGACCGAAGACCGGCGCCTCGGCAAAGAAACCCAGCGATTTGCGCCAGAACTCGAGCCGAAGTCCGATCGATGTCGGGATGCCCCTGTCCTTGTAGAGCTCGTATTGCACGGAGAACGTTTCAATCGTGTTGTGCAACGTCGACGAGGTCTTCCACGTCAACACGGCAAAGGCCACGAGAACAGCGAGGATGATCAAGACGCTGCGCCATTTCAAATGCAGCAGCCCGAAGACCGCCAGCATGATCGGGATGGTCACGAGTGCGGTGCGCGAGATCACCACAAAGGCCATGTTGACGAAGAAGCTGAGCGCGATCGCCGCGAGCAGCGCAGCCAGCCAGACCCTCCTCTGCTGCAGCAGCTTCACGATCGGAAACGCGAGCGCAACTGCGCACAGCGTGAATTCCTGACTCTGGTCGATATAGTTCTTTACGAAGATGCCGCGCGAGTCGGTTTCATCAGGCTTCAGTGAGAGCGCGGGATGGAAAAAGACGAGCCAGGACATCACCGAGAGCAGCGCGCACGAGACGAGAAATGCGATAAACACGAGGTGCCCGCGCGACGAGCGTTCGAAATGATAGATCAGGACCGGGAGCACGAGCAGCTTCGCCGTCGGGTTCACGGCGTAAAACCGCGCGCCCCAGGGCGCCCCCGACCACAGCGTGCCGACGAGCGCGAGCAGGAACAGGGCAATCGGCAGCGCGCAGATTGGTCGCTTCAGCGACTGCAGGAAGTCCCCGACGTCGAGAAACGGCACCATGCAAATCAGCATCGCGACATTGAAGATCGCCGCGAGCGACGTCGACCAGGGCAGCGAGGCCGCGGTCAGGATGGCGAACAGGTCGACCGTGTCGGACCATGCCGCCGGACTGCGCAACCGCCGGAGCGTCGTCCCCCACATCGACTCACGCGCGAGCTCCGTCACTTCGTCTCTCCGCGCGCGCGATGGACCAGCGCAGTCGTGCTGAAACCCTTGAGAATATCGACCAGCACGACCGTTCCGCCGGTGGCCTCGACGACCTCGTGGCCGACCACCTGCTCGCGGGTGTAATCGCCGCCCTTCACCAGCACGCTCGGCGTGATCCGCTTGATCAGGTCTATCGGCGTGTCCTCCTCGAAGATGACGACGAGATCGACCGCTTCGAGCGCAGCCAGCACTTCCGCGCGCGCCCGCTCGTCCTGGACAGGGCGATCCGAGCCCTTCAGCCGCCGCACAGAGGCGTCGCTGTTCAGCCCGACGATCAGGCGGTCGCAGGCCGCGCGCGCCGCGGTCAGCACCTTGACGTGGCCGGGATGCAGGATGTCGAAGCAGCCATTGGTGAAGCCGACGCGCAGCCCTTGGCCACGCCATTCGGCGAGCTGGGGCTCGAGCGTATCAGGCGCGCTCATGACCTTCTCCTCGGCCGCGAGAGTGGCATGCGGCAGGATTTTTCGGCGCAGCTCGGCCGCGCTCACGCAGGCCGTGCCCTGCTTGCCGACGGCGACCGCGGCGGCCGCACTCGCCACGCGCAGCGCCGTGTCCCAGTCCGCGCCCGCCGCGATCGAGACCGCAAGCGCGGCGGCGACGGTATCGCCGGCGCCGGAGACGTCGCGCACCTTCACCGGGAAAGCCGGAACATGGACGGCTTCACCCTTCCGCGGCACCAGCGTCATGCCGTGCTCGCCCTGGGTCACCAGGATCGCCTCGCAATCAGCGAGCCGCATCACATCCTCGCTGGCGTCGACGATGCTCTGCGGCGCGTCGGCGCGGCTGCGGGTGGCTTCCGAAAATTCCTTGCGGTTGGGCGTGAGCAGCGTGGCGCCGCGATAGATCGCCCAGTTCAGGCTCTTGGGATCGACGATCACTGGCTTGCCGAGATTTCGCGCGGCGTCGATGGTGTGGCGGATCACGCGCGCGGTCAGCACGCCCTTGGCGTAGTCGGACAGCAGCACGATATCGGCGCGCGCGATCTGCGGCACGATCGCCTCGATCAACTTCGTCTCGACCTCGTCGGAGGCGGGCTGCGCCTGCTCCCAATCCGCACGCAGCATGTG
Source organism: Bradyrhizobium sp. LB11.1 (assembly GCF_040549385.1). Taxonomy (NCBI): domain Bacteria; kingdom Pseudomonadati; phylum Pseudomonadota; class Alphaproteobacteria; order Hyphomicrobiales; family Nitrobacteraceae; genus Bradyrhizobium; species Bradyrhizobium sp. LB11.1. The sequence continues at coordinate 369,109 of NZ_JBEPTH010000007.1, read as the reverse complement.
CGTGGAAAAACGCTCGGAGACGAAGCGGACTTTTCGCGTGGTCGGCCTTGACGGGTCGCACACCAGCGCGCTCTCGATGTCGGCATGGTCCGCCAGCGCGGCCTTGAGCCGCGCCCCCGCATCGTCCTCGCCGACAAGGCCGACGAAGATGCAGCGCGCGCCGAGGGATGCGATATTGCGCGCGACGTTGCCGGCACCGCCGATATGGATTTCGCTGCGCTGGGCCGCGATGACGGGGGTCGGCGCTTCCGGCGAAATCCGCGACACCTCGCCGTAGACGAATTCGTCCAGCATGATGTCGCCGATGCAGAGCACCGTGCGGCCGGCGATGGCTTGCGCGAGGGCATCGAAATCGAGAATGGGCGTCGGCATGATCAAATGGCCTTAGCGGAAGCGGTCGGGCCGGTCGAGATAATCGGCAACATAAGCCTTCACCGCATCCTCGAGCGTCGTGAAGCCGCCGTTATAGCCGGCGCGGTGGAGACGATCGACCTTGCTCTCGGTGAAATACTGGTAGCTGCCGCGGATCTGCTCGGGCATGTCGACATAGTCGATGTTGGGGTTGGTGCCGAGCGCAGAATAGGCCGCCAGCATCAGCTCCCTGAAGCTGCGGGCCTTGCCGGTGCCGACATTGAACAGTCCCGACACCGCGGGCATCGCCAGCAGCCACAGGATCACGCGTACGACGTCGTCGACATAGATGAAATCGCGGCGCTGGTCGCCGTCGGCGATGCCGTCGCGATGCGACTTGAACAGTTCCACGACGCGCCCCGCCTTGACGTCGTCGAAGCGGCGCGCCAGCACGCTCATCATCGTGCCCTTGTGGTACTCGTTCGGGCCGAACACGTTGAAGAATTTCAGGCCCGCCCATTGCGGCGGGAGCGGATCGCCGCGCGCAACGCGCTCGGCGACGGCGAGATCGAACAGCTGCTTGCTCCAGCCGTAGAGATTCATCGGCCGCAGCTTCTTCAGCGCCGGCAGCGAGGCATCGTCGTCAAAGCCCTCCGCGCCGTCGCCATAGGTTGCAGCCGACGACGCGTAGATCAGCGGCACCGCATTCGCCGTGCACCAGTCGAGCAGCCGCAGCGAGAAGCGGAAATTGGTCTCGACCACGAGATCGCCGTCGGTCGCGGTGGTCTCGGAAACCGCCCCGAGATGGATCACGGCATCGAGCTTGCGTCCCTTCAGCCAGTCAGGCAGCTCGGCCGGCGGAACGATATCCACAAGCTGCCGCTTGGCGAGGTTGCGCCATTTGCCGTCGCTGCCGAGGAGATCGCAGACCACAACGTCGCTACGGCCAGCGTCGTTCAGCGCGGCGACGACATTCGATCCGATAAAACCGGCCCCGCCGGTCACCAGCAACATTCCAACCACCCTGCCCGATTTTCGCGACCTAATACCTGCCCTAGCGCATCATCTGCCAAAGTGTAAGCATTTTGGGATCGGCACTCTCGCGGCTTTACCTGCCGGCCGGGAGCGGCTAACCGAACCGCCAAATTAGAGCGCCGTGGCACAATTAACGAATGAATATAGATTCGCAATTTGACGGAGCTGAGGATCGGAGCGACACCCGCCCGATCCTGATCGTCCCCTATATGTGGATCGGCGATTTCGTCCGGAATCACACCGTCGTCCGGGTGCTGAAGGAGCGATGGCCGAATCGGCCGGTCGATCTCCTGACCACGTCCCTGTGCGCGCCCCTGGTTGATTACATGCCCGGCGTCCGCGAGGGCATCTTGTGGGATCTGCCCCGCGGCCGCCTCGCCGTGGGCCGCCAGTTCGGCCTGGCGCGGCTCCTGCGCGAGCGGAACTACGGCACGGCCCTGGTGCTGCCGCGGACCTGGAAGGCGGCCATTGCGCCGGCGCTGGCCGGCATTCCCGAGCGGGTCGGCTTCGTCGGCGAATTCAGGTTCGGCCTGCTCAACCGCTGGCGCTGGGGCGAGAAGAAGCTGCCCCGCTTCATCGACAAGAACGGCGCACTCGCCCGGCCCGACGGCGCGCCGTTGCCGGCGGAATGGCCGGTGCCGCAATTGCGGGTGCCGACTGAGGAGATCGCCCGCTGGCGCCAGGCCAATGGCCTCAGCGCCGGGACAGCCGTGGCGCTCGCGCCCGGCTCGGTCGGGGTGTCAAAACGCTGGACCTACTATCCGGAGGCCGCCCGCCTGCTGGTCGAGCGCGGGCTGGAGGTCTGGGTGGTCGGCGGCCCCGCGGAAAAAAAACTCGCCCAGGAGATCGTCGCAGCCGGCGGCCCGGGGGTGCGGGACCTCACCGGCAACGATCTGCGCAACGGCGTCCTTGCCATGGCCGCGGCCGGCGTCGCGATCTCCAACGACTCGGGCCTGATGCATATCGCGGCCGCGCTCGACACGCCCACCATGGGCATCTTCGGCCCGACCAGCCCCTATCTTTGGGCGCCCCTCAACGGCCTCGCCGCCACCGTCGTCCAGAACAAAAGCGTGCTTGCCTGCCAGCCCTGCCAGAGCACGATCTGCAAGATGAACGACCACCACTGCATGCGTGACATCGCAGCACAGGACGTGGTCGAGATCGCACGAGACGTGCTTGCCCGGACGCAGGGACGTGCAAATGTCTGATGGCCGCGCGGCGAAGCCCGCCGCATTCCTCGATCGCGACGGTGTCATCAACCATGACGATGGCTATATCGGTACGCGCGACCGCATCCGCTGGATGCCCAACGTCGCGAGAGCGATCCTCCGTCTCAATGAGAGCGGCTATTGGGTGTTCGTCTTCACCAACCAGTCCGGTGTCGCGCGCGGCCTCTTCACCGAAGACGATGTGAACGGGCTGCACAACTGGATGCGCGACGAGCTCGCCCGCGACGGCGCTGGAATCGATGACATCCGCTTCTGCCCGCATCATCCGCAAGGAACGGCCGCCGGCTACATCGGGGAGCATGATTGGCGCAAGCCCGCGCCCGGCATGTTGCGCGATCTTGTCCAGCACTGGCCCGTGCAGCTCGACGGCAGTTTTGTGATCGGAGATCAGGCCCGGGACCTCGAGGCCGGCCAAGCGCTTGGACTGCCGGGCTTTCTGTTTGAAGGCGGCGACCTCGACGCGTTTGTGACCAAGGTGCTTGAGAAGATTCGGCGGGGGTAGAGGGTTGCGATCCGGCGGGATGTCGGAGTTCAGACTGGCTTCTCGAGCACCCGCGCGGCCCCATCGCAGTCGCCGCAGCAGCACCGCGCGTCGGCGGCTCGAGTGGCGCAGTCAGCGCACTTGATTAGCCGTACGCACGCCCAAGCTCATATTGACCAGTCAGAGCACTAACTGGAATGTTCCATTCCTTGCAGATAATGCGGATCATTTCCAATGTCAGTGGACGGACGCGATTCAAAATCTCGGATGCCCGATTGCGCCCAATCAGAGCCGCCAATTCTGCCTGCGATCGTCCCATGGACTCGATTGCGAAATGGAGAACGTCGACGGGATCGCCGTGCGCGGTCGCGAAGTGATTGTCTTCGTACTCCTTGATGAGCGAAGACAAAACTTCGAAGCGATCACCGTCGGGCGTACCAAGGGTCGGTTCGGTCTCGAAATAGCGGGATACTTCGCCGATAGCCCAATCGTAGTCCTGTTCATTGTGAAGGGGCCTTACGTCCATCATCACACCGTCTCCGCGTCTATTCCGTCGTACTCTTCGTGCGTGCCGACAAATTTGATAAGGGCCTTTTTGAACTTGTAGGAGAAATGCACCACAAGGCGATACTTGTTGCCGCCGATGTCGAAGATAGCTCTGTTGTCTCCAACAAAGTCCACGTTGTTCCAAACGCCTTCTTGAGGTCCGATGGGCTGCCCCAGTCCCCTTTGGAAACGATTTCGTACCAGGTACCCAACGGCGTCTCCGCCTGTGGGTACCGCTCCCAGAAGGCCTTGAGTGCCCTTCCAGCAATTACGTTCATTGCCATAGCATGTTCCCAAAACGGGATCAATCAAATTTCCCAAGACGGGAACAGAATTTCTGAAACCGGCCGCTTTGAGAGCTCGGGGAATTTAGCGGCTGACGACTTTTGCGATCATAAATGTTCCTAGAGGTGTTAATAAATTTCGTAAAATCCGCAATCGGATCGCCCCGCGCTGACAAGCCATTGATTCCACTGCCACCGGCTACTGTGCATGGGGTTGTTTTCGCGCTGTTGGTCCACGGTCACAACAGCGCTCGCTCAGAGCAGCGGCCGATAGACCTCGCCGATCCGGGCCGCTTCGGCATCGAGGCTGAACTTTGCGAGTACACGCGCGCGCCCCCGCTCGCCCATCTCCGTCGCAGCAACGACATCACGCATCAGCGGCTCGAGCGCCTCCGCCAGCGCCTCCGCATCACCGGTCGGGATCAGCACACCGCTCACGCCATCCTCAACCACGAGCTCGGCAGCTCCAGCGCGCGTAGCGACCAGCGCACTGCCGGCCGCCATCGCCTCGATCAGCGTCAGGCCGAAACCTTCGTTGCGCGAGGTAAAGGCGTAGATCGTCAGCCGCTGATACCAGCGCTGCACATCTTCGATCGGCAATTCGCCGGTGATGACGATGCGCGATTGCAGGGAAGCAGCCTCGATCCGCTTCTTCAGATCGTTCGCAAAGGGCGTCTGTTCGGCCGTGACTTGTCCGACGATGACCGCCGTGAAGTCCGGATAGCGCGGCAGCAGGCGGCACATCGCATCGACGAATACATCCGTGCCCTTCTGCGCGCGCACGCGGCCGAAGCAGCCGATCGCATAACGACCCGGCAAGCCGCTTTCGGCGAAGGCCGCAGCACGATCGATCGGCGGCGTGTAGATCTCGGTGTCGACGCCGTGCGCGATCACCGTCGCCTTCGCTTTCAGGAACGAGGCCGAGATATCCGATGTCGCGATGATCGCGTCCATCTGCCGGATCAGCCAGCGCGTGATCCAGCTGTGATGCCGCTGCGCCGCCGAGGTGAACACGAGTTTGAGCGGCCAGCCGAGCGCGCGCAGCACGACGCCCGCGATCATCTCGTTATTGCGGCGCGCGTGCCAGATCAGGGGCGACTTGCGGCGCCATAGTTTCAGGACATCGGCGGCACTCAGCCGCGCAATCCCCTCCGGCGCGTCCGATCCGAACCATGCGGCGCGATAGAGTTTTGCCAGCCGCGGCGCCACCATCCGGTTGGTCGCGGTGACCCCGGAATAGCGCCTGTGCAGATTTGGCACGATCACTTGCAGATCGCCCGGGGAATTCGCCACGTCATGCTCCGTTACGGAAGTCCCCTATACGCAACATTAAGCATAGTGACCAGTTCAGGGCTGCCGAAACTCCCTCTTCACCGCGCAAACGTTAACTTGGCGCGTTGATCGAAGACGGGTGAGATCATGACTGTGCTAGTCACCGGCGGCGCCGGCTATATCGGAAGTCACACGGTCCTGGCGCTGGCGGAAGCCGGTGAGGATGTGGTCGTGATCGACGATCTCTCGACTGGCTTCTCTGCTTACCTGCCGGAAGGCGTGCCGCTGTTCATTGGCGACGCCGGCGACGAGAACCTGCTCGAAGGCGTCATCGCCCAGCACAACATCGAGAGCATCATCCATTTCGCCGGCTCGGTGGTCGTGCCGGATTCGATGCGCGATCCGCTCGGCTACTATCGCAACAATTTCACGACCGCACGCAACCTGCTCAACGTCGCCGTCAAGCGCGGCATCAACCGTTTCATCTTCTCCTCGACCGCCGCCGTCTACGGCAATCCGGACCAGGTGCCGGTGCCCGAGCACGCGCCGACGCGGCCGCTGTCGCCCTACGGCTCGTCGAAGCTGATGACCGAGATCATGCTGCACGATGTCGCTGCCGCCTACGGCATGCAGTACGTGACGTTGCGCTATTTCAACGTCGCGGGTGCCGACCCGCAGGCCCGCATCGGCCTTGCAACCGTCGGCGCCACGCATCTGCTCAAGATCGCGGTTGAGGCCGCGACCGGCCAACGCGCCAAGATCGACGTGTTCGGCACCGACTATCCGACCCAGGACGGCAGCTGCATTCGCGACTTCATCCACGTGACGGACCTTTCGCAGGCGCATCGCTCGGCACTGGCTTATTTGCGCAACGGGGGCGCCTCGACGACGCTGAACTGCGGCTATGGTCGCGGCTATTCGGTGCTGGAAACCATCGACGCGGTGCGCCGGGTGTCGGGGCGCAGCTTCGCCGTGCAATACGCGCCGCGCCGGTCTGGCGACATCATGACGATGGTCGCCGACACCAGCCGCATCCGCGGCCTGCTCGACTGGAAGCCGCAATATGAGGACCTCGAGACCATCGCGGCGCACGCGCTGGCCTGGGAGGACAAGCTGTTCCATGAGCGCCATGGCGAGCTCCGCCACGCCGTCTCGGCCTAGATTCCATCCAGGCGCAAGCCCTTAATTGGGCTTGAAAAGCCCAGCTTTAGCGGGCACAGAGGCCATTCGATCCCTGACGCGCGGGCAGGCTTTTTCCTGTGCCGTCAATGGACTACGGATGGCCCAGTTTCCAAAGAAAATCACCGACGATCCCTATGCGGCAGCGGCCCTGATTCGCCGCCTGGTCACGGAACAGGGCGTCGTCTATTGGCGGCGCTACCTCGTTGCCTTTGCGCTGATGGCGGCTGCCGCAGGCGCCACAGCGGGCGCGACCTACGTGCTCGGCCAGGTCATCAACCAGGCCTATGTCGACAAGAACATCCCGGGCATCGCGATGTTCTCCGGCATCACGGTGATCCTGCTCTTCATCAAGGGCGTGGCGACCTACGGCCACCTGGTGATCTTGACCAAGATCTCGAACGCCATCCTCGCCACCAACCAGCGCCAGCTGTTCGCCAAGCTGATGCGCGAGAGCGTCGGCTTCTTCTCCGAGCGGCATTCCTCTGAATTCCTGGCGCGGCTGACGGCCGGCGCCAAGTCGATCACCGACGTCCTCAACATGCTGGTCAACGCCGTCGGGCGCGACCTCATGATGCTGCTCGCGATGATCGGCGTGATGGTGTGGCAGGATCCGCTGATGTCGCTGATCGGCCTCGTCACGGTGCCGCCGGCGATGCTGGTGCTGCGCAAGCTGGTCAAGCGCATCAAGGGTCTCGCCTATAATCAGTTCACCGGCACGGCCGATATCATGGAGACGATGCAGGAATCGCTGCAGGGCATTCGCACGGTCAAGGCGTTCACGCTCGAACACACCATGCAGAGCCGCATCGACGAGAACATCGCGATCGTCGAGCGCAACGCCAACAAGATGGCCCGCGTCGCCAACCGCTCCAATCCGCTGATGGAGATGCTCGGCGGCTTCGCGGTCGCCGGTTGTTTGCTTTACGGCGGCTACAGCGTGGTCGCGCTGAACGCCACGCCCGGCGCGTTCTTCTCGTTCATGACCGCGTTCCTGATGGCGACCGAACCGGCCAAGCGATTGGCGCGACTCAATATCGATCTCAACAGCCAGCTCGTCGGCGCGCGCATGCTGCTCGAAGTCGTCGACAGCCCGGCCAGCGAGCATTCCGACGACGACAAGCCGGCGCTGAAACTGTCCGATGCGCGGATCGAGCTGCGCGACGTCAGCTTCTCCTATCGCGCCAACGAGACCGTGCTCAACCGCATGAGTTTCACGGCCGAGCCCGGCAAGGTCACCGCACTGGTCGGGCCGTCCGGCGGCGGCAAGTCGACCGTGCTGGCGCTGCTCTTGCGTTTCTACGAGGTCACGCAAGGCGACATCGTGATCGACGGCCAGTCGATCGGCGCCGTCTCGCGAAAATCGCTGCGGGCGCAGACCGCCTATGTCGGCCAGGACGTCTATCTGTTCCGCGACACCATCCGCAACAACATCGCCTTCGGCAAACCAGGCGCGAGCGAGAACGAGATTATCGACGCCGCGAAGGCGGCCTGCGCGCATGATTTCATCATGAGCTTCCCGCTCGGCTATGACACGCCGGTCGGCGAGCACGGCACGCAACTCTCCGGCGGCCAGCGCCAGCGCATCGCAGTGGCGCGCGCGCTGATCAAGAACGCGCCGATCATCCTGCTGGACGAAGCCACCGCCGCGCTCGATTCCGAGTCCGAGCGACAGGTGCAGGAGGCGATCGAGCATCTCTGCCAAAACCGCACCACCATCGTGATCGCGCACCGCCTGCACACCATCATGCACGCCGACGCGATCCTGGTGGTCGAGGGCGGCGAGATCGTCGAGCAGGGCCGGCACGACGAATTGCTCCGCCGCTCCGGCCGCTACGCCTCGTTCTTCCGCCTGCAACATCACGGCGCCGGCGCTCTGGCGCCGATCAGCGCAACCGCATAGAGTTCCTTATCACCTCAAGAGCAGCGAGACCGCTCCATGAACGCCGCCTCCTACGTTATCCCGCTTCCACCCCAGGCCTCGCTTCCCGTCGTCGGCGAGGCCGGCCGTTATCCGGTGCGCCGCATCTGGTGCGTCGGCCGCAACTATCTCGAACACATCCGCGAGATGGGCAATGACGAGCGCGCGCCGCCATTCTTCTTCGCCAAGCACGCCGACATGCTGGTGCCCGATGGCGCCACCATTCCCTATCCGCCGCTGACCAAGGATCTGCATCACGAGGTCGAGCTGATCGTCGCGCTGAAGAGCGGCGGTCTCAACATCCCCGCCGACAAGGCGCTCGACCATGTCTACGGCTACGCCGTCGGCATCGACCTCACCCGCCGCGACCTCCAGATCGCTTCGCGCAAGAAGGAGCGTCCGTGGGAGATCGGCAAGTCGTTCGACGGTTCGGCGCCGGCCTCCGCGGTGCAGCCAGCCTCGAAGATCGGCCATCCCTCCAAGGGCAAGATCTGGCTCACGGTCAACGGCAAGGAAGCGCAGACGGGCGACCTCGAGCAGATGATCTGGAACGTGCCAGAGACGATCTGGCAGCTCTCTCAGCAGGTGAAGCTCGCTGCCGGCGACATCATCATGACGGGCACGCCGGCCGGCGTGTCGCAACTCCAGCCCGGCGACAAGCTCGAATGCGGCGTCGACGGCGTCGGCACGCTGAAGGTGTCGATCGGCCAGCCGGAATAGGCCTGCCCAACATTCACGAGAATTGCCAAAGTCCCGGACCTGGTGTCCGGGACTTTTCTTTGCGAAGGGCTATTCTGGCGTCAAGCCCGCGAAACATGCGCATCCGCGGCGTTGATGTCCTTGCCGGTGTAGTCGGTCATGAGCGCGGTCGCGATCAACGTGATGATCGAGCACGCCGCGATATAGGCCGCGATGGCTGTCGCGGAGTGGAACGTGCCGAACAGCCAGGCTGCGATCAGCGGCGCGGGACCGCCGGCAATCACGGACGCGAACTGATAGCCGAGCGAGGCGCCACTGTAGCGAAGGTTTCCGGTAAAGCTCTCGGCGATCAATGCGGCTTGCGGTCCGTACATCATGTCGTGCGGGATCAGCGAGAGGACAATCGCGAGGAAGACAACCACCTCCGATCCGGTGTCGAGCATCGCGAAATAGACGAAGCCGAAGATGCCGGTCAGAAGCGCGCCGGCCATGTACATGTTCTTGCGGCCGACCTGGTCGGACAGATGACCGCAAACCGGAATCGTCACGAATGACAGCACCGAGGCCGCCAACACCGCTGTCAGCAGGAAGTCACGCGACAGGTGCAGCGTGCCGATACCGTAGGAAAACACGAACGCGGTAAAGATGTAGAACGGTGCCTGCTCGGCCATGCGCGCAAAGGCTGAGAGAAGGATTTCCTTCGGATGCTGTCTGATCACCGTCAGCATCGGCGTGCGGTCGAGCCGGCGCTCCGCCAGCAGCTTGGAGAACACCGGCGTTTCGAGGATGCCGAGCCGGATGTAAAGGCCGACGCCGACGAGGATGAGGCTGAGCGCAAACGGTATGCGCCAGCCCCACGCCAGGAAGAGGTCGCCACCGGCCATCTGGCTGAATGACAACACGGCGAGGTTGGCCAGGAACAGGCCGCAGGGTACGCCGAATTGCGGCCAGGACGCGATGAATCCGCGGGAGCGGTCGTTGCGCGCCCATTCCATCGACATCAGCACCGAGCCGCCCCATTCGCCGCCGACGCCAATGCCCTGGATGAAGCGCAGCACGGTCAGGATCACCGCCCCCCAAATACCGATGCTCGAATAGGTCGGCACCACGGCCACCGCCGCGGTCGCCAGTCCCATCAGCAGCAACGTCGCAATCAGTGTCGACTTGCGGCCGATGCGATCACCATAATGCCCGAAGATCGCAGCACCGATCGGGCGCGCGATGAAGCCGACCGCATAGATAGCGAAGGCCTCGAGCGTGCCAACCCAGGGGTCGGAATGCGGGAAGAAGAGCTTAGCGAAGACCAGCCCCGTCACCGTGCTGTAGAGGAAGAAATCATACCATTCGATCGCCGTCCCTATGGTGGAGGCGATGATGGCACGGCGAAGCTGGAGCTGATGTTCGGATGGAGTCAGTTGAGCGGCATCGAGGCCGAGCGTTGTCATGGGAGCGTCTCCTTCTGACGCGCCCCCCGAGGGTCGTTTGAGTACAAACTATCTCGCGCGCCCGAGGTTTCCCGCAAGCGCGTAGAACTATCGTAGGGCGGGTCAGCGACTTGTCCGTCCTTTGCCCTACCAGGCCTTCACCGGCCGATTGGCATGACTTGCCTGCGGCACACCGCGATTGAGCGACATGTGCGAATGCACGCACAGCCAACCATCGCCATCTCTTGAGAACACCAGTGTTGCGCGGCCCGGCCGTGGAAACGCACTGCCATCGGGATGATAGCCCGTGCTGGTCCAGGGCGCGATCACCGTCGCCGTCGTGCCATCGAGGGACGCCAGGATCGAGCTCTGCTCAAGCACGAACCGAAAGTCGGTCGTCTTCGGCCAGACGTTGTTCCATTGGGACGAGATCCACTGATCGAGGCCCGGGATGACATCGTTATGCGTACCGAAGGCCAGCACATCAGAATGGAAGAGCGGCCGCGCCGAAGCGTAGTCGACCTCGCGGACATAGCCTGCGAAGGTATCCAGCCACTCGCGGAAGAATTGCACGATCTCGGTGTTTGCAAGTGGCAACGGGGCCATTGCCTGCTCCATGTTTGGGCATTCGATCGAGGCTTTCTTGTTGCCACGGCGCGAACCGTCCAGCAAGATATCTGCGTTGAGAGCACCGGTGGAGATCGCTCGACGAACCGGATTGATTTCATGGAGCCAGACTCATGAGACACCTCTTTCTGCTTGCGGGCACCCTGGTCATCATGTGCGGCGCTGCCAACGCGCAATCCAGCCAGCCCTATGCGGGACTCCAGCAGCGTCCTATCAAGGCGCTATCGCACCAGCAGATCGACGACCTCCGGATGGGACGCGGCATGGGACTGGCGCTTGCCGCCGAACTCAATGGGTATCCCGGTCCGAGCCATGTTCTCGAGCTCGGTGATCGGCTTGACTTGACCGCGGATCAGCGCATCCAGGTTCAGCGCCTCTTCGATGACATGAAGCAAGAGACGATCCCGCTGGGTAACAAGCTGGTCGAGCAGGAAACGGAGTTGGACCGGCTCTTCTCTGCCCGCGTCGTGACATCGGAGTCGCTCAAGGCGACCCTCCGTGCCATTTCGGAAACCCAGGCACTGCTCCGCGAAAGCCACCTCAAATATCATCTGTCGACAACCGCCTTGCTCAATCAGAGCCAAATGCAGCGATACGCGGAGCTGCGAGGTTATCAGCGCCCTGATGGCTCTGAAGAACACCAGCATCATCACTGAACGATGCTGACCGTTTGCTTCGCCGTTATCTCGCTCCTCTACGCAACCGTAGGTCAAGCTGGAGGAACGGCATTTCTTGCCTTGATGGCCTTTGCTTCATTTCCTTCAAACGAGATGCGCCCAACGGCTCTATTGCTGAATATCGTTGCGGCCGCCTATTCAACCTGGTTGTTCAATCGCGGCCGCCATATCGATTGGACAAAGCTGAAGCCGCTTTTGATTGCCTCACTGCCGACCACCCTGGCTGGCGCATCCATTGTTTTGAAAGAAGACATCTATCACATGGTGACCGGGATCGTGCTCCTGATCGCCGCCGTTGTCTTGATGATCGGACGGAGCAATAGGGATGCGCCGGATCGCGCGACCCCGCTCTGGGCTGCAATATCTACTGGCGCCGGAGTCGGCTTCATCTCCGGGCTTACCGGCGTCGGCGGCGGCGTTTTCCTGGCTCCCATTCTGGTTGGGCTGCGCTGGGCATCACCCAAGCAGGCTGCAGCACTCTCCGCGCCTTTTATCCTGGGAAATTCCACTGTTGGATTGGTCGGCGCGCTTTATGCCGGGCAGGCACCATCGAGCCAAACATGGCTGTATGCTTTGGGTGCGCTCGCGGGCGCCACCATCGGAACCACGATTGGTCTGCGCTGGCTCTCGCAAACAGCAACGCGTTTCATCCTCGCCGCTGTCCTTGGGTCCGCCGGCGCTCAACTCGTAGTCGTCGCGGCCAGATGAGAGCCAAGATCGTATGGCCGATGACGCTGCCGCCTTGGCGCGCGAAGCGCAGCCGCTCCTTGCCGCGGAAGTGAACATGAATCGTCGACGCCGCAAGCACATACAGAATGATGAGTTGCGGCGCGAAAAGCTGCTTCAGCATATCCCCATTCCCCAATGAGTCAGCCGGGGGCGTGATCTAGCCCGACCAGCCCAAGCGGCAAGATATTCACCGGTGGGTTGCAATTACGCTGGGGAGAGCCAGGCTTGGACCCTGGGGGTAAACTGGCCGAAACGAACCGAATTACGCCCGCGACAGCGCCTGGAGACCTTTGAAGGTCAGGCGCTTGGGGTCGGTGACGCCGGCGAGATAAAGTCGGCGGATAAAAGCGATGACGGCGTCGCGGTCGCAATCGGTCAGCGCGACGACGGCGTCGACCGCGATCTTCTGGGCTTCCATTGGGCTCACCTCGGCCTTGCGAGTAACCCCGGCCGGGACAGGCTAGGACTCATCCGTTAATCCGGCGTTAACCGTGCGGAACCATCGCCGATTCAGCCCGGGGGCGGTATGCGCAAAACAACGCATTGGCAGTGGCGGCGCAGCCGCAATGTCTAGCGGGCACCGAGGCTCTTCTTGAGCTGCGCAAAGTGCTTCTTCAGCCGCGGCACGGCGAAGTCGGTGAAGGAACGCACCTTGGGCACCGAGAGTCGGCCCTGCGGAGTGATCAGATGTGCCGGCATCTCTGGATCCTCGTCACCCGCCAGCACGATCGCGAGCTCGCCGCGCGCGACCTGCTCGGCGACCTGATAGGAATACATCCGCGCGACGCCGCGGCCGGCGACGGCGGAGGCCACCGCCGCGTAGGTGCTGTTGACCGTGAAACGCGGCGTGAACTGGACTGTTCGTGGCACCGATGAACCTGCCTGCGGCGCAAAGGTCCAGGAATTTGGCAGATGTGCCATCGCCACGATCTGGTGTTTGGCGAGATCGCCGGGCTCAACGATGCGCGGATGCTGCTTCAGATAGCGCGGCGCGGCCACCACCACGCGGCTGATCTCGCCGACCCGCATCGCCACCATCGCCGAATCCGCGAGAGGACCGATGCGAAGCGCGATATCGACGCCCTCCTCGATCAGATTGACCGCCCGGTCGAACAGCAGGAGTTTTGCCGACACTGTCGGATAGGCGTCCAGAAACGCATCGAGGATGGGCCTTAGCACCATCTCGCCTGACACCACAGGGGCCGTGATCGTGAGCAGGCCGCGCGGCGCCGTGCGCGGTCCGGCCGCGATGTCGTCGGCCTCCTCCAGCTCGATGAGCACACGGCGGCAGACGGCGACGTAGCGCTCACCCTCCTCGCTCAGCTTGATCGACCGCGTGGTCCGATGCAGCAGCTCGGCACCGACCCGTTCCTCGAGGAAGGCGATGGCGCGGCTGACCGCAGCCGGCGAACGGCCGAGCTTGCGGCCTGCGGCGGCCAGGCTGCCCTCGTCCACCGCAAGGACGAATACTTTCATCGCATCCAGACGATCCATGCCTTCCCAAGGCCCCATCAAATTCCGCTGACAAGCTAGGCGTTCATCGCCACTGCCACAACCGCCGCCGGGCGCCGATCCGTCATTCGATCGCGCCACGTAACAGTGTCTGCCGGACAATGTGTATTCGCAGCCGGGCCACCGCGCCGTACTTCAACGGGCAAGCCAGCCGGAGCTGGCACGGATCAACAACAGGAGCCCATCATGGGTATCGAGCAGAAGGTCGCCATCATCACCGGTGCATCGCAGGGCATCGGCGCGGCGCTGGTGCAGGGTTTTCGCGATCGCAACTATCGCGTTGTCGCCACCGCACGCTCCGTCAAACCGTCGGGCGATGATGATGTTCTTGCCGTTCCCGGCGACATCGCCGACCGCAAGACTGCCGAGCGCGTGGTTGCGGAGGCCGTCGCGCGTTTCGGACGTGTCGACACGTTGGTCAACAATGCCGGCATCTTCGTCGCAAAGCCGTTCACGCAATACACGGCCGAGGACTATGTGGCGGTGATGGGCACCAATGTTGCCGGCTTCTTCAACATCACGCAGCTCGCCATCGCCGAGATGGAGAAGCAGGGTTCTGGTCACATTGTCCAGATCACGACCACCCTGGTCGATCAGGCCAACTCCAACGTGCCCTCGGTGCTGGCCTCGCTGAGCAAGGGCGGGCTGAACGCCGCGACCAAGTCTCTCGCGATCGAATACGCCAAGCGTGGCATTCGCGTGAACGCGGTGGCGCCCGGCATCATCAAGTCGCCGATGCATCCGGTTTCGATGCATGCCCAGCTCGGCGCGATGCATCCGATCGGTCACATGGGCGAGATGTCCGACATCGTCGAAGCCGTGCTCTTCCTCGAGGGAGCTTCCTTCGTCACCGGCGAGATCCTGCATGTCGACGGCGGCCAGAGCGCCGGCCACTGAACGCATCCGCGCGCCCTCGCGTGCAGGAGAATGACATGACCAACGTCAACACGAAGCAGTATCACGAGACCCGGACGCATCTGCGCCCGGGTTCGCCCTCACAACAAACCTGGCGATATGCGGTGGCAGGACTATCCGCATCGCTTGTCGGACTTGGCCTCGCCCGGTTCTCCTACACGCCGCTGATCCCGGCGTTGATCGCGGCAAAGTGGTTCAGCGCCTCCGACGTCGTCTATCTCGGCGCGGCGAACCTCGCAGGTTACCTCGCCGGCGCGTTGGCGGCGCGAGTTGTGGCCGCGCGCATCGGCGCGATCCGCGCGCTGCGGGCGATGATGGGGCTCGCCACCCTCTCCTTCTTTGCCAGCTCCGCGCCTGTGTCCTTCATCTGGTTCTTCGCATGGCGCTTCCTCTCCGGCCTGACAGGCGGCATCATCATGGTGCTGGCGGCCTCCGTCATTCTGCCGCACACCTCGCCTAGCCGGCGCGGCATCGTCGGCGGCGTGATCTTTGCGGGCGTCGGTCTCGGTGTCGCTGCATCGGGCACCCTGGTGCCGCTGCTCCTGCAACAGGGCCTGCAGCAGAGCTGGTGTGGCCTCGGCGTGCTCTCGGCGGTGCTCACGCTCGCAAGCTGGTGGAACTGGCCTGCGGAAGCCAAGACTGATGGTGCGCCTTCGCATCATATGAAGCAGCATCACACCTCGCCCGCCGTGCGTGTACTGCTGATCCAGTATGGGCTCAACGCAGTCGCGCTGGTACCGCACATGGTCTTCATCGTCGACTTCGTTGCCCGCGGCCTCGGCCAGGGCATTGCCGCGGGATCGCACTATTGGGTCCTGTATGGCCTCGGCGCGATCGCCGGCCCGCTTGTCACCGGTCATCTCGGTGACAGGTCGGGATTTGGACCGGCGTTGCGCGCGGCCTTTTTGATCGAGGCGGCTGCCGTGTTGCTCCCGACGGTAAGCACTGCGCCGGCGTCACTGATCGTGTCGAGCATCGTGGTCGGCGGCTTCACGCCGGGCATTGTGCCGCTGGTGCTCGGGCGCATCCATGAGCTTGTCCCACACTCAACCGAGCAGCAGCGTGCGACATGGAGCCACGCCACGACAAGCTTTGCGCTATTCCAGGCGGCGGCGGCTTACGGCTTTTCCTGGATCTATGCGAACACTGGCGGCGACTATCTCGTCCTGTTCGCCCTCGGCGGCGGTGCCGCGGTGCTGGCGCTCGCGCTCGACCTTGGCCTCGCGCTCGCCACGCGCAAGGCATAGAAGCGGAGGCGTGATCAGGAATACTGCATCACGCCGTCGTCGATGCGGCCGAAGCGCAAGGAGACGATGTCGAGGGCGTAGTTCTGGTACAGCCGCCACGGCTGCTTCGAACCCTGCTTCGGCATCTTCGCGACCGACCGCTGCACGTAGCCCGAGGTGAAATCGAGCGATGGCTGCGCGGTGATCTCAGGGTCATCATTGTGCGGCACGCACTGGCGGAAATTATGCCGGTCCATGTAGTTGATGAGACGGCAGACATACTCGCAGGTGAGATCGCATTTCAGCGTCCAGGACGCGTTGGTGTAGCCAAAGGCCGACGCCATGTTCGGCACGTCGGCATACATCATGCCCTTGTAGGTCAGCGTGTTGGCGAAATCGACGACGCGGCCGTCGACGTTGACCTCGATGCCGCCGACGACCTGGAGCACCAGCCCCGTCGCCGTGACGATGATATCGGCGGCAAGCTCGCTGCCGTCCTTCAGGCGGATGCCATCGTGGATAAAAGTGTCGATCTCATTGGTGACGACGGCGGCGCGCTCTTCGCGGATCGCCTTGAAAAGATCGCCGTCGGGCACGAGGCAGAGCCGCTGGTCCCAGGGGTTGTAGCGTGGCGTAAAGTGGGTGGCGATGTCGTAGTCCGGCCCGAGCGCCATGCGTACGCCACCGAGGATCAGATTCTTCACCTTGTCCGGCCGCCGCCGGCTGAGCTGAAAGAAGAACATCCCCCACATCACGTTGCGCCAGCGAATGACATGGTAGGCCAGCCGCGTCGGCAAATTGCGGCGCAGTTTGTTGGCGACGGGATCCTGCGCAGGGCGCGACACCACGTAAGTCGGCGAGCGCTGCAGCATGGTGACCTGCGCCGCGGTCTTGGCAAGCTCCGGCACCAGCGTCACCGCGGTGGCGCCCGAGCCGATCACGACGACGCGCTTGCCCGCGTAGTCGATGTCCTCGGTCCATTTCTGCGGATGCACGATGCGGCCGGCGAAATCCGCCGCGCCGTTGAAATCCGGCGTGTAGCCGGCCTCGTATTTGTAATAGCCCGAGCACATGAACAGGAAATTGCAGGTGAAGCGCACAAGCTCGGTCGCGCCCTCTCCTGTCGTACGCTCGGTTTCGACGGTCCAGCGTGCCTCCGGCGTCGACCATGCCGCACGCTTGACGCGGTGGCGGAAGCGGATGTGCTTCTCGATGCCGTTCTCGGCCGCCGTCTCGCGCACATAGTCCAGGATCTGCGACCCGTCGGCGATCGCTTTCGGATCGGTCCACGGCTTGAAGGAATAGCCGAGCGTGAACATGTCGCTGTCGGAGCGGATACCGGGATAGCGAAACAGGTCCCAGGTGCCGCCGATGCAGTCGCGCCCCTCCAGGATCACGTAGCTCTTGCCCGGACACTTGCTCTGAAGATGATAGCCCGCGCCGATGCCGGATAGTCCGGCGCCGACGATCAGCACGTCGACATGTTCTTGTTGCATGGTTTCCTCCGCCCCGCGCGGATTGTCAGACCATCCCAGACGCGCGTCAATCACCAATCTCGCCGGCTACAACCGGGAGGAGAACCTGCCGTTTTCCCGCACACAGCAAAAAAGCCCCGGATCGCTTCGGGGCTTCTGATGTTTTGAGGCAATCGGCTCAGTAGCGGTAGTGGTCCGACTTGTACGGGCCTTCCTGCTTCACGCCGATATAGTCGGCCTGATCCTTGCGCAGCTCGGTGAGCTTGACACCGATCTTGGCGAGGTGGAGGCGCGCGACCTTCTCGTCGAGCGACTTCGGCAGCACGTAGACTTCCTTCTTGTACTTGCCGTCCTTGTTGTTGGCGAAAAGCTCGATCTGCGCCAGCGTCTGGTTGGTGAAGGACGCCGACATCACGAAGGATGGATGGCCCATAGCGTTGCCGAGGTTCACGAGGCGGCCTTCCGACAGCATGATGATGCGGTGCTTGTCGGGGAATTCGATCTCGTCGACCTGCGGCTTGATGTTGGTCCACTTCAGGTTACGCAGACCCGCGATCTGGATCTCGTTGTCGAAGTGGCCGATGTTGCAGACGATGGCGCGATCCTTCATCGCACGCATGTGCTCGATCGTGATGATGTCCTTGTTGCCGGTCGCGGTGACGAAGATGTCGGCGCGCGGCGCGGCCTCTTCCATGGTCACGACCTCGTAACCTTCCATCGCGGCCTGCAGCGCGCAGATCGGATCGACTTCCGACACCATCACGCGGCAGCCGGCCTGGCGCAGCGAGGCGGCCGAGCCCTTGCCGACGTCGCCGAAGCCCGCGACCATCGCGACCTTGCCCGACATCATCACGTCGGTGCCACGGCGGATGCCGTCGACCAGCGATTCACGGCAGCCGTAGAGATTGTCGAATTTCGATTTGGTGACGCTGTCGTTGACGTTGATGGCCGGCCACAGCAGCGTGCCGGCCTTCTGCATATCATAGAGACGATGCACGCCCGTGGTGGTCTCTTCGGAAACGCCCTTGATGCTCTTGGCGATCTCGGCGAAGTAGCCCTTCGGCTTTTCCTTGAGCTGCTTCTTCAAAAGCGCGAAGAAGACCTCCTCTTCTTCCGAAGCCGGCTTGTCCAGAAACTTGGTGTCGCCGTTCTCGGCGCGCAGACCGAGATGGACGTACATGGTGGCGTCGCCGCCGTCATCGAGGATCATGTTCGGGTGACCGCCGCCGTGCCAGTCGAACAGCTTGGCGGTGTAGTCCCAATATTCGACGAGGCTCTCGCCCTTGACCGCGAACACCGGAATGCCGGCGGCTGCGATCGCCGCTGCCGCGTGGTCCTGCGTCGAATAGATGTTGCAGGAGACCCAACGAATGTCGGCGCCGAGGGCTGCCAGCGTCTCGATCAGCACGCCGGTCTGAATCGTCATGTGCAGGGAGCCTGCGATGCGCGCGCCCTTCAGCGGCTGCTTCGGGCCGAACTCCTCGCGGGTGGCCATCAGGCCGGGCATCTCTGTCTCGGCGAGCGAGAGTTCCTTGCGGCCGAAATCGGCGAGCGAAATGTCCTTGACGATGTAATCGGTAAAGCCGGGCTTCGCGTTCATTGCGAGTGTCCTGTTGTTGAACGGGTCATGCCGGGTCGCCCTAACGGGGCGAACCCGGAATCTCGGTTTGATGGATTGGTGATCCGGGGTTCGCCGCTCTCGCGGCGCCCCGGAACGATGTCGGTGATCAGACCGCGCGCTTGAGCGCCTCGACGAGATCGGTCTTCTCCCAGGAGAAGCCACCCTCGTTGTCGGGGGTGCGGCCGAAATGGCCATAGGCCGAAGTGCGCGCGTAGATCGGGCGATTGAGATCGAGATGGCTGCGAATCCCGCGCGGGGTGAGGTCCATTGCCTTGGCAGCGGCCTTCTCGAGCTGATCCTCCGACACCTTACCGGTGCCGTGGGTGTCGATGTAGATCGACAGCGGGCGCGCCACGCCGATGGCATAGGCGAGCTGCAGCGTGCAGCGGTCGGCAAGACCGGCAGCGACGATGTTCTTGGCGACGTAGCGCGCAGCGTAAGCCGCGGAGCGGTCGACCTTGGTCGGATCCTTGCCGGAGAACGCACCACCGCCATGCGGAGCCGCACCGCCGTAGGTGTCGACGATGATCTTGCGACCGGTCAGGCCGGAATCACCATCGGGACCGCCGATGTAGAACTTGCCGGTCGGATTGATGTGCCAGATGGTCTTCGGCGTGATCCAGTCCTTCGGCAGCGCCGCGCGCACATAGGGCTCGACGATGTCACGGATCTGCTTGGACGAGATGTCCTCGACCAGGTGCTGATGCGACACCACGATCTCGCGCACGGCGACAGGCTTGCCGTTCTCGTACTGCACAGTGACCTGGCTCTTGGAGTCCGGACCGAGCACTTTCTCCTTGCCGGAGTGACGGGCTTCGGAGATGAGACGCAGGATCTTGTGGGCGTAGAAGATCGGGGCCGGCATCAGATCAGGCGTCTCGTTGGTGGCGTAGCCGAACATGATGCCCTGGTCGCCAGCGCCCTCTTCCTTGACTTCGCCCGGCTGCAGCGCGTCGACGCCCTGCGCGATGTCGGCCGACTGCGGATGCAAGAGGATCTCGATGTCCGCCTTCTGCCAGTGGAAGCCGTCCTGCTCGTAGCCGATGTCCTTGATCGCCTCGCGCACGACGCTTTCGATCTGCTCGTTGGTGACCGACGACGGACCGCGGGTCTCGCCAGCAATCACCACCTTGTTGGTGGTGGCCAGCGTCTCGCAGGCCGCGCGAATCTGCCACGGATCGATGCCGGCCTTCGGCCCTTCCCGGTAGAACAGGTCGACGATTTCGTCGGAGATCCGGTCGCAGACCTTGTCCGGATGGCCCTCAGACACGGACTCGCTGGTGAAGAGATAGGACGCGCGCATCAGTAACCCCTTGTTCCGCCACATCAGGCGGACGTTTGCGATGTTTACCCTTGGATGATGTCAATCACGCCGGCGCGAGATGACGTAGGATTCGTCGAGAAACCAGAGCCCGTTGTACTTTCGCAGCACATCCCTGGCGGCATCCAGAGTGCGGCCGTTTTGAGTCATATCTGTCAACCGGTCGTCCTCAATCTGAGCGACATACACCGCCGCATTCCAGGCTGCAAAGGCCGTCGAGGTTCCGATAGTACCCGTCACCTCGTTGGGCAGCGCTTCCATATCATACCTGAAGATCGAACGGTTATCCGCGTAAGCATTAAAATTTAAGTCGCGGCCCAACGATCCAAGCTCATACTTAACGGCGCGCAATAGCTCATGACGGCTCACCGAGAAAGGATTTTCTCCGGGCCAGATCGCCTGGATCATTTCCATGCCGGGATCGTGACCATGGGAGTGGATGCCGATCAGGCGGCCGCCCGGCCGCAACGCCCGCGCCAGCGGTGCAATGATCCGCTTGGCCCGGAAATTGACCGAGGACAGGGCCCGGTATGGCTGGGATGCAATGACGAGGTCGAAATTAGCCTCGGTCTGGCCCGGCCGCGGAATGGTCGAATCCAGCAGGAACCTGTGGTCCTCTCGGTAGAGTACCAGCACGACGGGCCGCTCGTAGAGGGGCATGGCCGTGCGCGGGCTGATCGCGGCGCGCCAGTTCTGCTCCAGGAACGGCCGTAGCTCGGCGATCTGCTGCTCGAACTCGCCTGATGAGGCGCCTCGCAACGGGACCTCGTGCCAGACCGTGGCCGCTGCTGCCGCGGGCGATGCCGGCGTCAGCCAGGGCGCTTCCGAGTAGAACATGTTGGTGAAGACGAAAACCGATGCCGGATGCTCGAAAATGCGGTCGGGCACCTTTTCCAGCGTCAGGCGCAGGTCTTCGAGGCTGAGCTCCTTGCCGGCGACATAGAACGGCATGTGGGGGTAGCGCTGGTGGGTCGCGCGCAGCACCCGCGCGAGCACCGTGCCGTCGCCGACGCCGGCGTCAAATATGCGCAGGGCCGGCGGCCGCGGATGGATGCTGGAGAGTTCGAGCGCCACGCGCTCGGCGACCACCCGCTTCTCGCTACAGGTGTGTACGAACAGCAGATATTTCTGCCGATTCTCGAAGAAGCGGAAATTGCCACGCGGATCACGCTTTTCCGGAGGCACCTGAAGGCCCCGCGGGGGCGGCAGGCCGCCGGTGGTCGACGCCGCGATATAGGCCTGGATCCGCTCCAGCGTGTCGATGGTGATGCGCTTGCCCTCGCGCAAGCGGTGCACGAGTTTCCCATCGTTCACCGCGCGCCGGCCAAACGTCGATTCCGCCATGTCCGCCTTGCGGCAGAACTCGGTGATTTGACTGAGGATTTCATCGTTTTTCATGGGTGGGACAAAGGTGGGCAGAAAAAGTGGGACCCATCTCCTAGCAAACTCTGCCCACTGATGGAATAGCGCCGCTTGCTTTACCCCCCGCGTCCAATGACGCGCGCGTGAACCCCAGGGGACCGCCGGGCAACAAACAGGCACCTCCTGATGGAATCATCGCCATGCGTCGCCTGCTCGTCGCGCTCTGCCTGCTCGCCGCGGCCCTGTGGTCGGCGCCCTGCTCCGCCCAGTCGCGCAGCCAGCTCGGGCCGCTCTGCACCACCGAGACCACGCCGGCTGACCAGAAGGTCGACGCCTGCAGCAAGATCATCGCGCTGAAGGCATTCAAGGGCGAGCAGCTCGCGACCGTGTATTTCTGGCGCGCGGTGGGCTGGAACAAGAAGGGCGACTACGCCCGTGTCATCGCCGACACCACTGAAGCGATCCGGCTCCAGCCGAGCCAGGCCGTCTACAATCTCAGAGGCTCGGCCTATTACGACAAGGGCGACTACGACATCGCGATCGCGGATTTCGACGACGCACTGAAGCTCGGGCCGCTTGATGGCATCATCTTCCACAACCGCGGCAATGCGTGGCGCGGCAAGGGCGACTACGCCAAGGCAATCGCCGATTACGACATGTCGATCAAGGCCGACCCGAAATCGGCGTTTTCGTTCCAGAACCGCGGCATTGCGAAGGAGGCGCTCGGCGATCTCGACGGCGCGCTCGCCGACATCAACCAGGCGATCCGGCTCGATCCGACACTGCCGCAGCCGCTGATCAACCGCACCGCGATCTGGCGCGCCAGGAACGATCTCGATCGTGCGATTGCCGACGGCAGTGAGGCGATCCGGCTCGCGAAGGAGAAGCCGCCGGTCAATATCATGACGCCGCCGAACAGCGTGCTGATCTCTGCCTACACCCATCGCGCTCTGGCCTATGAGGCCAAGGGCGACTACGTGCGCGCGAAAGACGACTACAACGCCACGCTCGCGATCGTGGCCTCGGACGCCGGCAGCAAAGCCAATCAAGCCACCGCAAAAGTGCGGCTATCGCTGGTGACGGGTGCCACCGCACCGATCCCGCGCGATCCGCCCGCGCCGACGACGCAGCCGACAGCAGCCTCTGCCCCGCAGCAGACGGGCGCAGCAGCGGCGCCCCCGCCTGTACCCACCGTACGCGGCACCCGCATGGCGCTGGTCATCGGCAATGGCGCCTATGCCCATGTGAAGGCACTGCCCAACCCACCCAACGACGCGCGTGCCGTCGCGAAAAGCCTGCGTGACATCGGCTTCATTGTCTCGGAGGGCGTCGATCTCGACCGCGCAGCGATGCAGAAGATGACGCGCGAGTTTTTGCGTGAGGCAGCCCGGGCGCAGGTCGTCGTCTACTATGCCGGTCACGGCGTGCAGGTCGACGGCCGCAATTATCTCATTCCCGTCGACGTCGAGCTCCGGCCAGGCACCAGCATGACGGAGGGCATGATCGACATGGATACGATCATGGCCGGCCTCGACGATCAGGTCCGCACCAATATCCTGATCTTCGATGCCTGTCGCAACAATCCGATGGCGCAGCAGGTCGCAAGCGCCGGCAGCAGTCGTGGCATCGAGGGCGCGTCAGGACTTGCCGCGCCATCGAGCCTCGGGTCTGGCGCGACGTTAGGGGCCGGCACGCTGATCGCATTCGCGACCGCGCCGGGCCAGGTCGCGCTCGATGGCGAAGGCGCCAATTCGCCCTTCTCCGCGGCGCTGTCCCGCCATCTCGGCACGCCGGGGCTGGAGGTGCAGCAGATGCTGACGCGGGTGCGGGCCGAGGTGGTCTCGGGCACGAAGAACAAGCAGGTGCCGTGGTCGAACTCGTCGCTGCTGGGCGAGGTTTATCTGGCGGAGAAGTGAGGAGGCGATTGCGCGCTACTTATGAGTGCCGCGCCACCTGCCCAATACTCAGCTGCCATCGCCCGGCTCGACCGGGCGATCCAGTATTCCAGAGACAGCGAGAGGTACGGAGAAGGCGCGGCGTACTGGATTCCCCGCCTTCGCGGGGAATGACAGCGAGCTAGCGGAGGCTTATTGGCCCCACACTTCCTTGGCGATCTCGACCGCGAGGCTCAGCTTCGCCCATTGCTCCTCCTCGGAGAGGATGTTGCCCTCTTCCGTCGAGGCAAAGCCGCACTGTGGCGACAGCGCGAGCTGCTCCAGCGGCGCAAACTTCGAGGCCTCTTCCAGACGACGCTTGATGTCGTCCTTCTTCTCGAGCTCGCCGAACTTCGAGGTGATGACCCCGACCACGACGACCTTGTTGCCCTTGGGCAGGAAGCGCAGCGGCTCGAAGCCGCCGGCGCGGTCAGAGTCGTATTCGAGGAAGTAGCCGTCGTAATTGGTGCCGGCGAGCATCGTCTCGGCCACCGGCTCGTAGCCGCCCGAGGAGATCCAGGTCGAACGGAAATTGCCGCGGCAGACATGCGTCGTCACAACCATGTCGGCGGGCTTCTCGGCCAGCGCGTAGTTGATGACGCGGGCATAGATCTGCTGCAGACCGTCCGGAGTATCGCCGCGCTCCCGCGCCTTCTGCAATTCGTCCGGCGAGCAGAGATAGGCCCACACGGTATCGTCGAACTGCAGATAGCGGCAGCCGGCGTCGTAGAAGGCCTTGACGGCCTTGCGGTAGGTCTTGCCGAGGTCCTCGTAGAACGCGTCGAGATCCGGATAGACGTCCTTGGAGATCGCCTTGCGGCCGCCGCGGAAGTGCAGCACGGCCGGCGATGGGATCGTCATCTTGGCGGTGACATGGGCCTGATCAGCGTTCTTCTTGAGGAAGCGGAAGTGGTCCAGCATCGGGTGATCGTCGGGGAAGTCGAGCTTGCCGATCACCCGCACCGCGTCGTGGCGGGTCTGCACGCCCGCGAACTGGATGCCAGCATCAGGATGGAACAGCTCGCAACCAGTGAGCTTGGCCAGGAAGTCGAAATGCCACCAGGAGCGGCGGAATTCGCCGTCGGTCGCGAGCTTCAGGCCGACCGAGGCCTGCTTGTGCACGACCTTCTCGATCTCGATGTCCTCGATCTTGCGCAGATCGTCGGCCGAGATTTCGCCCTTCTCGAGCCTGATGCGGGCTTCCTTGATCTTGGCGGGGCGCAGGAGGCTGCCGACCTCGTCGGCGCGGAAGGGGGCTTTGGTTCGCTGCATTTTTTGACTCCCGAGAATTTTTTAGTGGGCCGCCGCCCCTGCGACACCGAGGTGGCGCTCAAGGACCGACGGGTCGGCCTTCAGCGCGGCGCTCGGGGCGTCGTGGACGATCGTTCCGCGCTCCAATATCACAACGCGGTCGGCAAGCCCGAGAATCTTTTGGGCATTCTGCTCGACGATGATCGAGCAGATGCCACCAGCCCGGGTAATGGTGCCGATCGCCTTCAGAAGTTCCTCGACGATGATGGGAGCCAAGCCCTCGGTGGGCTCGTCCAGCAGCAGCGCTTTCGGATTGAGGGTCAGCGCACGGCCGATCGCCAGCATCTGCTGCTCACCGCCGGAGAGCTGGTTGCCAAAGTTGCTCCGCCGTTCTTTGAGCCGCGGGAACATCTGGTAGACCTTTTCGACCGTCCAGGGACCGGGTTGCGCCACCGCGGTCATGTTCTCTTCGACCGTCAGCGAGCGGAAAATGTTGCGCTCCTGCGGCACCCAGCCAATGCCGGCGCGCGCCCGCTGGTCCGGCCGCATGGTCGTGACGTCGGTGCCGCCGAGGGTGACGTTGCCGGAGAAACGGCGGGTGACGCCGACGATGGAATTGATCAGCGTGGTCTTGCCGGTGCCGTTACGCCCGAGCAGCGCCAGTACCTGCCCCTCGGCAAGGCGCAGCGACATGTTGGGCAGCACCACGGCCTCGCCATAGCCGGCGCGAAGTGAATCGATTGCGAGCAGGTCAGACATTGACCGCCTCCTCGCCGAGATAGACCGCCTTCACCTGCGGATCGCGCGCGACCTGGTCGGGCGGGCCTTCGGTCAGCAGCGCGCCGGACACCAGCACCGAGATGCGGTCGGCGAAGGAGAACACGAGATCCATGTCATGCTCGATCAGCAGCACGGTCACGTCACGCGGCAGCGCGCCGACGACGGCGAGAATGTCGTGGCGCTCGCTCTCCGGCACGCCGGCGGCGGGCTCGTCGAGCAGTAGCACGCGCGGCTTGCCGGCGATCGCGACCGCGATCTCGAGCAGGCGCTGCTTGCCGTAAGGCAGCGTCACCGTCTCCTCGTTCATGACGTCGAGCAGGTGGAAGCGCGTCAGCAGATCGGCGATCTCGTCATTGACGTCGTTGCGGGTGCCCATCCGCCGCCACCAGTCGCCGCCATGGCCGAGACGCTCGGAGACGGCAAGGCCGATGGTTTCGAGCGGGGTGAGATCAGGATAGAGCTGGTTGATCTGGAACGTGCGCGAAAGGCCGCGCAGCACGCGCTTGTGCACGGGCAGATCGGTGATGTCCTGGCCCTCAAGCAGGATGCGCCCCGAGTTCGGCTTGAGCACGCCGGTGAGTTGGTTGATCACCGTGGTCTTGCCGGCGCCGTTCGGACCGATCAGCGCATGGCGGGCGCCCTGCTCGATTTTGAGCGACAGGTCGCGCGTGACGCGCAGGCCGCCAAAGGTCTTTTCGAGATTCTGGGTTTCGAGCGCGATGGTCATGCGTCGCTCTCCGGCACAGCGACCACGGCCTTGCGCCCTGCGATCTGCTTGATCACGAGGTTCGGCACGAACAGCACCCAGCGGTGCAGGCGCTGACGACCGACCAGCACGATCACGACCAGCACGAGGCCGATCCAGAACTGCCAATATTGCGGGGTGATGGTGGAGAACACTTCCTGAAGAATGCGGAAGATCACCGCGCCGATCAGCCCGCCATAGAGATAGCCGGTGCCGCCGATCACGAGCACCAGCATCAAATCAGCGGAGCGGTCGAAGGCGAACACGTCGAGCGAGGCGATCGCGGTGGTCTGCGTGAACAGCGCGCCTGCGATGCCGGCATAGAACGCCGCGAGCGTATAGATCGCGACCAGGCGGCGATTGACGGGGATGCCGATCGCGGCGGCGCGTAGCGGATTGTTCTTGATCGCGCGCAGCGACAGGCCGAACGGCGAGTGCACGATGCGCCGAGCCAGAAGGAACAGCACGAACAGCACAGCCAGCGAATAGAAGAAGCCGGCCTTGCCGAACATGTCGAACGGGATCTCGCCGAGGATCGGCTGCATCTCGATACCCTGCAGGCCGTCGGTACCACCAGTGATGTTGGAGAAGCGTTCGGCGAGTGCTTCCAGCAGCAGCGCGATGCCGAGCGTCACCATCAGCCGGGTCAGGTCGACGCCGCGGATCACCAGGAAGCTGGTGGCAAAGCCGAGCACCATCGCGGCGAGGCCCGCGGCAATCAGCGCCAGCACCGGTTCGTTGATGATACCGTGCAGCGCCAGCAACCCCGCGGCATAGGCGCCGACGCCGAAGAAGGCAGCGTGGCCGAGCGAGACGATGCCGGCATAGCCGAGGACGAGATCGAGCGACATCGCAAACAGCGCAAGCCGCAGGATGTCGGTCATGATCAGGTAGCGCGTGGGAAACAGAAAGCCGCACGCGAGCACGACGAGCCAGAAGGTGGCCTCGCCATAATGCCAGCGCGCCTGCCGCCGGGCGTGGTAACCGACATCGGAAGAGGCGTTCATCGCCGAACTCAACGCGCGGCCGTGCGGCCGAACAGGCCGTTCGGGCGCCAGATCAGGATCACGATCATCATGGTGTAGATGACGAAGGGCCCCATCTTCGGCACGTAATATTTGCCGGCGACGTCACCAATGCCGAGCAGGAGCGAGGCCAGGAACGGGCCGGTGATCGAGGACGAGCCGCCTACGGTGACCACGATCAGGAAGTAGATCATGAACTTCAGCGGGAAATACGGATCGAGGCCCAGGATCTCGGCGCTCAGCGCACCACCGAGACCTGCAAGTCCACATCCAAAAGCAAAGGTGAAAGCGAACACCTGCGGTACGTTGATGCCGAGGCCACTCGCGGCGCGCGGGTCATCGACTGCGGCGCGGAGGCGGCTGCCGAAACGCGTCTTGGCCAGCACCATCTGCAGACCAATGGTAAGCAGGCCGCAGATCACGATGATCATCAGCCGGTAGCGGCCGATACCGACGCCGAACAGGTCGAACTGGCCCTCCAGCGCGGCCGGCAGATTGATGAACACGCGCGACGAGCCCTGGATGTAGTCTACGGCCGCGACCGACATGAAGGTCAGACCGATCGTGAACAGCACCTGGTCGAGATGACTGCGCGCATAGAGGTGACGGTAGAGCGTGCGCTCGAGCACGATGCCGATTGCCGCCGCGGAGACGAACGAGAGCGGCAGCGCGGCGAAGAACGGCCAGCCCATGCGGTTAACCAGCACCATGCAGACATAGCCGCCGGCCATGGCGAAGGCACCATGGGCGAGGTTGACGAAGTTCATCAGGCCGAGCGTAACCGCAAGTCCGCAAGCGAGCACGAACAGCAGCATGCCGTAGGCAACGCCATCGAACAAGTTGGTGAGGATTGAGGTCATCGTCTCAGCTTGGAGTTAGTCGTCATGGCCGGAGCGCGCATCAAGCGCGCTCCGGAATAACAAACTTTCGCAAGTCACTTCTTGGTCTTGCCGAGATCCTTGACGGCCTCGAAGGTCGCGAACTCGACATTGTAGAGCTCGCCGTCGACCTTCTCGACCTTGCGGATGTAGACGTTCTGGATGATGTCGCGCGTCTCCGGATCGATCGAGATCGGGCCGCGCGGGCTCTCCCATTTCTGACCCTTCATGGCTTCGACCAGCTTGGTGCCGTCGGTGTCGCCATTGGTCTTCTTCAGCGCCTCGTAGATCAGATGGATGCCGTCATAGCCGCTCACCGCCATGAAGCCAGGACGGCTGCCGTAGGCCTTCTTATAGGCAGCGACGAAGTCCTTGTTCATCTGCGAGGGATGCGCGGCCGAATAGATATGCGCGGTCACAGTCCCGAGCACGGCGTCGCCCATGTTGTTGAGGAGATCGTCGTCGGTGACGTCGCCCGGTCCGATCACCTTGATGCCGGCCTTGTCGAGGCCGCGCTCGGCATATTGCTTCATGAAGTTGCCGCCCTGGCCGGCCGGCACGAACACGAAGATCGCGTCGGGCTTGGCATCCTTCATGCGCTGCAGGAACGGCGCGAAGTCGGGGTTGGCGAGCGGCGTCTTGACCTCCTCGACCACCTCACCGCCACCAGCCGTAAAGTGCTGCTTGAAGAAGTTGAGCGCGTCATTGCCCGGCGCGTAGTCCGACGTCAGCGTCGCCACCTTCTTGATGCCGTTCTTCACCGCCCAGTCGCCGATGATGGTCGAGGACTGCGCCAGGGTGAAGCTCGTGCGCACGATATAGGGTGAGCGCTCGGTGATGATGGAGGTGCCGGCCGCCATGACGACTTCCGGAATCTTGGCTTGCGTTGCCAGCGGCGCGGCTGCGAGTGCCGCCGGCGTCACGCCGAAACCGGCGATGAAATTGACCTTGTCGTTGACGATCAGTTCCTGCGCGGCGGTCTTCGTCTTGTCCGGGATCGCCGCGTCGTCCTTGAGGATGATCTCGACCTTCTTGCCGGCGACGGTGTCGCCTTTCTGCTGCATGTAGAGCTTGATCGCGTTCTCGATCTGCTTGCCGGTCGAGGCCTGGCCGCCGGTCATCGGCAGGATCAGGCCGACCTTGACGGTGTCCTCAGCCTTGGCGGGCGCCACGGCCAAGAGGCCGGCAACTGCTGCCAGCGCGGTTGCCCAAGAAAACTGTTTGCGTTCGAACATCAGACTGTCCCTCCCCTTAATTCCTGACCTCTTGTGCGCCGGACCGAGTGCCCGATCCTTGGCTCACCTTAGCTTACGCGCGAGCGATATCGCGCGTCACATGGCGTCTTTCGCGCCCTCATTGTCAATCGGACGTTTGGCGCGACCATTCGGCGCAAGACGCGTGTCCCGATGACCAAGCGTGGAGAGCGAAGTCGCGGTTACGCCGGGGTAACCCGAGCGCCCCGAGCTTGGCTACTTCCATTTGTACGATTGTACAAACAAAATGGACCTGTCAACGAAAAAACCCGGTCGTCGACCAAGCCAGATTGTCGCGAGCCGGTGGCCGTAGTCTAGAAATGCGTCTTGGCGGGTGGATGGAGGATTTCGTCTTTCATTTGCAGAATTTGAACATTGGCAAATGAGGCGCTCCTCTAATTCGGTACTCTGATACCTACCTCGAATAAGCCAATTTTACCTTGTTGAAGGCTACCGTTCCTGACCGCTGTTTATCCGGCGTCCGACCACCCCGTTCCGAGCTTGGCCCCGTACGATGTCCATGCGTATCCATTCTCTCCCACTTCTCGTCCTGCTTGCCGCGGGCCTGTCCGGCTGCGGCACCGTCAATGAGAAGCTGTCGGCCGGCATAGGCGACTATGTCCCGCAATGGGCCGGGGGCCTGCCTGCCGACGCCCCACCGCGACCAGGCACCCCGCGATACGACGCATGGATGAAGGAACGGGAGCAGAAGCGGCTCCAGCCCGCAGCAACGCGCGACGAGTCCAAAACCGGCCAGAGCAGGCTTGACCCCGCGCAATAGCGTTGCTTGTAGATGCCGGTTGAGGGCGGGGTAGCAGCATGCTGGACGACATCACAGGTAAGCGCACGGAATGTCTCGTGGTCGGCGGCAGCGGACTGGTCGGGGGCTACCTCGTCGACCATCTGGCCCGGCGGCATCGGCGCGTGTTTGCAGTTTCCCGTTCGCCCCGCAGCACGACCTCCAGCGTGGAATGGATTCAGGCCGATCTGACGCGGCCGGACACTTTGAAATTTCCGCACTTCACGACGCTGTACTGCACCAGCGACGCAACTCTGCTTGCCAAGGCACTGCCCCTCATCCTCTCGTCCTCCGTCAATCGTGTCGTGGCATTGAGTTCGACCAGCGTGCTCACCAAGCAGGATACTGAAGTTCCGGAGGAGCGCGAGACCATCCAAAACTTGACTGACGCCGAAATGACGATCGCCAGGCTCTGCGAACAGCGCCGGATCAACTGGACGATCTTGCGACCGACCCTGATTTACGCAGAAGGACGGGACACCAACATCACGCCGCTGTCGCGGCTCATTCGCCGCGTCGGCTTCATGCCCGTCGTCGGTGGCGCGCGAGGCCTGCGGCAGCCGGTACATGCCGAGGATCTGGCGATCGGCGCGATCGCAGCAGCCGAAAGTCCGGCGGCCTCGAACAAATTCTATTCGTTGCCGGGAGCGGAAACGCTGCCCTATCGCGAAATGATTGGACGGGTGTTTGACGGCATGGGGCGGTCTAGGCGGCTGGTTCCCGTCTCTCCGTGGTTGTGGCGCCTCATCTTTGCGACGGCGAAGCCGCTGTTTCCCAAGGCGAACGTTGCAATGGGCTTGCGCATGATGAAAGATATGACGTTCGATGCCACGCCGGCGATCAAGGATTTCGGCTGGAATCCACGGCGCTTCCGTCCGGTCTTCGATTGAGACGCATCGATCGCGCCGTCGCGCGTGAGTCCCGCATTGCGGGTCAGGTCTTGACGATCTGGTCGACGCCGACGCCCTGCCCGCGCAACGTCGCCCAGAGCAGGCCGAGATCGCCAACGAAGCTCTTGGACTTGACGTATTGAGCATCGAGTTCGGCGAGCCGGTCCGGGTTCGACATGTCGACGCCCCTCACCTGGGCCAGCCCGGTAATGCCTGGACGTACGTCCAGCACGCCCAGCTTGCGCCGTGCCTCGACAAGCTCGACTTGCGACGGCAAGCACGGCCGCGGACCGACCAGGCTCATGTCGCCGGCCAATACGTTGAAGACCTGCGGCAGTTCATCGATCTTGAAACGCCGCATGTGATAGCCGAGTCGCGTGACCACCGAGGCCGAGACCTGATGCGTCGGAAGATCGCCCGTGTCTGAGGCCATCGTTCGAAATTTGTAACAGGTGAATCGCTTTCCGTTCCTCCCGACGCGAACCTGTCGAAAAATCGCTTCCCCCCGGCTATCGAGCCGGATGGCGCAAGCGACAATCAGGAAAATCGGCCAGAGCAGAAGTAGGAGAACCGCGCAGACCGCTACATCGAGCAGACGCTTCATAGGCGGGACGCCTGCGGAAGCGGCTTCGCCACCTGCACCATCGCGCGCAGTCCATCTTTTGTTTGCACGCGGGGACACCACCCGACACTCTGAAGGTCGGCCGAACTCGCGACGAGGTCGCGTCCGATGCGATCCCAGAGCCAGCGACGGCCAGCGGCAAAAACGAGCGCTCGCACTGCAACCGGCGGTATCGGAACGAGATTCCGCGGCCGCCCGGACGCCTCGCGCAACGTCCCAATCATTTCCGCCAGCGTGATCGGCTCGGGATCACAGACAATGAAAGTCCGATTGATCGTGTCCGGATTCTCCAGACAGAACATCACCGCCTGCACGAGGTTGTCGATCGACAGCAGCGAACGGCGATTTTTGAAGGCGCCAAAGGGGAGCGGCAAGGGTAGCGCCGCGATCCGCATCATCATGGCGATATTGGCCTTGGCCCCCGGGCCATAGACGATGACCGGTCGCAGAATTGTGAAAGGTACGCCAGAATGACGAACTTCCTCTTCCGCTGCGAGCTTGGCCCGGTCATAGGCCGTGATGGGCCACGGTTCGTCCTTCTCGGTGACAACATGGTCGGCGGCGGAGCCCGTCTGCGCACCAATCGACGACATGAAGATAAGGCGCTTGATCCCGCGTTGCGCACAGGCGCGCAGCAGGTGCGCCGTCGCCACCCGATTTGCCCGGGCGTACTGGCCACTGTCAATGTGAGTCCGATGAGCAATGGCTGCGAGGTGAATGACAATATCGATGCCATTAAGAAGCGGGGCCCAATCCACCTCGCGCTCAAGATCGGGCAGCGCCGCCCATTCGCTTCCCAAGACATTGGTTAGCACCGGTGGCTTGCGGGATGCCGCGCGAACGAAGTGGCCGTCGTTTGCCAGCGCACCGGTTAGGGCAGACCCTATGAAGCCGGAGGCGCCCGTCACCAATATCCGCAATGACATCCGCTCACTCGCCCCAGTGGTCAAAAGGACAGAAAACTCTTCTAGGCTAGAATGTTCCACTAGCTCCACGCGTGATGCCTCGAAAGCTGATTCTCGACACTCCATCACCCTCCTGCTGCCGGCACAATCGCGGACGCTATAATTTGTTGCATCGCGGCAGCCGGCGAGAACATCGAGCGTCCCAGTTCCCGCCCGCGCTCCGACATGGAACGCCGCAATTCCTCGTCATCCATAAGTTGCTCTGCAAGCTTTTTCAACTCGATGACGGAGTTCCCGACATATACCTTCCCCACCTGCTCGGTCTCGATCAACTTCATCAGGTCGGTGTTCGGGTTCACACGCGCGAGAACTGGCACCCCATATTGCACGTAGGAGACGAACTTGCCTGGAATATTGTGCGTCTTATGGTCGGGATGCAGCGCGACCATACCGACATGGCACTGCGCAAGAAGGCCAGGAATCTCACTCGAATCGATCTCGCCGAAGAACAGCGCATTGCTAAGATCGCGTGATGCTTTCTCAGCCTCGAGCCGGGCAAACTCGGTCCCGCGCCCGACGAACAGGAACCCGATATCCGTGCGGTCGCGCAGGCTGAGAATCAGATCGATGAAGATATCCATGCCCTGGGCCACGCCCATATTACCGATGTAGACGAAGATCTTGCGGCCGGCCAGCGGCGTATTCCTCACCACGATGCTGCTGCCGACGTCAGGCGTCACCGCCAGCCAGTTGCGAAGCACCTCGATGCGGCGTGGGGGGCGTGCCCACTTTTCCAGGTAGTGGAGATTGGACTCGGTCTGCACGCCGATCACCTGGGCGACGCTGTACTGGAATGCCGCAATGGCCTTGAAGACGAGGTAAACCGGCCCGCGCCGGACCAGGCCGAGGTCGACCGCCCATTCCGGAAAAATGTCGCGCAGGATGAGATAGGTCCTCGCCTTGTTCTCGCCCTTCGACTTGCGCCGCAATTTCGCGATCAGCGGGCCGAAGAAAATCGGCGGCGAATACCACACCAGGAGATCCCAGTTCGCCGAGGCGAACGGGCTGCGCCGGATGTTGAAATACATGGCGAACGGCAGCCACATCTCGGCAATGGCCCGCCGGACAAAGGACGGCGAACGCGTCGGCGGCGCGGCCACGCGCAACACCTCGACCCCGTCGAGTTGCTCCACCACCCACGGCTTATCCGACATCGGCGACGGAACGATGACAACCGGCCGATGTCCCTGCGCGGCAAACTCCCGTGAAAGATCCCGCAACTGCACCGCCGCGGACGTCCGCAGCGGCGGATAATCCGTCGAGATCAGGGCAATCAGCAGGCCACGGTTCATGTCAATGCTTCAACAGATCAGCGGCAGCTCATCGCCGCCGCGAGGCTAGAAGAAGTTCGTGATTTTCGTGCGGATCGCGTTCACCACCACGGACGAGGGCGAATAATCCTCCTCGAACTCATAGCGCGCGCTCCAGGGCAGACCGACCGCCAGCGTCACTGCCTCGACGATATTCTCAGCCTCCATGCCCGAGACGATGGTGGCGCCGCTCTCGAGCGTCTCCATGCGCTCGGTGGCCATGCGAAGGCTGACGTTGGGCACCTTGTAAAACAGCCCCTCCTCGGCCGCCGTGCCGGAGTCCGACAGCACGACATAGGCCTGCTTGAGCAACTGGTTGAAGTCGTAGAAGCCGAGCGGCGCCATGATCCGGATGTTCCGCGGCACGTCGATGTTCTTCAGCTTGCTGGTCGTGCGCGGATGCATCGGGAAGATGATCTCGCGCTTGAGCCGCTGATTGAGGACGCCGAGGGCCTTGAAGATGCTCGCCAGATTCTGCGGATCGTCGACGTTCTCGCTGCGGTGCGCCGTCACCAGGATGTAGTTCTTTGGCTCGAGCCCCAGGCGCTTGAGGATGTCGCTGTTCTCGATCTCAGGCGCAAAGGCGCGCATCGCCTCGAACGTCGTGTTGCCGGTGACAATGATCTTGGAGGGGTGGATGCCTTCCCGCAGCAGGTTTTCGCGGTGATAATGGTTGTAGGGCAAGAGAACGTTGCTGATGTGGTCGATCAGGATGCGGTTGCGCTGCTCGGGCATGCGCCGATCCCACGCGCGAAGCCCCGCTTCCATATGGAAGATCTTGACGCCCCGGTGCGAGGCTGGCAGCACGCTCAACCCGCTATAGGTATCGCCGAGGATCAGCAAGGCATCCGGCTTCACCTTCTCCATCAGTGCGTCGGACTTGCGGATCACATCCGCGACTTCCGGGCCGTAACCCGACGTGTCGATATCCAGCTCGTAGTCCGGCTTCCTGAGCTTGAGATCCTTGAAGAAGAAGTCACGCAGCTCCGGCGTGAAGTTCTGGCCGGTGTGAACCATCACGTGATCGAAGTTGTAGTCGTCGAGCTTCTTCAGCGTCGCCCACATCTTGATCATTTCCGGCCGCGTACCGAAAATCGACATCACCTTCATTTGCGTGTTCCGTATGGCATTCGTTAAGCGGGGACTTGAGAGCGAGATCTTAGGCGTCGGACGGCGGAAAGATCGAGACCTTGGGCAGCGGCAGGATCATCCGGCCGCCCTTCTCGAGATAGGCCGCGTTTCTTTTCCTGATCTCATCGAAGAAACTCCAGGCGAAGACCAGAAGATAATCCGGCGGATTGTCGCTGCCGAGAATTGTGCTCGGATGAATCTGGAAGTGCGATTTCGGCGTGTAGAATCCGGCTTTCGCCGGCGCATCGTCGATCATGTAATCGAGGTGATCGTGGCTGATGCCGCACCACTGGATCATGGTGTTGGCGCGACCCGACGCGCCGTAGCCGGCGATACGGTTTCCCTCGGCCCGCAGACGGTTCAACAGGTCGATCAGTTCATCGCGGTGAGCGGCGACCGTGGCGGAAAACGCCAAGAAGGTCTCGAAGCGATCAAACCCACGCGCGCGCTCCTCCGCCTCGAGCGCCTTGACCGCGGGCGAAACGGACGCGCTGTGCTTGCTGCCTTTCTTGCAGGTGTAGAAGCGGATCGAGCCGGCGTGGATCGGGATCGGCTTGATGTCGAACACCATCATGTCGTAGCGAGCGAAATGGTTCATCACGGACAGCAGAGAGTAATAATAGAGGTGCTCGTGATAGACCATGTCGTATTGAAGTTCGTCGATCACCTTGCCGAGGTAGTGCACCTCGAAGGCGAACACACCGTCCGCACCGAGCGCTGCGGCAACCGCGCGTGTCGTGCCCTGGATATCGGGGATGTGCGCGTAGACGTTGTTGGCCATGATCAGATCGACGTTGCCATGCTCGGCAACGACGCTGCGCGCCACCTTCTCCGTGAAGTAGTCGTTGACCACTTTGATGCGCGAGTCGTTGATGGTTGCGACCACGTTGGAGGCCGGATCGACACCGATCACGGTGCGAATGCCCTGGTCCGCGAGTGGGCGCAGTAGCACGCCGTCGTTGCAGCCGAATTCGAGAACCGTCGCGTTGGCCGGATCGAGAAAGCGCCTGGTGACCTCGCCGGCGTAGTCGCGGAAATGATCGCGCAAGGTCCCGATCGATGACGAGAAATAGAAATAGTCCCTGAACATCACATCGGCCGGCACCTTGTCGGTCACCTGCACGGCATAGCAATCTTCGCAGAAGTGCAGGCGCATCGGAAACGTCTGCTCGGCCGCAAACTGTTCTGGCTTGAGAAAAGCACCCGCTAGCCCGACTTTTCCGAAATCCATTACCAGGCCGAGTCGCTTGCTGTCGCAAAACGCGCAGCAAGGCTGATTCGGGCCACCTGGTTCCATCGCAAAAGTCCTCTGTTCCCACCTCGGTTACGGTTCGACCACAACCGTCGGTAACGGGGGTGCGAGGTAGCATAATCATTCTGTCAGGTCGATGGCTCGGGGAAAACTAGATCTCCGCGATCTCGCCGCTTTCTCCCCGCAGATGCCGCTGGATGAAATCCAGCTTGAGCAACAGCGTCTTGACGCCCGCGACCGTCAGGCGTTCGGTGTTATGCGAGGTATAGTCGTCGAGGGTGGAAATCTCCCTCTGACCATCGGTAAAATACATCGCGTAGTTGAGATCGCGATTGTCGGCCGGAATCCGGTAGTACCGGTCCATGTCCTGGACGCGGGCCATCTCCTCGCGCGAGACCAGCGATTCGTAGAGCTTCTCGCCGTGCCGTGTGCCGACGATCTGCACGGGATTGTCGGCGTTGAAGAGCTCCTTAAGAGCCTGGACGAGGTCGCCGATCGTCGCCGCCGGCGCCTTCTGCACGAAAATGTCGCCCTGGCGGCCATGCTCGTAGGCATGCAGTACCAGCTCGACGGAATCGTCGAGCGACATCAGAAACCGCGTCATGTTCGGATCAGTCACGGTCAGCGGCTTGCCGGCCTTGATCTGCTGGACGAACAGCGGAATCACCGAGCCGCGGGATACCATGACATTGCCGTAACGGGTCGCGCACAACAGGGTCTCGGACGGCGACTGGTTGCGCGATTTCGCGACCATCACCTTCTCCATCAGCGCCTTGGTCTGTCCCATGGCGTTGATCGGGTAGACGGCCTTGTCGGTCGAGAGCACGACCACCTTCTCGACATGATTGGCGATCGCCGCGCTCATGACGTTCTCGGTGCCGAGAACGTTGGTGCGGACCGCCTCCAGCGGATAGAATTCGCAGGATGGCACCTGCTTCAGTGCGGCGGCGTGAAACACGTAGTGTGCGCCCTTCAGCGCCTGATGAATGGAGTCATAGGCGCGCACGTCGCCGATGTAGAATTTCAGGCGGCCGTTGTTGAACGCCGTGCGCATCTCCTCCTGCTTCTTCTCGTCACGGCTGAAGATGCGAATCTCGGCGACGTCGGTCGCGAGAAACCCCCGCAGGATGTGCTGACCGAACGAGCCGGTGCCGCCTGTGATGACTACAACCTTATCCTTGAACATCGTGTCTCACCGAGCTGAATTTGTCGCGGTACATTGCATCGACCAGCGCCGGCCAGTCCGGCGGCTTGTAACCGGTCGCCCGCGCGAAACGGTCCGCAACCAGTGAGCGATCCGGTGCCGGCCGGTCGTCAGCTATCAGATTGATGCTTTTGCCGTAACGCCCGGCAACCAGCAAGAGGAGATCGAACTTCGAGATTGGCCGCGTTGCGACGTGGTAGATGCCGCAAAGGTCCGGCCGCGGGATCACGATATCCCGGATCATATCCGCCAGCACGATGGTCGGGAAGCCGGAGAAGATCGCCCGCGTGAAGCAGCGACATTCGCCCTGTTGCGACAGGAACCACTCCAGCAATCCGCTGCCGCCTTGCAGTTCGTGGCCGATGATGGAGGTCCGCAGGGTGACGGTGTGCGGCGCGTCGACTTCGCCGAGGAGCTTCGACGTCCCATAGACGTCATCGGCATCAGGCACGTCGGCCTCGGTATAGGCGCCGCGGTGGCCCGCGAACACACCATCCGAGCTGATCTGGATGAAGCGCGCGCCGGTGCGACTGCACAGTTGCGACAAGCGCTGCGGCAGCACCGCGTAGACTGCGACCGATCGCATCGGGTCGGCGGGCGCGGGCCGGCCGACAGCGACGCAGTTGACAACGACATCCGGGCGAAGCGCGTCGAACAGCGCCGCCTGCTGTGCCGGATCCTCGATATTTCCGACCACGGTGAGACGCGCGCCAAGCGCGGGGTCGAACAGCGCACGCGCCGTCTCCTGCCGAACGGTCCCGGTAACTTCGGCGCCCGGCATCTTCGACAGGCTGCGGAACGCCGCATTGCCCAGCAGGCCGGTCGCTCCTAGCACGAGCACCTTCACGGGATGCTCCATCGCGCCCCCGGCATCACGCAACCTGGACCAGGCTCTGGAGCAACTGGTCCCGTTCCTTGATGGTCGGGTAGTTCACAAGCACCGCACGGTAAACGCCCTTGAAGACGAAGAGGCTGCCAGCCGCGATGCCGATGACGCCGAAATTTCGGATCAACTCCTCGATATGGGCGAGCGAGCCGGCGCCGCCCAGGATGGTGACCGGCACCTTCGAGGCCGAACTGATCTGCCGCGCCAACTCGAGATCGAAGCCCTTCATCTGGCCATCTCTCTCGATCGCGTTGACTACGATCTCTCCGGCTCCAAGCTTCTCGGCTTCGGCAGCGACATCGAGCATGGTCCGCCCAGTGTTGACCTTGGCGTTATGCGTCCAGACGTCGTAGACGCTGCTGCGCGAACGCGGCTTGACGTCGAGGACGACGACGACGCTCTGGCTGCCGACCGCTTCAGCGGCGTCAGCGATCAGACGCGGATTGGCGACCGCGGCCGAACTGATCGCCACCTTCTCGATGCCGAGACCGATGATGGTCTTGACCTGCTCCACCGTCTTCACGCCACCGCCGTAGCAGAGCGGCATTCGAGATTCGACGGCGAGATTCTCGAGCATGCGATAGTCGGGCTCATGGCCGCGCACGGTCGCGTCGATGTCGTAGACAGCAAGCTCGTCGACCAATTTCTCGTTGAAGATGCGGACGACGTTGATGGGATCGCCGACATATTTCGGACTGGAGAACCCGACCGTCTTGACGAGGCCTTTGTCCTGGACGAGCAGCGAGGGGATGATGCGGGGGCGTAGCACGCGTCAAAGCTCGGCGAAGTTCTTGAGGAGCCGCATGCCGTAATTGTGGCTCTTTTCCGGATGGAACTGGACGCCATGGATATTGCCCGAGCCGACGGCGCAACTGAAAGCCGAACCGTATTCGGACGTCGCCAGGACATTGTCGTTCGAAGCGCAATCGAAATAGTAGGAATGCAGGAAGTAAAAGCGAGCATCCTGCTCGAGACCGGCAAACAACCGCGCACCGTTCTTCGGCACCACGTCGTTCCAGCCCATGTGCGGGAGCCGCGCCGGACGTGGCAACCGGCTCTCGTCGAAGCGTCTGACCCGTCCCTCGATCCAGCCGAGACCCGACAGCTTCCCCTCATCGCTCGAGCCGGCAAGGATCTGCATGCCGACGCAAACGCCGAGCACCGGCACCTTCCGGGCCATCACGAGATCATCGACCGCTTCCCGCATGCCCGAGGCGTCAAACAGCTCGATGGCATGATCGAAGGCGCCGACACCCGGCAGGATCAGTTTGGTCGCGCCCTCGAGGTCGGCGGCGCTGATCGCGATCTTCGCCGGGACGTTCATCCGCTTGTAGAGATTGGCAAAGGCCTGAACGTTACCGAGCCCGTAGTTGATGATCGTGATCATCGGAATATCCGGTTATCCAGCCCGAGCAAGTTCGAGATCCTGGCGCCGAGTGTGATCATGAACAGATTGTTTTTGTAGTCGTGGAACGACTTGTTCTTGCCGTGGAAGATCTCCTCGAACTCGGCAACCGTCCAGCCGAGCTTGGTGGCCACATATTCGAATTCGTGACGCAGCGTCTCCTCGTCGAGATCGGGCTTCTCCAGCCGCTTGAGCGCCTGGTCGCGCGTCATCTGCGCGGTGAGGATCTCGCTCGAGAAATAGGCGCGGCGCTTGTCATAGCCGAACTTCCGCGGCGTCCAATAGGCCTCATAGAAGCGGGTAAAGCGAGACTCGTAGTGCTTCTGTGGATAAGGCTGCCAGCCGAACCTCTCGTTCAGCTCGCGGATCGCGTCCTTCTTGATGAAGGGAACGCTGTCCAGCAGCTTGATGACCCGCATGCCCTTCACCAGGCGATAATAAAGCCGGTACTTCAGGATATCGCAGGTCGGAAACGTCTTGAGCTCGCGCGCACCGAACTTCTTGTGGATGTCGTGCACGTGCACCATGTCGGTCGAAAAATAAGTCCACTCGATCGATTCGCGCACGCACTCGGTCGAGTTGTTGCCGCCCGTGATGACGTATTTGAAGCCGTTCTTGGCGGCGAAATTGTACATCGCCGAAAACAGCGCCAGATCCTGCGGCTGGTCCTGGAAGGCGACTTGGGACAAGAAGAAAGCGCGCTGCAGGTCCTTCATCTCCTCCCAATTGACCACTTCGGTCACGAGGTCGAGGTGCAGGCCTTCAATGATCTTCTGGATGTTGCTGACGCCGAGATCAGAGTTCCAACCGGTGTCGCAATGGAACATCAGAGGCCGCAGGCCGAACTTTTCCTTGGCGATGTAGGTCACGTAGGAGCTGTCGAGGCCGCCGCTGATGCCGATGACGCAGTCGTGGTCGCGGCCCTTGCCCTCTTCCTTGATCTTCTCGATGAGCGGCATGATCTCCTTGATGCCGCGTTCATCGGGATGCCAGTTCGGCCTGATATTCTCATCAAAGTTGCAGCAATACTGGCACCAGCCGCGCCCATCGAATTGGAGCGTCGAATCGCTGGTGTCCATGACGCAGTTTGCGCAGATCTGGTAGGGACGGGCCGCCATTCGGGAAAACTCTTTAAAAACACATGTTCCGGACCGCATACGCGATTTCGGTACCGCCGGGGGAGGAGGTCGTCTCCCTTTAGTCGGTCTGGCGCAGTAGATAAATACTTATTGCAGGCGGCCCGCGCGCCTATTTTTTTGCGCCCGCAGGATTATGCCGGTCGGGACCATCACGATGCAGGCCGGGACCAACATTTTCCGGGCGAGAGCGGCCGCCAACATGCGAGCCGTCACACGGACAGGCGCCGCCAGCGGGCTGCCAGATCGGCCATGCTGCGAAGGAATATCCAGCGGGCCCAGACCTTGAGGGGCAGCGAACGATTCGATACCGTGCTGGTGGTGTTGCTACCGTGCCGACGCTTGCGGAGCGTCTTGTCGTCGATGTGGAGGTTGGAACCGATCTGGTTGGCCGCAAGGGCAATCCAGAGGTCATGGGACTCCACATAAGCTGGGATCGGCGTGATCAGCGGCACCAGCCTGCGCTGGAAGGCCATGGCACAGCCGAAATAATTGGTCTTGCCAAGGAAGATGTCGACGATATTGCTCAGATGCCGGTTGGACGTCTGCGACGATACGCCATCGAAGGCGACATTCAGCGGCCGCTCCTCCGCGTCCATCCATTCGAAACTGCTCGACACCAGGGCCGCACCCGATGTCCGCAAGCTCTCCGTCATCCGCTCGACCCGGCCCGGCAGCCAGACGTCATCCTGGTCGGACAGAAAAATGATATCGCC
This sequence comes from Bradyrhizobium sp. LB11.1, assembly GCF_040549385.1. Taxonomy (NCBI): domain Bacteria; kingdom Pseudomonadati; phylum Pseudomonadota; class Alphaproteobacteria; order Hyphomicrobiales; family Nitrobacteraceae; genus Bradyrhizobium; species Bradyrhizobium sp. LB11.1. The sequence continues at coordinate 327,041 of NZ_JBEPTH010000007.1, read as the reverse complement.
TCGTGCAAGCTCGATGGCCTGACCGAACGAGAAGACCTCGCGCCGGTTGACCGGATTCCGGTGAACGGCGATGCGAGCATCCCCGATGCTTTCAATAATCTCGACCGTCCGGTCGCGGGAGCAATCGTCGACAACAATGACTTCGTCGCCGGGGCCGATCTGTTCGAGAATCGAGCGGAGCTGCCGCTCGACGTAATCCTGGCCCTGATAGGTCGCGATGCAGACGCTAACCGTCATTTGGCGGCCTTGTCCAGAACCAAGCCATGTCGGGACCAGCCCCAATCGTCCAAATGCACATCATCATCACCAGCGCGTCACAATGCCCTACCAGCTTGGCCTGCAAAACCAAATACCGATTGTTGAACGTCGCCAGTTCCGTTAAGCCGTCCGCCGATCGTTCCAACGTAAATTAGCGAATGAATTCAAGCCTCCTGACCTCGAACTTGCGAAAGCTGGCGAACCGCAACGCGATCGGGGCCGCCACAGCCCTGTCGATGCAGATCGCCGGCGCCGGGCTGTCTCTCCTGGTGAGCTTGCTGCTCGCCAAATTGATCGGGGCCGCGGGCCTCGGCCTCTACTTCCTGAGTGTGACAAGTACCGAGATATTTTCGACAATTTCGCGGCTGGGGCTGGAGACTTCGGCACTGAAATTTATCTCGATCGCGAACGCCTCCGCCGAGCGCGGAACCGTCGCGACGGTGTATCGCAAATGCGTCGGGATCGCAGCGCTTTCGGCCGCCGTAATGCTCCTTCCAACCTGGCTGATCCTAACCTGGGCGCCGATCGGCGCGAGCAAACACGCTGAATTCGCGTCGCTCGTGCCATTCCTGTTGATTGCACTGATCCCGGTGACCGTTCTGCCCGTACAGACGGAGGCCTTCAAGGCCCTCGGGCGTCCGGGGATCGCCGTCTTCACCCAAACCGTCCTTCCCCAATCGACGCTGCTGCTCCTGTCGGTGGTCCTGGCCTGGCAAGGCCTGGCAACGCCCGCCACCATCCTCGCCTCCTACGCCTGCGCATTTCTCATCGCTATGCTCCTCGCGCTCCTGCGCTGGAAGAGTGTCGTCAAGGAGGTCTGGCGGAAAGCGAACTTCTCCACCGCAGTATTGCTGCGCACCAGCCTGCCCATCCTCATCGTAACGAACCTGTACCTGGTAATGGCCTGGACGGACACGCTTGTGCTTGGAATTCTGTCGACCCCCGAGCAGGTCGGCGTCTATGGCGTGGCACTCCGCATTTCGACAACGAGCGCGTTCGTGCTGATCGCGATCGGCAGCGTCGTCGCGCCGCAATTCGCCGCACTCCATGCCAGCGGAAAACATGCGGAACTGGAAGCGCTGGCCCGCCGAAGCTCCTTCTGGAGCCTAGTCATCGCGTCGCCCCTGATCCTGACCTTCCTGCTATTTCCCGCGCAAATCCTCGGCCTCTTCGGCCAGCAATTCGTGGGCGGGATCTGGCCGCTCCGCTTGCTTGCCCTGGCGCAGCTCGTCAATGTTTCGACTGGACAGCTCACTTCCTTGTTGATTATGACCGGCCACGAGAAGCTCCTGCGGAACAACATGATCTTCTCGGCGATCTTGAACCTGGCGGGCAATCTCGTGCTGGTCCCCCTGCTCGGCGCACTTGGCGCGGCGATCAGCACGGCATTCTCGATATCGGTGATGAAGATCATCTCCTGGTGGATTGTGCGGTACAAGCTTCGGATCAACACACTCGGCTATCTGAATCTCCATTCATCGAAGTGACGCCGGCGGTCCTGTGCGGCGGTCACAGGCAGACAGAGACACATCATGCGAAATCCTGTGATCTTCATCGGAATGCACCGTTCCGGGACCAGCATGCTTGGGCGCCTGCTGGAAGACCTCGGGATGTTCTTCGGCACCCGGAAGGACGAAAACAACGAAGCCCTGTTCTTCCAGGACTTGAACGAGTGGCTGCTGAGCCAGTGCGGCGGACGCTGGGACAACCCGGCCCCGTTCAACCAATTCTTCTGGCGCAACGACGAGGCGGTCAAATGGACCGACCTCTATCTTCGCAACCTCCTGGCCAGTCCGCGCTCCATCCGGTTTCTCGGGCTGCGGCGGTTTGCAGCGGGCCAGATCAGCGGCCTTAACGAGCCCTGGGGCTGGAAAGACCCGCGCAACACCTTCACGCTTCCGATGTGGCTGAAGATCTTTCCGAACGCGAAGGTGGTGTCGATCGAGCGGAATGGCGTCGATGTCGCACAATCGCTGTTCGCCCGGGAGCTCAAGATTCTCGAAGATGCGCCGCGGTTCTACCAGCGCTATCGCGCGATCTTCTTCCTCCATCCCCGCCGCGCCGGCTTTGCGCATTCGCCGCGCTGCCTCTCGCTGGAGGATGCATTCTCGCTATGGAAGGAATACACGAAGGCGGCCGATGCCGTGATCGCCGGCCTGCCGCGCGAGCGCGTGCTCGCGCTGCGTTATGAGGAGATGTTGAGCGATCCCGTCAAATGGCTCGCTGAGGCGGCGGCATTTTGCGATCTGAATGCCTCGAAAGCCCGGATTGAAGAGACGGTCAAAAGTATCCGGGTGGACCGCGCACAAGCCTACGAGTCAAACGCGGAGCTCAAGAAATTCGCCGCGACACACGCCGAAGCGCTGGCGGCGCGCGGCTATTCGATTCCGGGCGCCTCGACCTAAAGCGTGATGGCATTAAGTTCGATAGCCTGAATTTTTGAGGTAGTTGGCGCATTCCTCGGAGGTGAATGCATCGAGTGCGAGGCCGATAGCGGCGCAGACCGCATCGACGGTTCGCGCGGCTGCCTTTCGCAGTAGATGCTTGAGCTTGGCAAAGACCTGTTCGATCGGGTTCAGGTCGGGCGAGTATTTTGGCAGGAAGAAGAGCTTTGCGCCGACCGAACGGATGAGCTGGCGAACTGCTTTGCTCTTGTGGCTGCCGAGGTTATCCAAGACGACGATACCGCCGGGTCGAAGGACAGGCAGAAGAACCTGCTCGACATAAGTGCGAAAGCTCACGCCATCGATCGGCCCCTCGATGAACCATGGCGCGTCGATCCGATCATGGCGCAAGGCAGCCAGGAAGGTCATGGTCTTCCAGCGGCCGTGCGGAACCTTGGCGGGAAGTCTGCTCCCGCGCGGGGCCCATCCCCGCAACGGGGCCATGTCGGTCCTGGTCCAGGTCTCGTCGATGAAGACCAGTCGCTCAGCTTCGACGCGACCTTGATACTTTGTCCACTGGGCTCGCCGCCGCGCCACGTCGGGACGATCGCGTTCGCCAGCCGCCACGCTTTTTTTTGAAGCTGAGCTTCTCGGCATGCACGAAATCCCACACCGAGTGGTAGTCGACCTTCAGACCACGACCGGCAAGCTCGGCAACGAGACCGCGTATGGTGAAATCGCCGTCCTTGATCCGCTGCGACAGCCAGACTGCGTGATCTCCCGAAACCGCCTTCGGCTTGTGACCGCCCATCTGACCAGGCTCAACACTGCCGGTCTCCTCGACCCGCTGCATCCAGCCGATGGCCGTGCTGATCGCCACCCCAAACTGCTTGGCGGCCCGATTGCGCGACATCCCGCCCTCGATCGCGGACACGACACGCTTACGGAGATCTAGAGAATAAGGCTTGCCCATCCATGCTGGCCTCCAATCCAGCCAGCATGGTGAATCAGAAACACACTGATTTGGGAATCCTAAATCGATTCAACCTAACCCCATCCCGCTTTAGCGCCTTGCCGCGCCGGGTCGAAGGCATGCTGGCGAAATTAGCTGCCCTCAGGCCGGCCCGGGCCCGGTGCGCCCCGCGAGTCCGTCCCTGACCGCCAGCAGATACGCCTTCGCATACGACAGCCGGCCTTCAACGAAGGGCAACAGGAGCGTCTTGCTAACGACCGTGATCAACAATTGCTTCAGCGAGAACATGAACGGAACGTGCGGCTTTCGAAACAAAAGAAAGCAGTTTCTGATCTGGTAGTAGCAGCGCTCCGGTCCGTGAACGGAAATCCCGAGAACACCGATCTGGACATGGCGACTGCCGATGCTGTGCCGCATCACCACCTTCGGCACCACGTAGATTGATACCCCCTTCGCGCGGCAGCGCAGGCACCACTCGCTGTCGACGTAATCGATGAAGAATTCTTCGTCGAAAGCGCCGACCTTCTCAAATGCGAGCCGCGTCGCCGCCATCCCCGACGAAATCACGATGTCGACGGGATAGCGGTCGATCGCATCGGGGCAATGAACCTGCGTCGACCAACCGTACCGCCCGATGTCCTCGGCCGGCAGCGGTATTCCGGTTGCCTCGTCGATGCAGAGTGGTGACACGATCTCGGCAACGCCGACGTCCAGGGCCGCCGTCAAGCCGCCCACCAATCCCGCCTCGATCTCGGAATCCTGGTCGAAGAACAGGAGGACGCCAGCACCCTGGTCAAGCGCGGCGCGCACGCCCACATTCTGCGCGTGCGCTATGCCGGAATTGTAGCCAAGCGGGATGAGCGTGCAGCCGTCCGGCAGGTCATCGCGGCCGAGAGCGGGCGCGTCGGTGTTGTCGACGAGGACGACCTTGGCGCCCCCAGCGACGAGCTTGCCGCACAGATCCAAGAGCCGCAGCACGTTGGGCCGATAACTCACAACTATGCAGTAGCTTGTCGCCACGGACTTCCTACAGCTCCGGAAATGGGGAAACATCATGGCTTTCGTCGACTGACCGTAGGCCGGTTCGCTCGCCAACGGATTTAAGAACGCGTCTTGCGACGGGTGTAAAGATGCCAGAGCATCGGCACCGCAAAGCGCAGCGGCGACGCGTTGAGCGCAGCGACCGCGGCTACCCTCGGCGACTTGAACAGCTGACCGGCCCGCGACGGCGCCGTTTGCGCGAGAGCAGCCTCGATGCGCTCGACCGTCGTACTATCGATTCGCCGTCCGGCCTCGGAAGCCTCGACTAAGGCGAAGATGCAGGCATTGCGATGGTAGGTCAGCATGAAGTCCGCCCCATGCACCAGATAGACCTTGCGGGCCGCCGCATTCGTCTGCACGAAGGTTGTAAGGAAATTCGAGAACTGGCCGAGCCCGGTGACGATCGAGGTCCATACGGACGGCATTGAGGCCGACTCGCTCTTCGGATGGACTCTGACCGAAAACAGCTCGCCTGGATCGCACGCCTTGCTGGACGCGCCGATCAGCGACAGCCACAACGCATCATCCGCAAAGAACAGCTTCTCGAACCCCGGTATGCCTCCGACGCGATCGTAGTCCGCCGATCGCATCACGAAACCGGTGCCGAAGGTGTCACGGTTGAACGTAAAGCGGGCCTCGAGATATTCAGCCGCCGTCTCGACCTCGGGCACAGCGATGCAGCTGCGAATCTTATCGCCTTCCGAATTGATCAGCCGAGCGCCGGTTTGGTACAGCGCGCTCCGCGGATGACGCTCGATCAGCGCCTTGATCCTGCCCAGAAAGTCCGGATCGAACCGATCGTCGTGACCGATGAGGGTCATGAATTCCTGCTTTGAGACATCCTTCGCCCTGGCCCAGCTCTCCACGATCGGCAGCGACGAGGATGAGGTGAAAATCTGGATTCGTTTGTCATCCAGGCTCTTTAGCCATTCAACCGTGTTGTCATTGCTCTGGTTGTCCAGAACGATCAGATCGAAATGCGGATAGGTTTGCGTCAGGATGCTTTCGACGCATTCCTTGACATATGGCCACCCGTTCCGGACCGGCAAGAGAACGCTGAATCTGATCAAGGCGGGCACCGCGGCTGCTGCCCAAGATCACGATCGGCGGCAAGACGACCGAACGCCACTGAATGGATCGGCAATCCTCCGCAGCTATGGCTTATGCCGTCCCTCAGGCAGCCTGATTTCCGTACAACAAGGTCAGCCATGCAGTTTGCGAGCCCGCCAGAATCCTGTTAGTGCGCTGACCATATCAGAGCGTGTCCCGCCAACGCCACCTCGCACAACGCCGGAATTTGTGTATCAGCAGGAACTTGACTGCTCTCCCCAAAACGCCATGGGCTCGTAGTCCGTGTAAGGCAGTTCGCCATAGCTGGGCCTAATGCTCCAGCCGTTCTGCCTTATTTTGCCCTCGACGAACTCTCGCACCGAGACGGGCTGCCCGGAACAGACATTGACCGGACCGCGATCGGCCGGTGCGAGCGCAAGCCGCGCCAGGCGACTCGCGACCTCCTCGACGGCGAGATAATCGCGCAGCTGCTCGCCGCCCGACATCGGGAACTCGCTGCGGCCCGCAAGCGCGGCGGCCTTCAGGGACGGCCACAGCGACGTTGCGGGCTGGTCGTCTCCGTACATGTAGAACAGCCGGGCCCAGGTCAGACTGAAGCAACACTCCGCCTGGAGAGCCTGCAGCCTTCGGCGTAGTGCGTCCTTGGCGATTCCGTAGGGCGTGGTCGGACGGGTATCGGCACCCGGAGCAAGAGCTCCCGACTGCAATCCGTATTCGAGGCAGGTTCCTGCGACCACGAGCGCCGGAAGCCCGTTGCGCACGGCGTTCTCGAGAAAGGCGAAATGACGCGGCATCTCGACGTCGACATGATGCGCCGACCGATAGTTGGGCAAACCGCCCCAGGCGAGATACAACAGGACGTCCGGACGATGCAGGGCCGTGAAACAGTCCTCCGGGGGATTGGCGAGATCGAGCGACACCCATTGCAGTCTCGCCATTGCCGGACCATTGGGGGCGCCGGTGGGCCGGTAGCTCGCCACGACATCAACGTCTCTATGCGCGAGCTCAGCCAGTACGTGACGGCCTACAAATCCCCGCGCACCGGTAACCGCAATCTTCATCGACCCACCTCTCGCAGGATCTGCCTGGTCACCGCGCGCCGGATCAAACAATCTCGATCGCTGGAATCGCGGTGACGAACCGACCGACGAACCCCGCTTGCCGCAACTGGCTCATCACCTCAGATTTCAAGTTCCACGGCAGAATCACCACGTACTCGGGCCGGTCGGCCAGCAGTCGCGCCTCATCCACGATTGGGATGCGGCTGCCAGGCATATATTTGTCCTGCTTGGCCGGATTGAGATCAACGACGTAGGCGATGAGGTCGCGGCGAATGCCGGCGAAATTCAAAAGCGTGTTGCCCTTCGCCGCAGCGCCGTAGGCGGCCACGCGTTTGCCCTGACGCTTTGCCTCGATCAGGAAGGCGAGCAAATCATCCTTCACCCTTTCCGAGCGCGACTGGAAGCCGCCGTAGCCCGCAGCCGAGGCCAGGCCGGCAGCGGTCTCGCGCTCCAGGAGACGACCGACATGATCGGTCACGACACGTCCGCCCGACGCTACCCGCTGCGTGAAGACACGAAGGCTCCCGCCATGGGTCGATATCTCCTCGGCATCGAACACGGAGAGCCCGTTGTGGCGAAAGATCGTCTCCAGCGCAGTCAGCGAGAGATAGGAGAAGTGCTCGTGATAGATGGTATCGAACTGGTTCTGCTCGAGCAGCCGAAGCAAATGCGGAAACTCGAACGTCGCGACGCCGTCCGGCTTGAGCAGATTGGTGAAGCCCGACAGGAAGTCGTTGATGTCAGGCACGTGGGCCAGAACATTGTTCGCAGCCATCAGGTCAGCTTGCTTGCCGGCGACGGCCAGACTGACACCGAGCTCGGCACCGAAAAAGGTTTCCAGCGTTTCGATTCCTTTTTCGCGCGCGGCGCGCGCAGTCGAGGCTGTCGGCTCAATACCGAAGCACGAAATCCCGCTCGCCTTGACATATTGCAGCAGGTAACCGTCATTCGACGCCACTTCCACGACGCGGCTGTCGCGATCGAGATGGAATCGCTCGACCATGTCGGCGACATAACGCTCAGCATGCTGCAGCCAGGTCGTCGAGAAGCTGCTGAAATAGGCGTATTCGGCCGAGAACAACTCTTCAGCCTGCGCGAAGTCCAGCGTCTGCGCAAGCCAGCATCGCTCGCAGATCATCACCTTGAGGGGATAGGTCTTTTCAGGCCCGTGCAAGCCTTCGGCGGAGAGATAGGCATTCGACGGTGGCGAGCTGCCGAGGTCGATTAGTTCAAGCTTGAGCCTGGCAGCGCAGTGCCGACAATTCATCATGCTATTCCATCAAACGACAGCGGCAGCAAGGGATGCCGACGATCACGCTCTGACAACTCGGCCAACGGCAGCGGCCACGGTATGCCGATGCGCGGGTCCTCAACCTGAATCGCGCCCTCGCTCGCCGGAGCATAGGCGCAATTGTGAAAATAGAGCAGTTCGCTGTCCGGCATCAACGTCTGGAATCCGTGCGCGAACCCTTCCGGGATCAGCAGGGCACGGCCATTGTCCTCGGACAATTCCACACCGTGCCATTTGAGGAATGTTGGCGAGCCTCGGCGCAAATCTACCGCCACGTCGAATACCTTGCCGCGGATGCAGTTGACGAGCTTCATTTCCGCGTGCGGGGGGTGCTGAAAGTGCAGGCCGCGCACCGCCCCGCGCGCGCGGGTCAGGGTCTGATTGATCTGGGCAATGGCTTGGCTCCAGCCCGCCGCTTGGAGCTCCTCGGCGCAGAACAGCCGGCTCAGGAAGCCGCGCGCATCCGAAAGTCGGCCGCGCTCGACAACCTTCAGACCGACTATCGGCGTGTCGAGGATGGCGAAGCGGCTCATGCGGACGGTCCTTGCACAGCGACAGCCGCAAAATCAGCGATGTCCTGCAGGCAGAGGCTCCGCACATCCTGCCCCTCCTCGCAGCGCCGATACCAGGTCAACGTTCGTTCGACCGACGTTCCAAGCTGCCAGCGCGGCGCAATGCCGAGCGTATGCCTGACCTTCGCCGTCTCCAGCGCAAGCCAGCCGGCTTCATGAGGACCTTCCTGGCCCCCTCCCCACGTCATCTCACCCTTGCCGTAGGTTTGCCGCGCGAGTTCCACCACGTCGCGGACGCTGGCCGCTTCGGACGTGTCAGGACCAAAATTATAGGGACCCGCGAGTTCTGGGTTCAGCCAAAGGCGCTCGGCCAGCCGCAGATATCCCGCCAGAGGCTCCAGCACGTGCTGCCAAGGCCGGAACGCATCCGGCCGCCGCACGATCAGCGACTTGTTCGTGCTCCAGGCGCGCACCGCATCGGGGATCAGACGGTCCTCCGACCAATCGCCACCACCGATCACATTGCCTGCGCGGGTCGACGCCAGCGCCACGCCTGCGCCGGCAAGATAGGCATCGCGATAACTGGCGATAACGATCTCGGCGGCAGCCTTGCTGGCGCTGTACGGATCGTGCCCGCCCAGCACATCCGTCTCCCGATAGGGATAGACGTGTTCGATGTTGCGATAAACCTTGTCGGTGGTGATTGCGACCACCACACGAACGGAACTCGTCGCACGAACGGCGTCCAACAGGTTCGCGGTGCCCTGAACGTTGGTTGCAAACGTCTGCAACGGCTCGCGATAGCTCGTCCGGACCAGCGCCTGTGCCGCAAGGTGCAACACCACCTCGGGCTTGGCGGCACGAACTCGCTCCGCGAGCAGCTCGGCGTCGCGGATGTCGATTGAATGACCTTCGATCAGCTCCTCGATACCGGCGAGTGCGGCGAGACTCGGCGTCGTAGACGGCGGCAAGCTGATGCCGACCACACGGGCGCCGAGCCGGTGCAGCCAAAGCGCGAGCCAAGCCCCTTTGAACCCGGTATGTCCCGTGAGCAGGACGCGCCGGCCGGCCCAAAATGAAGGATCGGGATTAATCTGCCCGGTCATCTACCAGATCTTCCACGGCGCCTTGCCGCTCGCCCACAGCTCTTCCAGCATGTTCTTTTCCCGAAGCGTGTCCATCGGCTGCCAGAAGCCCTGGTGCTGATAAGCCATCAACTCGCCGCGCGTCGCGAGTTCGGTCAAAGGCTCGTTCTCCCAGGACACCTGATCGTTCGCCACCAGATCGATACAGGCGGGCGACAGCACGAAGAAGCCGCCATTGATCACGCCGCCGTCGCCGCGGGGCTTTTCTACAAAAGCCGTCACACGATCTCCCGACCGCTGCAGCGCGCCGTATCGTCCAGGCGGAGTGACGGCGGTAATCGTCGCGAGCTTGCCGTGCTGGAAATGGAAGTCGATCGAGCGACGGATATCGATGTCGCTAAGACCATCGCCATAGGTAAAGCAAAACGCATTTTCGTCCCTGAGATGGTCGGCGACGCGCTTCAACCGGCCTCCGGTCATGGTGTCTTCGCCAGTGTCGATCAGCGTGACGCGCCAAGGCTCGGCTTTACGCTGATGAACTTCCATCTGGTTCTGCGTCATGTCGAACGTGACGTCGGACATATGAAGGAAGTAATTCGCGAAATACTCCTTGATCACGTAGCCCTTGTAGCCGCAGCAGATCACGAAATCGTTCACGCCATGGGCGGAATACAGCTTCAGGATGTGCCACAGGATCGGGCGGCCGCCGATCTCGACCATTGGTTTCGGTTTGACGGAAGTCTCCTCGGAAATTCTGGTCCCAAGGCCGCCTGCTAGAATAACGGCTTTCACAAGTGGTATCCCGTTCTTCCGCTATCGGGCTGGTAGTGATTCAAATCGGCGCGGATTGTCAATACCGGAGCATTATTCGATTGTTCTCGTCAATGCACACGCCCGCCAGCCACTTTTTGGTCACGGCCGGCCTCAATCTTCTGGCGGGCGCGGATGACCCTGGCGCTTTGATGCTGAATCTGGGCGGCGGGGGCCTGTCATTGTCCCAGTTCCAGGGGTGAAGCCAGCTGAATTTCTCCAGATATTGACCGTGGACAGGGCCAGCCTTGCCGAAGTTCACCTTGCGATTGTCCGCAACGATAAGATTCTCGTGCTCGCTCGGCCCGGAACGTGGACGATGATTTTCATTCCCGGACGCGATGCGCCCTGCCGTGCCGATCAATGACAACGACTGTAAGCCCTGTGCCAGGATCTGCTTCGTCATCGAGCGGCGCCCGCTCATCAGGAAAACCCATCGTCGCCTCTGGGCCCGCGGTATTCGCGGCCAAGAAGCCCATCGCATCGACCACACCGGCTTCGGGGCGCGGTCCAACACCCGGTCGAAATATTCTACCAGTTGTTCTCGCATCGGCTTCTACCCAGGCACGGTGCAAGCCGGGACCGGGGCATCCCGGAGGTCTCGAAGAATTTTTCGAGCCTCTTCAGCCGATCATGGTTATTCTTTGGATGGACTCAGTTCCTGACGACGTTCGCAGTCTTCATCTCCATTCTATATGCCTGTATCGGGCATGGTCCGCACATCGTCGCTGGCTGTTCCATGTTGGCGCTACTCAACACATTCGTGGTCTACAATCTGTTCGACAACATGATTGCCACGACGAGCATAGGCATTCAGCACTCGACGCCAACAGAGCTTCACCGGTTGAAGGCAAGCCCTCTCACGAAGGAGCAGGTCTGATCGCCAGCCTACCGCGTTGAACTACCCAGCGCCCGCCGAAGGCGTCTCCCGTGGCGTCAGGTACCAAAGCAGGAAGAGCAAAGCTCCTCCATGCGTCAGCAGGGCCGTCGAGAGCGGAACGTTCAGCAGATTCTGCAAGAGCATTGCTCCAGATACCAGGACGAGAGACGGCGGCAGACCGGCAGAAGCCCGATTTCCGAAAGCAATCACCACGCCGCAAAAGAAGACCGTGATCGGCGCATATAGCACGCCCACCGAGGCAATTCCTTCGGTCGCGAACAGAGAGGCGTTGTAGGTACCGCCTCCAGGGAAGTATTTCAGCATCACGACACCCAACTGATCTTGATAAGAGCAGCCGATCAACAACTTCAGCACTTTGATCTGACAGAAATGGGTGAGCTCGTGGCTGGCGAAAAACTCGTTGTAGAGGTCGAGCGCGAGCGATGGGACCGCAAGCAAGCGGAAGTTCACGATGACGTGGTAGGCCGCTGCAAAGCGAATGACTGGACCATTGCCATCAAAGAAGGTGAACAGCAGCACTCCAGCCATGATTGGCAACAACAACGACAGTACAACCACCACCCTCGTTTCGAGAAACCTTGCGAGCACGGCCAGGACGATTAACCAGGCGGGCGCAAAAAAAGCCATCTTGCTGACAGCGACCGGATAATAGAGAAGCATCAGCAGCACGACCGCACCAGCCCGCCAGAACGCCTTCCGCGCCACGCAGTACGCGAACAGGAACGGCAGCAGCGAGCCCGAGGTGATGCCGACCAGATAATTGACGTATGTCGGAAGCGCGTCGGTCCGCAGCGTAGACGCGTCGTCAGGCGACACGAACCTGAAATTGTAGGCTGCCCCGACGGCGACGGTCGCCGCGCAAACCAGGAAGACGACCAGAAGCAGGCGATCGAACGTTTTGACCGACAGCTTTCCCATCTCCGGCAGAGGCGAGCGCACGAACAGCGCAGGCAGGAGAAAGACAATCATCGATATGACGGCGGAAAGCCGCGCGGTCTCGTGGTCATAAGTGCGAAGCGAGAAGAATGTCAGCCACAGATAGCCGAGCACCATAGAGCAGAAATAGAAACCTACGAAGTAGCCAAGACTAAACTCGGCGACAACGAAAACTAGAAAGACGGGCGCAAACAGCGCGACCGTCACTAACGCCGGTGTTAGCGCATGGGCGTCGTAGGCGATGTGATATCCGGGATAAAGCTTCGAGACGCTTACGGCGGAGGCGCAGAAAACGGCAATCGAAAGCGCGATCAGGACCGTCAGGATCGGACGCATCGACCAAGCTCCGTTCACGGAGCTGGAAGCCGGCAAGGCGTTGGCATGTTTCTGCTGCAAGATCTTCAGTCCACGAACACGACCGTCTTGCGGCCGTTGAGGATTACACGGTCGTCCAGATGATAACGGATCGCCCGCGCCAGCACGCGGCGCTCAATGTCGCGACCCTTGCGGACGAGATCTTCCGGCGTGTCGCGATGGCTGATGCGCTCGACGTCCTGATCGATGATGGGACCCTCGTCGAGGTCGCGAGTAACGTAATGGGCGGTCGCGCCGATCAGCTTCACACCGCGCTCATAAGCCTGGTGATAGGGCTTTGCGCCCTTGAAGCCCGGCAGGAACGAGTGATGGATGTTGATGCATCGGCCGGAGAGCTTGGCCGATAGGTTATCCGATAGGATCTGCATGTAGCGGGCGAGCACCACGAGATCGGTCCCGGTCTTGGCGACGAGATCAAGGATCTGTGCCTCCTGCTCGCTCTTGGTTTCCCTGGTGACCGGCAAATAGCAGAACGGGATGCCGCCGAAATCGAGCCCGGCATAGGCCTCGCGCGGATGGTTGGAGACGATCGCGACCAACGTCATCGGCAATTCGCCGGTGCGCCAGCGATAGAGGATGTCGACCAGGCAATGGTCGGACTTCGACACCAGCAGCATCACCTTGCGATGCGCGGCGCGGTCGCGCATCTGCCACTCCATGCCGAAACGCTCCGCGATCGCGGCGAAGCCAGTCTGGAGCGCAGACAGCTCCACGGCAAGATCGGCCGCAGTGAACACGACGCGCATGAAGAATTTCTTGGTCTCGACGTCGTCGAACTGCTGAGCGTCGAGAATGTTCTGTCCGTTATGGGCCAGGAAGGTCGAGACCGCCGAGACGATACCGGGGCGATCCGGACAGGACAAGGTCAGAACATATTGATGATCGGGCATGGCTCTTGATGAGATGGCTCTTGATGAAGGTTTGTGCGACGGCCGCGGAACGACCTGCAATTTGCATCCTGCTCTAGCACCGACGCGACCCTTGCGCCAACCCCGACGACGGTGTCAAAATAAACGAAGCTCACTGGAGCACGCCCATGGCCGACCGTTTAAACGGCACCCGCATCCTGATCCTGGAGACGCGCGAGGAAGCGCAATTTTCCAAGCTGCTCACCGAGCAGGGCGCCGAGGTCGTGCAGTGCCCGATGTTCACCATCCAGGACGCGCCGGACCCCGCCCCGGTCGAGGCCTGGATCCGCCGCGCCATCGACAAGCCGTTTGACGACCTCGTGCTGATGACCGGTGAAGGCCTGCGACGGATCATGAAGCTCGCGCGCGCACGCGGCCTCGACCAGGCCTTTGTCGCGGCACTCGCCAAATCGCGAAAGTTCACGCGCGGCCCGAAGCCCGGCAGGGCGTTACGCGAGAGCGGGCTCGAGGCCCAGCAGACCACGGAGAAGCCGACCACCGAGGGTGTGATCGCGTTGCTGGGCAAGCTCGACCTCAGGGGACGCCGCCTGGGGCTGCAGCTTTATCCGGATAAGGATCACAGCGCGCTGACCGGTGCGTTGGCCGCGCAAGGTGCCGAGGTCGATACGGTGTTGCCTTACGTCTACGATTCCAAGGCGGCGGACGCCCATATCGTCACCGCCATCGACGACATGGCGGAGGGACGGATCGATTCCATCGCGTTCACCAATCTCGGCCAGGTCCGCCGGCTGATCGAGGCCGCCAAGGCCCATGGCAGTGAGGCGAAGCTGCGCGCAGGATTCGAGCGCACGTTGATCGCCTCGGTGGGACCTGCGGTCTCAGGTGAGCTCGCCACACACGGCCTGCGCACCGACGTATCACCGGCCGACGAAGCCTATTTCATGCGGCCGCTGATCTCGGCGATGGCTGCAGCGCTCGCAGAGCGGAAGCCGAGAGCAGCAGCGAGGTAAGAGCCCGGCGCAGGGGCGGCCCGCGGCAGCTGTGATTGACACGCGGATCATCAGCGCTACGTTGCCGAACAGCAAGAAGAAACAACAAGGACAGGGAATCGCCGTGACACGCGTCATCGCGTCGTGAGCGCAGCCGCGCGGCCTTCGGCGCTCGCGCCATTCCGCATCCGCAACTACCGCTTCCAGTGGCCGTCCGACCTTCTCACCTCATGGGCGTTCGAAGTCGAGACGCTTGTGCTCGGCTGGTACATCATGGTCGAAACCGGCTCGGTGCTGCTGCTGACCGTCATGGCCTCGCTGCAATATGTCGGGACATTGATTGCGCCCGTGCTCGGGATGGTCGGGGACCGCATCGGTCACCGCGACCTCCTGGTCGTAATGCGCCTCACCTACACCGTGCTCGCCTCGACCATCATGGTGCTGGCGCTAACCCACCATCTCGCGCCGCTCAACGTCATGATCATCGTTGCAATCATGGGCCTGATCCGCCCGTCCGATCTCGGCGTCCGGGGGGCACTGCTTGCCGACATCATGCCGGCCGGACAGTTGGTCGGCGCCATCAGCCTCGCGCGCACGACGCAGGATAGCGCGCGCATTGCCGGTGCGTTGACCGGTGCAGGCTTGTTCGCCCTCCTCGGCATCGGTCTCGTCTATGCCGCGATCGCCAGCTTCTATCTCTTCGCAGCGATTCTGATGTTCTGCCTGAGCCGGCCGGAAAAGTCGGTCACGACGACGGACCTCCCCGCAGACAGCCACGCGGTCTCGCGACTGCTGGGCGATCTGAAGGAAGGCATCGTCTACGCCTGGAAGGGCCCGGGCATGCGCGCCGCGCTTTGCGTCGCTTTCCTGGCCAACCTCACCGCCTTTCCAATCACCAACGGATTGCTGCCTTTTGTCGCGCGCGACATCTTCCACACCGACCAGACCGGTCTCGGCTATCTCTCTGCGAGCTTTGCCGTGGGCTCGCTGATGGGCTCCATCACACTGAGCCTCGTCAGCGGGGTCCGCATCGCACGACTCCTGATCGGCGCGACGCTAGCCTGGTACGCTATGCTGCTGGTGTTCGTTGAGATCAGGACCATGCCAGTCGCCATGGCCTGCCTCGTGCTCGCCGGCATCGCCCAGAGCATGTCGATGATTTCAGCGGCCGTGATCCTGATGCGCACGGCAAGCGCACATCTGCGCGGCCGTGTCATGGGCGTGCGCATGATGGTGATCTATGGCCTGCCGATCGGCTTGCTTGCGGCGGGCAGCCTGATCGACCTGATCGGCTTTTCCGCAATGGGCTCGGTCTATGCGATCGCGGGGATCATCGCGATGCTGGCCATCGCGGTGCGCTGGCGCGACGATCTGTGGCCGGCGCACGCCCCGGCCAATGCGGGCTGACGGGACCGGCGCCCGTCGCGCCTTAATCGCCATATCCGCGTAGCCGATCGATATCGAGGATGGTGACGCCGCCGTACTCCAGACGCAGCAGCCCCTCCTTCTCCAGCCGGTTCAGCGCGCGGTTGGCGTTCTGGCGCGACATGCCGGAGAGCGCGCCGATCTCCTCCTGTGTGATCTCCAGATGCGCAGTCGATTCCGGGTAGAGGATCGGGTTGAACAGCGAGGCAATGCTTCGGGCAAGCCGAGAGGTGGCATCAAGCGTGCGATTGACCTCGAGCATGCCGATGAATTGGGCAAGCCGCTCGTTGAGCTGGCGCACCAGGAAGCGGTTGAAGCCGACGCTGTTCTCGAACAGCCACATGAAGGCGGAGCACTCCATCAACGCGACGCGGCTGTCGCGCAGCGCGACCACGTCGTAACGGCGCGGCTCGTTCTTGAGCACGCTGCCCTCGCCGAACCAGGCGCCCGCCGTGAGGCCCGCAAGGCTGGTCTCCTTGCCGTCGCGCGAGACCCCGCCCATGCGGGCAAGGCCGCTCACCATGCCGGCCCAATAGTCAAACTTGTCGCCGCGCATGAAGACTGTCTCGCCGGTGCCGTAGGATCGCTCATTGATCCCGGCACGGGCGACCTCGATCTCCGCGCGCGTGAGCTCGCGCGACCAGGCGGCGATGCGCTTCAGTTGATCCTCTGAAATCATGATCGAGAGGCCAGCCGCACCGTTTCGTCACTCCATCCTTCTGTTGCACTGCAGCACGATCGTTCCGGCCACCATCCGACGAAAGATGTAAACCGCTGCCGTCCCAAAAACTTTGTCGCAGAATTGTCAGGCGGGAGACATTTCAAAATAGCGCTTTCCCCTATTGAGAGCCACCTTGGGCGGTGCGGCTTTTGATCCCAAACGGGTACGAAAGCGCCGCGGCTGCGGTCGGGACCATGTGCTGCATGGCCTCACCGGCACGACCGTACTAGGATTGCCCGAGAGGAACGGACGAAGAGCGCCACTGAACGCGCCATCACCGGGAGGGATTTGTTTGGTGGCTACCAGTCTCGAAGTGCGCGGCGTGTCCTTGCGGTTCGGCGGCGTTCGCGCGCTGACCGATGTCAGCTTCGCCATCAGGGAGGGCGAGCTGTTCTCGATCATCGGCCCCAACGGGGCCGGCAAGACCTCGATCGTGAATTGTATTTCCGGCCGCTATAAGCCGACCGAAGGCCAGCTGTTCTACCAGGGCCGCGACATCACGGGCCTGACGCCGAATGCGCGTCCCATGCTCGGCATCGGGCGCACCTTCCAGAACCTCGCGCTGTTCCACCACATGAGCGTGCTCGACAACATCATGGTCGGGCGCCATCACCTCCTGAAGAACAATTTCCTCACGGGCTCGCTGTACTGGCTCACCGGCGCGCGCAAGGAAGAGCTCGAGCACCGCCGCAAGGTCGAGGAGATCATCGACTTCCTCGACCTCCAGTCTGTGCGAAAAGCGCAAGCCGGCACCCTCTCCTACGGCCTGCGCAAGCGCGTCGAGCTCGCCCGTGCCATGGCGCTGGAGCCGCGCCTCATCCTCCTCGACGAGCCGATGGCCGGCATGAATTTCGAGGAGAAGGAGGACATGGCCCGCTACATCGTCGACCTCAACGAGGAGTTCGGGATGACGGTGGTGATGATCGAGCACGACATGGGCGTGGTGATGGACATCTCCCACCGCGTCATGGTGCTGGATTTCGGCCGCAAGATCGCCGAGGGCGATCCAGCCGCGGTCCTCGCCGATCCCCACGTCAGGCGCGCCTATTTGGGTGAAGAAGACGAGACTCTGGCCGATCCCGACGATGCGTTGCCCGCGCAGGAGAGCGCGGCATGATGGATTATGCAGGCCGCGTCGCCCAAGCCGACACCCATCCGAAGATGCTCCGGCTCAATGCCAGGGAGCACGGCAACGAGATCGCGCTGCGCGAAAAAGATCTCGGGCTTTGGCGACCGTTCAGCTGGAATGACTACAATACGCGGGTGCGCGACTTCGCGCTCGGCTTGATCGAACTCGGCTTGGGCCGTGGCGACGTCATCGGCATCATCGGCGACAACCGGCCGGACTGGGTCGCGGCTGAAGTCGCGGCGCATGCGATCGGTGGATTGAGCCTCGGGCTCTATCGCGATGTGCTCGACGAAGAAGCCTCCTATCTCCTGAACTACGGCGAGGCGCAGCTCGTCTTCGCCGAGGACGAGGAGCAGGTCGACAAGCTGCTGGCGCTGGCCGAGCGCGTACCGCGGCTGAAGCACATCATTTACTCCGATCCGCGCGGCATGCGAAAATATGACGATCCCAGGCTGATGTCGGCGGAGAAATTCGCCGGGCTCGGGCGTGCCCGCGCTATCCGCGAGCCGGAGCTCTACGACCGCCTCGTAGATGCCACCAAGGGCGAAGACGTCGCCATCCTCTGCACCACGTCGGGCACCACCTCGCATCCAAAGCTGGCGATGCTGGCCGCCGGCCGCGTGCTCGGCCATTGCGCGACCTACCTCGCCTTCGATCCGAAGGGACCCGACGACGAATATGTCTCGGTGTTGCCGCTGCCGTGGATCATGGAGCAGGTCTATGTGCTCGGCAAAGGCCTCTTGTGCCGGATGAAGATCAACTTCGTCGAAGAGCCGGATACGATGATGAATGATCTGCGCGAGATTGCGCCGACGTTCGTCCTGTTCGCACCCCGCGTCTGGGAATCCATCGCCGCCGACGTCCGTGCCAAGGTGATGGACGCGACGCCGTTCAAGCAGCGCCTGTTCGACGTCGGCATGAAGACCGGTCTCGCCGCGCTCGAGCAAGGCAAGCGCTCGGGCTACGCCGACGCCATCCTGTTCCGCGCGCTGCGCGACCGGCTCGGTTTCACCCGCCTGCGCTCGGCCGCCACCGGCGGCGCGGCGCTCGGTCCCGATACCTTCAAGTTCTTCCAGGCCATGGGCGTGCCGCTGCGCACGCTCTACGGCCAGACCGAGCTGCTGGGAGCCTACACGCTGCATCCCGAGGGCAAGGTCGACCCTGACACCACGGGCATCCCGATGGCCGACAGCGTCGAGATCCGCATCGACAATGCCGACGTCCATGGCGTCGGCGAGATCGTGGTGCGGCACCCCAACATGTTCCTCGGCTATTACAAGAACCCGGAGGCCAGCGTCGCCGACATCAGGGACGGCTGGATGCTGTCGGGCGACGCCGGCTACTTCAACGACAATAAGCAACTCGTCGTCATCGACCGCATCAAGGATCTCGCCGAGACCTCGCGCGGCGAGCGCTTCTCGCCGCAGTTCATCGAGAACAAGCTGAAGTTCTCGCCCTATATCGCCGAGACCGTGGTGTTAGGGGCCGGCCGCGACGCGCTCGCGGCGATGATCTGCATCCGCTACTCCATCATCTCGAAATGGGCGGAGAAGAACCGGCTCTCCTTCACGACCTACAGCGATCTCGCCTCGCGCCCCGAGGTCTATGCGCTGCTTCAGAAGGAGGTCGAGACCGTCAACGCCACGCTGCCGCCCGCACAGCGCATCTCGCGCTTTTTGCTGCTCTACAAGGAGCTCGACGCCGACGACGGCGAGCTCACCCGCACGAGGAAGGTGCGCCGTGGTGTCATCAACGAGAAATACGAAGGCATCATCGACGCCATCTATCGCGGCATCGCCGACATCCCCGTCGACACCGTGATCCGATTTCAGGACGGCACCACGCAGAGGGTGCGGACGACCCTGCGCGTGGTGGATCTTGGTGGACATGGTCCCCTGGCGGAGGCCGCGGAGTGAATTCGCGTCCGATCCAGAGCGCACCACCAATCGATCCACCGCTTCCCGCGCGGCGGGGAGAGGCGAAGGATAGCATCACATGAATACCGCCTTCCTCATCCAGCTTCTGGTCAACGGCCTCGTGGTCGGCACGCTCTATGGCGTGGTCGCGATGTCGTTCGTGCTGATCTACAAGGCGACCCAGGTCGTCAATTTCGCGCAGGGTGAATTGCTGTTGGTCGGCGCCTGGGTGTGCTGGAC
Organism: Bradyrhizobium sp. LB11.1; assembly: GCF_040549385.1. Classification (NCBI taxonomy): domain Bacteria; kingdom Pseudomonadati; phylum Pseudomonadota; class Alphaproteobacteria; order Hyphomicrobiales; family Nitrobacteraceae; genus Bradyrhizobium; species Bradyrhizobium sp. LB11.1. The sequence continues at coordinate 307,054 of NZ_JBEPTH010000007.1, read as the reverse complement.
CCTGCTTGCGAAATACCAGGTGCCGTTCTGGATCGGCATGCCGATGACGCTGGTGTTCATGTTCGTATTCGGAATCGCGATCCAGGTTCTGATCCTGCGGCCGATGATCGGCGAGCCCATCATCTCGGTGATCATGGTGACGATCGGCCTCTCCACCGTGCTGCAGGCCACCTTGAAATGGATGTTCGGCGTCAACCCGCAGCCGTTCCCGCGCGTGTTCGAGAGCCAGTCCGTCGGCCTGTTCGGGCTCCAGATTCAGACCGTCTATCTGATGAGCCTCGTGGTCTCCGTCGCGATGATGATCGGCATGGCCTGGTTCTTCCGCGCCTCGAAATACGGCCTCGCGATGCGCGCCACCGCGTTCAACCAGCAAGTGGCGCAGTCGCTCGGCATTTCCGTAAAGAGCGTGTTTGCGATGGCCTGGGCGATCTCGGCCACCGTCTCGGCGGTCGCGGGCGTGGTTGTCGCCGTGGTCAACGGCGTATCTTCTGGCCTTGCCGCCTACGGCATCAAAGTATTCCCGGCGGCGATCCTCGGCGGACTTGATTCCATCGGCGGCGCGGTGCTCGGCGGCATCATCATCGGACTGCTCGAGAACATCGCGCAATATGTCGACAGCGAGTATCTGCATTGGGGCAATCTCTACGAGATCGCGCCGTTCTACGTCCTCATCATCGTGCTGATGATCAAGCCTTACGGCCTGTTCGGCACTCACGACATCGAGCGGATCTGATCCATGGCCGGCCCTGCCCTCATCCCTGCTGGTGATTTCCGCACCTCCTACGCGGCCGACACCACGATCTTCCCGACCACGACCAGCCGCAACTTCGCGATAACAGGCGTGCTGCTGCTCTGCCTCGTGCCGCAAGTCCTCGGCGGCTACTGGCTCAGCATCATGATCCAGATCGGCATCTTCTCGATTGCCGCGCTGGGGCTGAACATCCTGGTCGGCTTCACCGGCCAGATCTCGATCGGACACGCCGCCTTCTTCCTGCTCGGCGCCTTCACGTCGGCCTACATCTCCAACAACGCGCCGATCCCGGTGTTCTTCGCGATTCCGCTCGCGGGTGTCGTCACCGCGCTGGTCGGGCTGATCTTCGGCATTCCGGCGGCGCGGCTCAAAGGTCTCTATCTCGTCATCGCGACGCTGGCCGCGCAATACATCCTGCTCGACTTCTTCTCCCGCGCCGAATGGTTTTCCGGCGGCTCCGTGCCGGCCAGTGCCGAACCGTTCTCCCTCTTCGGCTACGCGCTGCGCGGCGACAGGCAATATTTCTACGTCGTACTGGCCTATGTGCTCGCGAGCTACATCCTCGTCACCAATTTGATGCGCACGCGCGACGGCCGCGCGCTGGTGGCGATCCGCGACCATTATCTCTCGGCGGAGATCATGGGCATCAACCTCACCAAATACCGCACGCTGTCGTTTGGCCTTGCCGCATTCTTCGCCGGCATCGCCGGTGCGCTCTATGCGCACTATCAGCTCGTCGTCTCGCAAGAAGGTTTCGGAATCGAACGCTCGATCCTGTTCCTCGCCATGATCATCATTGGCGGCACCGGCTCGATCATGGGCACGCTGATGGGCACGGCCTTCGTGGTGCTGCTGCCGGAATCGATGGAATTGCTCAGCCTGTACCTGAAGGGCGGCGCGGTCGACAGGGCTCTGTCGCTCAACAACAACATCACCTTCCTGCGCGAGATCGCGATCGGGGTGATCATCATCGTGTTCTTGATGTTCGAGCCGGATGGGCTCGCGCATCGCTGGCGGCAGATCAAGGCGTACTGGAAACTCTACCCGTTCTCGCATTGAGCGCGGGCTGCTTCACTTAAACAATAAACCGGAGGAACCGACCCATGAAGATGAAGTCCCTTTTGAGCACCGCATCGCTCGCGATCGCGATCGCCGCATTCTCGGCGAGTGCGCAGGCGCAGATCGCGATCGGCCATCTTGCCGATTATTCCGGCGGCACCTCGGATGTCGGCACGCCCTACGGCCAGGCTGTCGCCGACACATTTGCCTGGGTCAACAAGAACGGCGGCGTCGGCGGCAAGCAGCTCAACGTCGACACCAACGACTACGGCTACCAGGTGCCGAAGGCGATCGCGCTCTACAAGAAATGGTCGGCGCCCGACAACAAGGTCGCGGCCATCATGGGCTGGGGCACCGCCGACACCGAGGCGCTGACCGGCTTTCTCGCCCAGGACAAGATCCCCGATCTCTCCGGCTCTTACGCCGCAGCCCTGACCGATCCCGAAGGCACCAGCGGTAAGGCGAAGCCCGCGCCCTACAATTTCTTCTACGGCCCGAGCTATTCGGATTCGCTCCGCGCGATGCTGATCTGGGCGGCTGAGGACTGGAAGGCCAAGGGCAAGCCCGGCAAGCCGAAATTCGTGCACATGGGCGCCAACCATCCCTACCCGAACGCGCCGAAGGCCGCCGGCGAGGCCATGGCGCTGGAACTCGGCTTCGAGGTGCTCCCCCCGTTGGTGTTCGCGCTCGCGCCGGGTGACTACAGCGCGCAGTGCCTGAGCCTGAAATCCTCGGGCGCCAACTACGCTTATCTCGGCAACACCGCGGCCTCCAACATCTCGGTGATGAAGGCCTGCAAGACCGCCGGCGTCGACATCCAGTTCCTCGGCAACGTCTGGGGCATGGACGAGAACGCCGCCAAGACTGCGGGCGATGCGGCCAATGGCGTCATCTTCCCGCTGCGCACCGCGGTGAGCTGGGGCGGCGATGCGCCCGGCATGAAGACGGTGATGGAGATCTCCAAGATGTCCGACCCCACCGGCAAGGTCTATCGCCCGGTGCACTACATCGCCGCGGTTTGCTCGGCGCTCTACATGAAGGAAGCACTCGACTGGGCCGCCAAGAACGGCGGCGCCACCGGCGACAACGTCGTGAAGGGTTTTTACCAGAAGAAGGATTGGGTGCCGGCCGGTATGGAAGGCGTCTGCGCGCCTTCGACCTGGACCGACAAGGACCATCGCGGCACGCTGAAGGTCGAGCTCTATCGCACCAAGATCTCGGGCGCGACCGACGGCGATCTCAACGACCTCATGGCCAAGGGCACGATCAAGCTCGAGAAGGTCAAGACCGTCGAGCTGCCACGCAAGCCGGAACTGCTGGGCTGGTGAGCCCGGCTCTGACAACGCACACAACTGTCATCCCCCGCCTTGTGCGCAATTGCGCACTGGAGCGGGGGATCCTGTACGCCGCGGCTTCTCCCGTGAATCTCAGGCGTCTCTGGAATACTGGGTCACCCGCCCCGGTGCGCAAATGCGCACAAGGCGGGCGACGGCATCGAGAGTATTGAACCATGAGTGAAACGGCTCAAATCGAGCGTCCCTCACCTAGCGTCGTACCCGCACCGCCCCTCCTCGCCGTGCGCAACATCGAGGTCGTCTATGACGACGTCATCCTGGTGCTGCGCGGCCTCAGCCTCGACGTGCCCAAGGGTGCAATCGTGGCGCTGCTCGGCGCCAACGGTGCCGGCAAGTCGACTACGCTGAAGGCGATCTCGGGGCTGCTCAAGACCGAGGATGGCGAGGTCACGCGCGGCGAGATCCTGTTCGAGGGCGAACGGATCAACGGCATCGATCCCGACAAGATCGTCCGCCGCGGCATCTTCCAGGTGATGGAGGGCCGGCGCATCATCGCCGACATGACGTCGCTGGAAAACCTCAAGCTCGGTGCCTTCACCCGCAGGGATCGCGAGGTCGATGCCGACCTCGACATGGTCTTCAACTATTTCCCGCGCCTGAAGGAGCGCACGGGCCTCGCCGGTTATCTCTCCGGCGGCGAGCAGCAGATGCTCGCGATCGGCCGTGCGCTGATGGCGCGCCCGAAGATGATTTTGATGGACGAGCCGTCGATGGGCCTGTCGCCGCTGTTGGTGAAAGAGGTGTTCTCGATCATCCAGAAGATCAACCGCGACCTCGGCGTCACCATCCTGCTGGTCGAGCAGAACGCGCGCGCCGCGCTGTCGGTGGCAAGCCACGGCTACATCATGGAGCAGGGCAAGGTCGTGCTCGACGGCACCGCGGATGAATTGCGCGACAACGAGGACGTCAAGGAGTTCTACCTCGGCGGCGCCGGCGACCAGCGCAAGAGCTTCAAGAACCTCAAGAGCTTCAAGCGGCGCAAGCGCTGGCTATAGCGTTTTCAAGCGAAGTGGGAACCGGTTCGCGTGAAGAAAACGCGTCAAAACAAAAGAGCTCTAGCCCAGCACCTGCTCCGCTTCAATGACCGCGCAGAGAACATGATAGAACGACGACGCAGGAATGGTGTCGATCAGCGATTTGCCGTCGCTGTCGAACTGGTCGTACCAGCCCCCCTGCACGGGATGGATGAGGTAATGCCGTTCGAGCCGCACCAGCGCCGCGCGCGCTTCCTCCGCCGCGCCCGCCTCGCCGGACTCGGCCTGCGCAATCCACGCCTTCGCCATCTCGGTCTGCGGCCACAGCCGGCGCGTCGAGCGGCGGATGTTGCCGGTATCGTCGCCCTCGTCGACGAGGCAGCCGGTGGCCGCGTCGCGATAGCGCAGCGCTGTCGCCAGCAACTCGGCGCGGCGCTGTCCGGTCGGGCAACCCGTGATGCGCTCAAAACCTTTCAGCAGCCAGACCCATTCAGCCTGATGGCCCGGCTCGACGCTGACCGGCTCGATCTTCGACCAGTCCTCCTCGAAGTACTCCGTGAGGATGCGCTTCTGCTTGTCGTAGAGATTGGCGAGGAACAGCGCGAAGAATTCGCCAGCGCGATTCTGGAACGACAGATCGTGGGTCGCGTCGAAGCACGCGATCATCGCCTCGAACAGATGCATGTGCGGGTTCTGCCGGCGCGGCAGCGACACCGGCAGGCTCTCATGCACGCCGCCATGCGGCGAGCGCAGATGGCCGTCGAGGAAGGCGAGCAGCGCGTCGATCTCGGCGCGGATTTGCGCATCCTTGTCGAGCGCATAGACGGTCGCCAGCGCAAACAGGATGAAGGCGTGGTCATAGGCATCGCGCCGGCCGTCCAGCACCGCTCCATCAGGCGTCAGCCGGTGCACGTAGCCGGGGCGGCCGTCGGGCGCCTTGGCCTTCGCCAGCAGGTGCTCGAGTCCCTTCAGCGCGATGGCGCGTCCCTCGGGATACCAGCCCATCTGCGCCGCCTTGGCGTAGCAATAGATCTGGCGGGCCTGCACCATCACCCGCCGCGGCGCGGCCATATCCGCCGTGCCGTCGCGGTGGAGCCGGTCGATGAAACCGCCCGTCGCATCGTCCCAGCCGACGGTGGACCACAGCGGGATCGCATGCTCGATCATGCGGCGCTTCAGGCGAGCGACGACGTCAGCCGCCTCGTCCGCCGGAATGATGCTCTCGTCCGCCATCGCGTCGTCTCCCGGCTCCGCCAATGGCCGTCTGATACCCATGCGGGCGGCGGCGCGCAACGGATGCCAACCCGGAAAGACCTGCCATGACCGCCCATTACGACGCCCTCGAGACGCGCGAGCCAGCGGCGCGCGAGGCCGATCTGTTCGCCCGCCTGCCGGGCGTCCTGCGCAGCGCGATGAGCGCGCCGGCCTATGCCGAGCGGCTGAAGGGCACCGATCCCGCCTCGGTGACCTCCAGGACGGCGCTGGCGGGCCTTCCCGTGCTGCGCAAGTCGGAACTGCCCGCCCTGCATCAGGCCTCCCGGCCCTTCGGCGGCTTCGTGGCGGGGGCCCCGGGGTCGTTCGCCCGCCTCTTTACCTCCCCGGGCCCGATCTTCGAGCCGGAGGGCACCCATGCCGATCCCTGGCGCGGCGCGCGGGCGCTCTTTGCCGCGGGGTTTCGGCCCGGCGACATCGTGCTCAACACCTTCAGCTACCACCTCACCCCCGGCGGCTTCATTTTCGACGCCTCGGCGCGCGCGCTGGGCTGCGCGGTGATCCCGGCCGGCCCCGGCAATACCGAGCAGCAGTTCGAGCTGATCGAGGCCTACCGTCCCGTCGGCTACAGCGGCACCCCGGACTTCCTGAAGATCCTGCTCGATGCCGCAGTGACCGCAGGCCGCGACGTCTCCTCGATCAAACGCGCGCTGGTCTCAGGCGCCGCCTTCCCTCCCTCGCTCCAGGCCGAGATCAAGGCGCGAGGCATCGACGCCTACCAGGCGTTCGGCACCGCCGATCTCGGCCTCATCGCGTTCGAAACCGCGGGGCGCGACGGTATGGTCGTGAACGAGGATCTGATCATGGAGATCGTCAAGCCCGGCACCGGTGATCCCGTGGCGCCGGGCGATGTCGGCGAGATCGTGGTGACCTCGCTCGATCCGCACCATCCCTGGATCCGGCTCGCGCTCGGCGACCTCACCACGGCGTTGCCGGGCCCAGGTAAATGCGGTCGCACCAACACGCGCATCAACGGCTGGATGGGCCGCGCCGACCAGACCACCAAGGTCAAGGGCATGTTCGTCCGCCCCGAGCAGGTCGCCGAGATCGGCAAGCGCCATCCCGCGCTCGGACGGCTGCGCCTCGTCGTCACCCGCCAGGGCGAGGCCGATGCGATGACGCTGAAGGCCGAGGCCGGCACATCGGGCGATGCACTGCGCGAGGAAATCGCGGCCAGCCTGCGGGCCGTGACGAAGCTCGGCGGCTCCGTCGAGCTGGTCAGCCCCGGCGCGCTGCCGAACGACGGCAAGGTAATCGCGGACGAACGGTAGCCCGCAGATCACTCCTCGCGCTGCGAGCGCTGACCCTGTCAGGCTGGCTAAAGGACTTCCATCCGGATCAGCCGCTGGCCGGGCTCGTATTTGAGAATATCCTTCGGACCGGCATGCCGCGTCATCTCGGTTCCGTCCAGCACATAGAGATCGTCGGTCTGCTTGCAGCGCCATTCGCCGTGGCCGGAAAGCGGCAAGTCGATCTTCTCTCCGAAGGCACTCACCCAACCCACCTGGCGTGCCGGCGTGCCGACCATCATGGACCAGTCCTTCGAGCTCTTGGTCAGCGTCGCGCCGGCTGCGAGGAAAGTGCCCACACCGCAGGTAACGTCGGGAACAACGGTCGAGTTCGCGCCAAGCGTCGTCCCGGTCTTCACCAACGTCTTCTTGAACACCGCGTGGCGATTGACCGCGGCGCGCGGAAACGAGATGTGAGTGAACACCATGTAGGGCGCACAGAACACGAAATCCTCAAGTTCGACATGCGAGAAGATCGAAACCGAGTTACCCAGCCGGCACGCGTTGCCGACAATGGCGTTGCGCTCGACATAGGTGTTCTGCCCAAGGCTGGAGTTCTCTCCGATGCGCGCGCCAAGCGCAACGTGCGAGAAGTACCAAACCTTGGTGAAGGCGCCGACCTGCGCGCCATCCTCGACGACCGCCGTCGAATGAATGAAAGGGGCCGGACCATCAGCTTGCAGCGTCGTCATGTGGATACTTTCCCTCTCTCGTGGCCGCGCCGACACAAAATGCACCCGGTCCCGGTTGGCCACGCGCTCCTTTCGGTCTCGTCCTATATTAAGAAAAGGTCGCACAGATCAAGGCGCGCAATGTGCAATAAATGGCGCCGTCGAGACGATGTTCCGCTTTCAAGCGGAGGCCCATCGGTGATATCCAGATGCTTCGATCCTGGACAGCGGAATTTCCGCTTTGAAGTCGCCCATGCCGGTGATATCGAGGCCGGAGGCGGCGCCGATGCCGCAGGTCTTCGAAACTTCCAAGCCGATGATTTGGGCTTGCTTTGGAACGGCAACGGATTTTCGTGCGCGTCCTCGTCCTCAATGCCGACTATGCGCGCTTCCTGGCCTGGCAATACGGGCGCCAGCCAGGCCTTGCGGACGCTGACTATGCGACGCAGATGGCCGCCCGCAACGCCAGCCTGTTCGGCGTTGCCGATTTCTATTCCCGAAATTTTGCCAAGCTTGGACACGTCGCCGCCGACATCCACGTCAACAACGCCTGGATGCAAACGGCCTGGGCGCGTGAACACGGCATCGCTGTCGAGCCGCCGTCTCGATCTGGTTCAATCGCACGCGATGCTGTGCCGGGATGGCTGCACCGCGCGGTCGCGCCGTTCAAGCCGGTTCTGAGGCCCCTGGCACGCAAAGTCGGACTGAGCCCGCGACTTGACGAGCAATCGGAGAGGATCCTCCTTGCACAGATCGAGGAGTTCAAACCGGATCTCGTACTCAATCAGGATTTGTTTCATGTCGACACGAGCCTGGCGCGCCGGATCAAACAGATAGGCAGGCCAATCATGATCGGCCAGATCGGCGTCTCTCCACCACGCAGCGAGGACTGGACCGTTTATGATTTGATCATTTCGCAGCTGGCTCACATCGTGAACTTCTTCCGGGCCAAAGGCGCCCGCGCGGAAGTGCTCCATCTCGCCTTCGAGCCTGATATTCTCGACGTTCTCCCGCCCGTGCCCGAGCGCAGCATTGACGTCTCGTTCGTTGGCGCCGTGTCGGTGGATCACCAGCAGCGGGTCGCGCAGCTCGAATCGGTGGCCCGTCACTATGATTTGAAGCTGTACGGCAGCGGCCTGCATACCCTGCCCGCGTCCTCGCCGCTCCACCGCTGCTACCAGAGCGAGGTGTGGGGCGCGGAGATGTATCAGGTATTCAGAACCTCTCGGGTCACCCTGAACTCGCACATTGACATGGCAGGGCGCGAAGCAGGCAACATGCGGCTGTTCGAGGCAACCGGCGCGGGCTCGTTCCTGTTGACTGACGATAAGGACAACATGCCCAGCCTGTTCGAGCGTGGCCGCGAAGTCTCGGTGTGGAAGTCCGTTGACGAGTGCCTATCCGAGATCAAGCGCGCGCTCGACGATGAAGACCGGCGGCAAGCCATCGCACAGGCCGGCCAGGCTCGAACTCTCGCCCAGCATACCTATCGCCAACGCGTACAGTCTCTTCTGCAACTGGCCGCAGAGATGCCTTCGCACCGATGACGACCCGCCCGCTTGCCAGACGAATTGCTGCTCGCATCATCCGCGCGATTCCGGTCTTGCGCCGCCAGATCCTGGTTTCAACCGATTATCGTGTTCTGAGCGGGATCGATGAAGCACGCCGACTTCAGGCCGCATCATCGGGATGGCTCGCCAGCAGAACCGTCAGTCGGCAGGAGCGGGCCTATCTCAGCCTGCTCGGCGCCATGAAGCGGGGGGAGCCGCGGCTGGATCTCAGGATTGCAGCCGAAGCGGTCGTTGCGACACAACTGGACAATCCGAGCCTGATCGAGGTCGGCTGCGGCAGCGGATACTATTCCGACGTGTTTGCCGACCTGGCGCCCGTAGGGCTACGATATACCGGTATCGACTATTCCGAGGCTATGATTGCCCGTGCAAGGAAGCGGTACCCGTCCGGCTCGTTCGAGATCGCGGACGCGACGCGGCTGCCTTATGACGATGACGCCTTCGACATCGTCTTCAACGGCGTGTCTCTCATGCATATCGTCGACTACGAACGTGCGATCCGCGAAGCGGCGCGCGTTGCCAAGCGCTATTGCATCCTGCATAGCGTGCCGGTATTCGGCAAGCGTGAGACCACATGCCTGCAAAAATACGCATACGGCTCACCGGTCGTCGAGATCGTCTTTAATAGAGACGAACTGATCTCGCTCTGCGAGACTGCAGGATTGCGCCTGGATCAGCAATGGCGCAGCATTCCCTATGACGTCTCTGCAGTGACAGGAGATCCGTCGTGGACCGAAACCTATCTGTTATCAGTCACTTGATCGGAAATGTGCGGCGGCTTTCTCGTCGCGCGTCGGGCGACGGCCTCAGAGTACCTTGCCCCTGATCACAAAGAAGGCACGTCCGGTCACGACATCGAGCAACCGGTATCCAAGCAGACCTACGCTTCGCAGCCATCCCTTCAGTGTGTGAGAACGAGCCTGGGGTCTCACTTCATCCAAGCTCAATATTGGGCGAACGGTTTCTTCCACCGCGATCAAATCGTTCACATAGAGTCGGTAAATGTGGTTGCGCGTCACGCGGGATAATGGCGCGCCAAAAACACGGTGGCTGTTGAATATGAACCAGCGGCCTGCAGTTCGCAGCCCCTGAAAATGGAAAAATACCAGCGGCGTTTGATCGACCATGACCCGCCCGCCACGAAAATCGATCCGGTAATTGGCTATATTCCATGGCGCCAGATTCGCGCCAATATTGTCGACGCTCTTGACACGCGGCGACAGCGCAGAGAACGAGTCGAGGTAGCCTTGATCCGCATAACGGCTACCATCGACATGATCGTAGCACCACTCGATGCATTTCGTCCGCCACCATTGCACGACAGCTCTTCCATCCGGATCGTTGCGCATTCCGACCCACCCGACATTGTAGGTCCCGAAGCTTCGCCGCTGCTTGAGATTCGGAGCGTAGCGGTGAGCGATAATCGCAACTGAGGCGTCCTTCAGTTCATCGAAGACAACCTCCGGCGACTGATAGAAATACAGATCGCCGTCGAGATAGGTGATCCATTCAGCGTTCGGTTCCTTTTTAAGAACGTACAGCATCCACGCTGCCGTGCACGTGAAGTAATACTCGACGATGCTCCGGCTGGATCGCGTCGCGGCAAGTTCTGGATCCGCAGCTTCGAAGTCACCCAATGACACCGCAACAATGCCAGGCAGGTTGAGAGCTACCAGAATTTTGCAAGCCTCGTCGCTCAGGCACAGCACCCACAGCCGGGATCCCGGAGCATGACGCTGCATCGAATGATACAGCGCCACCCCGCGCGACAAATAATTGTGGTCGAAGTAGGTACAGTAAACGCGCTCTGTCACGATGGCCGTTACCGGTCGCGCGCTCGCGTGGCGTCCAGAAATTCGCCGTAGTCGCGAATGTAGTCGCCCGGATCGTAATAGTCGGAGGCAAAGACCAGCAAGGCACCGTCCTTGCTGTACTTGTACTGCGTGCCCCATATCATCGGTGGGATGTAGATGCCGACGCTTGGATTGTCCAAAACGAATTCACGACGAACAACACCATCGTCAACGATCGCGTTGCAGCTTCCCTGAGCGCAGATCAGGAACTGGTGGCATTGCTTGTGGGCGTGCTCGCCTCGGAGCGTCTCTGGCGATACGCCGAATACGATGAAATAGCGCTTGGGCACGAACGGAAAGTCCTTGCCAAATTCGCCCACGGTGAGGTCACCGCGCGGGTCGCTCACCCAGGGAAAGTGAAATACGTTCACCCCGCGCAGATCCGTCGGCGTGACTTGGACTGACGTCTTGCCTGCCTGTGCGTCGAACCTGATCAATTTCTGCTCTGACATTCCTGGTCCCAACCGCGCGCCCAAACTGCTATTCGGCAATACAAGCAATCCATCCCGAATTCTGCGCTTTAACGTCGCGTCACCAGCTATTTGCAACGGCGATGACCCGCTCGATCTCCCGTTCGTCCATACCATTGAAGCAGGGTATTGTCACGATTTCACCGGCCAGACGTTCCGTTTCCGTCAGCATCTCACTCACACCATTGGTCCGCTCGGCATAGGCGGGCTGGCGATGGTCCGGTATCGGATAGTGAATGTCGGAAGCAATTCCATTCACATCCAGGTGCTGTCGAAAACGATCCCGGTCCTTGCAGCGTACAACAAAGAGATGAACCACGTCGTCGAGGCCGAAGTCCCGCGGACACTGGATCGCAGGATGAGTGATGCCGCTCGCATATCGACGGGCAATGCTTCGACGCTCTTCGTTCCAGGCGTCGAGACGGGGAAGCTTGGTCAACAATAGCGCCGCCTGTATCTCATCAAGTCGGCTGTTGCGTCCACCTGCCCGATTTACACGGTATTTCCGATCCCAGCCATACTGCCGCAGTTCGCGCAGATCAGCGGCAATGGCGGCATCGTTCGTCGTTATCGCGCCGCCGTCGCCGAGGGCGCCAAGGTTCTTGGTTGGATAGAAGCTGAAGCAGCCGGCCTTGGCAAAGCTGCCTGCACGCCTGCCATTGCGTTGAGCCCCATGTGCCTGAGCGCAATCCTCGATAACCGCAATACCCTTGGGATCGCAGAGAGCAACAATGGCTTCGACGTCCGCGAGTCGGCCGTAGAGATGGGTCACGACCACTGCTGATATCGACTGCGTCGCAAGGGCGCGCCGCAGCGCTTCGACTTCCATGAGGTGTGTGGTCGCGTCGACGTCGACATAGACCGGCAGCGCTCCGATCGCATGTATTGCCGTGCTGCTATAGAAGCCCGCATTTGCGACCGTCACGACGGCATCGCCCGCCTTCACGCCGACAGCGCGCAACGCAATTTCGATCGCATCGGTCCCGTTCGCGAGCCCGATGGCGTGGGCCGCGCCACAATAGCCGGCGAACGCTGTTTCGAACTGCGACCCTTCCGATCCCAGCACAAACCAGCCGCGATCGATCACTCGGCTGGCCGAGGCGACGAGATCATCACGGATCGTAAGATTCTGCCGCACGAGATCGTTCAGCGGAACACGTGGCACCATCGGCTCGGCCTTTTGATACGCTGGAAAGGATCGCTGGCAATGCCACTCAATCAGACCAAAAGCAAGGCTCGCCAGCCCGGGACAACGAGCGCGCGATCGGCAACGAGCGCGCCGGCTTGCGCTGACGGCATGATGCGATCATCGGCTAGGCCGGAACCAGCGCCCGCAGGCGTTCGCGCAGCGCTGAGTTCAACAGCGGACTTGCCAGCCCGCCGATCACCGCCAGCCAGATTGCGCATTCCAGGACGAAATGCACGAGCCCGCTTCCCGGCAGGAGCGTGGTGATTGCGAGCCCGATCAGCCAGCCCGGCGCCACGATCCCCGCGGCCGTGAGCATCAGGAACGCGACGTGCCTGAGCGGATGGCGCAGGGTCTGCCATATGATCACCAGCGTAAGCAGCCCGAACTGAACGAGAATGTCGCTCGCGACCACCGCAAGCGCCGCGCCGAGCGGTCCGAGCCTCGGTATCAGGACGAAGGCCAGCAGCAGGAATACGACGAACTGGAGCCCCTTGGTCCGGATCAGAAGCGCACCGCGATCGCTGTGATTGGCAAAGACCAGCGCCATCAGCGAGGGCGCGCCTGCGGCCGAGCCGAGCAGCAGCGTCACCGCAAGCAGCTCGTCATAGGGTATGCTGCCATGGGTCCACAATGCGAAGAAATCGGGCCAGAACGGCAGAAAGCCGGCGACGGTCAGGCACGCAAGCCCGGTGACGAACACCGATCCGTGAGCGTAAAGACGCCGGAGCCGCTCTTTGTCGCCGATTGCATGATCGTGCCCGAGTTCGGCGCCGAGCGGCAAGGCGGTTTGGAGACATAGCCCACGCACCAGACCCGCGATCACGCGCGTCAGCCCCCATTGCACCACTGCGACGCGATCGGTGACGAACGCGGAGACGAGCAGGACCGGAACGTTGACGAGCGCAAGCTCGGTGATGTTGGCGATCGCGAAGGGCAGCGCGCGGCCGAACTGGCCGATGCTCCAGCGCCAGGATGGCGAGATGAACGGCGGCCTTGCGCCACGGCGCAGGAACGGAAACCGGCGCGGCGCGTCGAAGCCGACGATGAAGATCGTGAAGAGGATCTGCGTCGACACGAAGGCGATCGCCACCGCAAGCAGACTTCCGAACATCGCGAGCGCGACAAGCTGCGCGATCTGGCCGAGCAGCAGTGCTGCGTTTTGCAGCCATACGGCCCTGCCATACAGGCCGCGGGCGCGATAGAGGCCGGAGCAGAGGTTGGTGGGCAAACTCAGGAGTATTCCCAGCGTCATCACCAGCATCGCCGCGTCGAATGTCGGCATCCCGCGAAAACCGAACACGGCCGACGGCGGAGCAAGATACTCGGCTGCGCAGAGCAGGACACCAAGCCCGGCGACGATGGCGAAATAGATCCGCAGCATCCCGTGGTAGACGCTCGCCGTGCGCCCGTCGCAATCGGCGCAGGACTTGAAGGCGAGAAACCGATTGACGGCGCGAAGCTGCAATCCGGCATCCGCCACGATGACGAGGCTTCCGGCGGCATAGATCGCAAGCCACCCCGCGAGCACGTCGCCGCTCCAGACGTGCAGGAATGCGGGGATCAGCAGCAACTGCTGGGTCAGGCCCAACAGCATCTGGACCAGATTCGCCGACCAGCCGCGAACGAGCCGGCGGGCCCGCCCGGTACCGCCGGGTCCACCCGCACCCTCGGCCTTGCCGGGCGCGTCAGTCTGCGTGTCGGTCAAACCGCATCCTTCCCGGCAGCGCTCAGAGCCCGTCCGGCTGGCCGTTCTTGGGCGTGGACCGCGGCACGAAGGGCGCGAACGATGGGCCGCCCGCGGTCGGCATGGTCAACTGGCCGCTGCCATCCGCGGAAGCACCCGCCATGCCCGGCGAGCTTGCGGGAGCGGACGCGACCTCCGGCCGCTGCAGCACCAGCACTTCGCTGCGATCGCCCTGCCTGAGCGTTACCTCGCGCGGCTGGACCGAGGTCAGCGACCAGCCGTCGAGCGATTCACCTTGTCGCAGCCGAAGGATCTTCTGGTTGGTGCGGTTGACGAGGATCGCGATCGCATCACTCTCGCCCACCACGGCTCCGACCAGCATCAGCGGCGGCGGCGCCTCAACCGGCTTCGGCGGCGGCGCCTGGGCCTCTTCGGCCGGGGCGGCTGCAACCGCGCGCGGCGGCGGCCGCCGGGTCGCCGAGAAAATCGGGCGCTCCTGGGTCACGGTCAGCGCCGACAGCGGCACCGACCAGAGCGGATTGCCGCGAGGCGTGGGCTTGTTCGCAGCCGGCGCGGGCCGCGCAATCGGTCTGACCGCACCGACATCGACGCTCCCGGCCGGGCTGCCGGCGGTATCGTCAGACAGGATGTCCATGCGCGACGAGGTGGCGGCTACGCTTTCGGTGATGCCGAGGACCGCGCACAACACAGCCACTCCGACCGATCTCAGCCACACCGACATCGAACTCCCCTGCGATCGGCCAGCGCGCGGCAAGCCAGAGGCAGCAAACTAGTTCCGATAGGCCTCACGATCAACCCGCGTCCAACCTGTTCTACCGGATTGGAGAAACTGGGCTTTCCGCCCTGTTGCGGCGCATGGAAATGTTGCCCAACGGCCACGATCGTCGAAATTGCAAACGAAACAGAGTGGAACTCAACGCAAATGGACCTCCATTCATTGCAGGCCTCCGCGACGCTATGGATTATGGCATCCGCGTGCGGCTGCGCTATGCGCACAAACTGCTGATTTTCTTTGTCGATTTGAGAAGACCCAATGGCTGGACCGACAGTGGTGCGCGCAAGGATCGATAGCCGGCTGCGCATTGTGGTCCGTCACTCGCTGGCGACCTTGCTCGCGACCACGGCGCTCGGCGTCGTTGCCGCGCATGCCGTCGATGGCACTTGGACCGGCGCCTCGTCCACCGAATGGACGGACGGCACAAACTGGACATCCAATCCGACGGTGCCGGACGGCACGGCCACTTTCACCAATACGGGCCCGAACACCGTCGACAGCAACGGTCTCGTCAACGTCGGCGCCGTGTTGTTCACGGCTGCACCCAATGCCCAGGCCTATACCGTCAACACCAATGACATCTTCGTGGTCAACGGCGCCGGCATCTCCAATAATTCGACCAACGTCCAGACCTTCAATGTTGGCGCCAGCATGGTGTTCACCCATGCGAGCAGCGCGAGCGGCGGCAGCAATTTCGTGACCTACAGCGTCAGCGGCGGCGCGATGGCCTTCACCAACACGAGCACTGCGGGCACGGCGCACATCACCAACAACGGCGACGTCGAATTCAACGACAGCGCCAATGCCGGAACCGCGACGATCGTCAACAACGTGGTGATGAACTTCAACGATTCGGCCTCGGCAAACGGGTCCAACATTACGAACAACGCCGCCGGCTTCCTGACCTTCAACACCTCGTCCACCGCCGGCACGGCGACGATCGACAACAGCGGCACACTGAACTTCAGCAATTTCACCACCGCAGGCTCCTCCGCCATCACCACCCAGAATGGCGGCACCACGAGCTTCACCGGCACGAGCAGCGGTGGCAGCGCCCGCTTCATCACCAACGCCGGCGGCATCGTCGACATCTCCGGCCTGACCAGCGGCGGCATGACGTCCGGGTCGATCGAAGGCGCCGGCAATTACGTGCTCGGCGCCAACACGCTCACCACCGGAAGCCTCAACACCTCGACCCAGGTCGACGGCGTGATCTCCGGCACCGGCGGCGGACTGACCAAGGTCGGCACCGGCACGCTGACGCTGACGAACATCAACACCTACACCGGCGCGACGACGGTCTCGGCCGGAACACTCGCGCTCTCCGGCTTCGGCAGCATTTTCTCATCCAGCGTTGTCACGGTGAATGGAACGCTCGATACGACAGCGGCCTCGTCGCAAACCGGGATCACGACGCTGGCCGGCAACGGCACCGTGCAGATGGGCCCAACTTACGGGCTGTTCATTTCCAACGGCTCGACCGAGTTCGCAGGCAGCATCAGGACCACAGGGAATGCCGGCCTCGAGATTGGCGGCGGCGTGCAGACGCTCTCGGGCGTGAACACCTACACCAATGCAACCCAGATCGATCCCGGCGCGACGCTGGCGCTCAAGGGCAACGGATCAATCGCGAATTCTCTGTACGTCGGGTTCGGCGGGGCAGGCGCCACGCTCGATATCTCCCAGACCAACTCCGGCGCTTCGGTTGGCGCGCTCTTCTCCTTCGGCAACACCGGCGTCGTCGCGCTGGGATCTAAGACGCTGACGATCACGTTGGCCAGCGGCACTTTCTTCGGCGGCGTGATCCAGGACGGCGGCATCGGCGGCGGCACCGGTGGCAGCGTCATGATCGCGAGCGGCGTCCAGCAGGCATTCTACGGCACCAACACCTACACCGGCACGACGACCATCGCGAGCGGCGGCGAGCTCGATCTCGGCAACGGCTTAGCCCACGACGGCAGCATCGCGACCTCCAGCAGCGTCATCGCCAACGGCGTCTTCGACATCTCGGGCCTGACCGCCGGCACCTCGATCAAGTCGTTGTCGGGTTCGGGCAACGTCAATCTCGGCGCCAACACCCTGACCGTCACCAACGGCAACGGCACCTTCGCCGGAATCATCGCCGACGGCGCCGCCGGCGGCGGCCTCACCAATGCCGGCGGCACGGAAATCCTCTCCGGCGCCAACACCTATAGTGGCGCGACCACCGTGAACGGGGGCAGGCTGGAGGTGAACGGCTCGATCGTCAGCGCGTCCACCGTCAATGCCGGCGGCACGCTCGCAGGCTCCGGCACCGTCGGCAGCGTCGCGGTCAATGGCGGCACGCTCGCGCCGGGAAGCACAGCGAGCCCGACCGGGACGTTGACGATCAACGGCTCCCTGAGCTTCACCGCGGCCTCGACCTATATGGTCCAGGTCTCCTCCACCAACGCCAGCCTCGCCAACATCACGGGCGCAGCCGCGCTCGGCAACGCGACGGTGAGCGCGATCTTCGGCTCCGGCACCGTCAAGAAGCAGTACACGATCCTGACCGCGGCCACGGGCCTCGGCGGTACCCGCTTCAATTCGGCGGTCGTCTCCAACATGCCGTCGATCAACGCGACGCTGAGCTACGACATCAACAACGTGTTCCTCAATATCGGCGTCAACTTCACGCCAAGCGGCGGCGGCCTCAACGTCAATCAGCAGAACGTCGCCAACACGCTGACCAATTTCTTCAATTCGACCGGCAGCATTCCGGCGGCCTTCGCTGCGCTGACGCCTGCGGGACTGACCACCGCTTCGGGCGAGCTCGGCACCGGCATCATCCAGTCCGCGATCAACGCCGACGGCCAGTTCCTCAGCCTGATGCTTGATCCAACCGTCGTCGGACGCTCGAGCGGCTTCACGAAGGCCGGCAGCGTCGCGCAATTCGCCGACAGCGATGACGCGGCCGCCTATGCATCGATGCGCCCGGCCACCACGCGCGAGCGCGAGGCTTACGCAATGGCGACCAAGGCGCCGCTGCTGTCGTCGCAGCCGATCAATCGCTGGAGCGTCTGGACGGCCGGCTATGGCGGCTCGGCGCAGGTCGGCGGCAATGCTGCGGCCGGTTCGCAAGACCTCACCGCGCGGGTCTGGGGCGGCGCGGCCGGCGCCGACTACAGGGTTTCCCTGGACACGCTCGTGGGCTTTTCGCTCGGCGGCGGCGGGCTGAACTACTCGGTTGCCAACGCCATGGGCGCGGGCTCCGCCGACCTGTTCCAGGCCGGCGTCTATGGCCGGCACAATTTCGGCCCGGCCTATATCGCCGCCGCGCTGGCCTATGGCTGGCACGACGTCACCACCAATCGCACCGTGGCGCTGGCCGGCGCCGACCAGCTCCAGGGCCGCTTCAAGGCCGACACCTTCTCGGCCCGCTTCGAGGGCGGCTATCGGTTCACGACGCCGCTGATCGGCATCACGCCCTACGCCGCCGCGCAGGTGACGGACTTCAACCTGCCGAACTATTCCGAAGTCAGCCTCAATGGCGGCGGCCTGTTCGCGCTGAACTATGCCGCGCAGTCGGTGACCGACACCCGCTCCGAGCTCGGCCTGCGCACCGACAAATCCTACGCGATGCAGAACGGCGTGCTGACCCTGCGCGGCCGCGCGGCCTGGGCGCACGACTACAATCCGAGCCGCGCCGTCACCGCGCTGTTCCAGACCTTGCCGGGCGCGAGCTTCGTCGTCAACGGCACCAGGGTCGACGCCGATTCCGCGCTTGTCAGCACCAGCGCCGAGATGAAATGGCTGAACGGCTTCTCGATCGCCGGCACCTTCGACGGCGAATTCTCCGGCAACGTCACCAGCTATTCCGGCAAGGGCGTGTTCAAATACAGCTGGTGAGCTGGCCCTACTTCCCCGCCTGCCACTGGCCGGAGATGCCAAGGATCACCCTGACGCGGCCGGTGCTGACCTCGTTCAGCCCCGTGCTTTGCGGCACCTGGACGTCGAGCTGGTCGACAAACAGGAACGGCATGCCCGCCTCGAGATCGTAGAGCACCTTCTGCAGCGCGGGCTGCTCCAGCTCGCAGCTGACAACGAGACCGACGAAACCGTCCTTCACTTGCGCGCCCGAGACGTCGACCTGCGAGGACTGCACCGAGCCGCCGACATTGCCGACCGCAGCCGCAACCCGCTGCAGCAGATTGGCGCCTGCGACCGTCACCGTCGGTCCCTCCAGGAACGGCGTGCCGGGATGTTCGGCCGAGATCGCCGCGGCATTCTTGGCGGCGCCCTTGCGGCCGCGCAGCTGGTCGAGCAGGTCGGAGGTCTGGGCCAGGGCCTGGCGATGGGCGATGACGTCGGCGATCGACAGGCCCGCCATCAGCAACAGCCCGGCCGTCACCGCGAGATAGAGCGTCACCGCGATCAGCGGCGAGCCGCTCAGCCACCGCGCCACCGCGTTTCCGCCTGCCAGCCCGCTGCTGATGCTGCTGTTCACGGCGCGTTCCTCGGTTCGATCTGCGCCTCGATGTGAAAACGCTCACCGGGATCAGTGGAGCTGCGCGTGGTCGGGGCGTAGAAGGTTGCGCGCGTAAAATGCCGGGACTGCTCGATCAGCGGGATCAGCGAGGGTGCATCGCGGGTGATGCCGACGATCTGGAGCTTATTTCCGGCCAGATGCATCTCGGTGACATAGGTGTGATCAGGCAAAAGACGGCTCAGCGATTCCAGCACGATCACGCTCGCAGGCGTGTCGTATTTGCGCCGCTCCAGCAGCGCCAGCGGCGATCGCTCGCCGCCGTCGGCACCGCGGATCGCGGCACGGCGCTGGGTGATCTGTTGCTCGAGCTCGCTCTCATGCGCGCTCAAACTGTCGGCCAGATAGCCCGCGACGATCGAGCCGAAAACGGCGGCAACCACAGCTGCGGCCAGCACCGCCTGCAGCGTCCGGCTCAACCGCACCGGGTCGATCGCGCCGCGCGATTTCTGCTCGAACACCTTGATGCGCCCGCCCTCGACCGGCTCGGTCAGAACCGCGATCGCGGACGGATGAAATCCGGACACCGCCTCGACATAGCCCATCGCGAGCCGGCGCGGTGCGGCCGCGATCATCGTGGTCATCCCCTCGCTGCCCTGCGCCACCGGCGCGCTGCAACCGAACACGGCGTCGCCCGCGCTCCACGGCGTCAGCCGGTCGATCTGCGCCCGCACGATGCCATCGAGGAAATCGGCCGCACGCGCCGGCAGCTCCAGCGGACGGAACAGGAAGCGCGCCGGCCGCAGCACGATTTCGACACGGCAGCCGCGGACGATCGGCGCGAGATTGGCGCCCGTGAATTTGCCGTCCTCGAATGCGATCTCCTTTGGCGCGTTCTCCGGCTTCGCAGCCCCCAGCGTGAACGCGCCGGTCTCGCCCTCGACCAGCCGCACCAGGCGCGGCGAGACCATCCGCTCCAGTCCGGCTACGGCGGCACCGGCCACCGTGCCGGTCCAGGCATCAAAGATCGCGCGAAGGGAACTGAGCGAACTCATCTCAAAGAGGCTTTCCGGCCGAGCCGTCGAAGGCGTTGTGCCACGACAATACACGATAGGGCTCATCGCCGCTTTCGAGAAGCAGGATGACGATCTCCGCCGAGCTCTGCCGGTGCGACGGTGCCTCGGCAGCGACCGTCACGCGGTAAGCCTTCGATCCCTCGATCGTCGCGCTGGCGCTGCCGGCGAGCCCAATCAGGGACCGCGGGTCCACGTTGGGATCGGCACGGTCGCGCAGCAGGCGTTGCAGGGTCTCCGGCGTCATGTCAGGCAGCGCCGCCACGACCTGCGGCGCGGCATCCAGCACGTTCACGGTGCGCATATTGCTGAACACGGTGACGAAGGGCAGCACGCGCTCGATCACCGCCGGCGGGATGCCGCGCACCAGCCACAGTTCGTCGCTGTGCGGAAACGGCGCGTGGCGCGGCAGATAGGTCGCGCCGAGCGTGCGGTAGTAGGAATCTTCCGGATTGTCCTGGCCTGTCTCCGTCGACGAACGCCACGCCAGGATCCGGTCGGCGTAATCAGGCGCATCCGACGCGGAGACGCCGAGCCCGATCATCAGGCCGGCGAGAACGGCTTTCGGCGCCATGTTGAGATCGATGCGCGCGGCCTCCGAGCGGAACGTCACGGCCACCCGACCCGCCCCGACGCGGGCGTTGAAAGTGCCGCTGGTCGGGCGCGTCGCCTCGCTTTGCGCGGTCAGCCGATAGGCGGCGAGCTCGAGGCCCGCGTTCATCAATGCATCAGCCTGCAAGCGGTCGGTGTTGACGGCGACCGTGACCGCCGTATTGGTGACATAGCTCAGGTAGATCAGTGCGAGCGTGGCGAGCGCAGCCAGCATCCAGAGCACCACGATGACAATGAAGCCGCGGTCATCGCGCAGCGCTTCCTGATCGTGGGCGGCACCGCTCACAACTGCTGCTCCTCTTTCTGCGCCTGTTGCGGCCTGGTACCCGCCGTCACGCAGGTCGTCGGATTCTTGGCCCGCGCGCATTCGGCGGGCGCCGTGATGTGCGGCAACACGGCGGCCGAAACTGCCAGCACCTGCCCGGTGGCGCCGTCGCGTACGGTGACGCGGATGCGCTCCGGCAATTGCGCTTGACCGTGCCAGGTCGGTCGCCACTGCCTGTCAGGCCCGGCATAGGCGAAGCTCACACGGAACGGCGCGCGGATCAGCACCACCTGGTCGACGAAACGAATCTGCCCGTCCGTCGGCATCGGCTGGAACGGCGCGCGCTCGCGCACCAGCGCCAACCCCTGCGCGTCGGCCTTCTCGATCAGGCGGATGAATTCCAGGCCCGGGCGCGCGCTCGGGCCGAGCGCGGTGCGCAGGAACGTCACCGACAATTCGGCGCCATCGAACAGCGGTGTCCTGGCGTCGCCGTTCACTGTCATCTGCTCGGCGACGGTGAGGTCGGCAACGATGCGGTCGAGCCCGGTGGAGAGACGCTCCGCGCGCTGCACCCGCGCAATGCCGCGATTCCAGTTCGGCAGCCACTGCGCCGTCACGGTCGCGAGCGCGGCCAGGATCACGGTCATCAGTAGCGTCGCCAGCAGCACTTCGAGCAGGGTGAATCCCGCCTCGGAAGCGAGCGCAAGATGCAGGCGTTTCATGGCACGGGTCATGGCGCCGATCATTGCGTGGGCCTTGGTACCAGCTTCACTGTCGTGACCTGGATCGCGCTGCCGTCGGCGCGCTGAAGGCGCAGATTGACCGCCAGCGGCACGAAGCGATCGGTGGCAGGATTGCCGCCAGCAACGTTCATCGGCGCGATATCGACGCGCCAGCGACTGCCAGCGAGCTGCCCGCTCTGCCGCCCGGGCTTCAGCAGTCCGCGCGCCGGCAAATCCGCAAGCAAGGTCTCGGCCGTGCCCGCCAGCGCCAGACGCTGGTCGATCGAACGCGTGCCCTTGGTCGTGACGGCGATGACCGAGCCGATGGTTCCGAGCACGATGGCGATGATCGCAAGCGCGACCAGCGCCTCGATCAAGGTGAAGCCGGCTGTGCCGTCAGAGCAGCTTCTGCGGGACAATCTCGACGCCTCCGGTCAGCCAGTTGACGCGCACCTCGTACCCCATGCCAGGTCGCGCCAATGCGATCGTCCCGCCGCACGACATGCCCGACGGGAAGAAATCGATCGACCGCCCGGTGGCGCGATCAGCGCAGCGCGCGGCCAGCGTCGTCTGCACGATCACGTCGCGCGGCAGGCGGATGATTTGCCCTGTGACGCCCGAGCGGATCGCACGCGCCTCCGCGTCGACCTGGGTTGCGACCCTGACCTGGCGGCGCAGCGCGCTGTTGCGATCGGATTTCAACAGCGCCGCAGTCTCGACCGCGTAGCTCTCGAGCTTTGCCCGCGTCGTCGAGCGCGGGATCGCTGGCAGGATGATCGCCGCAAGCAGACCGATGATTGCGAGCAC
This sequence comes from Bradyrhizobium sp. LB11.1, assembly GCF_040549385.1. Classification (NCBI taxonomy): domain Bacteria; kingdom Pseudomonadati; phylum Pseudomonadota; class Alphaproteobacteria; order Hyphomicrobiales; family Nitrobacteraceae; genus Bradyrhizobium; species Bradyrhizobium sp. LB11.1. The sequence continues at coordinate 284,197 of NZ_JBEPTH010000007.1, read as the reverse complement.
GCACAGGATCTCGATCAGCGCGAAGCCTTGTGCATCCAAGACTTGTGCATCCAAGGTTCGTATATCCAAGGCTTGCGCGTCACCAAGCGGCCTAGCGCGCGCCGCTGACAATGTCGGCTGCCGTTCCACTGCCGCCTTCCTGACCGTCTGATCCGAGTGAGATGATGTCATAGGGAGCGCTCGCGCCCGGCGACCGATAGACATAGACGTGGCCCCAGGGATCGTTTGGCACCACGCCGCCACGCAAGTATGGCCCGTTCCAGCCGGCCTGGTTGCTGCTGCGCGTCAGCCCGGTGAGACCTTCATTCGCCGTCGGATAGCGGCCAAGATCGAGATAGTAGAGATCGAGCGCGCTGGAGAAGCTCTCGATCTGGATTTTCGCGGCCTTGGCCTTGGACTCGCTAAGATAGTTCAGCACCCGGGGGCCGACCAGCGCCATGATCATCCCGATGATGGTGATGACAACGAGCATCTCGACCAGGGTGAAGCCGGCCTCCCCCCGGTCTGCGCAGCGCCGGCTGCGCCTTGACGATACGTGTTTGGTCACCTCGAACCCCTCCCGTACTTTACCCTAACCGACAATCTGGCTCACCGACATCAGCGCCGTCATCACCGACGTAATCAGGCCGCCGACGACCAGGGAGATCGCGATGATCGCCGCAGGCCCCGCAATGCCGACAGCGCGGTCGAGCGTGCGCTGCAGCTTGACCTCATAGAACTCGGCGACCCGGCCGGACAGCATCGGCAACTGCCCCGTCTCGTCGCCGAGTCTCAGCATGCGCACCGCCATCGCCGGCAGCGCGTCCGTTTCGGCAAGCGCGTCGGAGAGCTTCGAGCCATGGCGGACGCGGTCGGCAGCATCGCTCCAGACCGCGGATGGGCCCGTCGTTGCCATCATGTCGATCAGGATGCGCAGCGTGGTGGTGAGGTTGACGCCGCTACCGAGCAGCAGGCCGAGATTGCGGCAGAACAGCGCCGTGCGGTACGAGCGCATCACGTTGCGGATCGCCGGCAGCCGCGTGATCGCATTGGTCATGCCGCTGCGGACGCGCTCCTGGCGCAACAGCAACCACGCGGCGACGATCGTGGCAGCAAGCCCGGCCAGCACAGCGTCGGAATTGCCACGCAAGAAAGTCGAGATGTTCAGGAACACGCCGACGATCGGGTCGACCTTGGCGCCGAAATCCTGCAACACGCTGGCAAATTGCGGCAGCACAAATGTCAGGAAGAACAGCAGCACGCAGCCGGCTGCGCCAAGCACGAAGAGGGGATAGCGGATCGCATCCGTCAGCCGGCGCTTCAGCGCCTCGCCGCGTGCGCGTTCACCGGCCAGCACTTCAAGCACCTGATCCAGCGATCCGGACGCCTCGCCAACCCGCACCAGCGCGATATACATCGGCGGGAACAGCCCCTCATGCCGCACCAGCGCCTCGGCAAAACTCTCGCCGGAAACGACGCGCGCGCGGACGTCGGCGACGACCGGCCGCAATCTTCCAAAATCGGGATCGGCGGCGAGCAGTTCCAACCCGTCATTGATGCGGGCGCCGGCCCGCAGCAGCAGCGCGAGGTCACGGGTGAAGATGGTGACGTCCTCGGCCTTCGGCCTGTTGAAGAGGCTGAGCGCGCTGCGAGCCGCGCTGCCCTCTTCCGGCGTGACGTTGTCGACCAGCACCAGGCCGAGCCGCTCGATTCGCTGCGCCACGTCGCCAGGCGCAGACGCGGCGATGGCCCCCGAGACCAGCTCGCCGTTGGCATTGAGCGCGCGATAGCGATAGTTCGGCATGGTTCTACCGCACTGTCGTGACGCGGAAGACCTCGGGCACCGTCGTCAACCCGGCCCGGCATTTGGCGACAGCATCCTCGAGCATCGTCGTCATGCCGCCCCGCATCGCGGCGGCGTCGATGGTGTGGGAGTCGGTCTGCGGTCCAATCAGCGTGCGGACCTCGTCGGACATTTCGAGGATCTCGAACACGCCGTTGCGGCCGCGATAGCCGGTGCCCCCGCAGCGTTCGCAGCCGCCGGCCTCGTGCACGACCTCGCCGCACTTGAAGCCAATCACGGCAAAGCGCGGGTCCTCGGCGAGATCGGCCTCGGTGAGTGCGTGCGGCATCTTGCAACGGTCACACAGCATGCGAACCAGCCGCTGCGCCACCACCGCGCGCAGCGTCGACTTGAGCAGGAAACCCTCGATGCCGAGATCGATCAGGCGCGGCACCGCCGCAGCCGCGGTCTCGGTATGCAGCGTCGTCAGCACGAGATGGCCGGTGAGCGCGGCATGGATCGCGATATGCGCGGTCTCGGCGTCGCGGACCTCGCCGACCATGATCACGTCGGGGTCCTGGCGCACGAAAGAGCGCATGGCGGATGCGAAGGTCAGGCCGATAGACGGCCTGACCTGGGACTGGTTGATGCCGGGGATCTCGTACTCGACGGGATCCTCGATGGTGAGGATCTTGCGCGTCGGCTCGTTGAGAATCGACAGCATGGTAGCAAGCGTCGTGGTCTTGCCGCTGCCGGTCGGGCCCGTGACCACGATCATGCCATGCGGCATCGCGAGCAGTCGCGTCATCACCTCCTCATCGCGCGCGCCGAGCCCGAGCTTGCTCATCTCCAACAAGCCGCGGTCTCGTGGCAACAGGCGGATCACTGCACTCTCGCCATGCTGGGTTGGCATGGTGGCGACACGGACGTCGAGCTCGCTGCGTCCGACGCGGACACGCGCCGCGCCGTCCTGCGGCAAGCGCCGTTCGGCGATATTGAGGCTGGCGAGAATCTTGATGCGCGAGATCAGCGCCTGTGGCGGGATGCCGTGCGGTGACGGTAGCGGACGCAGCAAGCCGTCGACGCGCATGCGCACTACAAGACCAGCGCGGAACGGCTCGACATGGATGTCGCTGGCACGCAGATCGACCGCGCGCTCCAGCAGATCGTTGAGCGCGCGTACCACAGGCGCACCACTGGCGAGATCGCGCAGACTCTCGATGTCGTCGTCGGACTGCCCCGCGCGGCCGGCGCTTTGGTCTGCATTCGCATCGTCGGCATCGGTTCGCTGATCCAGGACCGTCGTAATGTCCTCATATGACGCTACGACGACATCGACCGGCGTTCCGAACACGATTTCGGCGGCACGAATGGCCGCTGTGTCGGAGGGATCGGCAACGGCCAGTCGAAATCCACCATCCGGCGCGCCAAAGGGAAAGATGGTGGATTCTCGTAGAAATCGCCGCGAAAAACCTTCGAGACGGGGCGTGGTCGTGAGCAGTTGCGGAAAGCTCATCCGCGGCAGAGCAAAATAATCGGACAGCTCGTCGGCGAATTCCGCCGCCGACAGATCAGTGGCCTCCCAAAATTCGCGCAGTGGTCGCGTCAGCGCCGGATTGGCTGACCGTTCGACACGGGCATGCGCTCGCTGCGGCAGTGAATATTTTTCCAGGAGATGCTGCCTGAAGCTATCGGCGGAGCGGTCGCGCATCGCATTCACGGCGTTGACCTTGTTACTTGAATACAACAGCTTCTATGGAGCACGGAAGGCCCTTTGCCCTTGACTTATTACTTAGCAAAAACATAATCGTGCGGCAAATTATTGCGCGTCCGAGCCAAGGGGGATCGGATGCTTTTTTCTCGTAGCGTTGGTAGGCGTATCTTGTTTGAAGTGGTCCAGCCGCTTTTGCGCCTGCGCTCAGCGTTGACTGGAACGCTCGTTCTTTTGTCGTCCGCTTTTCTGCTCACCGCCTGCATCGTTACGGCCGACCAATCGGTCGAAGCGGACCCCAAGGATCCGCGCGCCCAGGATCTCGTTGACAAGATCCGCGCCCTCGATCTTCAGCCGCGGCAACCTGCGGATGCAGGGGCAAGTGGCATGGGTCAAGCGAAATCGTCCAAACCCGCGATCTATCTCAGCGATGGTGCGACGCCACAAGGCGGCGCGCTTGCCGAACGCGACGATGGCGGCGGCAGCGGCTACGATCTCAACTTCGAGAACGCCCCAGTGGCGACCGTCGCAAAGGTCATCCTTGGTGACGTACTCAACGTCGGCTACACCATCGACCCCCGCGTGCAGGGGACCGTGACGCTCGCCTCGGTGCGTCCGGTTCCGAAGGCGGACGCGATCTACGTTCTGGAGAATGCGCTGCGCATGTCCGGCGTGGCGCTGGTGCGCGACCGTACCGGCTATCGCCTGCTGCCGGCGCCGGAGGCCGGCCCCGGCGGCATCGACCGCTCGGCGAGCACCGAAGCCGGCCAGGGCATCACCGTCGTGCCGCTCCGCTACACCTCGGCGCAAAACATCTTCAAGCTGCTCGATGCTTTCGGCGTGAAAGCATCGACCATGCGCCCCGACAACTCCCGCAACACGCTGATCGTCAGCGGCAGCGGAACGGATCGGGCGACCGCGGTCGACACAATTCTGTCATTCGACGCCGACTGGATGCGCGGACAATCGGTCGGCGTTTTCCCGGTGCGCAATTCCTCCCCCGAGCCTGTCATCGCCGAGATCGAGAAGATCATGGATTCCGGCGAAGGCGGCATGGGCCAGAACGTCATCAAGCTCCAGCCGATCGCGCGGCTCAACTCGATCCTCGTGGTGAGCCAGAAGCCGGAATATCTGAAGCGCGCCCAGACCTGGATTGCACGGCTCGACCGTTCCGACACCGATGGCGTGAATCTGAAATCTTATCCGTTGCGCTACGGCAATTCAAAGCTGGTCGTGGCGATGCTGAACGAGATGCTGTTCAACCAGAGCTCGGCAAGCGGTTCGACGCTCGACAGCGGGTCGAACCAGGTCGCTCCCGGTGCGGGCATCGCGACGTCGTCCTCCGGCAATCCGGTCGCAGCGTTAAGCGCGCTGCCAACCGCTGCCGCGGGTGCTTCGACGCCGGTGACCGGACCCGCTGGCTTCTCGCTCGGCGCCCGTCCCGCTCCGGCTGCGTCCGCGACGCCGCCGCAGGACAACAGTTTCGGCGGACCGAACGGCAACGGCTCGAAGTCCGGCATCAACGGCATCCTCCAGAACGTGCGGATCACTGCCGACGTCACCAACAATGCCGTTCTCGTCTATGCCAATCAGGACGCGCAGCGCGTCGTCGAGCAGACGATCCGCCAGATCGACCGGCCGCAGCGCCAGATCGCGATCGAGGCGACGATCGCCGAGGTGACGCTGAACGACCAGTTGAACTACGGCGTGCAGTTCTTCCTGGCGAGCCAGAAGGGCTCGATCTCCAACACCATCGCCGGCGTCAGCAATGCCGCGACTGTCGGCAGCGGCGCCGTCGAAGCGGCGTCCAACGCCGTCAACGCCGCGTCCGGCGCGTTGCTCGGACGCGTGCTGCCGGGCTTCAACTTCCTGGTCGGCTCGGAGAACTCGCCGCGTGTCATTCTCGATGCGCTGCACGGCGTCACCGATGTCAAGGTGCTGTCGAACCCGTCGCTGGTGGTGCTCGACAACCAGCCGGCGACGTTGCAGGTCGGCGACCAGGTGCCGTTCTCGACCGGCACCGCGACCGTGCTGACCGCCAACAACACCGTGGTCAACACCATCGACTACAAGAACACCGGCATCATCCTGCGCGTGCTGCCGCGCGCGAACGCCAACGGCAACGTCGTGCTCGACATCGAGCAGGAGATCTCGAGCGTGGCCGCCGGCAGCGCCAACTCGCTGACGCCGACGATCTCGCAGCGCCGGGTCAAAAGCTCGATTGCGGTGACGAGCGGGCAGACCGTACTGCTCGCCGGCCTGATCAGCGAGACCGAGAACAAGCAGCGCCAGGGCCTGCCGATCCTCGATTCCATTCCCGGCGTGGGCGACGCCTTCTCGCACCAGACCACCGCGCGCGCCCGCACCGAGCTGATCCTGTTCATCCGCCCGACCGTCATCAAGAACGGCGTCGATGCGCATGTCATCGCCGAGGAGATGCGCAGCAAGATGAACAGCCGCCTGGTCGGGACCAGCAATCCCGTGATCGCCGTCAGCCCGCCCAAGGCCGCGCGCTGACGGCGTGACCGAGGAAGATGCGCATGACGGGATACGTGCGCCGCTGGTCCTCAGCCTCGCGCTGCTCGTCGCCGTGTTCGCAAGCCTCGCCACGGCACCCGCCGCGGAAGGCCTCTATGGCGCATTCCTGGCCGCTCTCATGCTCGCCATCGCCGCGAACGATGCCCGCCATTATCTGATCCCGAATGAGCTGACCGCGGCCGCCTTCGCGCTCGCCCTGCTCCGCGCCGCCGCGTTCGTGCCCGATGTGGGCGCCGAAGCGCTGCTCTGGCCGATCGCGCGCGCCGTGGCCGTGGCGCTTCCGCTCCTGCTCCTGATGCTGGCCTATCGGTACTGGCGCGGCCGCGACGGGCTCGGGCTCGGCGACGTCAAGCTCGCCGCCGTCGGCGGGGCCTGGCTCGATCTTACGACGGCGGCCGCGGTGATCGAGCTCGCGGCGCTGCTCGCGATCGGCGCCTATGTCGCCAATGCTGCATTGCACAGGAAACCGCTGCGCGGGACCGCCTTCCTGCCGTTCGGCCTGTTCCTGGCGCCCTCCATCTGGATCGGCTGGCTGGGCGAGACGTGGTATCTCAACTGGCTCGGCGGCTGGCCCGGCTAAGGCCCACCCCCGATAAGGACAAATCCTCATCGCCGCGCAACTGGCTTTGTGCCGCATGGGCTTGTTTTCGGCTTTTTGCCAGATAGGCCGGGGAACCCGCGCGTCATCCTGATCGTGCTGCGGACATCAAGCCTGCAGCTTTTGCAGGGACCTTACCATCGCAATCTTCAACGCCTCGAGCGGGCGTGCCTTCGCGGAATCGCCGCCAGTGCGGCGCCTGCGTGTCCTGGTGAAATTGTCACGAAACGGGCACAGACCGCATGTCTGCGAAACCATCTGCAATGGTCTCGCCGGGTTGACAGCCATTTGTTCAACTCCTAATAGACCAGTCGTTTCCGGATGATTTCAATCATGTCAAACGCTACGGAGCTCGTCTCCGAAATCTCGTCGAAGATCGGGAACGCAGCTAAGGTCGTGGCGATGCGTGCGCGCCGCCGCCTTTCTCAAGGCGGAATGGTCCGTCCCGGCTTTTTCGATCAATATCCCCAGTTTTTCGAGACCAGCGAAACGACGGCATTCGCGAACCGATTGAACGAGCGCTATCGCGCCATCATCGATTTCAGCCGCAACGCGATCTCCGGAAAGCGCGTCCTCGATATCGCGAGCCATGACGGCCGGTGGAGCTTCGCCGCGCTGAGCGCGGGCGCGAGCCATGTCACGGGCATCGAGGCCCGCGCGCATCTGGTCCAGTCGGCGGGCGACAATCTCCAGCAGCTTGGAATGTCGCGCGACAAGTTTCAGTTCATCCAAGGCAATGCGTTCAGCGCGCTGGATCAGATCGCGCCTGGGCAAATCGACACAGTGATGTGCCTCGGTTTCTTCTATCACGTCACCGATCATATGGCGTTGCTAACCCAGATCGAGAGACTGAAGCCCGCGCACGTCATCATCGATACCGCGGTCGCCGCCGACCCACGAAACGTGGTTGTCTGGCAGGTCGAAAACCACGATTTCGAGAGCGACGCTGCCAAGACGTCAGATTCGCAGAAGATGGTCCTGGCTGGCATACCGAGCAGGGCCGCGCTCGATTTGATGCTGAAGAGCCTGGGCTGGAAGCCCCAGTATTGCGACTGGGGCAATGCCGGCATTCAAAACTGGACTCACATCGAGGACTACCAGGAACGCACCCGCGTGACACTGCGTGTCGACGTGGGCAAGTAGCCCGGAACTCCTCGCGGCGGATCGAGTTCGCGGTCGCGACTTTCGGGCCCCGGTTTACACCAGCAAGTGGAAGTCATGGCTCGCGGGCACCGTCGCTAGCGCGGCAAGCGGGGCCGCGCTCCCAGTGATATTGACGTGGAAATAGCTATAGTAGCCGTTGCCTGAATAGTCGGCCGTGAAGAACGTGGATGTCAGGCTGTGACGAGCTGAAGTCCGACGGTGAGCTGGGCGAGGATTTGGCGCAGCAAAAGCCTCAGCCACCGGATCAGGCGGTGGAAGTTGTAGCCGACGGCGGCCAGGACGGCATTGGTCGCATCTCCCTGGCGGTGCCAGAGATAATTGCGGTTCATTCGATGGTCTGATTTGAGGTGGCCGATCACCGGCTCGACGGCGGAACGCCGGCGCAGCTCGCGTTTGATCTTCGGCGTCATCCGTCGCTTCTGGCCTGAGGTGAATACCCTGAACTTGTAATCGGGCGGGGCATTGTGGCCGCGATAGCCCTTGTCGGCAAGGATGCGCTCGATGGTATCGCCGATGAGCGCCTCCATGTCCGGGATGACGGTTGCGAGCGTATGGCCATCATACGGATTGCCGGGCAGCGCTTTGACATGGGCGACGAACTGGCCGCCTTTGGCGTGCGCCAGCGTGGTGGCGACCGATACTTTGACCCCGAACTCGTAGGGCCGGTGCGCTTTGCCCTTGCCGATGCATTCGACCTCAGGGGCGTGCAGCGAGTAGATCTTGGGTCCCCGCTGGCCGGCTTCTGATCGAGCACTTGCCGGGCGCGCGCCAGCATGCGCTCCAATGCGATCCCCGACCAGATCGGCATTGCCACCGAGCTTGCGGCCGATGTCGCGGATGATGCGGCCCAGATAGGTCCGAAGCTGCCTCAGCGCCCTGTTTGCGCGCTTGAACTGCTTGGCATGGGCGTAGCGCTGGTGAGCGATCAGCGCGAACTTGCCGACCCGCGCATAGGACTGGCGCAGCTTGACATCCTGCTTCTTCGCCAGCCGCACCAGAATCTCGCGGGCGCGGTTCAGAAGCCTGGCATCGGTCGGGAACATGACGTTCTTGGGCTGCACCGTGGTGTCGACGATGACGCGGTTGAGATCGGCCGGCTTGATCGCCTTGGTCCTGGTGGCGACCGACAGGCTTTCCTGGAGCAGGGCCTGCAGCTTTTCCTCGCCCATGCGTTGGCGCCAGCGGGGTCAGCGAGGAGCGGTCGAACACCAGACGATGCTGGAAGAATTCTTCGCCGCAGAACAGCTGATAATAGGGATTCTCAAGCCACCGCTCGCACAAGACCTCGTCGGAGAGGTCGTAGGTGTGCTTGAGGATCGCCAGCCCCGCCATCAGTCGTGTCGGCAACGGCGGGTCGCCCCGGCTTGTCCTGGTAGACCGCGCCGAACTTCTGCTCGAGGAACGACCAGTCGATCGTCTTCGCCAGCTTCACCAGCGGGTGGTCCATGTCGATGATCGCGTCCAGCCGCGAGCGCAAAAGATCGGTCTGCCCCGTGTCTCGTCGTTCCTTTGGTCGCATCGTCCCCTCCGATGCACGCATGGAATCACGACTACCGATTCGACGGAATCCGGAAAAGCAAATTGCAAGCTTTCCGGCCGTCAAAGCCCGAAAGCTTGCAATCTCAAAGCTCGTCTCGTCCGAAAAATCGATTCCCGCTCAATGGCCTGGAGGATTTTTCACGGCCGACTGAATAAGCTTGGCCATCGAAGGCCTTCACATAGAGATCATCGGACGTTCCGTTGCTTTCGGCAACAAAGGTCGTTTGCGCAAGCTGCGCTGCCGTCACTGCATACGCGGTCTGTGCCGGCACGGTCGCTCCATTGACGACAAAGTGCCCGCTGCTCGGCGACGGGCTGTCGTCGTCTTCTACAGTGCCGCGTTTTTTGTCGAAGAGGTCGCGCGCGGCTGGCACCCATTCCAGGGCCCGAAGGCGGGCTCGCGGGCGGTGGTGGCGCGGCGGTTCATGCCCTCAAGCCAACAGGTGGAAATCATACGCGCCCAGCACGGGGTGGATCTGATCGTTGGCATCAATGGGCGCTACGGCGGCCGTGGACGATGCCCCGCTAGGCCCAACAGCGAGCTGCACCTTCGACCAGACGCCGCTGCTCGAGTACACGTGGCTGTCATAAGCGATCATGCGAACGTCGTCGGCCGCACCCGCCGAGCCTGCCACAAACGTCGTTTGCGCAAGCTGAGCCTGTGTCACCCAATACGGCGTTGCCTGCGGCACGACGGTTCCGTTCACCGTGAAGTAGCCGTGACCGGCCGTGGTGGTGCCGTCATAGATCAAATATGTGAGGGTATCGCCATCGGCGTCGCTGCCGCTGAACAGGCTGCCCACCGCAAACGACTGGCCAGCGCTCGCCGATACGCTGCTTCCGCTCGGCAGCGCGATCTGGGGCGGGGTGTCCGCAAGCACGCTGATCTTAGACCAGATGCCGCCTCCCGAATAGGATTGCCCGTCATAGGCGATCATGCGGACATCATCGGTGACGCCGGCCGATCCCACCACGAACGTGGTCTGCGCAAGCTGCGCCTGCGTTACCCAAAAGGGGGTTGCCTGTGGCACCACTGTTCCGCTCACCACGAGGTGGCCGTGACCGGCCGTTGTAGCGCCGTCATAGACCAAGTAGCTCAATGTATCGTCGTTAGCATCGGAGGCGCTGAACAAGCTGCTGATCGGGACCGACGAGGCAGGGTTTGCCACGACGGCTGCGCCGTCCGGCAATGCCATCTGCGGAGCGGCATTCGTCCCGGACGCGGTGACCAGCGTCTTGGTCCAAACCCCGCCGCCGGAGTAGGCTTGGCCGTCATAGGCGATCATCCGGATGTCATCGGATGTTCCCAGCGGTCCAGCCACGAATGAAGTCTGCGCGAGTTGGGCCTGCGTTACCCAATATGGTGTCCCCGCCGCCACGGTCGTACCGTTCACCACGAGATGGCCGTGGCTGCCGGTCGTGGTGCCGTCAAAGATCATATAGAGCAGCGTGTCGTGGTCGGCATCCCCCGAGGTGAAGAGGCTCGATATCGCCATGGTCTGGTTTGCGGTCGCCGATATGTTCGCCGAGACTGCGTTTGCGAAGGGTGCGTGATTGGTCGAGACGCCATTGAAATCGGCAGCGCTGAGGGAGAGGCTACCGACCAGATCGATCGCAAAATCAGCGACACCGTCGCCATTGGTGTCGCCCTCGACAACGGTCATGCCTCGCGCACTGTCATAGTAGTAATGGAGCTCGCCAGCTACCCCGTTGAACGCCGCGGTCCCGATGAAGTGAAATGAATCATTCGCCGCCGTATTGGTGTTGGCGTCCATCGGCGTGAGATCGATGTGGTCGACGCCGGGGGTGAAATCGGTGATGCGGTCGTGCTGGCCGACCGCAGGCGAGCTGTCGCCAGCAGCAAATACGAAAGTGTCGGCCCCATCTCCGCCGGTCAGGATGTCGACACCGGTGCCGCCGATCAGGGTGTCATTTCCGCCGCCGCCGGAGATCGTGTCGTTCCCGCCGCCGCCTTTCAGGACGTTGGCGATGGCGTTTCCAATGATCGTGTCGTTGCCGGAGCCGCCGGTGGCGTTATCGATATAGGAGCGCGCGTCGCCATTGTAGAGATAGGCGTTGTAGACATTGCCCGTCGCGTAATGACCGTTGCCAAGATAGGCGAGCTGCGTGGTGGAGAACACCGACGACGCACCGGGATTGAGATTAATGGTCAGGCTGGTCGTGTAGTTCGACAGGTCGTAGGTATCGACGCCATTGCCGTCCCAGACCGTGTCGTAGATGCGGTTAGCCGAGCCGCCGACGCCGCCACCCGGCGCGAGCTGTCCGACGCCGTTGATGAACTCCTGCCCCGTCGTCGGGCTCCAGGTGTAGACGGTGCTGCCGCTCTGGGTGTTGTAGTTCGCGCCATACAGCGTCTGCAGCGCGAGGATGTCGTTCGCCATGTAGGTCTGCGGATATCCGTAGGCCTCATTGGTGTAGCCGGTCAGCGGCCCGCCGACATAGCTGCGATAGCTCATGACGGTGTATTCGCTGTCGTCATGCGCACTCGGCACCGCGACATTGGCAACGCCGCCGGTCTCCTGGCTATGCTTGAGGCCCAGGGCATGCCCGAGCTCGTGCAGCGCGGTCGTGAAATAGTAATTGCCGAGCTGTGCCTGCGTGTAGTCGTATTGCGTGCCGAACCAGACGTCGCCGCCGGCCGCGTAATTGCCGGGGTAATAGGCGTAGGAGGTCGGATTGGCCGCCGGCGACTGCGCGACCATGATGTCGGCGGAGCCTGTGCCATTATACGAGATGCTGGCGTTGGTGTAGCTCTGGATCAGCGCAATGGCGTAGTTGATCGCCGCCTGCATCTGGGTCGGCGCGGCCGAAAAGCCCGCCGTCGTCGGTTCGCCGTTGCCACCGGAGTAGGAAGTACCATAGGTGCTGGACGACGTGGGGAAGCTGTAGCTGATCGTGCCGGACCATTTGGTCCCCGCCAGCAGGCCGTCTATGTCCGCGTTGTTGGTTGCACTAACATTGACAGAGGTAGCCAAGAGAATCTCCGAAGCGGCGGCCCCCCTCGATTCGAGGCGCGGACAGGTGATTCTAGTCTGAGACTTATACGTTTAGTTTAAGTTTGCGACTTGGCCCGCCCTCTTTCCGTAATGACTTGTTAAACATCAGGTCCCGTAAATACACGGGCAGGAATGACGGTGCCAATTCGGTCCGTCGTGATTTGCAAGGGAACGCATGAAGCCACACCTGCTTTCGGTCGGTCTGTTCAGCGCTTGGGTTGGGCTTGCCGGGCTAAATCACCTGCCCTTCGGAGGACTGCCTGTCATGGTCGAAAAAGCCAACGCGGACGACAGCGGCAAGGCGTGGCGCGCGCCCTCGGTTCCACCAGCCCGCGACCCTTCGGCAGCGGTCGCCGAGGAATACGAGCTGGCCCGCCAAAAGGGGACGCCTGAGGCACTCGAGCTCTTCATCACGCGCCATCCCGATAGCACACAGGCCGAGAAGGCCCGCGAGGACCTCGCTGCGATGAAGCGATAGGGGCCAACATGCCACCTCTCAGTGCTCGCGGCTCGGCGCCCACTCCAGCGCCCGCAGTCTCGCCTGGGCGAGTTCTCCGCGCGTCATCTTGGATGTGACGGCGTCGCGAATTCGTACGCGTGCCTCTCGCGCCTCGCGTGGCGCCGCCGCTGCGGACAGGTTGAGCCATTTGCTCGCTTCGACAATGTCTCGCGGCACGCCCTGGCCTCTGTCATAGAGCAGACCGAGAGAATATTGCGCAAGACTGTCGCCTTGCTCGGCGGCGCGGCGGTACCACATCGCCGCTTCGGTGTAATTCTGCGGAACGCCGCGGCCGGTCTCGAACATGTAGCCGAGGCGGGTCTGCGCCGATACATTGCCTCGCTCGGCCAGCGGAATGAAAGACCGCGACGCCGCAACGTAGTTTTGGCGATTGAAGGCGTAAATGCCCCGCTGCATCGACTGGCCCAAGGCTGCGTGCCCGGCCGAAAGCATGAGCGTGACGGCAGCAAGAGCAAACAGAATGGATTTCACGCGGTAACCACGCGCGAACGCGCGGAACACCTTTGCCGGTCGGCATTCGGCGTTTCGATGAGTGCTGCACCTGGTGATCATCCCCGCCCCGCTACCATCCTCACTGCAGGTTAGCTTCACCCGTGGGCAATATCCATCACCTTTGCGCGGGAAGAAAAACGATCGTGGCAGGCCTCCGATCAGGAAGCCTGCCACGACGTTCTGCACGGAAAGGTCTACTTCAGCGGAATCGTCGTCGTCGGCGAGAACGTGCCGTTCGTGCCGTTATCGCCAAACGAGGCCACCGCAGCTCCGCCGGTCGGATTGAGGGCGGCCGCAGCGCCAAAAATCCGGTTGCCCGACAGGTTCAAGCTGCTTGGTGCCGCAACCTGAATCCCGAAGCTGGGATTGAGATCATACAACGTATTGAGAGAAACTCCGACATTTGCAGCACCCGAAGCGCCCTGGATATTGAAGCCGCCCGTGTTGTTTGTGATGATCGAGTCCTTGACGACCACGCGCGCGCCGGCCGTCCCGACGAGGTTAATGCCATTGCCGGTGAAGCGATGGATGGTGCAATTGATGATCGTGGTTGAACCGGAGCCGATGACCTTGACGCCGTCGAGACCTGTGCCGAGCCCCTCGATGTCGAGCCCCTGAAGCACGACGCGGTCGGTCGACGCAACGCTGACGACGATGCCGTTGGTGCCGGAGACCAGCACACCGGCCTCGAAGCCAACCGAACTGATGGTGATCGATTTGGTGATGGTCACGGCACCGAAGCCGCCAGGATCGAGCACATTGATCTCGCCGGCGGCCGCAGTCTTGGAGATCGCGCCGGCGAAGGTCTTGCACGGTGCCGTGCGGCTGCACGGATTGGCATCATCGCCAACGCCGGACACCCACGTGCGGGTCGCTTGCGCGTTTGCTGGCGCCGACGCCAGGAATGGAACCAGAAAACCAATTGTCAATACGAGTAAACCAAAGCGCTTCATCTCCGCCTCCTCTGAGCTGGCCGTTTCTCGGGCGCAGCAAAATGCTGAACAATAATTTCCAGTAGAACTCATTCTGCGGATGAAGGCAGCCCCGACGCAGGCTTGTGCGTATCGCATGCACGAAACAATCGCCGGCAGCCATCCCCCAATTCGCTGCAGTCCAGTCTCAAGTGTCACGCGCAAAATAGGCCGGAATCACGCCACCAACTAAAGGCCCATTTGAGATCGAGGCCGCTTTGGCCGCCACCTCTCGTGCATCTGTCCATCGGTAAAGATGCCAGGTTCAATTAGAGGTGTTATTTTTATGATCGTGTCGGATCGCGAGAACCCCCGAGAACTTGCCTACGAACCAGGAGCCGGAAGCATGCGATTTCGGCAACCATTATAGGGCTATGACGCCTGTCCCGGCCGCATCGACCGCCGTCGCCAACGCTGTTATAGCTGCCTCGTCGGCCAGACCTGTGTGGTTTGGCCGCGCATGCATGCATTTCTGTCCGGAGTCCCCATCAATGGCCTTTCCGCGCGCCTCGCAAGCCCTTTCCCGCTTCACTGTGCTCGACCTCACCCGTGTCCGTTCGGGACCGACCTGCGTACGACAATTGGCCGATTGGGGCGCCAATGTCATCAAGATCGACGCACTTCTGGAAGACGGCGGTGGCGAGCAGCCCGGCGGCCCCCGCCGGGGCGCCGACTTCCAGAATTTGCACCGCAACAAGCGCGCCATGACGCTGAACCTCAAAGACCCCAAGGGCCTCGATGTGTTCAAGCGCCTGGTCGCGAAGGCCGACGTGGTCGTCGAAAACTTCCGGCCCGACGTCAAGACAAAGCTTGGCATCGACTATGAGAGCCTGCGCGGGATCAATCCCCGTCTGGTCTATGGCAGCATCTCGGGGTTCGGCCAGGACGGCCCCTATCACAAGCGGCCGGGCTTTGATCAGATCGCGCAGGGCATGGGCGGCCTGATGTCGGTCACCGGAGCGCCCGGCGAAGGCCCGATGCGGGTCGGCATTCCCGTCGCAGACCTCACGGCCGGGCTGTTCTGCGCGCTCGGCATCCTCACCGCGCTCCTGGAGCGCGAGGTTTCCGACGAGGGGCAATGGGTGCAGACCTCGCTGTTGCAAGCCCAGATCTTCATGCTGGATTTCCAGGCGGCGCGTTGGCTGATGGAAAAAGAAGTCGCCGGCCAGGCCGGCAACAACCATCCGACCAGCATCCCGACCGGCGTGTTCAAGACGTCCGACGGCTACATCAACATCGCAACCACTGGCGGGCGGATCTGGGAGCGCTTCGCACAAGCGATCGGCTCCCCTGAGCTGGTCACCAATCCGGATTATGCTACTGCGCCTGTGCGCTCGAAAAACCGCGACGCACTGAACGCGGAGATCGGCAGACGGACCGTGACGAAATCGACCGAGACCTGGGTCAGGGACTTCAACGAGGCAGGCGTACCCTGCGGCCCGATCTATGCGATCGACCAGATGTTCGAGGATGCGCAGGTCAAGCATCTCGGCATCGCACAGGATGTGCCGAATGAAGAGAACCGGAAAATCCGGCTTGTCGCACAACCGGTCAAATTGTCTCGTACCCCTAGCAAGATGGCTGCACGACCGCCGGAATTCGGCGAGCAGACCGAAGAGGTGCTCGCCGAGTTCGGATTTGAAAGCGACGAAATCGCACAGCTTAGGAAGGCCAAGGTCGTGTGAGCTGGCGCTTGAGAGCCCCTGAGGAGCACGACGGGCCCCGAGGCGCGACGGTCGCGCCGAAACCTCGCCCTATTGCCGCAGATCCACGAACTCCTCCAAATAGCCGCGCCTCAACCAATAGGGGGTGCGGCTTGCTCTTGCCGGCGCAATGAGCTCCGTTACGGTGAATTCGTTGGCCTCATGATTGATGGAGAGAAAGCGGTCGGCGCGCGCCCTGATCTGCCGCCAATATTCGTCCGCGGCCTGACGTCCGATTTCCGTCAACGAATCGACGTTGACAATGAGGTCGTAGCGCTCGCCACTGTGCACGAACTCAGCCGGTGAAAGCAGCTTGATCGCGTCCGCGCGGCGCTGCTCGCCGTAGAGTGCGACAGCCTCCGGCCCGAGCGTGCGACCAAGAAAATAACCCTGGGCCAACGAGCTCACGGGGATGTCGACGATGGCGTAGTCGCGCACGCCAAACGCACGCGCATAGTAAGCGGTGCGGCCAAGGCCGCCGCCGATCTCGAGCACGCGCGGATGCTCAACACCGTCCAGCAGCCGTGCGATCCGCCAAGCCTGGTAGATTGCCTGGGGAACGCGAAATGACATCACGCCGCGTGACGTCGCCAGCCCGTATTCGCCGCGATAGGGATTGGGAACCTTGAACGCAACGCCGAGCGCCCGGTCGATCTGCTCCAGCACCTTTTCGACGGCGATCGGATGGCGGCGCAGGCCATAATTCTCCGGATATTCAAGCGGCCGCGCGCCGATCGCTTCCGCGAACGTCACCAATCCGTCGAGGACGAGCCGCGGCGCATGGCGGTCCTCGATCCGCAGACCGCTGGCCCGCAGCGATCGTACGGTGCTGTCGAAACCGAAAAAGATATCGGATGTGACGGGATCACGAAGGATGCGCTCGATCCCGGCGCGATCGTTCGCCGCGATAGCCTGCCCGATGTCAGCGTGGCGTTCCGAATAGATATCGGCCCATTGTCCGGTCGGCTGCTCCGCCCGCGATTTGAAGCTTGCGACTAGCCGATCGACCAGCGCCCCATCCTCGGCGCTCTCGCCAAGGGCAAATGCACCGACGGCATTCCCAAGATTGCCCAGGCGCCGGTTATAGCGATGCCGGATCACTCTCGACTTGATCGCCGTTCGTATCGTCTCCCGAAGCAGCAGAAACCGAGGCCGCATAGGCTGATTCACCCCCAGAAAGACCAGCAACCTAACTTACCGTCGCAGCGCTCACAAGCTGTCCGGGCCGACGCAATCTGCCGGCCGCCGCGTCCGCGCAAAGCCGTATCATCAGACACACAAACGGGGGGTGGGAGCTTGCCCTCATCATGGATTGACGGCTAGAACGGCTTTATGAGCCCCTGGAGATCGCTTTGTCGCAAACCGCGTATATCTCCGAAAAGATACTGCTGATTGCTGTGGCGATCGACCTTGCGCTCGGCGGCAACGGCTATTTGATCACGATCGGTTTGTTTCGCGTCCGGGAAATCCTGTTTGCGATATGCGTACCGTGGGCCGTTCTGCGCCTCACCGTGCTCAATCCGGTCAAGGTCGATCGAAAGATCATGACATTCGTGATCGCGTTTATCGCGATGACCGCGCTCGATGCACTGCTGGGCTACCTCAAGGGAAACAATCTCAACGACATCATCGGCGAGATCAAGCCGCTTGCCTATTTTCCGATGCTCCTGTTCTTTGCAGTGGCGATCCGATCGATCTCGGACGTAACGATGGTCGCCAGAATCCTCGTTGGATGCGGGATTATCATGTCCGTCGCCTATCTGCTGGTGCTGCTCGCGGCCTTTACCGGCGTCGTCAGCTACCTGGCGGTTTTCAACGCTCTCGGCTCGATCGACGAGTTCATCTTCCGGCAGGCGGTCGATCGCCAGCTCGTCTTCATCGGATTCTTCTACAAGGGCTTTTTCTACGTGGCCATTGCTATGCTGTTCATGATTTTCGGACGGTTCGCGTATGGACGGCTAGTCGCCACGATTTGCGGAATTGCACTCGCGATGACGCTGACCCGGTCCCTGTTCGTCGGGTTCGCCTGCGCGGCTCTCGTCGGGCTTCTCCTGCAGTGGAACTGGCGGCGGTCCATCGTTCCGATCGGACAGCTCGGTGTCATGGCTATTATCATGCTGATAGCCGTGCAGGCCGAAACAAATCTGAACCTGAAGGAGTTCGCCGCCCTGGGGGTCATCCGCGGCCCGGCTGACCTGGAAAAGTACGCCTCCCAAGGCGGTGTCCCACCGCCGGTGCCGCCTCCGACTGCCGCGATCTTCGAGGCCCGTCCGACCGACAACGAACGGATACGCGACGTCAAATTCGTGTTTCAAAACACCAATGCGGCTTCGCTTCTGGTCGGCAACGGACTTGGTGCGCAAATCAGAGACCGAGACCGCGTCGAATTGAACTATCTCGAGGTCCTGTTCAAGCAGGGGCTCGTGGGCCTCGGATTCTGGCTGCTTTTGATCGGATACGTGACACAGCTGTATTTCGCAAGCGCGCCCGGGTCGAGGGATCTCGCGGCGCCGTTCCTATTGTCAGGGATCTTTGTGTATGTGGCAACCGCGTTCAATACGGTTCTCACTGGATCAATCGGAATGGGCGCTGTATTCATTTCGATTGCCAGCCTGGATGTCATCTCAAGATGTCGTCCCGCGGCGGGCGTTGTCCCGAATTAGTTTGCAGGCCTCATGTTCACCAATCCATTCCTTGTCTACATTGCCGCCTTCGCCGCGGTCCTTGGTACTTATAAGCTCGGCTGGTCGAGCCTTTACCCCCCCTTGTCGTTCTCGTTGCTCGGATTCTTCGCGGGCACCTTTCTGGCGGCCGGGTCGCTCGCCTACGCCTTCCGGTCCACGACGGCACAGATCAGGGAGCACCGGCCCGCCCTGCCCGGCTGGGTCGTCGTTCCGCTCGTCCCGATGATGCTCGCGGACATCGTGTACAATGGTGGCGTCCCTTTGGTGATGATCGCAAGCGGTCACTTCAACTATGCGAACGATCTCAAGTTGGTCCCCCATCTACATGTTTTTACAGTGACCTTCGGCAGTGCCTTCAGCACCATCCGTTTCGCGGATTTTCTTAGCACGAAGCGCCTGCGTTATCTCCTCGAGGCCGCGCTGCCGATCATCTACTTCGTGGCGATCGTGTATCGGGGACCTGCTGCGATCACGCTCGTAAGCTGGGGGTTCGTCTATCTCATCGCAAGGCGTCCGCGCTGGCCCGCGCTGACGGCGTTGGCAGCGATCGTGGTCGCGGGCCTGTATCTGTTCGGCCTGTTCGGCAATTATCGCATGCAGTCGAGCGAGCACCTTCTGGAAAGGGCCCAAGCCTCGCCCGCCTTCATGAAGTCGGGAATCCCGACGACGTTTTTCTGGGCCTATGTCTATTTTACCTCGCCGATGGCAAATCTTGAGCTTTCGGTCGACACTGACAAGCCGGCGCCCCATGCCCCGGCCGAGTTCGCCGTGAGCGAGTTCGTGCCCGACATTGTCTCCAAACGCGTGCTGCCGCTGATCGGCGTTACGAGTCGGGTTAGCACGCCCGAAGCCGCCCGGGGCCTCAATGTGGCAACCATGTTCGGCCGACCCTTCATCCTGATGGGGTGGACCGGCATGGCCATCATGTTCGCTGCCTTCGCCGCATTTGTGGCAGCGTATCTGTACCTGATCCGAAACAGTTCGCTGGCCGTTCCGGCGCTGGCGCTGCTGAGCACATTCGTGGTGTTCAGCACCTTCCAGAACATGATCGCTTATAGCGGCGTCTTCCTTCAGTTAGTCTGGCCGCTCTTGCTGACGCCATTGTTCGACCTTCTCGGCGCACTCAAAAAGATGCATCCGGAATAGAGACCTGTCGCATCGACCCCGAGCCGCAGCGCGGGTTCTCAACGCATCACAGCTTGGCGCTCATGCGAAAGGGCGGGGCCTGCGAGGCCCCCGCTCTTCCGCGCACCACCTTGCTCACACGACCAGGATGTCGTGAGGATTGATCGTCACCCCCGCCTGAACCTGCGCCACCGACAGCGATGCACCCTGGGTTCCGTCGGCACTGAAGTACAGTGTCTGGTTGGCCGTATCGAACAGGAAGCCGGAGAGCCCGTTGAACTGATCGCTCGCCGCGGTCTGGAACAGCGGCGTCACATCCATGCCGGCCGTCAGACCGCCGCCGAAACCGCTCGCCGAGACGGCGATGTGATCATGCTGGCTGGTATTGTTGAAGTCGGTAATGGTCGCAGTGCCATCGGTCGTATGCATGAACGCGAATGTGTCATTGCCCGCGCCGCCGCTCATGACGTGGTTTCCGGAATTGCCGATCAGGATGTCGTTGCCGGCCCCGCCATTGAGCGTCTCGGTGCCGTTGGTGGCGATAAGGATGTCGTCGCCGCTGGTACCATCGAGCGTCGTGGCGCTCGCCGCGTTGTTGATGACGGTCGCGGTGGCCGTATTTTCGCTCGCCGCAAGTCCGTCTGACGCGGCGTAGTTGAACGAGCCGCCCGGCGTGGTGTCGTCGATGAAGAACACGTCGGGACCCGCCAGCGACGCCGCGCCGCCACTGCTCGAGATGACGCTGCCGACCGACAGATGGTCGATCGTATCAGGATCGATATCGTTGGCCGCCAGTGCCCATGCGGGGATATCGACCGTGCCGTTGGGACCGACATCGGTGATGATGTTATCGCTTACAGCCGTGGGCGCATCGTTGCTGCCGTTGAGGGTGACGCTGATGTCCTGGTAGGCGGTGGCACCAGCGTGGTCGATCACCGCGACGGTATAGATCTGGGTGATCGACTGCCCCTGCCCCAGGAACTGGATGTCGGCGTTGTCAACGCTGAAGTGCCACGCCACCGAGCCCGAGCCGCCCGACTCCGTGACCGGGTCGAGCGAGAACGTCCCGACATAGCTGCTGTCATGCGGCGTGAAGCTCGCCGTGTGCGTATCGCCCGGGTCGGAATCCGCGAACGAGACTGATCCGTCCGAGGTCTCGACCGCCGGCCCCGGTGTCGGGGCTAGCGAGAACTGGTCAAAATGGATTCCTGAAATGCCAGCGCTGTAGTTGATCAGGAACTGATCCGTCAGGCCATCGCCAACGAAGTCGAAAGTGTATTTGGTGAAGCCGAGGGAAAGGTCCAGCGGCCCTGCCCAGGATGTTGTGAACGTCTCGGGGCCACCACCCGCGTCACCCGCGGCATAGAAGCTCAACGTATAGTGCTGACCGGCGACAGTCGCGATGTCCTGCTCCAGCGATCCGGTGCCCGTCAGGTTGGCGGTGTAGTTGCCAAAATCGCCGCCGAGCGCGTCGAGTTCGACCACGGGACCGTTCGCCACCCAGCCCGTGAAGTCACCGGTCTCGAAGCCACCATTGACGGCAAGGCTCGGCCCGGCGTCTTCGGTGATCGAGCCGAAGGCGATGGCCGACGTGATCTGTGGCGCCTCATCCGAACCCGTGATGTTGAACGTCAGGGTCGTCGGAGTGCTGTGACCGAAGCTGTCGGTGACGGTGAAGTTGAACAGGTCGGTGGCATGCTGGCCATCGAGCAGCCCGTCGAGCGCCGGATTGGCAGTGTAGAGATAGGTGCCGTCGTTGAAAACCGTGAGCGTGCCGTAAGTGCCCGCGACGTCGAGGATGCCGGAGACCGCATTGCCGTTGACATCCGTCACGCTCAGCGTATTGCCGATATCGCCAGCACTGTCGCCCGCATCCGTGATCATGTTGCCGACGGCGACAATGTTGCCCGCATCGATCGCAGTCGTGTCGGCAACGCTGGCCACGTCCGCATTGACGATGGGCTGGTTGTCGGCCGCACCGGTGGCCGTGATCGTCACCAACTGCGTCGAGTTGGTCACGCCATCCGAGACGGTGACGTTGTACGTCACCGTCAGCGTGTCGCCGGCATTGAGGAAATCGAGGTCCTTGTCCGGAATGCTGAAGGTCCAGTAGATACCGCCGTGGCCTGAGCCGGTGGAATCGTGCAGGACCGTGGCCAGCGCCGATTGCAGATCGTTCAGCGTCCCCCACGGAACGAAGTCGCCGCCCGACCAGACGGCCGAGTCAACACCGACGCTGACCGAATGGTGGTCCGTCAGATCGACGTCATCGAACGCGAGCGTGCCCGTCGGTGTCGGGCTCGTGCTGTCGAGCGACGACGATCCGATCGTGTTGGCCTGTTCGGCAACCGTTCCGCTCTCCGGACCGCTGGTCATGACGACGGCGTCGTTGGTGCCGGTGATGACCACTTCGACGGTCTGGGTCGCGGTGGTCGCGGCGTCGCCGACGTGGACCTGGTAATCGACGGTCAGGGTCTCGCCTGCGGCGAGGAAATCGAGCTGGTTATCCGGGATGCCGAAGGTCCAGTCGACGCTGCCGCTGCCCGTGCCGGTGGAGTCGTGCAGCGCGGTGGCAAGGGCGGTATGAAGAGCCGCATCCGTTCCGGCCGGAAGCGTCGAGCCGCCAGACCATGTTTCAGAGGCCAGCGATACCGCCACGGTGTGGGAGTCACCGGTGTCTGCATCCGTGAAATTCAACGTTCCAGTCGGCACCGGGCTGGTCGTGTCCGGCGTCGCGGAGCCTGTCGTGTCGGCGAGTTCGGACAAGGTGGCAGCTTCCGCGCCGCTGGTGATTATCACCGGATGGTTGGTACCGAGAATGGTGACGGTGACGTTCTGCGTCGCCGTTGTACCGGCAGGATCGGTGACGACGACCTGATAGGTCAGGGTCAGGGTCTCGCCGCCGGGGATGGCGCTCGCCAGGCTGTTGGGAAGGGCGAAATCCCAGCCGACGTCGCTAAGCACATGGCCGGTCGAATCCGTCAGGGTCGTGGAGAACGCGCTGAGCAGCACGGAATTCGGGATCGAGATCGAGCCGCCGCCCGACAGCGAAGCCGAGACCGACGTGGCGACCGAATGGCTGTCGGACAAGTCGACGTCGGCGAAGGGCAGCTCGCCATGCGCCTTGAGCTTGCCGTCCGGCGAGACATTCTGATCCTCGACGAGATGCGCAGTCTCGGGGCCGCCGAGGAAGACCGGCTTGTCGTTGGTCCCGACCACCGTCACCACGACATTCTGCGTCGTGATGCCACCGGCATGATCGTCAAGCTGAAGGACGTAGTTGATCTTCAGTTGCTCTCCCGCCGCGAGATAGTCGAAGGCAAGATCCGGCGCGGAGAAGGTGGTATTGATGGTTCCGCTGCCCGAGCCCGACGCCTTGACGACATTGTTGACGTTGAAGAACGACATCAGCTCGGCGGTGCCTAGCGCGCCCGGCAGAATGCCGGTGGTCGTTCCCGACGCCGAAGCCGCGACCACGCTTGCGGTGAAGCCGGTGTTGGTCAGGTCGACGTCGGTGAAACTCACGGCAATCGGGGTGGTGTCGGGCGAAATCGACAGCGTCTGGTCCGCCTGCTCGGTGATCGTCGCCGCCACCGATGTCGCGATCACCGGCTTGTCGTCGGTACCGGTCACCGTGATGGTGACGGTCTGCTTCGCCGTGCCGCCATGATTGTCGCTAACCGTCACGTCATAGGTGAGGACGATCACCTGGTTCTTGGACAGGAAGTCAAAATCGTCATCGGCTTCGCTGAACGACCATTTTACCGTCCCCGTGCCGTTGGTATCCTTGGTGATCTGCGACGTCATGGCCGTCTGGAAATGCGCGAGCGAGCTGGCCGGGATCACGGAGCCACTCGACAGCACCGCGGAATGCAATGCGACGGACGTCGTATGGGTGTCGCTGTGATCGCTGTCCTTGAAAGTCATCGTGTCCGAGAGCTGATGCAGCGCGGTGGAATTCGTCGTGTTGCTGAATTCGCCGAAGCTGTCGCTGTCCGGACCGCTGGTGAAGACGGGCGCGTGATTGGTCATGGAAAACACCTCCCTGAGTGGGTGCAATACAAGCGCCGCCGCCTATGAGATTTCGGAAGCGCGTTTAATTTTGCTTGGCCGGTTCGCGGGGACGGCAGACACGAAATCGCACGAAGTACAGAGAACGCGGAATAGTGCGCTATCAGAACTATCGTCGTCGTTTCTCAGTTTGATGACTGGTGGAGTATCGAGCGTGATGACGGGCGGTCGCGCGACGGGCCGGTCGAAAGAAACATCACAAGATCTGCAAAATACTCAGCAAGGACAATGTTCGTCATTCGCAACCGCGGGGGGATCATATTCGCAACGTTGCGGTCACGTCAACCTAGACGCGCAACGCGGCGAAAAACAAGCAGCACGCCCGAAAACAATTTGAACGGATTGGCAAATCTTCCGATCGTCCGCGAGAAAAGACGTCGTTCCGGACACGGAACTCGTCGTCCCATGCACACCGGTTTTTGGTGATCGCCGGTCGACGCAGACATTGGCGATGATGGCAAGCCCGCGACCGGGGAGCCCGCTCGCGGGCTTTGTCTTTCGGGGGGATTTGAAAATGCTCCCGCACGCCCGTAAGTGGTTCCGCTCTATGGCAAACTTGCCGCCGACCGCCGATCTGCTATATTTCCGAACCATGGATTGCATGAGGGATAATGAAGGGATCATCTTGGCTTGCAGCACCGGCTCTCGCCTTTGTCCGGTGACGACGGCCATGTCAGGACAACGCGCCGGCGAACCACTCCAATGAGCGGCAAGGGAGTGCTGGGCGAGACGGATCGCATTGCCCGTCTGTTTGGCCTGATCGCCGTTCGTGCCGGCGAAACCATCATGAGGATGCGCGCGACGGCGAGCGATCCGCACTACAAGAGCGATGGCTCGCCAGTCACCGCCGCCGATCTTCAGGCTGACGAGGTCATTCGATCGTGCCTCGCGCGCAATCTTGCGGATATCCCCGTCGTCACGGAAGAGACCTGCGATGGCACCCTGACGGCACTGCATCCGCGCTTCATCCTCGTCGACCCCCTCGACGGCACCAAGGAATACATCCGGGGAGCCGCCGAATTCACGGTCAATATCGCCCTGATCGAAGACGGGTCACCGGTTGCGGGCGCTGTCTATGCGCCGGCCCTGTCCCAGCTTTATCTCGGCGGATCAAACGCCTACAAGCTGCATGTCGAACCCGGCTCGTGTGGTCCCTCGTTCAGCGATATGCAGACGATTGAGGTGCAGGTCCCCTCGCCCGAAGGCTTGCGGGCCGTCACAAGCCGGTCGCACCTCGACGATGCCACGCAGGCATGGATCAGCCAGCGCCGGATCCGGGAACTGAAGCCGTCCGGATCGTCGCTCAAATTCTGCGCGGTTGCAGAAGGTGCGGCAGACGTCTATCCACGTCTGGCTCCGACCATGGAATGGGACACGGCCGCGGGGCACGCGGTGCTCCTGGCGGCCGGCGGACGGGTTGTCGGCCTGGACGGAGGGGACGTTCGCTACGGCAAACCGGCCTATCGCAACGGTCACTTCGTTGCGTGGGGCGGAAGCGTCGGCGAATAGCGCAACGACGGCACAGACTCTGACTGGACAAAAAGACGCAACATGCTGCCACGACATCTCCGCCGCCTCGAAGCTGAATCGATCGAGATCATGCGCGACGTGGTCGCCGAGTTCAAAAAGCCGGTCATGCTCTATTCGATCGGCAAGGATTCGAGTGTGATGCTCCACGTGGCGCTGAAGGCGTTTCATCCGGCCAGGATCCCCTTCCCGCTGCTCCATGTCGATACCACGTGGAAGTTCCGGGAGATGATTACGTTTCGCGACGAAACGGCCAAGCGCATCGGCGCCGATCTGATCGTCCATGTGAACAAGGAAGGCGTGGAGCGCGGCATCAGTCCGATCGCCTCCGGCTCCTCTCTCCACACCCAGGTCATGAAGACCGACGCACTGAAGCAGGCGTTGGATCTCTACCAGTTCGATGCGGCGTTCGGCGGCGCAAGACGTGACGAGGAGAAGAGCCGCGCCAAGGAGCGCATCTTCTCGTTCCGCTCCGCCGGCCATGTCTGGGATCCGCGCAACCAGCGGCCGGAGCTGTGGAATCTGTTCAATACCCGCATCCGGCAAGGCGAGACGATGCGCGTGTTTGCGATGTCGAACTGGACCGAGCTCGACATCTGGGAATACATCATGCTCGAGAACATCCCGGTCGTGCCGCTCTATTTTGCCAAGATGCGCCCCGTCGTGCGGCGCGGCGGCACGCTCATCATGGTGGATGACGACCGCCTCCCGCTGGAGCCGAACGAAACGGCTGAAATGCGGATGATCCGCTTCCGCACGCTCGGATGCTACCCACTCAGCGGAGCGATCGACTCGTCGGCAACGACGATCCAGGACATCGTCACGGAGATGCAGACGGCAACGGTCTCCGAACGGCAGGGCCGTCTCATTGACTCCGATGAGTCTGCCTCGATGGAGAAGAAGAAGCGCGAGGGCTATTTCTGATGGACACCTCCGCTCTCAAAGAGCCGCATTCGGCCGGAACCAAGGATCAGTTGCGCTTCATCACCTGCGGCTCGGTCGACGACGGCAAGTCGACCCTGATCGGGCGGTTGCTGCACGACAGCAAGCTGATCTTCGAGGATCAACTGGCCGCGCTCGCGCGCGACAGTGCCAAGCATGGCACCACCGGCGACGACATCGATTTCGCGCTCCTGGTCGACGGCCTCGAGGCCGAGCGGCAACAGGGCATCACCATCGATGTCGCCTACCGCTTCTTCACGACCCCTCGCCGCTCCTTCATGGTGGCGGACACGCCTGGCCACGAACAGTACACGCGCAACATGGCCACCGGTGCCTCGACCGCGCAGCTTGCCATCATCCTGATCGACGCCCGCAAGGGTGTCCTGGTGCAGACCAAGCGCCATTCCTTCATCTGCTCGCTGCTCGGCATCAAGCACGTCGTCGTTGCCGTCAACAAGATCGATCTGGTCGATTACAAGAAGGATGTGTTCGATCGCATCGTCGGCGACTACGTCGCCTTTGCCACTGGCCTCGGCTTCTCCTCGATCGTTCCTGTCCCGATGTCGGCACGCTACGGCGACAACATCATCGAGCGCTCGGGCAATACCGACTGGTATCACGGCCCCTGCCTGCTCGATTATCTCGAAAGCATCGATGTCGCGAGCGAGACGACCGGACTGCCGTTCCGCTTTCCCGTACAGTGGGTCAACCGCCCCAATCTCGATTTCCGCGGCTTCACCGGAACGGTGGCATCAGGCAGCATCTCGCCCGGCGACGAGATCGTGGTGTCCGCGTCCGGCCATCACAGCCGCGTCAAGGAGATTGTGACCTACGACGGCGAACTGTCGAAAGCCGAGGCCGGCGATGCCGTGACGATCACGCTCCAGGACGAGATCGACATCGTCCGCGGCGACATCCTGGCCAAGCCGACCGAACGCCCCGAAGTTGCCGACCAGTTCGCCGCCCATTTGATCTGGATGGACCAGGACCCACTCGTGCCCGCGCGCAATTATGTCGTCAGGATTGGTACCCAGACGATCATTTCGGCGAGCGTCACCGCGATCAAGTACCGCATCGACGTCAACACCCGCGAGCACCTTGCCGCGACGACGCTCGGCCTGAACGAGATCGCGTTCTGCAATTTCGCTACGGCGCTGCCGATCGCCTTCGATCCCTATGAGGCCAACCGCCGGACCGGCGCCTTCATCGTGATCGACCGTTACACCAACCGGACCGTGGGCGCCGGCATGATCGCATTTCCGCTGCGGCGCGCCAGCAACATCGCCTGGCAGCCGCTCTCGATCGGCAAGGCCGAACGCGCCGCGCTCAAGAACCAGAAACCCCGGATCATCTGGTTCACAGGCCTGTCGGGTGCGGGCAAATCGACGATCGCCAACATTCTCGATCAGAAGCTGTTCGCGCTCGGCAATCACACCATGCTGCTCGACGGCGACAATCTCCGCCACGGGCTCAACAGGGACCTCGGCTTCACGGAAGCCGATCGGGTCGAGAATATCCGGCGCGTCGGCGAGGTCGCCAAGCTCATGGTCGACAGCGGCCTGATCGTGATCTGCTCGTTCATTTCCCCCTACAGGGCCGAGCGCGACATGGTCCGCGGCCTCGTGGACGAGGGAGATTTCATTGAGGTGTTCGTCAGCACGCCGATCGAGGAGTGCATGCGGCGCGACCCCAAGGGACTCTATTCCAAGGCGAAGGAAGGCAAGATCAAGAACTTCACCGGCATCGACGCGCCCTATGAGGCGCCCGAGCGCCCGGAAATCCGGCTGGAGACGGTCGGTCACCGCCCGGACGAACTCGCCGATCAGATCGTCGAACTCCTCAGGCGCCTTTGAGATGCCAAGCCGCCTTGTCTGAGTGCCTTGTCTGAGTGCCTTGGCCGAGGTCTCAGCCCGGCGGCCCCGGAAGAAATTCGTCGATGCGGCCAACCGCCCGATAGGCGATCAAGCCGAGCCACTCGCGTACTGCGAGGTTGGTCCGCGACAGGCCGTCCTCCGCGATGTCGGTGAACGAGACGACGTCTCGTCCGGTGCCGACACGCCAATCGACCGGACAAGGCTCGACCACAAATCCCGCTTTCCGAAACAGACCCATCGACCGCGGCATGTGAAAGGCCGAGGTCACGAGCAACCAGCGCTCGCCGGGCTTCGGATCGACCATGGCTTTGGTGAACTGTGCGTTCTCGTACGTGTTGCGGGATCGGCGCTCCAGCATCAACCGGCTCCTGTCGATTCCCAGGCTTTCGAATAGCCCGGCCGCAAAGTCGGCCTCCTTCGTATCGCCGGAGAGCAGATTGGCGTTGCCGCCGCTAAAGACCACGCGCGCGTTGGGATATTTCCCAGCCAGCGCAGCGGCGACAATGATCCGGTCGGACGCGGTCGTTACAACCGGCGTACCATGAGCCGCGGACAGATCGACGTCGATCGACGCGCCGAGAACGATGATGCCATCCGGAGGGCCTTGCGACGGGGTCCAGGCCGGGAAGCGCGACTCCAACGGATAGAGCAGCAGGTTTCCGACCGGTCCAAACCCACACACCGCGAGCATCAATGCGGAGAGGAGCACCAGCGCGCGACCAAGCTTGAGGAATCGCGTCAGGAGCAGGAGCGAGCCCAGCACACTGAGGCCGATCAGGAAATTCAGCGGCAGCGCCATGACGCCGAGCGTCTTGGATAGAACGAAGAACACGGTTTTCCTCCGACCACAGAGATGATCGTCATATCATCGAATGACGGATGAAGGAGGACACCGCTTGCTCCGCCCCCGATGACGAATAGCAGACTGAGTCATGGACTTGCAAACCATCGTTGGCGCGCGTTCGGGCCTCGCTACATACAGCGGGATGTTTTGCAACCGAACCTTAACGCGACGTCTTCATGGTCCGCCGTGTCCATCCGACGCGGGCGAGCAGCCCGTCGATCGCCGGCCAGAACAGCAGCACGATCGCAAGCGTCGCGATCGAGCCGACCAACCCGTTCGACCAGAACACCTTGAGGTCGCCGCCGGAGCCGATCATCGACAGGCGGAAGGCGTCCTCGGCGCGGTTGCCGAGCACGAGCGCCAGCGTGAACGGCGCCAGCGGAATGCCGATCTTCTTGAAGACGTAGCCGACGACACCGAAGCCCAGCATCAGCCAGATGTCGAACATCGCGTTCTGGATCGCATAGGCGCCGATCGCGCAGGACACCACGATCATCGGCGCCACCGCGGCGAACGGCACGCGCAGGATCGAGGCGAAGATCGGCACCGTCGTCAGCACCAGCACGAGGCCGACGACGTTGCCGAGATACATCGAGGCGATCAGGCCCCAGACGAAATCCTTGTGCTCGACGAACAGCAGCGGGCCCGGATTGAGCCCCCACACCATGAGGCCGCCGAGCAGGATTGCGGCCGTGCCCGAGCCGGGAATGCCGAGCGCCAGCATCGGCAGTAGCGCCGCGGTGCCCGACGCATGCGCCGCCGTTTCCGGCGCGAACACTCCTTCGATGCGGCCCTTGCCAAAACTCCCGGGGTCCTTCGAAAAGCGCTTGGCGAGATTGTAGCCCATGAAGGAGGCCGCAATTGCGCCGCCCGGGGTGATGCCGAGCCAGCAGCCGATGAAGGAGGAGCGTAGCAGCGTCATCCAGTATTTCGGCAAGTCCTTCCACACACTCAATACGACACGCAGCGAGATGCTTGCGGCATGTCCACGCAGCGCCAGCCGTTCCTCCATCGTCAGCAGGATCTCGCTGATGCCGAACAAGCCGATGACGGCGACGAGGAAGTTGATACCGCGCAAAAGCTCCGACGAGCCGAAGGTCATGCGCAACTGGCCCGACACGGTATCCATGCCGACGCCGGCGAGCAGGAGTCCCAACGACATCGAGATGACCGTCTTGTGCTTGGCTTCGCGCCCGAGGCCGACAAAGGAGCAGAACGTCAACAGATAAACCGCGAAGAACTCCGGCGGGCCGAACTTCAGCGCAAAGGACGAGATCATCGGCGCGAGGAAGGTAATCAGCAGCACCGCGACCAGCGAGCCGATGAAGGAGGACGTGAACGCCGCGGTCAGCGCCTCGGCCGCCCTGCCCTGCTGCGCCATCGGATAGCCGTCGAAGGTGGTCGCGACCGACCAGGCCTCGCCCGGGATGTTGAACAGGATCGAGGTGATCGCGCCGCCAAACAGCGCGCCCCAATAGATACAGGATAGCATCACGATCGCGGAGGTCGGATCCATCGTGAAGGTGAGCGGCAGCAGGATGGCGACGCCGTTGGGGCCGCCGAGGCCAGGCAGCACGCCGACGAAGATGCCGAGCACCAGCCCGACCATCATCAGCATGAGCGTCTTCCACGTCAGCAGGACGGCGAAGCCGTGAAGCAAAAGACCGAAAGCTTCCATCGCGAGCCCGCCTAGTAGCCGAAGGCCGCTTCGAGCGGCCCCTTCGGCATGATGACGTCGAAGGCGATGTCGAAGGTGACGAACATGATCGCCGTGAACAGGAAAGCGGTGAGCAGCGACTTCCACAGCGCGATCTTGCCGATCAGGCGCATGAAGCCCGCGATCAGCAGGAAGCTCGCGACATAGAGGCCTAGAAACTGCATCACCAGGCAGAACAGCAACGTCGGCACGAACACCGCCATCACGCGGCGTGCCTGCGCCCGCGTGACGAAGGTTTCGGAGGACACACGCCGCTCCAGAAGCGCCATGATCAATCCGTAAAGGCTGCCGCCGCCGAGAATGACTGAGAGGTAGAACGGGAAATAGCCGGGCTCGGGCCCGGTCGAATCCCAGGAGGCACCGGTGCGCCAATTGTCGTAGCCGAGCGTCGCGGCCAGCGCGAGCAACAGGAGGCAGACGAATACCTCGACCGTGCCGGAGGAGACGACAGAGGGCGAGTCGTCCTCAGGCGCGGTCGGATCGTCGACGACGATTTCGAGATCGGTTTGGGACATGCTCTACCAAGTCAAGTTGCGCTGTCGTCATCCGCGAACGTGGATGATCCAGTACGCCGTGCAGAAGCCCTCTTTCGTCGAGCCCTGTTCAATACTGGATGCCCCGCCTCCGCGAAGGCATGACGCGGAGGATTGATTACTTCGCCACGAATCCGGCTTCCGTCATCAGCAACTTGTTGGCGGCATCGTCCTCCTCGAGGAATTGCACCATGTCCTTGCCGGTGAGGAAGATCGGCTTCAAGGCCTGCTTTTCCATATAGTCCTTGTATTCGGCGGTCTGCGTCACCTTGTGGAACAGCTCGACATAGAACGCCTGCTGTTCCGGCGTGACCTTGCCGGGCAGGAACATCGCACGCAGCATCAGATACTGGACGTCGACGCCCTCCTCCTTGCAGGTCGGAATGTCGGCCCAGGACTGCGTGTCGGTCACCTTGCTGGTGTAGGCAATGCGCTCCTTGTCGAACACGCAGAGCGGCCGCACCTGGCCCGCGCGCCAGACTTCGAGATTTTCGGATGGATTGTTGACGTTCGATTCAGTGTGGTTGCCGACGAGCTGGGTCGCCGCCTCGCCGCCGGACTTGTAGGGCAGATAGGAGAATTTCGCGCCGGTCTTCTGCTCAAGGAAAACGGTCAGCACGTGATCCTCGCGCTTGGAGCCGGTGCCGCCCATCTTGAACGGCGCGCTTGCAGCCTTCGCCGCCTCGACGAATTCTTTCACGGTCTTCGGCCCGGCGCTGTTGTCCCACAGCACGAACTGGTCGAGCGCGATCACCGAGACCGGGGTCAGCTCGCGCCAGTTGAACGGGATCTTGGCCGACAGCGGCAGCATGTAGATCAGCGAATAGGCGATCAGTACCTTGTTCGGATCGCCCTCGCTGGATTTCATGTACATCAGCGCTTCCGCACCCGACGCGCCGCCCTTGAGCGAGACCACCATCGGCTGCTTCATCAGATTGTTCTTCTGGATCGCGGCCTGCATCATCCGCGCCATCTGGTCGGAGGCGCCACCCGCGCCCGCCGCGACCACGATCTCGACGGGTTTTGTTGGCTCCCAGCCGGCCAGGGCCGGCGCACTCAACAACAAGGCTGTCGCAGCTCCGACGGCTTTCAGTGGAATTCGCACGAGTTTCGCCCCCTGGTTCTTATTGGCTTGGTGAGGCCGGGAAATTGATCGATGCATTGTGCGGACTAAAGATCGCGAGTTCAAGCAGCCGGACATTCCGCCGCATATGACTTTCGGCTGACGAAGCGCGCTCTACTTGCCCTTCCAGTTCGGGGGGCGCTTGTTGAGGAAGGCGTCCATGCCCTCGCGAAAATCTTCGCTCATATAGGCCTTGAGGATCAGATCCTCGCCCTGTTCGCGCGACAGCGTGGGGCGGATGCGGCGCACCGCTTCCTTCGTTGTTTCGAGCGTCAGCGGAGCGTGGCTCGCGACGAGCTTTGCTGTCTCGTCGGCGCGGCGCTGCAACGTCTCGACATCAGGCACGATTTCGGTGAGCAGGCCGAGCGACAGCGCTTCCTGCGCCTCGACCAGCCGCGCCCTGAAGATCATGTCTTTGGTGCGGGCAGGTCCCACCAGCGCAACGACGCGACTGATGTTCGACATCGACAGGCAGTTGCCGAGCGTGCGCGCGATCGGAAAGCCCATGCGCGTCGTCTCGGTGCCGATGCGGAGATCGCAGCACGCGGCGATGCCGGCACCGCCACCGGTGCAGGCGCCCGCGATGGCCGCGATCACCGGCACGCGGCACTGCTCGAGTGTGCCGAGCACGCGATCGATCCGCGCCTCATAATCGAGCGCGTCCTGCGCCGTCTTGAAGGCACGGAATTGCGAAATGTCGGTGCCGGAGGCAAACGCCTTGTCGCCGGCGCCGGTGAGGATCAGCGCCTTGATCGAACGATCGGCGTTGATCTCCTGGCAGATCTCCGCCATGCGATCATACATCGCGAAGGTCATGGCATTGCGCGCCTGCGGGCGGTTGAAGGTGATCCGCGCGATGCCGTCCGTGACGGAGTAGAGCAGGTCTTCGTTGGCAGTCGTCGGTACGTTCATCGCGCGCTCACTTCCCAGTTGATATTAAGCGACCTGAGCCTTCGTCATCGGCATTACGTCGCGTCCCTTCAGGACGTCCATGGCCGCCAGCACGCCGCCGCTCCGGTGCGGAATCTTGGCAAGATCCAGGCCCATCTCGACGCCCGCAAGCGTGCCCATCAGCATCAGATCGTTGAAATGACCGATATGGCCGATACGGAACACCTTGCCCTTGACCTTGTTCAGGCCGGTGCCGAGCGACATGTCGAAGTTTTCCAGCACCACCTTACGGAAGGCGTCGGAGTCGTGTCCGTCAGGCACGCGGACGCCGGTCAGCGCCGGCGAATGCGCGGCGGGATCGACGCATTGCGTCTCCAGACCCCAGACCTTCGCCGCCGCGCGCGTCGCTGCGCTATGGCGCTTGTGGCGGGTCCAGACGTTCTCGAGGCCCTCCTCTTCCAGCATCTTGACGGCCTCACGCAGGCCCATCAGCAGATTGGTCGCGGGCGTATAGGGGAAGGTGCCAAGCTTGTTGAAACTGATCACTTCCTGCCAGTCCCAATAGGAGCGCATGCCCGGATTGGCCTTGGCGACGTTGAGCGCCTTCTCCGAGACGGCGTTAAAGCCGAGGCCTGGCGGCAGCATCAGGCCCTTCTGGGACCCCGCGACCGAGACGTCGATGCCCCAGGCGTCGTGCTCGTATTCCATCGAGCCAAGGCCGGAGATGGTATCGACCATCAGCAGCGCCGGATGCTTGACGCGATCGAGCAGCTTGCGCACGTCGAGCGGCGGCGTGACGCAGCCAGTTGAGGTCTCGTTATGGACGACGCAGACCGCCTTGATCGTGTGCTGCTTGTCGGCACTCAGACGCTTCTCGATCTCGGCGAGGTCGGCGCCATGGCGCCAGTCGCTCGGGATGAAGTCGACGTCGAGCTTGAACTTGTCGGCGATGCCCCGCCACAGCACGGCGAACTGGCCGGTCTCGCACATCAACACCTTGTCGCCGGGCGCGAGCACGTTGACCATCGCCGCTTCCCAGGCGCCGGTGCCGGACGAAGGGAAGATGATCACGGGCTGCTTGGTGCAGAACACCCGCTGCATCGCGGCAAGCGCGGCAAAACCAAGCTCGGCGAACTCCGCACCGCGATGGTCCAGCGTCGGCATGTCCATCGCCCGCAGCACCCGGTCGGGCACATTGGTCGGTCCTGGAATCTGGAGAAAATGCCTTCCAGTGTGCACGGTCATCGGCGTCCTTCCCGGTCTAGCCTTGATTTTGATGGCCGCCGAATAGCACCATTTGGCTGGCTTGTCCCCTCTCCTTAGGGCGACTCCCATGCATAACCGGCGGACCTCGGCCGCCCCTACTCCGCCGCCACCACCTTGCCGGACGGCACCCTCCCCTCGGCCTCCGTAAACGGCGTTCCGGGTGAATCAGGAAGGCGGAGAAGCCGCCGAGAAGCAGCAGCCCCAGCGACATCAGGAACGGCAGATACCAGTTGCCGGTGGCGTCGATCACGAAACCTGCGACCAGCGGGGAGACGATGGCGGCGAAGGCCGAGCCGGTGTTCATCAGTCCCGACGCGCAGCCCGCGTGCGCCTCGCGGTCTAAGTGCCAACCACTTTCAGATGCGGTGATGCATTGCCCTGCGGGCGCTGCTCCAACAGCTTCATCGCGACGTCGACGCCGCCGGAGCGGTGCGGCACGCCGGCAACCGAAAGGCCCATCTCCACGCCGGTGAGCGCGCCGAGCAGCGTCAGCGCATTGCATTCGCCGAGATGGCCGATGCGGAAGACCTTTCCGGCAACCTTCGACAGGCCCGAGCCCAGCGACATGTTGTGGTTTTCGAGCACGATCTTGCGGAACTGATCGGCATCATGGCCGGGCGGCATCAGCACTGCGGTGAGCACCGGCGAGAATTCGGCCGGCTCCTGGCAGAGCACTTCGAGCCCCCAATGATTGACGGCGGCGCGCGTTGCCGCAGCCAACCGCTGATGCCGCGCGAACACGTTGTCGAGCCCCTCTTCGAGCAGCATCGCGATCGCTTCGCGCAGGCCATAGAGCAGGTTGGTCGCCGGCGTGTAGGGGAAGAAGCCGTTGGCGTTGGGCTTGAGCATCTCCTCCCAGTCGAAATAGGAGCGCGGCATCTTGTTGGTCTTCGCAGCCGCGCGCGCCTTCTCCGAGATCGCGTTGAAGCCAAGACCGGGCGGCAGCATAAAGCCCTTCTGCGAGCAGCTCACGCTGACATCGACCTTCCACTCGTCGTGGCGGTAGTCGACCGAGCCGAGCGAAGAGATGGCGTCAACCATCAAAAGCGCTGGATGGCCGGTGCGGTCGATCGCGGCGCGGATCTCGGCGATGCGGCTGGTTGCGCCGGTCGAGGTCTCGTTATGCACGACCATCACGGCCTTGATGGCGCGCGCGGTGTCACCGGCGAGCCTGGCTTCGATCACGGCCGGATCGGCGCCGCGACGCCAATCGCCGGGCACGAAATCGACCTCGATGCCGAAACGCCCCGCCATCTGCCGCCACAGCGTGGCGAAATGGCCGGTCTCGACCATCAGCACCTTGTCGCCCGGCGACAGCGTGTTGACGATCGCGGCCTCCCAGGCCCCCGTTCCCGAGGAGGGGAAGATGATGACCGGACCCTTGGTCTGGAAAATTGTCTGGCTGCCTTCGAGCACGGTGCGGCCGAGCTCACCGAATTCCGCGCTCCGGTGGTCGATGACCGGCATGTCCATGGCGCGCAGGACGCGCTCGGGGACCGGGCTCGGGCCCGGAATCTGAAGGAAATGGCGTCCCTGATGCATGAAAACCTCCCTGGCGGCGGATTCCGGCTGGCTTCACCTATTATTTTGCATTCATTTTTTGTCATTTCAATCATAATTTGGTATTCAATTGTGGACGTCGACGCGGTTAATCGAGCAAACTATTGTGCTGCAAATGAAATCCACGATTCCCGACGATGGGGTTCCGATCACCCCGTCCGCCACAAATGGCGGCGACCGCGAGGCAGCCTCGCTCCATGGCGAGGTCCTGCTGCGGCTGCGCGACTACGTCGTGGAAGGCAACATTCCGGACGGCGCGCGCGTTCCCGAGCGCCAGCTTTGCGAGATGTTCGGTATCTCCCGCACGCCACTGCGCGAAGCCTTAAAGGTGCTCGCCTCCGAGGGCCTGATCGAGCTCCTGCCCAACCGCGGCGCCCGCATCCGCCAGCTCAGCCAGCGCGACCTGGAAGAGCTGTTCGACGTCATGGCGGGACTGGAAAGCCTCGCCGGGCGCCTTGCCTGCGAGGCCATTACCGATGAGGAAATCACCGCGATCGAGCAGCTGCATTACGAGATGTACGGCCGCTATCTGCATCGCGACATGCACGGATATTTCCAGACCAACCAGCGCATCCACGAGAGCATCGTCGCGGCCGCGCGCAACGAGACGCTCAAGACGGCCTACGCCAACTTCGCCGGCCGGATCCGCCGGGTCCGCTATTCCGCCAATTTCGCCCGCAAGCGGCAGCGCTGGGCGGAGGCAATGCGCGAGCATGAGGCCATCCTTGACGCGCTGCGTCGTCGTGCCGCCAGCGAGCTCAGCGACATCCTGTTCCAGCACCTGCGCAACAAGCGGATGGCCGCAATCGAGCATCTGACCGAGCCCCAAGAGGACGCGCCAGCGGCACTTTAACGGGCGGCTGGCTTGCTCATTTTGAATTCACAATTCAATCGATCAGAAACAAGAATGAATACCACAACCAAGCCGAGTGGCTTCGCAGGCTCAATCCGGGACCAAGGATGACAAACGCCTCCTCGCTCGAACGGCGCCTGCGCGCGGACATGACCGGCGACGTCCTGTTCGACGGCTTCAGCCGCGGCCGCTACGCCACCGATGCCTCGTTCTACCAGATCATGCCGTCCGGCGTGGTGGTCCCCAAGACCATGGACGAGGCGCTGCGGGCGCTCGCGATCGCCCGCGACGAAGGCGTGAAGGTTACGCCGCGCGGTGGCGGCACCTCGCAATGCGGCCAGACCGTCAATGACGGCCTCGTGGTCGATCTCTCGAAGCACCTCAACCGCGTCCTGTCGCTCGACGTCGAGGGCCGCACTTGCGTGGTCGAGCCCGGCATCGTGCTCGACGATCTCAACCGCCGGCTCAAAAAGCATGGCCTCTGGTTCCCGGTCGACGTTTCGACGGCCTCCCGCGCCACCATCGGCGGCATGGCCGGCAACAATTCCTGCGGCGGCCGCTCGCTTCGCTATGGCACCATGCGCGACAACACGCTGTCGATGGAGGCTTCGCTTGCCGACGGCACGCTGAGTAGCTTTGGCGAGGTCTCGCACGATCTCTCCGATCTCGACGCCGGCGATAGCACGCGCGCCCTGTTCCGCGACATGCTCGATCTCGGCACGCGCGAGGCCGACGAGATCGCCGCGCGCTTCCCAAAAGTGCAGCGCCGCGTCGGCGGCTACAATCTCGATGCGCTCACGCCGCGCAATGCGCGCAACAACATGGCGCATCTGCTGGTCGGTTCCGAAGGTACGCTCGCCTTCACCACCAAGGTCGAGCTGAGGCTGTGGCCCGTCATCCGCAACAAGGTGCTCGGCATCTGCCATTTCGGCAGCTTCTACGAGGCGATGGACGCGGCCCAGCACCTCGTCAAGCTGAAGCCGATCGCGGTCGAGCTGGTCGATCGCACCATGCTCGCACTCGGTCGCGACATCGCGATGTTCAAGCCGATCATCAATGCGGCGATCAAGGGCGATCCGGACGCCGTGCTGGTGGTCGAGTTCGCGGAGGAAGATCAGGCGGAAAATCTGTTGCGTTTGAAGCAGCTCAACGCGCTGATGGGCGACCTCGGCTTCGGCTGGAACAACGAGAAGCGCAAATGGGGCGGTGTGGTGGAGATCACCGAACCAGCGCTGCAGAGCGGCATCGCCGATTTCCGCGCCGCCGGCCTCAACGTCATGATGTCGATGAAGCAGGAGGGCAAGCCCGTCTCGTTCGTCGAGGATTGCGCCGTGCCGCTGCCGTATCTCGCCGACTACACCCAGCGGCTGAACGAGGTGTTTGCCAGGCACGGCACCAGCGGCACGATGTATGCGCACGCCTCCGAAGGCTGCCTGCATGTGCGGCCCGTACTGAACCTCAAGCTGGAGAAGGACGTCAAGGCGATGCGCGCCATCGCCGAAGAGGCGTTTGCATTGGTGCGCGAATACAAGGGCTCGCATTCCGGCGAGCATGGCGACGGCCTGGTGCGCTCCGAATTCCACGAGACCATGTTCGGCGAGCGCCTCGTCGCCGACTTCAGGGAGGTGAAGCATCGCTTCGATCCCGACGGTGTGCTCAACCCCGGCAAGATCGTCGACGCGCCCAGGATGGACAACCGCTCGCTGTTCCGCTTCAAGCCGGACTATCGTGTCACCGACCTCAAAACGAAGCTCGACTGGTCAGCCTATCCCGGCGCCGGCGGCGGTTTTCAGGGCGCGGTCGAGATGTGCAACAACAATGGCGCCTGCCGCAAGCTCGAGGGCGGCGTGATGTGTCCGTCCTATCGCGCCACGCGAAACGAGAAGGACGTCACGCGAGGGCGTGCCAACACGCTGCGGCTCGCGATCTCCGGCCAGCTCGGCCCCAATGCGTTGTCCTCCGACGAGATGATGGAGACCTTGAAACTCTGCGTCTCCTGCAAGGCCTGCCG
Organism: Bradyrhizobium sp. LB11.1; assembly: GCF_040549385.1. Classification (NCBI taxonomy): domain Bacteria; kingdom Pseudomonadati; phylum Pseudomonadota; class Alphaproteobacteria; order Hyphomicrobiales; family Nitrobacteraceae; genus Bradyrhizobium; species Bradyrhizobium sp. LB11.1. The sequence goes on along the minus strand of NZ_JBEPTH010000007.1, from coordinate 245,161 downwards.
CCACGAATGCCCGACCGGCGTCGACATGGCGAAGATGAAGATCGAGGTGCTGGCGGCACGCGTTGCCTCGCACGGCCTGACGCTGCGCGATCGTCTGGTCGGCTATCTGCCGCGCTATGCCGGCCTCGCGTCGCGCTTCGCGCCGCTGTCGAATTTGCGCAACCATAGTCCGCTGCTACGAAAATTGGTCGAGCGCTTCGCCGGCATCAGCGCGCGCCGCGCCCTGCCCGCCTTCCGCAGCGACGTGTTCGTGGCGCCGGCGGAAGCAGTCGGATCGGAGACGGGCCGAGAGGTCGTGCTGTTCGCCGACACCTTCAATCGCATCTACGAGCGCGAGAATCTCGAAGCCGCACTGCGCGTGCTCGCGGCCGGCGGCTATCGCGTGCATATGCCGAAGCCCGCGAGTGGCGGCCGACCGTTATGCTGCGGTCGCACCTTCCTGTCAGCCGGCCTCGTCGATCAAGCCAGATCCGAACTCGATCGTCTCGTGACCGCCTTCGCGCCCTTTGCCGCGCGTGGCGTGCCAATTGTCGGCCTGGAGCCGAGCTGCCTCCTGACGCTCCGCGACGAGCTCGCTTCGCTGCGCAAGGACGACGGTGCGAAGGCCGTCGGGGCCCATGCCCTGACCTTCGAGGAGTTCCTGGTGCGCGAAGCCGAGGCCGGCCGGCTGCAATTGCCGCTCGGCACCGTCGCCAACAAGGCAGTGGTCCATGGCCACTGCCATCAAAAATCCTTCGGCGCCTTCAAGCCGGTCGAGCAAGTGCTGCGCCTCGTCCCCGGCCTTGAGGTCGAGACCATCGAGTCGAGCTGCTGCGGCATGGCCGGCGCTTTCGGCTATGGCGCGGATACCTATGATGCCTCGATCGAGATGGCCGAGCTGTCGTTGCTGCCCGCCATGCGGAAGGCTGATCAGGCGACGTTGGTCGTTGCCGACGGCACCTCCTGCCGCCACCAGATCCGCGACGGCGCCCAACGCGAGGCGCTTCACGTCGCGCGCGTATTGGCGATGAGCCTCGACCGCGCCGAGACCCAATCCACCACCACTTCCATCGCAAAGGAACCCAGCCATGGCTGACCTCACGCTCGACACCGCCCGCAAGATCCTCGACGCCGCCTTCGCCAAATCCAACGAGCTGAAGCTGAAGCCGCTGGTCGTGACCATTCTGGACGCACGCGGCGTGCTCAAGATCGCCGCCGCGCAGGACGGCACCAGCCTGATGCGCGCCGAGATCGCCCACGGCAAGGCCTATGGCGCGCTCGCGATGGGCCTGGGCTCGCGCGCGCTGTACCAGCGGGCGCAGGAGCAGGCCTATTTCATCGACGCCGTGAACACCATCGCCAGGGGCGCGCTGGTGCCGGTCCCCGGCGGCGTGCTGATCATGGACGGCACGACCTTGCTCGGCGCCGTCGGCGTCTCCGGTGACACGTCTGACAATGACGAGGCCTGTGCGGTGGCCGGCATCCAGGCGGCGGGGCTGAAGGCCAACGCGGGCTGAGATACCGTAGCCCGGATGGCGCGAAGCGTAATCCGGGGCCTGAGCCAGAGGCACGAAGGTCCCGGATTGCGCTGCGCTCCATCCGGGCTACGAGATCGGGTGTTACCCGACGGGCAAAACACCCAGCCGCTGGGTCAATCACCGCACTCCAAAATATTCCACTTTACCGAAATTCGGTTTTATCGTACACATCCACCCATCCTGATCCGGCGAAAAGGGGCGGTCGTACGTCGTCACGAGCCGCGGATCGGGTTGCGGTGGATGCGAGCAGCGCCGTCGCGGATGTGAGTGCAGGGCGGGGCGATGGATTGAGCCGAACCCCGTGAGCGACTTGCAAGCCGCGTTGTACGAACGGCGCTCGATGCCTGCGAGGCCTGATGGCCGAGCGGGAAGCCTGCGTACGGCAAAACCGTGTGGTCCCGGCCGTCGTCGCTACGGTCAAGTCTTGCGGATGCGGCATTGGCGCCAACCGGCGCGGTGCCGGTAACTTCCGTCGGGCGAGGGAGGCCAGAAGGAATTCGGCTCCCGGGAGAGCACGGCATAAGCCGTCCAACCACTGCGCAGGGAAGGCCGTGTGTTCGGCTTCACCTGTATGCCGCTGTGCAGTTCTTTTGCGCTACATGCGCACAGCGGACCGTGGGTGCCGGCCGGCACCCGGCCTTCCCTGCGCCCTTTCCTTGGAGAGGGCGTGAAGCGAAGAGCAAAGCTCGGGCGAAACGCGCCGCGAGACCGCGAAGGCGCGTCTGCTGTTTGAAATGTGAAATTGGAGAAGCGACGGCTTCGTCCCTTGCTCCGTCATTGCGAGCACCACACCATCACCGTCACCCCCGCGCAACGGCAAAGCCGTTGTCGCTGGAGGTGGCCGCTTCTTCAGCGGCCCTCGAAGGGCGACGGCCCGGCTGCATCTCGGCCGTTCATCCTTCGAGGCTCCCGGCCCGATGCCAAACGCATCGCGCCGCTCGCACCTCAGTATGACGGGTCTGGCGGAGCCGCAGCGCTCCCTCACCGCCCCGTCCAGACGGGCTTCCGCTTCTCGCCGAACGCTTTCAGGCCCTCCTTGGCGTCCTCGGTCATCGCGAGCAGTGCGATCTGGCTTTCGGTGTAGGCGATGCTTTCGTCGAAGGACATCGAGGCGATGGCGCGCATGGCGTATTTGCCGCGGCGAACCGCGGTCGGGGATTTGTCGACAATGCGACCGATCAGCCAGTCGACCTTGGCGTCGAGTTCGACCATCGGTACGACGTAGTTGAGCAGGCCCGCATCCTTCGCAGCGCTCGCGTCGAACGGCTCACCGGTGAGCGCCCATTCGTTGACGAGGCGTCGCGGCGCGATCTCCTGCAACAGGCTCAGTACCTGCATCGGAAACACGCCGACCTTCACCTCCGGCAGCCCGAAGATGACGTGATCGGCCGCAACCGCCATGTCGGTCATGCAAAGCAGCCCCATGCCGCCGGCCATGCAGACGCCGCCGACGCGCGCGATCGCCGGCTTGGTGGCGTTCTGCGACAGGCGCAACAGGTCGGCATAATCGACGTTTGGTTTGGAATGATCCATCGCAAAGGCCGCGCCGGAATTCTGCAAATCTGCGCCGGCGCAAAACGCCTTGTCGCCCGCACCGGTCAGCACGATGACGCGGACGTCCTTGTCGTCATGCGCGTCGCGATAGCCGCGTGTGATGCCCGCGATCACATCGCCGTTCAGCGCATTGCGCTTCTCCGGCCGGTTGATCGTGATCCAGAACGCCTGCCCGCGCTTCTCGGTGATGACGCCTGTGCTGTCGGTCATGACGCTATACCCTTGCTCCCGTTTTGCAGCCATTTGCGGCAGCTCAGGCGCGTGGTGCAAGGGCAATCTGACAGGCGACGCGGCTTTAGCGTCTCGACGCAAATTTGCGCGCGATCGAAGCGCGAGCGCGGCTCAGGCCGCGACCGCCTTCCTGATCCAGACCTTGTTGTCGTGGAACGCAGCGCCGCCGATCGGGGCGATGGTGTCCGCGCCGGTCAGCATGTTGATGCCGCGGCCACCGATATGATTCTTGTTCGGATGCACGGACTCCGCGATCAGTACGCCGCGCCGCACGCCGTCGAACAGCACGGCAATCAGCGTGGTCTCGCCGCGTGTATTGCCGAGCGTCACGGCATCGCCGTCGGCAATGTCGAGCGCGGCGGCATCCAGCGGATGGATCATCACGCTCGCCTTGCCCTCGCGCGTCTGCGAGGACGGGGTCTCGTTGAAGGTGGTGTTGAGGAAGCTGCGCGACGGGCTGGTCGCGAGCCGGAACGGATGGGCCTGATCGGTCTGCTCGATCACGGCCCAATGGTCCGGCAGCGACGGCATCTTGTCGAAGTCGCCCATGGTCTGTCCGAACGGCGGATGGGCCCAGTCGGCTTTGAAATGGAATTTCTTGTCGGCATGAGCAAAGCCATCGAGATAATGCGAGGTGCGGAAGTCCGGCTGCAAATCGCGCCAGATATCGGCTTCAAGGCCCGCGATGTCGCCGTGGTCGCTCAGCTTCAGCGTCGCGTCGATCAATTCGCGCGGCGTCATCTCGAAACCGTGATGCTTCGCGCCAAGCCGCGGCGCCAGCCCCTGCAACACCTGATGGTTCGAGCGGCATTCGCCGGGCGGATCGATCAGCTTCGGACCGACCGAGATGTGCTGGTGACCACCGCCGTAATAGAGGTCGTCATGCTCCATGAACATGGTTGCCGGCAGCACGATATCGGCCATCTGCGCCGTTTCGGTCATGAATTGCTCATGCACCGCGACGAACAGATCCTCCCGCGCAAAGCCCTCTCGCACCAGCGCCTGCTCCGGTGCCACCGTCATCGGATTGGTGTTCTGGATCAGCATCGCCTTGACCGGACCCTTGCCGAGCAGAGCCTCGGCGTCGCCGGTAAGGATGCGGCCGATCTGCGATTGGTCCAGCGCGCGGATCGACTTGTCGAGTGCATCGTGACCTTCGATGACGGATTCGTTGAAGTGCCACAGCGCGTAATTGTTGAAGAAGGCGCCGCCGCCTTCGTACCGCCAGGCGCCCGTCACTGCGGGAATACAGTTCGCCGCATGCATCTGCGCCGCGCCGTTGCGCGAACGGGTGAAGCCGTAGCCGAGCCGAAAGAAGGTCCGTTTGGTCTCGCCGACAGCTTTGGCGAAGGCCTCGATCTCCGCCACCGGCACGCCACAGATCGCAGAAGCCCATTCCGGCGTGCGCGTCTTCAGATGCGCCTCGAGTTCATCCGGGCAATCGGTGTATTTGTCCATGTAGGCGCGATCGGCATAGCCGTCGCGGAAGAGAACATGCATCACGCCACAGGCAAACGCGCCGTCGGTGCCGGGCCGCAGCAGGATCTTGATATCAGCCTGCTTCATGGTCTCGTTGTCGTAGATGTCGACGGCTGCGATCTTCGCGCCGCGCTCCTTCCGCGCACGCGCGGCATGCGTCATCACGTTGACCTGCGTGTTGACGGGATTGGTGCCCCAGATCACGACGAGGTCGGACAGCGCCATCTCGCGCGGATCGACGCCGGCGATCTTGCCGGTGCCGATCGCAAAGCCGATGCGTCCGACATTGGCGCAGATGGTCTGATAGAAGCGCGAGTATTTCTTCACATGCGTGAGACGGTTGAGGCCGTCGCGCATCACCAGCCCCATCGTGCCGGCGTAGTAGTACGGCCAGATCGATTCCGCGCCGAACTCGCGCTCAGCCTGGTTGAAGCGATCGGCGATCTCGTCGAGCGCCTCGTCCCAAATGATCCGCGCAAACTGGCCGGAGCCCTTCGCGCCCGTTCGGCGCATCGGAAACGTCACCCGCTCCGGGTGATGGATGCGCTCGGCGTAGCGCGCGACCTTGGCGCAGACCACACCGGCCGTATAGGTCTGCTTCTTCGAACCGCGGACGCGGCCAATGCTGCGACCCTCGACCACTTCGATATCGAGCGCGCAGGCCGACGGGCAGTCGTGCGGACAGGTGGAGTGGCGGATCTCGATCTTGGCGTGCTGGTTCATGACCAATTTCGTAACACCAAAACACCGGGCAGCCGAGGGCATTTATCCGGCAATGCCCATGCAAAATGCTCAAACCGTGCACGTGGCCTGTTCCTCCCGCGACCGCGAAATGCCCCACGGCCACACCGAAAGCGGCCCGATATTCCTGCCGAAATCGACTTTGTGAGGCGTCGACAGTCTGCGCCCGCTGCCGCTACAGTGCCGACCAACAAAAACGAGTTCAGGGAGGTGGGTGTGACGGCCCGACAATTGATGCTGGCGCTGGCCGCCGGCCTGCTCACCGCATTCTCCGCAACTCCGTCTTTGGCGCAGGGCTACCCTTCGCACGCGGTCCGCATCGTCGTGCCTTTCGGCGCCGGCGGGCCGGCCGATGTCGCGGCCCGGCTGATCGGCCAGGTGTTGCAGGAGCGCTTTGGCCAACCCTTCGTGGTCGAGAACCGCACCGGCGCGGGCGGCGTTATCGGTACGGTCGAGGCCGCGAAGTCGCCGGCCGACGGCTACACGCTGCTGTTGATGTCCAACACCCAGACCGCGAATGAATCGTTGTTGACGCCGGAGCAGCGCAAATACGATTTGATGCGCGACCTCGCGCCGATCGCGCCGGTGAACTATTCCGATCTCGTCATCGTGGTAAATCCGCAAGTTCCGGTGAAGACGCTGCAGGAGTTCATCGCGCTCGCCAAAGCGCAGCCGGGCAAATTGAACTACGCCTCCTCCGGCCAGGGCACGCCCTACCACATGGCGGGCGAACTGTTCAAAGCGATGGCCGGCATCGATGTCGTCCACGTTCCCTACCGCAACAGCGGCGAGGCCCGCAGCGGCGTGATCGGCGGTCAGGTACAGATGATGATCGACGCGGTGCCGGCGATGGCGCCGAACATCGGAGAGAACCAGGTCCGCGCACTCGCGACCACCGGCCAGCAGCGCTCCGCGGTGTTGCCCAATGTGCCGACTGCCGGCGAGGCCGGCGTTGCGGGCTATGAAGCGACAATCTGGCTCGGCCTGATGGCCCCAATGGGCACGCCAAAGCCCGTCATCGACAAGCTCAACTCAGCCGTGAACGCGATGGTGAAGCGGCCGGACATCGTCAAACTCTGGACCGAGCAGGGTGCGATACCCATGTCGATGACACCGGAGGAGTTCGACAAGTTCCTGCGCGGCGACATCGCGAAATGGGCCGATGTCGTCAAGAAGTTCGACAAATCCTGAGGCCTTGGCCGCCATGCCAACCATTCGATTCCAGCTCAACGGCGCGACGGTGGCGGTGGATGTCGACCCCGATCAAACGCTGCTCGATGTGCTGCGCGGCCGGCTCGGCACGACCAGTCCGCATTTCGGCTGCGGGGCCGGTGAATGCGGCGCTTGTTTCGTGCTGGTCGACGACCGCGCGATGGCCTCCTGCGACATGCCGATGTGGTCGGTCGCAGACAAGCAAATCGTCACTCTGGAGGGCCTTGGCACAGCCGAGGAACCGCATCCGCTGCAACGCGCCTTCATCTCCGAACAGGCGATGCAATGCGGCTATTGCGTCTCGGGGATCCTGATCAGTGCGGCGGCGCTGCTCAAGCGCAATCCATCGCCGACGGAAGCTGAGGTCAGAGCGGCGCTCGATCGCAATCTGTGCCGCTGCGGATCGCACAACCGCATGGTCCGCGCCGTGCTGCGGGCGGCATCGGAGATGGCGACGTCATGAGTGCGCCGTCCCCTGCCCCGAAACTGCCGGTCAGCCTCGCCGCCAATCCAAGACTGTCGTCCTGGGTGAGGTTCACCGGCGAAGGCCGCGTGGCGATCTCGCCCGGCAAGGTCGAGATCGGCCAGGGCATCGTTACGGCGCTGGCGCAGATCGCGGCGGACGAACTCGACGTCGAGATCGGCCGCATCGACATGATCCGCGCCTCGACGGCTGCGAGCCCGAATGAGGGCGTCACCTCCGGCAGCCTGTCGATCCAACAGTCCGGCCGCGCACTGCGCCACGTCTGCTCTGAGGTGCGCCAGCGCTTCCTTGCGGCAGCGTCTGAACGTCTCGGCGTCGACGCAGCCCTGCTTGGCATCGATGACGGCACGATCTCGGGTCCGGGCAATGTCAGGACCAGCTATTGGGAGCTGGCGGGCGACGTTTCGCTCGACCACGACGCCATTGCGGGCACGCTGGCGAAGTCCGCTGCTGCGCGCAACATGGCCGGACATTCAATCCAGCGCGTCGACATTCCCGATAAGGTGTTCGCGCGGCCGCGCTTCATCCATGATCATGCGCTCCCAGGGCTGGTGCATGGACGCGCGCTGCGGCCGGATATCTCCGGCGCCAGGCTGATCGCGCTTGACGAAGCGGCCGCGCGCGCCGTTTCCGGGCTCGTTGCGATCGTCCGCGACGGCAGCTTTGCGGGCGTCGTCGCCGACAGCGAGGCCGCAGCAGAGGCCGCCCTGATAGCTTTGCGCAAGGGCGCGGCGTGGTCGGCCGGCGAGCCGCTGCCGGATGAAGACCATCTGGCGAGCTTTCTGAAAAGCCAGCCGGTCGAGACCACCGTCATCGACACCAGGACAGCGGCGGCGACAGAGAAGGCTACGCGCATTCTCCGCCGGCAATACACCCGCCCCTATATCGCACACGCCTCGATCGCACCGTCCTGCGCGATCGCGCAATGGTACGGCGACCGTGCCCATGTCTGGACACACAGCCAGGGCGTCTATTTGCTGCGCGCCGATCTTGCCATCGTACTCGAGTTGCCGGCCGAGAACATCGTCGTCGAGCACATGGAGGGCGCGGGCTGCTACGGGCACAATGCTGCCGACGACGTCGCGCTCGATGCCGTGTTGCTCGCCAAGGCCGCCGGCGGCCGTCCGGTGCGGGTGCAGTGGTCACGTCACGACGAGATGTCTCATGCGCCATTTGGTGCGGCGATGGCGATCGAGATCGAGGCCGAGCTAGACGCCAACAACGAGATCGTCGGCTGGCGCCATGCGATCTGGAGCAACGGCCACGCCGCGCGGCCCGGGCGCGCGGCGGCGCCGGCGTTGCTCGCCGCGACCGAGATTGCGAATCCCTATCCCCGCATGATCTCGAAGAATCCACCGGCGGCCAACGGCGGCGGCGGTGATCGCAACTCTGTTCCGCTCTACGACTTCCCGGCCTGGACGATCACGAGCCACCGTTTGCTGACGATGCCGGTACGCACCTCCGCGCTGCGGACCCTCGGCGCACAGGGCAACGTGTTCGCAATCGAATCCCTGCTCGACGAAATCGCCGTCCTGCGCGGCGAAGACCCGATCGAGTTCCGCTTGCGGCATCTCCGCGACGAGCGGGCGAAGGATGTCATCCGCGCGGCGGCGCGGCGCGCAGGCTGGAAGCCCGAGAGGCGATCCGGCGTCGGCTACGGCATCGGCTTTGCCCGCTATAAGAACACGGGCGCCTATTGCGCAGGGATCGCCGAGGTCGAAGGCGCCGATGACATCCGCGTGAGGCGGTTGACGCTTGCAGTCGACGTTGGCGAGGCCATCAATCCGGACGGCGTCATCAACCAGATCGAGGGCGGCGCGATCCAGGCGACGAGCTGGGTGCTGAAGGAGCGCGTCCGTTTCGATCGAGCGCGGATCACATCGACCTCCTGGACGGATTATCCGATCCTCGCCTTTAGCGAGGTGCCGGCCGTGGATGTCGAGATCATCCAGCGGCCGGAGATCGAGCCGGTTGGTGCCGGCGAGGCCGCACACGGCCCGGTGACGGCGGCCATCGCGAATGCGATCCACGATTGCCTCGGCGTGCGCGTGCGCGACCTGCCAATCACGCGTGACAAAATCATCGCTGCCATGGAGCTTGCATCGTGACGACAGTGAACATTTTGAGCGGCGGCGCGGCGCAAGGCCTGGTGCATGGCCTCGGCGACGCTTTCAAAGCGCAGACCGGATTTGGCATCGACGGCGAATTCGGCGCGGTCGGTGTGATGGCGGACAAGCTGCGCGCGAGCACGCCGGCGGATCTCGTGATCCTGACGCAGGCTCTTCTTACAAAGCTTGCCGCTGAGAAGCTTGTCGTCGCCTCCTCGATTGCGGATGTCGGCCGGGTCGAGACCGCGCTGGCAGTCCGCAACCGCGATCCCAAGGTGACCGTGAAGACCGAAGCCGATCTGCGTGAAGTCCTGCGCTCCGCGGACGCCATCTACGTTCCGGACACCAAGGCTTCGACTGCAGGCCAGCACGTCGCGAAGGTGCTGGATCTGCTCGGCATCGCTTACGAGGTCACCTCGCGCCTGAAGATCTTTCCGAACGGCGCAACGGCGATGCGCGAGCTTGCAGCGTCCTCCGCGACGCAGCCGATCGGATGCACCCAGGCGACCGAGATCATCGCCACCGACGGCATCGCGCTGTCCGGTTCGCTGCCGTCGGGATGCGAGCTCGTGACGATGTACACGGCCGGCATGGCCACGCAGGCGGCACATCCGAAAGAAGCGGCGGCGCTGATCGCGCTGCTGACAGGCGCAGACCAGAGGGCCCTGCGCCAGCGTGTGGGCTTCGCGAGCTAGATGCGGATGGCTCTATTTGTTCAGTTGGGTCAGACCGGTCGGCGGGCCATCAACGGCGGTCCAGCCGCCGTCGACGAACAGCGTGCTGCCGCTGACAAAGCTCGCGGCATCCGAGGCAAGATAGGCCACCGCGGTGGCGACCTCGTCCGCACTGCTCCAGCGGTTGAACACCGTATGGCCGGCATAGAGATCGTAGATGTCGGGGCGCTGCTTGAACGGGCCGGTCAGCGCGGTCTCGGCGATGCTGGGCGCGATCGCGTTGACACGAACGCCCGAACGGCCGACCTCGGACGCAAAACCCTTCACCAGAAGGCCGATCGCCGCCTTGGTCGAGCCGTAGACGCCGAGGCCTGGCTCGATGGTCACCGCGCGCACCGAGGAACAAGCAATGATGCTGCCGCCGTTCTGCTCGACCATGATGCGGCCGAAGGCCTGGAAGAACCAGACGGTGCCCTTGATGTTGAGGTTCAGGACCCGGTCGAGATCCTCCTCGGTGTAGTCGAGGATGGTCTTGCGGATATTGAGTCCCGGCGTGGTCACGGCGATGTCGAGCCGCGAAAATTTCTGCATCACGCCTTTAGCCAGCGCATTGACGTCCGCAGCGCTCGCGGCGTCGCACGCGGCCGCTTCGGCCCAGCCGCCCTTCTCACGAATGCCGGCGGCGGTCGCCTCCGCTGCGTCAAGCGCGCGATCAGCGCAGACGACGCGGGCACCGAGCCCGGCCAACGCCTCGGCCGACGATTTGCCGATGCCCGATGCGGCGCCGAGCACCACGGCCGTCTTGCCGGTGAGATCGAAGAGCTTGCGATAGTCAGTCACGGTCACATCCTTTTTTTGTTGCAGCCAGGTCGCTCGTTGCGCGCCAAACGGCCGGGACACGAGAGATTCAAATACAACGTTCACTCTCGGCAGCCGACCCATCGATCCAAAAACGGCATCGATCGATGCTCGCTTCAACGTGGACTCCTTGCTCCGCGCGCCCTTAGGAAGGCCAACGGGGAAATGGATTCAAGGAGGGGCGCTTGAGCGCGGACATATCCGTCATAGTCGCAAGAGAGGTCTCGCGCCCGGCTTCCGGTTCGAACACTGATTCCTGCTGCAGTGCAACGGAGCCACCCCCTCCGAATCTCCTAGTTGATCTTCTCGCAGATCCCCTCGTATACTAATATATCAATTTACAGAGCCAGCATGCCAGCCCGCTCGACCAAGAAAACTGAGGCCTCTACTGCTTCAGCCATGACCGGCACTCGCCGCGGTAAGCCACCGCAGCGAGCGACGGCCTCGTCGCGCATCTATGGCGAGCTACGCGGCGAGTTGGTCTCGATGCGACGCCGGCCTGGCGAAGTGATCTCAGAGGCCGAGATCGCGCTCACCTACGGCGTCAGCCGGACGCCGGTGCGCGAGGCGATCCTCAAGCTCTCCGATGAAGGCCTGCTCGACGTTTTCCCGCAGTCCGGCATCTTCGTATCCCGCATCCCACTCGCCGCCCTGCCCGAGGCCATCATCATCCGCAAAGCGCTGGAAGAGACCACCGCGCGGCTCGCGGCCGAGCGCGCGACCGCAAGCCAGATTCTGCAATTGCGGTCGATCGTAGAACGCCAGCGCGAAGCGGACGAGGCCGGCGACCGTGTCGCGTTTCACCAGGCCGACGAGCTTTTCCACGCCACCGTCGCCGATGTCGCCAGGCATCCCGGGATCTGGACACTGATCCTGCACGTGAAGGTGCATGTCGACCGCTATCGCCAACTGACGCTGCCGGTCACCGGGCGCATGACGCAGGTGATCGCCGAGCATGAGCCGATCCTCGCGGCGATCGAGGCGCACGATCCGCAACGTGCAGGGATTGCGATGGAGCGGCATCTCGACCGGCTGCTCAGCGACATCTCGGAGACGCAACATACCAATCCGGAGTTTTTCGCCAGCACGGAATGACCGGATCTCCGGTCAACAACGACACACACCTAAGAAAGTAATGAGGGAGGACTACCATGAGACGCCGTGATTTCATCAAATTGAGCGCCGGACTAGGAGCTGCCACGCTTGCCCCGATCTCGTCGGGCCACGCACAGACCAAGGCCGTGTTCAAGGCCGCCGACGTACAGCCGGTCGGCTATCCGACGGTCGCCGCCGTCGAGAGCATGGGCAAGAAGCTCGCCGAGGCGACCCAGGGCCGGCTCTCGATCCAGACCTATCCCTCGGCGCAACTCGGCGCCGAGAAGGAGACGATCGAGCAGACCCAGATCGGCGCCATCCAGATGTTGCGCGTCAGCGCCGGCGCGGTCGGCCCGATCGTCGATGACATCAACGTCGTCAACATGCCGTTCCTGTTCAAGAACGTGGCACAGTCCTGGAAGATGATGGACGGCGACGTCGGCCAGGAGCTGCTCGACAAGATCACCGCGAGCCCCAATGCCAATCTGGTCGGTCTGTGCTGGATGGATTCCGGCGCGCGCAGTTTCTACAACACCAAACATCCGATCAAATCGATCGCCGACGTCAAGGGGCTGAAGCTTCGCGTGATCGGCAATCCGATCTTCATCGACATGGTCAATGCGCTCGGCGGCAACGGCATCGCGATGGGCTATGACCAGGTATTTTCCTCGCTCCAGACCGGCGTGATCGACGGCGCGGAGAACAATCCGCCGAGCTACGTCTTCAGCAATCACTACACCGCGGCGAAATACTACTCGCTGACCGAGCACTTGATCATTCCGGAGATCCTCTGCTTCTCGAAGCGGTCCTGGACCGCGCTATCCGCCGGCGATCAGGCGCTGGTCAAGAAGTTCGCCCGCGAGGCCCAGCTGGAGGAGCGCGAGCTCTGGAAGAAGTATGAGACGACGGCGATGGAGAAGGCCAAGGCCGCCGGCTGCGAGATTGTGGAGATCGCCGACAAGAAGCCATTCCAGGATGCGGTCAAGCCGGTGTGGGACAAGTATGGTCCGAAGTACCAGGCCATGATCAAGCGCATCCAGGCGCTCTAGCTTAGACAAGGCGCTGAAGCGCGATGACGGCTCATCTTGGGCTCGTTGCGCTTCAGCCCACCAGCTTGAACCACTGACAGAGCAGGAAACGAGGATGGCCGCACTGTTTCGCCGAGCGATGGACTTTCTCTACCTGTTATGCGTGATCATCGGCTGCACCGCGCTGGTCGCGATCTCCGCGGTAATCCCGTGGGCGGTGTTTACGCGCTACGTGCTCAACAGTGCGGCTTCCTGGCCGGAGCCGACGGCGGTGCTGCTGACGATCGTGCTGACCTTCATCGGCGCCGCCGCCGGCTACCGGCTGAACCTGCACATGAGCGTCGCCTATTTCGCCAAGAAGCTTCCTCCACCACTGCAACGGGCAACCGACATGCTGGTCCAGCTCCTGATGGCGCTGATCGCGCTGTTCATGGTGATCTGGGGCGATCGTCTGGTCGAGGTCACCTGGTACAACACCATCCCGGATTTCCCCTCGCTGTCGGTCGGCGTCACCTATCTGCCGATTCCCATCGGCGGCGTCTGCCTGCTCCTGTTTGTCATCGAGCGAATATTCCTCGGGATTCCACCGGACCCGCTCGGCAAGCATCCCGAAACCGCCCCCTTCGAGTGAGCCTGGAGATATCACAATGGACATCTTCATCCTGCTCGGCACGATGATCTTTTGCTTCCTGATCGGCATGCCGATCGCCTATTCGCTGGCGATGGCGGCGATCGCCGGCGCGCTATCGGTCGGGATTCCCCTGGAAGCCTTGATGCTGAAAGTCTCGGACGGTGTCAGCAAGGTTGCGATGCTGACGATTCCGTTCTTCGTGCTCGCCGGCGCCATCATGGCCGAAGGCGGAATGGCGCGCCGACTGGTCGCCTTCGCCGATGTGCTGGTCGGCTTGACCCGGCTGCGCGGCGGCCTCTCGATCGTCAACGTGCTGGCGACGACGTTCCTCAGCGGCATCTCCGGTTCTGCCGTGGCCGATACCTCGGCGATCGGCTCGGTGATGATCCCGCAGATGGAGAAGAACGGCTATCCGCGCGTGTTCGCCACCAACCTCACCATCTCCTCCTCGGTGCAGGCCCTGCTGGTGCCACCGAGCCACAACGCCGTGCTCTATTCGCTTGCCACCGGCGGCACCATCTCGATCAGCGCGCTGTTCATGGCAGGCGTTTTTCCAGGGCTGCTGATCGGTTTCTCGCTGATCATCCTATGCCTGGTGATCGCCTATAAAGAAGGCCATCCACACGGCCGCACCGTGCCGGCCAAGGATGCCATCAAGATCACGATCGACGCGGCCTGGGGCCTGATCACGCTGGTCATCATCCTCGGCGGCATTCTGGGCGGCATCTTCACTGCGATCGAAGCTGGCGCGGTTGCTTGCATTTGGGCGTTCTTCGTCACCATGTTCATTTACCGCGACTACAAATGGCGTGATCTGCCGGTGCTGCTGCACCGGACCTTGCGCACCGTCGCGATGGTCATGACGCTGATCGCCTGCGCTTCTGCCGTCGGCTACATCATGGCGCTGACGCAGATGCCGGCGAAGATGACGGCATTCTTCCTGTCGATCTCGGACAATAAATACGTCATCCTGCTCCTGCTCAACGTCCTGCTGCTGCTGCTAGGCACGCTCCTGGACATGGCGCCGTCGATCCTGATCGCCACGCCGATCCTACTGCCGGTCATGCAGAATTTCGGCGTCGATCCCGTTCACTTCGGCATGATCATGCTGCTCAACCTCGGCATCGGCCTGTGCCATCCCCCGGTCGGCGCGATCTTGTTCGTCGGCTGCGCCGTCGGCAAGGTCTCGCTCGAAGAGGTCATGCGCAAGATCTGGCCGTTCTACGGCGTCATGCTGTTCGTGCTGATGCTCGTCACCTTCCTGCCGGAAATCTCGCTCTGGCTGCCGCGTCACATCCTGCGGTGAAGCAGACTGCGCCGGCTCGATGTCGCCGGCGCGTCTCTTGACGTCGCCGGCGCGGCGCCCTCAAGATGCTCCGAAATACGACGGAACATCTCACGGGAACGCCCATGCCGCGGAAGCTGATCGATATCTCCGTGCCGTTGCAGAACGACGTCCCGGCCGATCCGCCGGGCAATCACCCGACGATCCAATACATCGATCACCAGCAGGGACTGCCGCGCATGCTGCAGTTCTTCGACGGCCTCAAGGCCCAGGACCTGCCGGATGGCCAAGGCTGGGCCGTCGAGCAAGTCTCGCTGTCCACGCACAACGGCACGCATCTCGACGCACCCTGGCACTTTCATCCGACCATGAATCGCGGCGAGCGGTCATGGACCATCGACGAGGTCCCGCTGGAGTGGTGCTTGCAGCCCGGTGTGAAGCTCGACTTCCGGCATCTGCCGGATGGCTATGTCGCAACCGCCGACGACGTCGAGAAGGAGCTCAAACGCATCGGGCACACGCTTTCGCCGCTCGAGATCGTCGTCGTCAACACCAGCGCCGGTGCAAAATTCGGCCAGGCGGATTACGTCAACTCCGGCTGCGGCATGGGCTATGATGCCACCATGTATCTGCTTGAGCGCGGCGTGCGGCTCACCGGCACCGACGGCTGGAGCTGGGACGCACCGTTCGTCTTCACCGCGAAGAAATATGCAGAAACAAAAGATGCCGGCCTGATCTGGGAAGGCCACAAGGCGGGGCGGCACATCGGCTACTGCCATCTCGAGAAGTTGCACAATCTCGAGCAATTGCCTTCGACCGGGTTCACGATCTCATGCTTCCCGGTGAAGATCGAACGCGCATCGGCGGGCTGGACCCGCGCGGTCGCCATCATCGACAGCTAGCTGCCATCGAGGCCGCTTTCGGCAAGCTCGCGCAGCGCATCGGTATCAAGCACGACGATGGCGCCATGCTCGAGGCGCACCCAGCTCCGTCCGGCCCAGGCGCGCAATTGTTTGTTGATGCTCTCGCGCGTCATCCCCACCATCTCGCTGATCTCCTGCTGGGTGATCGCGAGTGTGCCGCTACCGGAGTCGAACTTGCGCTCCTCGGTGAGGCCGAGCAGCGCGCTCGCCAACCGGCCCGGCAGGTTCTGCAAGATCACTTGCTCGACCTGCTGGCTGGTCCAGCGCAGTCGTGCGCAGAGCAGTTCGATGAATTTCATCGCCAGCGCCGGCTGACTCTTCACAAACGGCAGGAAGTCGCGGCGGTCGATGATGTAGAGCTCGCAGTTAGTGTTGGCGGTCGCATCCGCCGACCGCGGCGCACCATCAAGTACGGCGATCTCGCCGAAGATTTCTCCGGGACCGATCAGATTGAGAATGGCATTCCGGCCGTCGGGCGACGAGGAGGAAATTTTTACTGTTCCGGAGATCACCGCGAACAAATTGTTGCCGGGGTCACCCTTGGCAGCGATCGTCGCACCACGCTTGACCGTGGTGTGCTTGGCGTAGCGGCAGAGCTGATCCAGCGCTTCCGGATCCAGATCTGCGAAGATCGGATGCTTGCGCAGGACTGAGAGTTTGTTGCCCGACGACTGTCGGGGGTCGCCGGTCTTGTCCTGAGGCACGCCGGGACTCCTAAGACTGCGAGGCACTGGAGTTCCTGCGTAGTCAACGTTGGCAGGCTTTTCAACCGGAAAGCACGGGCGCAGTTTGAAGCAAAATCTGTTAAATTGCTACGTTTGCGCCACGAAGCCGCATCCAAAGGATGCGGCAATGCGCTTCAAACCATGCAGAGTTGCAGAGACAGCCAGTCGTGGTCGAGCCCGCGGCACTCCGAAACGGGCGCGAATCGATCAAGGAGGCGCCGCGTGCGGGGCACGATCAGGCCGCGGCCAGGTCCTCGACCCGCGAAGGATCGCGCAGGCTGATTCCGTCACGGCGCGCGCTGCATCTTACTGCACTGCGCCAAAGTCGATTGAACCAGATCAATTTTGGCGGACATACCCTCTGTTGAGGGCCAACCCTCGTCCGAAGCGCGCTCGTAGCCGGCGCACCTCAGAGCTTCAGCCGGACGTCACAGATGTCAGGCTCGGTCGGATCCGGCTTGATCTCGAAGCCGAACTGCCGGCACATATCGAGCATTACGACGTTCTCCTTGAGCACGTCGCCCGAAATAGTCTTGAGCCCTTCCGACTTCGCGTAGTCGATGATCAGCTGCATCAAGGCCCAGCCGAGGCCCCTGCCCTTGAGATCGGACCGCAGCAAGATCGCGTATTCGCCGCTCTCGTAGATCGAGTCCGAGTGAAGCCGTACCACGCCGACCATCTCGTGCGTCTCGTCGAACGCAATGAACGCCATGGCGCGCGCGTAGTCGAGCTGGGTCAGGCGCGCGATGAATTCGTGGGTAAACTCCTTCATCGGTGCGAAGAAGCGCAGGCGGAGATCGTGCGGGGTAACGTGGCGCAGGAACTCGTGGATGGTCGGCTCGTCCTCGGGACGCAGGGGCCGCACGGAGATGCGCCAGCCGTCCTTGAGTGCGAGCCGGCGCTCCCATTGCGACGGATAAGCGCGGACGGCGAAATTGGCAGGACCCGAGCCCGCAAATTTCCGCTGCGGCGGCCCCACCGCGACGCGGGCATCAACGGCGGTCACGCCGGTTTCGTCCGCCAGCAACGGATTGATATCGAGCTCGCGGATTTCGGGGATATCGGTCGCCATCTGCGCCAGCTTGACCAGCACCAGCGCAACGGCGTCCTGCTTGACCGCCGGCACGTCGCGGTACGCGGGCAACAAGCGCGACACACGGGTGCGCTCGATCAGATCGCGCGCGAGCTGCAAATCGAGCGGCGGCAGCGCCAGGGCTTTGTCGTTGATGATCTCGACCGCCGTTCCGCCGCGCCCGAACACGACAACGGTGCCAAAGGTGGGATCGTCGGCAATGCCCAGGATCAGCTCGCGCGCCTTCGGCTTCACGACCATCGCCTGGACGATGACGCCGTCAATGCGGGCTTCGGGCCGCAGCTTCCTTGCCCGCGCGAGAATATCGACAGCAGCCGCGCGTACCGCGACCGGCGAGGTCAAATTGAGTACGACACCGCCGACGTCCGACTTGTGCACGATGTCGCGCGACATGATCTTGAGCACGACGGTCGCGCCTTGCGCGAATATCTCATCCGCATAGGCGACCGTCTGTTCAACATCTGCGGCCGCATAGGTCGGCACCATTGTGATGTCATAGCATCCGAGCAGATGTTTGATCTCGACGGGCTCGAGCCATTGACGTCTGTCGGCGATGGCCGTCGTAACGATCTGCTTCGCAGCCGCGACATCCGGCACGAACGTATCGGGCATCGCCGGGGGAACTTGGCTCAGCTCGTCGACCACCTCGCGATGCCGGACCATATGCATGAAGCCACGCACCGCGTCGTCTTCGGTCGGATAGTTCGGAATGCCAGTGGCGGACAGCGTCGCAATGATCGGCTGATCTGCCCCGACCCAAGCCGCAAGCACGGGCTTGGCCCAACTGCGGTGCTTCTCGCGATACTTGACGACGAGCTCAGTCACGATCGTGGCGATCTCGGCAGCCGATGCGATTGCGGTCTGCACGTTGAGCACGAGGACAGCGTCATTGCCGGGATCGTCGAGCAGCACCTGCAGCGCCGCTGCATAGCGCGACGAATCAGCGTCGCCGACGATATCGACGGGATTGGCGCCGGACCAGGTCGGCGGCAGCACCGCGTCGAGCTTCTCGCGCGTATCGGATGTCATGGGTGCGGGAATTCCACCAAGGTCCGCTAGCCGGTCGACCGCCAGGACACCGATGCCGCCACCATTGGTGAGGATGGCGAGGCGCTTTCCCGCCGGCGATCCGATCCGGCCGAGTGTCTCGGCACAATCGAACAGCTCACGAAGATCGGACACCCGGAGAACGCCGGCGCGGCGGAAGGCTGCATCATAGACCGCGTCAGCGCCTGCGAGAGCGCCTGTGTGCGTGGCCGCCGCTTTTGCACCCTGCGCCATGCGGCCGGACTTCACCACGACAACCGGTTTCACACGCGCTGCCGCACGCGCCGCCGACATGAATTTCCGCGCGTCCTTGATGGCCTCGATATAGAGCAGGATCGCGCGGGTTCTGTGGTCCATCGCGAAATGGTCGAGCAGGTCCGCGATGTCGACATCGATCTGATCGCCGATCGAGACGATGCCGGAGAAGCCGACGCCGCGCTGCGCGGCCCAATCCACCATGCCGGCCGCGATCGCGCCCGATTGCGAGATCAGCGCGAGGTTTCCGGCGCCTGGCATGTGCGCGGCGAAACTCGCGTTGAGGCTTGCCCCGGGCATCATGATGCCGAGGCAGTTGGGGCCGATCAGCCGCATGCCGTATTTGCGGGCAGCAGTGGTGGCGGCTTCCTGGAGCGACCCCGGCCCGTAACCGAGTCCCGCAGAGACGATCAGGGCGCCGGCCGAGCCGCGACGACCGGCCCGGTCGATGATCTCAGGGACCTCTCGCGCCGGCGCGGTGATGACGATGAGTTCGGGCACGAATGGCAACTGCTCCAGACTGCTCACCGCCGCCACGCCGCCAATCTCGGCATGGCGCGGGTTGACCAGACCGAACTGTCCCTTGAATCCCGCCTTGCGAATGTTCTCCAGGACCGCGCGTCCGACGGAGACCGGCCGGGAGCTTGCACCGACCAGCGCGATCGATCGGGGCGACAACAGGTTTTTCAGGCGGTAGGTCGACATGATTGCAATCGTCCGATCGGGCAGCGGGTCCGACAGCTACGAAACTAACCCGGATACGTGCTGATACGCCCCTAGTGCGACATCATCACCCAGCACGGTGGCTGGCCGATGACGGTCTTGGTCACGCCGCCCCAAACGATCTCGTTCAGACGCGAATGGTGGTAGGCGCCCATCACGATGGCGTCGATGGCGTGGGACTGCGCCCAGCTCCCCAGCACCTTGCCGATTGAGCTACCGCTTCCCTTTACGGTCTCGAAGGATGCGTAGACGCCGTGTTCCCTCAGATGATCGACGAGGCTCGTTCCGGACTGCATGACCTCGTCGGTCTTGTCGTCCGTGGCGGTCACCACGCGCACCGCGTTGGCAGCCTGAAGGATCGGCAGCGCGTCGCCGATCGCACGTGCGGCGCGGGCCGAGGGGGCCCAGGCAATCATGACGTTTTCGATTTCCGGCCGTAGCAGCTCCACATACTGCTCCGGACAGAGCAGCAGTGGCCGTCCGGATTCGAACAGGAAGGTCTCGACGATGTTTTCTGCACGACTGTCGTGCGACTTCACCGGGACCAGGGTGAGGTCGCTGAAGCGCGCATGCTCGGCCAGGGTCGACGCGATCTGATCCGCCGACACCCTGCCTGATCGGCTTTGGGCGCGAACGCCGATACGGGAGGCCGCGTGGGTGAATGCGTTCAGGAGCTGCTGCATGTCACCCACCTCGCGCACAGCGCTGAGTTGGGCCGACTCCGGGTCATCGGGGAACACCACCTTCGGCCGGACGAAAACGTCATCCTCGAGCGCAAGCCCGGTCACCCTGGCGCCGAGGCTCGCGGCGACGGCTACGCACTTCTCGATCGCGGCCAGCGTGGGGGCACGCGGCTCGCCAAAGAGGGGCAGAAAGACGTCCTTGATGGGCATCGGACTCTCCTTGCCGGCCAAAATGGGCCGCCTTTGCTTCGGACGCTTGATCCTCCTCAAGCCGGGAAAACTCCGCATCGCCAGCCGACGACAGGCCTTGACGGAAGTCAAGGACTGGTCGCGGTCCCAACTTAAGGGTTACCCTTGTGGTCGGACCGCTTGGCGCCTCATCTGCAACATGCCGGCAGGAATGACAGACAATTCTGCGACCCAGGAACGGATCTTTGCCGCACTGACCGCGCATGTCGGCGTGAAGCGGATCGACACGCACGCGGCTTCGGTCTTCCTCGACGGGACGCGTGCGCTGAAAATCAAGCGGGCGGTCAAGTATCCCTTTCTCGATTATTCGACACTCGAGAAGCGCAAGGCAGCCTGCGAGGAAGAAGTCCGGATCAACCGGCCGCATGCGCCACAGATCTATCATCGCGTCGTGGCCATCACGGAAGAGCCGGACGGATCGGTAAAGGTCGACGGCCGCGGCCCGCCGATCGAGTATGCCGTCGACATGTCACGCTTCGACGAAAGTCGGACGCTGGACCATCTGGCGAAGGCCGGACGGCTCGATGCGGGCCTGGCGTCGGCCATCGCGGACGCTATCGCGGCTTCGCATGCGGCGGCGACGCGCGCCGACGGCAAGGCCTGGATGTCCTCCATCCCCGCCCTGATCGACGGCAACAGCAATGGTCTGCGGAACGGCAATCATGTCCCAGCCGCAGAGATCGAGCAGCTTGCACAAGCCTCGCACGCGGCCTTCCTGCGCATCCGCCCCTTGCTCGAAGAGCGCGACCGCCAAGGCTTCGTGCGCCGTTGCCATGGCGACCTGCACCTCGCGAATATCGTGCTGATCGAGCAGCAACCCGTGCTATTCGACGCCATCGAGTTCGACGCGCAGATGGCGACTGTTGACGTGCTTTACGATCTCGCCTTCACACTGATGGACCTGTTGCGCCACGATCAGCCGCTGGCGGCCAACACCGTTCTAAACCGGTATCTTGCCGTGACGCCGCCGGAAAACTTCGACGCCCTCAGCGCGCTGCCGCTGTTCACCTCGATTCGCGCAGTGATCCGCGCGCAGGTAGCGGTCGCACGGCTGAAGCCGCCACATTCCGACGATATGGGCATTCTCGGCGAGGCCTGCCGCTATTTTGACCTTGCCCGGGCGTTGATTCGACCTCCCGCTCCCCGCCTCATCGCGGTGGGCGGATTGTCGGGCACTGGCAAGACGGTTTTGGCGCGCACACTCGCACCCATCGTCGCGCCGCAGCCAGGCGCCGTCGTGTTACGCAGCGACGTCATTCGCAAGCAAATGTTCGGTATCGCCGACACCGACCGGCTGCCGCCATCCGCATACACGCCCGACCTCGCAGAACGGGTTTACGCGATGTTGGCCCAGCGCGCCGGCCGCGTGCTGGCCCAGGGTCATTCGGTCATCGTCGACGGCGTGTTCGCCCGCGATTTCGAGCGCGACGCCTTCGCCACGCTGGCCCGGGATTGTAACGTGCCTCTCACGGGCCTCTTCCTGGTCGCGGACCTGGCGACCCGGCAGGCCCGAATCGGTGGTCGCCGAGGGGACGCATCCGATGCCACGCAAGAGGTTGCCGCGTCGCAAGAGCACTATAATATCGGCCATATCGGTTGGACGACCATCGATGCATCCGGGACACAAGCGCAGACGCTCCAGAGCTGCCAGGACGCGATCGCTCGGGGCAAATAAGGCAATCTGATTGGCCCGGGCTAGGATGGCGCGACCCACCACGAGTTCGACGGCGACCGCCCGTGCCAGGCCGACGGCGAGCGGGCGCCTCAGCCCCGGCATGGCCTGCGATACGGCCTTTCGGATCATCGCCCGCCGTCACCTCGCCGCCGTCCTCACCCAACATGACGGGACCTGTCGTGGCGATCCGGAGGCGCTACATCAGATCCGAATCGCGCTGACCCATCTGCGGACCGCGATTCGCTTCTTTTCGCCCATGGTCGACGATGCGCTGCGCTCCAAAGTCTGGGCCGAGTTGAAATGGCTGAACAGCCAGCTCGGCATGGTGCGGGACCTCGACGTCGCCATCGAACGCGTCGTGGCCGAAGCCGGCGACGAGCTCGCGGTGATTGCCGAGCTCCAGCACTGGGACGAGAAGCGGGCCGAAAGCCATCGCCTGCTGGCCCGCGCGCTGCAATCGGCGCGATATCGCCGCCTGGTCGAACAGACCTCGAGCTGGATTGAGAGTGGACCCTGGTCGACCAGGCGCAGCAAGGAGGCCATCAGGCTGCGCCACTGCCCGCTCGCCGACCACGGGACGGCGCAACTGATTGAATGGGAGAAGACGCTCCTCAGGAAGGCCAAGAAGCTCCGCAAGCTCGACGTCGAGAAACGGCACAAGCTGCGGATCCTTAACAAACGACTGACCTATTCGATCGAGTCGCTCCGGGATTTGTTCGCCGACGAGTCGCTGACGAAGCAAAAGTCGATCCTCAAGCAGCTGCGCAGGGCGCAAAAGTCGCTCGGACAGTTGAACGACGATGCGCGCGGTCAAACGCTGGCCGCGTCCTTGAACGAGGCCATTCCCGAGGCCGGCATTCGCTTTCTCGACCGCAAGCGAGAAAAGAAGCTGTTACGAACGGCTTCGACGGCCTATCGCAAGCTGGACAAGGCCAAGCCCTTCGACTCCTCCGATCTGACGCCGGACTCGGAGTCGGAGGACTAGCTCTAACGCCACGCAAAGCGCGGGCGCCGGCTACGATTCATCCTCATGTCCGGCGTCTATCTGAACTCACCGGAGGACGAGAATCTCTCCAAGACGAGCTGATCGTAGTTCAGCGAGGAATGACGGCGGTGGCCTCGATCTCGACGCGCGCCGCTTTCTCGACGAGGCGCACGACCTGGACAAGCGCCATCGCGGGATAATGCGCACCAAAAACGGTACGGTAGATCTTGCCGAGCTCCTTCAGGTTCGTCAGGTACTCCTCCATGTCGACGACGTACCAAGTCAGACGCACCAGGTGTTCGGGCCGTGCGCCGGCTTCGGCGAGGATCTCGGCGATGTTGCCAAGAGTCTGGCGCACCTGCGCGACAAAGCCGTCCGCGAGATGCTCCTCGGCATCCCAGCCGATCACGCCGCCAGTGACGACGATGCGCCCTTCGGCGGCCAAGCCGTTGGCATAGCCCTTCGGGATCGGCCAGCCCGAGGGCTGCAGCACCTGTGCCCTGGGGCTGGCGTCATCCTCGGCTGCACTTGGCAGCACCGCGAGCTGTGGGCCTTTCGGCGTCGTCACGGACAATTCTCGATCCTCATCTCATTCTGCCGCGACGCCCGAAGAGGTCGCCGCTGCCTGCGCCAGTTGCCGCAAGGCAAAGCGTTTCAATTTTCCGGTCTCGGTCTTCGGCAGTTGGGTCACAAACTCGATTGCGCGCGGATATTTATACGGCGCGATCTCGCGTTTGACATGCTCCTGCAACTCGGCTGCGAACTTTGCATCCGGCGTCACACCCGGCGCGGTAATGACATAGGCCTTCACAATCATCCCGCGCGCCTCGTCAGGCGCACCGACGACGCCACACTCGGCAACCGACGGATGCGTGAGCAGCGCTGCTTCGACATCCGTGCCCGCGATATTGTACCCTGATGACACGATCATGTCGTCGGAGCGCGACTGATACCAGAAGTAACCGTCGCTATCCATCAGGTAAGTATCGCCAGTGATGTTCCAGCCGTTCTGGACGTATTTGCGTTGCCGTTCATCGGCGAGATAGCGGCAACCGGTTGGCCCGCGCACGGCGAGCTTCCCCATCGTGCCCGGTGGCAAATCATTGCCGTCGTCATCGACGATCTTCGCCTCATAGCCCGGCACGGGCTTGCCGGTCGCACCGGGGCGGATTTCGTCTTCAGTCGCGCTGATGAAGATATGCAGCAGCTCGGTCGAGCCAATGCCGTCCATCAGCTTGATGCCGGTGGCCTTGAGCCAGGCATCGAACGTCGGCTTGGGCAGCGTCTCGCCCGCGGAAACGCACTTTCGCAATGAGGAGATGTCACGGTCCAGAAGCTTGCTGATCATGGCGCGATATGCGGTGGGCGCAGTAAAGCAGACCGTGGTCTTGTACTGCTCGATCGCCGACAGCATGTCGTCCGGCGTCGTCTTCTCCAGAACGACAAAGGATGCACCGATGTGCATGGGGAACAGCACGCCGCCAAAGCCGAAAGTGAAGGCGAGCGGCGCCGAGCCGATGAAACGGTCGTTCTGCTCGGCCTGCAAAATGTTACGGGCGTAGCCGTCGCACACCGCCAGCATGTCCCGGTGGAAATGCATGGTGCCCTTCGGATCGCCGGTCGTGCCCGACGTGAACGCGATCAGGCAGATATCGTCAGCGGCGGTATCGACAGCCGTAAACTCAGGGCTCGCATCCACGATCAGGGCCTCGAGCGAGTCGGCAGCGCCGTTGCCCCAATAGACGACATGCCTGAGACCGGGCGCGGCTAGCTTCGCCTTCTCCATCTCATCGGAGAGTTTTCCGTCGCAAAGCGCGAGCGTGATCTCCGCCTTCTGGATCGGATAGGACAGCTCCTTGGCGCGCAGCAATGGCATCGTCGCCACGCAGATGCCGCCGGCCTTGATCACCGCGAGATAGGTCGCAACCATCATCGGGCTATTGGCGGAGCGCAGCATCACCCGCCCGCCGGTGACGAGACCGAGCTTGCCGACAAGCACATTGGCGATGCGATTCACCAGCGCTTGCAACTCGCGATAGGTGTAGCTGACGGCGGGACTGATGACGCAAGGCGCGTCGCCGTGGCCCTGTTCAACCCAGCGGTCGAGGAAATAGCTGACGCAGTTCAATCGCGACGGATAGTGCAACTCTGGCCGCGTGAAGATGAACTCCGGCCAGATTCCGGGCGGCGGCAGATGCTGCCGCGCGAAAGTGTCGACATGGGCCGTCGCGATGTTGCCGTCATGCGAGCCCGTCACTTGAACCTCGGCGGCGTTGGCCATCGCACGCTCCTTTCAGCATGGAAAGCACCCGGCAGCACTAACTGAGAAACATTTTAGGCTTAAAACAATTCGACGCAATAGCGGATTTTGGGCATCCCGTGCATTTTCCTGCGGCAAATGGGATAGGCGACCGGCCTGCGCGCGAACCTAAGGCCGGTGTCGCCCGGCCGATTTCTGCGCCGACGCCTTCGTCTTGGCGAGGAGCCGCATTAACTCGCGAACATCCTTCGGCGTCAGGTCGGCGAAGAGCTCGGCGATCCAGGTCTCGTGTTCTGCGGCCATCCTGCGAAACTCGGCGCGACCGAGTTTTGTGAGGCGGATCACCTGGACGCGACGGTCCGTCTCCGATGTGCGGCGATCGAGATGACCGGATTCCACCAGGCGTTCGACGAGGCCGGTGACGTTGCCGTTGGACACCATCATGCGCTTGGAGACATCCGATAGCGTCATGCCATCAGGCGC
Source organism: Bradyrhizobium sp. LB11.1 (assembly GCF_040549385.1). Classification (NCBI taxonomy): domain Bacteria; kingdom Pseudomonadati; phylum Pseudomonadota; class Alphaproteobacteria; order Hyphomicrobiales; family Nitrobacteraceae; genus Bradyrhizobium; species Bradyrhizobium sp. LB11.1. The sequence goes on along the minus strand of NZ_JBEPTH010000007.1, from coordinate 219,163 downwards.
CTTGTCGAGCTGCGCCATCAGATCGAAACGGGGCAGCGTGACGTCGAAGCGCTGCCGCAACCGGCCGCGGACTTCGCCCTCGATCAGGGTCGTACAGGTGAGCAGGCGCAACCACAGCCGGAGCTCTTCGGCGTGGTCCTCCGGCGTTTCGGCGGCCTTGGTCTCGGAATCGAGCATCTCGATGCAGTCACTCACGGCCGGCATTGCCGCCGGCACGGATTCCCCAATGTTTTGAGCTTCAAGTAAATTGACGCCGGCCGCAAGCCCAGAACTGCAACAATCGACCGCACGTCAATTTCTTTAGGCTTCAAATAATTGGCGCGCCGCTTGCATGCACGCTGCTCCGCACGAGTGGCGACGCGTTGAGCTTTGCTTGCCGCGACAGCCATCATCGGCATAAGCTTCGATCAGAGTACGCGGCTTGCGGCGCAAGCCGGCTTGTCACGGGGGGAGACATCATGAAGACGCAACTGACCTTGGCTGCGACCGCCTTGCTGCTCGGCACCGCGATGAGCCCAGCCGTCGCCCAGGAAAAGATCAAACTTGGTGTGATCGTGACGCTGTCGGGGCCCGCCGCCGCGCTTGGCCAGCAGGTTCGCGACGGCTTTGCACTCGCGATGAAGGATCTCGGCAACAAGATGGGTGGCCGCGATGTCGAAGTCGTCGTGGTCGACGACGAGCTCAAGCCGGATGTGGCAGTAACCAAGGTCAAGGGCCTGCTGGAGCGTGACAAGGTCGACTTCGTGGTTGGACCGATCTTTTCCAACATCCTCCAGGCGATCCACCGGCCGGTGACGGAGTCGAAGACCTTCTTGATCAGCCCCAATGCCGGTCCGTCAACCTTTGCCGGCAAGGACTGCAACCCGTTCTTTTATGTGACGTCGTATCAGAACGATCAGGTCCACGAAATCCTCGGCAAGGTTGCGCAGGATCGCGGTTACAAGCGCATGTACCTGATGGTGCCGAACTATCAGGCCGGCAAGGATTCGGTCGCGGGCTTCAAGCTCGACTACAAGGGCGAGATCGTCGAAGAATCCTACATGCCGTTGAACACGCTCGACTTCCAGCCGGAGCTGTCCAAGATCGCGTCGCAGAAGCCCGATGCGGTGTTCACGTTCATGCCCGGGGGCCTCGGCGTCAATCTCGTCAAGCAGTACAAGCAGGCCGGCCTCACCGACACTATTCCAGTACTTTCGGCATTCACCGTGGATGAATCGACCCTGCCCGCGCAGCAAGACGCGGCCGTCGGCATGTTTGGCGGCGCGAACTGGGCGCCCAATCTCGACAACCCCCAGAACAAGAAGTTCGTCGCCGCTTATGAGGCCGCCTATAGCAGCGTGCCTGGTACCTACGCCTTCCAGGCGTATGACGCCGCGATGCTGATCGACAGCGCGGTCAAGGGCGTGAAGGGCGACCTCTCTAACAAGGACGCTGTCGCGGCTGCCCTGAAGAAGGCGGACTTCACGTCGCTGCGCGGTTCGTTCAAGTTCAACACCAACGGCTATCCGATCCAGGATTTTTACCTGACAAAGGTCGCCAAGCGTCCGGACGGAAAATTCCAGACCGAGATCGTTCAAAAGGTTTTCGAGAACTACGGCGACCGCTATGCCAAGGACTGCAAGGCGGCGAACTAAGGCTGCGCGTCGCGTTTAGGGAGGACACAGAAATGAAGAGCGAAATCACCGGCATCACGAGGGCCAATGAGGGCATCCAGGGTATTTCCTGGAATATCCTCGGCCAGACCTACGTGCCGAAGAGCAACACCGAACACAGCTTCTCCTGGCATGCGACATTGCCGCCGGGCACGTTCGTGCCGCCGCACATTCATCCCGACCAGGACGAATATCTCTACATGCTGGAGGGCAAGCTCGACTTCATGCTCGGCAATTCGGAGTCGCAGGCAACCCCGGGCGATCTGATCCGGCTCGGCATGGGCGTGCCGCACGGCATCTTCAACAAGTCGGATCAGACCGCAAAAGTGCTGTTCTGGGTCTCGCCGACCAAAAAGCTGTTCGACCTGTTCTGGGGCCTTCACAACATGAAGGAACAAAAGCCGGAGGATGTCGTCGCGATGGCCGCCGAGTTCAACATCCACTTCCTGCCGCCGCCGCCCGGCGCCGGCTAGCCTCTCTCATTAGGCGCGCACCGCCGCGAGTCCCGGGACCGCGGCGAAGCCGGCCTTGGTGGCATAGCCACGCACAATCGCCTCGCGCTGGGAATAGCTCAGCACGTTGTCGACATTGTCGAAGCCGTCGGGCGCAAGCTGCTCGACGGCGTCGATGACGCCCTCGGGGCCGCCGCGCCGGTTGGAGCGGACGATGTCCGCGGTCATCGGCAGGCGCTTCTTCTCGTATTCGATCAGGGCCTGACGCGGATGCTCGGTGCGCACCAGCGCGTCGGCAAGGCAGCGCGCATCCAGGATCGCCTGCGAAGCACCGTTGGAGCCGACCGGATACATCGGATGCGCAGCATCGCCGAGGAGCGTAACGCGCCCCGACGACCAATAGGGCAAGGGATCGCGGTCGCAGGTCGGATATTCGTAGAACTCGGGCGTCGCCGAGATCAAGCTCTTCACATCGATGTACGGCACCGAGAAGCGCGCGACATGCGGCATCAGTTCCTCGCGCCGGCCCGGCCGCGACCAGTCTTCCTTCCGCGGCGGCGGCGCATTGCCCTCGCCCACTTTCACCAGCACCGCCCAATTGGTCAGCCGGCTTGCCGGGCTCGATCCCTCCGCGATCGGATAGATCACCACCTTGGCGTTGAGGCCACCGGCCACGATCATCGATTTTCCGGTGAGGAACAACGGCCAGTCGCGCGCACCGCGCCACAGCATCAGGCCGTTCCAGCACGGCGACCCTTCGTTCGGGAACAGCGTATCGCGGACACGCGAATGGATGCCATCGGCACCGATCAGGATATCGCCGCGCGCGGTGTGAATGTGCGCGCCGGCACGATCGAAGAAATAGGCGGTGACGCCGCCCTCGTCCTGCGTGAACGCACCAAGCCGGCAGCCAGTGTGGATTGCGTGCTGGCCGAGCCGCTCCTCGACGGCGCGATGGATGACGCCCTGGAGGCGGCCGCGGTGAATCGAGAATTGCGGCACATCGTGGCCGGCGTCCACGCCGCGGGCTTCGCGCCAGACCTCCTGGCCATGGCGGTTGAGGTAGTAGAGCTGGTCAGTGCGGATCGCGACGTCGTCGAGTTGTTGCAGCAAGCCAACGCCGGCAAGCTCCCGCATGGCATGCGGAAGTGTGTTGATACCGACGCCGAGCTCGCGGATCGTATCGGATTGCTCGAATATCTCGCACCCGATGCCGCGGGCCCGCAACATCAAAGCCGTGGTGAGACCACCTATACCGCCACCGACGATAATCGCCTTCATCGCCCTTACTCCACTCAATACACAGGCAACGGGGTTAACGTCGCACGGGCGGTTACTCCGCCGCAAGCGGCTTTGCCGCCTCCGCCTTCAGCTCGGCCCGGGTCTTGGGCTTAGCCTTAATTCTCAGCTCCTCGAGATCCTGCCGATCACGCACGCTATTGCGGAAAATCTGGTCTTTCCCGGGCGAGTATTGCGGTGGGCAGAAAGCGTCGCCTGCGCCATACCAGGCGGCCGCCTTCATGGTGAAGAAAGGGTCGACCAGATGCGGACGCCCCAGCGCGACGAGGTCGGCCCGACCGGCGGCCAGGATTGTGTTGGCCTGGTCCGCAGTCGTGATGTTGCCTACACACATGGTTGCCACGCGCGCCTCGTTGCGGACCTGGTCGGAGAAAGGCGTCTGGAACATGCGCCCATAGACCGGCTGCGCATCGCGGACCGTCTGGCCCGTCGAGACGTCGACGAGATCGACACCGGCCTCGGCAAACGCACGCGCAATGGCCACCGCATCATCGCCGGTGATGCCGCCGTCAGCCCAGTCAGTAGCGGAAATGCGCACGGACATCGGCTTGTGCTTCGGCCACACCGCCCGCAGCGCCTCAAATATCTCGAGCGGGAAGCGCAGCCGGTTTTCGAGCGAACCGCCATATTCGTCCGTACGGCTGTTCGTCAGCGGCGAGATGAAGCTCGCGAGCAGATAGCCGTGGGCGCAGTGCAATTCAAGCATATCGAAGCCACAGCGCTCGCCGCGCTCGGCCGCAGCAACGAAAGACTCTCTCACGGCGCTCATGCCGGCGCGATCGAGCTCGCGTGGCACCTGGCTGTCGGGGAAATAGGGCAGCGCCGATGCAGAGACCACGTCCCAACCGCCTTCGTCCAGCGGCCTGTCGATGCCGTCCCACATCAACTTGGTCGCACCCTTGCGGCCGGCGTGCCCGAGTTGCAGACAGATTTTTGCAGCGGAGTTGCGATGGACGAAATCGACGATGCGCCGCCATGCCGTCTCCTGCTTGTCATTCCACAGGCCGGCGCAGCCGGGTGTGATCCGCGCATCGCGGCTGACGCAGGTCATCTCGGTGAAGATCAGGCCGGCGCCACCGATGGCGCGCGAACCGTAGTGCACGAGATGAAAATCACCGGGAACGCCCTCCTGCGCCGAGTACATGCACATCGGCGACATCACGGCGCGGTTGGCGATCTCCATCTCGCGCAAGCGGAACGGCTGGAACAGCGGCACCATCGGCTTGTCGGTGCGAACGTCGAAGCCGTTGCTCCGCACCTGCCTGGCGAAGGACGTCTCGACTTCGGCGACGAAATCGGGCGCGCGGAGCTTCAGATTGTCATAGGTGATCGCCTTCGAGCGCGTCATCACGCCAAAGGCGAACTGCACGGGATCGAAATCCCAGAAGCGGTCGACATGCTCGAACCAGACCAGCGAGACGTCGGCGGCATGCTGGGTCTTTTCGACCTCCTCGCGGCGTCCATGCTCGTAGACATCCAGGGCGGCTTTGATGCTTGGTGCCCTCTGCATCGCCTCTGCCAGCGCGATCGCGTCTTCCATCGCGAGCTTGGTCCCCGAGCCGATCGAGAAATGCGCGCTCGCCTTGGCGTCGCCGAGCAGGACCATATTGTCCTTGATCCAGCGCTTGCTGCGGACCATTGGGAAATTGCGCCACGTCGAGCGGTTGGTGACGAGCTTGTGCCCGTCGAGGAACCAGCCGAAGATTTCAGCCATCCGTGCAGCGGACTGGGTCTCATTCAGCCCCGTCAGGCCCGCGCGCTCGAACGTCTCCGGATCGGTCTCGAAAATCCAGGTCGAGTGACCGGCTTCATATTGGTAGGCGTGGGCGATGAATGGCCCCCACTCGGTCTCCTGGAAGATGAAGGTGAAGGCATCAAGCGGCCTGGTCGAGCCCATCCAGGCGAACTTGTTGGTGCGGAGGTCGACTTCCGGCTCGAAGTGATCGACATGCTTCTCCCGGAACCGGCTGTTGATGCCGTCTGCGAGTAGAATGAGATCGGCATCGGCGAAACGAGACTCGTCGTCGACATCCACTTCGAATTGCAGGCCGACGCCTAGCTCACGTGCCCGTTCCTGGAGGATCAGCAACAGTTTCTGCCGCGAGCAGCCGCAAAAGCCGTTGCCTCCGACCCGATGCACCGTGCCGCGAAAATGCACGGCGATATCGTCCCAGTAGGCGAACTCCTGGGTAATCCGGCGATAGCTTGGGAGATCGTGCTTCTCGAAATTGTCCAGCGTGGCATCCGAGAAAACCACGCCGAAGCCGAAGGTGTCGTCGGCGCGGTTGCGCTCATAGACGCTGATGTCGGCGCTTGGGCGCTGCTTCTTGAGCAGGATCGCTGCGTAGAGACCCGCAGGTCCGCCACCGATGATCGCGACTTTCATGGGAGCCTCGCCAATTCACCCGGCCACGAAACTATTTTAAGCCTAAAATAATCTTGCGCAAGTCCCCCGTTCCCGGCCTCCCGTAGGAAAGGCCGCTTAGTCGCCCTTGAAGACCGGTTTGACCTTGTTGGCAAAAGCCTCGAAGGCGCGCTCGAAATCTGCCGTCGTCATGCACAGCGCCTGGGCAACGGCTTCGGCTTCGATCGCCTCCTCCACCGACATCGCCCATTCCATCGCCAGCATCCGCTTGGTCATGGTATTGCCGAAGGTCGGCCCTTCCGCCACCTGCTTGGCCAGCAGTTGCGCTTGAGGCAGCACCTGCTCTGGCGTGACGATGCGGCTGAAGAAGCCCCAACGCTCGCCCTCCTCGGCGGTCATGAACCGGCCGGTGTAGAGCAACTCGGATGCGCGGGACTGGCCGATGATCCGCGGCAGGATCGCGCAAGCGCCCATGTCACAGCCGCCAAGGCCGACCTTGTTGAACAGGAACGCCACCTTGGCCCCGCTCGCGGCGAGCCGCATATCGGACGCCATGGCGATGATTGCGCCGGCACCGGCGCAGATGCCCTCGACTGCGGCCACGATCGGCTGCGGGCAGGCCCGCATTGCCTTGACGAGATCGCCTGTCATTCGCGTGAACGCCGTCAGCCCCTTGGTGTCCATTTTCACGAGCGGGCCGATGATCTCGAACACGTCGCCGCCGGACGAGAAATTGCCGCCGGCGCCGGTGACGACGATACACTTGACCGCGTCATCGAACGCGCAGGCACGGAAGAAATCCGTCAGTTCGCGATAGCTCTCGAATGTCAGCGGGTTCTTCCGCTCGGGACGATTGAGCGTCACGGTGGCAACACCGTCGACCACGGCCAGCAGAAAGTGTTGCGGCGAATAGTCCGCGAGCGGCACCGTGACGGGATTGGCTGGTCTGCTCATTCGATCTCCTTAATCACTTTGTTCCGTGCCCGCCCCAAGCACGCTAGATTTCTCCACCGGCAACCGCAATCGCCTGTCCCGTGATCGCACCGGCGTTCTCACTGCACAACCAAAGCACGGCGTTCGCCACTTCCTGCGTCGTGATCAGGCGTCCCTGCGGATTGTGCTTCGCGAGTTCGGCGATCGCCTGCTCGCGGGTTCGCCCGGTCTTTTTCATGATGTTGTCGATGCTGCCAGCAACCAGATCGGTGTCGGCGAAGCCGGGGCACACTGCATTCACGGTCACATTGCTGCCGGCCATCTCCAGGGCAAGCGAACGCACGAGACCGACCACAGCATGCTTCGCCGCCGTGTACGCGCTCACGTAAGCGTAACCCTTGAGCCCGGCCGTCGATGCAATCGCAACGATGCGCCCGTAGGGGCGATCCTTCATCCCCGGCAGCACAGCGCCGACAGCATGGACAACGCCCATGAAATTGACGTCCATCATGCGCGCAAAAAGGGCGCTGTCCGATTTCGCAAACGGCGCGGATTCGGCGCTGCCGGCGTTTGCGATCAGGATATCGATCGGCTTTCGCGCGTGCGCTGCGGCGATCGCTGCCTTCAGCGCAGCTTCGTCCGAGACGTCGGCAACGGTTGCATAATGCGCGGCGCCTGTGCTCACCGCATCTTCGAGCGTAGCCGCGTTCCGACCGAGCACCGTTACGGTGGCACCAGCGCCGACAAGGGACGCTGCGATCGCGCGGCCGATGCCGCGACCGCCACCGGTCACCAGCGCGTGCGGCGAATGCGGCAATGCGGACATGCGCGGGCTCCCTCAAGATCTGCTGATCGTTCCTCCGATATATTTTAACCTTCAAGTTTTTGCAACGAAAGCGCGGATCGACGCCGCAACACTCTCATGCGAGAGACCGGTCTGAAAATTGCTTTAAGTATAAAATTATCTCTTCCCATCCCCCACAGGCCTGTTAGCATCGCCGGGCCAAGCAACAAGGATGTCGCGTGTCGCAGCCTGCGCCAATGATAACAAGGGACGGACGCTTCGCCTACGAATCCACTGGCGATCGGGGTGGGACACCCCTGATTTTCCTGCATGGCATTGGCGGCGCGGCGCGGGCCTGGCGGCAGCAGCTAGCCACGTTCGGCAATCGTTTTCGCGCGATCGCGTGGGATATGCCGGGCTATGGCGGCTCGGCGTCGCTCGCCAGCGTCAGCATCGCTGCCCTGGCCGATGCCCTCCAGCAATTCATCGAGCAGATCCACGCGGCAAGCCCTATTCTGGTCGGCCATTCGATCGGCGGCATGATCGTCCAGAAATGGCTGGTACAATCGCCGAAACTCGCGCGCGCTGTTGTCCTAGCGCAGACCAGCCCAGCCTTTGGCAAAGCAGACGGCGACTGGCAGAAATCGTTCATCGCAGCGCGGCTGGGTCCGCTCGATCACGGCGAGACCATGAAGTCGCTGGCTCCTTCGCTGGTGAAGGAGCTGGTCGGCGATGATCCAGATCCCAACGGGATGGAGCTTGCGCGCGATTGCATGGGGAGTGTGCCCGAAGCTAGCTATCGCGCCATGATGCTGGCGCTGATCGGATTCGACCAACGCAGCACGCTCAAAAACATTTCCGTTCCGACGCTATTGCTGTCCGGTTCGAAAGACAACAACGCGCCCGCGCCGATGATGGCGAAGACGGCAACCTACATTCCCGCGGCCGAATATATCGAACTTCTCGGCGTCGGCCATCTCGCCAATCTTGAGCGGCCTGATGCCTTCGACAAGGCTCTCGGCAGTTTCGTCGATTCCGTCGCTGCAAGACACAGGTGACTGCGCAATGACCATGCAAGTCAGCAAGACTATCGGCACGAGCGACAAGGTCGCGCTGGACGCGCCGATCTTCGATCCCGTTGCGTTCCGCTTGAGCGACGAACAGGCTGCGATTATCGCGCGGGCGCGCGAGATCGGCCAAAGCGTGTTCGCCGGTCGCGCCGCCACCTACGATCGCGAGGCAGTCTTCCCGACCGAGAATTATCGCGACCTGCATCGCGTCGGCCTGCTCGGCATCGCCGTCCCCAAGAGGCACGGCGGGCTAGGCGCGAACTACCAGACCTACGCCCTGGCCGCCGCGGAGATCGGCCGCTATTGCGGTGCGACTGCACTGACCTGGAACATGCATGTCTGCTCGACGCTGTGGTCCGGGCCACTGGCTGATGATCTCGACATGGACGCGGAGACCCGCGCGGAGCACGAAAAGCGGCGGGCCGTCCACTACAAGCGCATCGTCGAGGACGGCGCAATTTACTCGCAGCCCTTCTCCGAGGGCGGCGCGGCTGCCGCCGGCGGCGTTGCTTTCGGCACGGAAGCAAAGCCCGTGGAAGGCGGCTGGATCGTCAACGGCAAGAAGATCTTTGCATCGCTGTCCGGGCACGCCGACTACTACGGCGTGCTCTGCACCGAGATCGAGGAAGGCGAGAAGGCCTCGCGCCGCAATACGCTCTACCTCGCGATATCTGCGAGGTCGCAGGGCATTTCTGTCGTCGGCGACTGGGACCCGCTCGGCATGCGCGGCACGGTCTCACGGACGCTGCTGTTCAAGGACGTATTCGTGCCGGACGATTCCGCTCTGATGCCGCGCGGTGTCTACTTTCAGGCAGCGATGCGTTGGCCCCACATGTTCCTGACGCTGTCGCCGACCTATATGGGCCTCGCGCAAGCTGCGTACGATTTCACCGTCCGCTATTTGCGTGGCGAGGTTCCGGGCATGCCGCCGGTCAAGCGCCGGATGTATCCAACCAAGCAGATCGCGGTCGCGCAAATGCAGATCAAGCTTGAGCAGATCAAGGCGATCTGGTTTCAGGCCGTCACGGAGGCGCGCGCCAGTCCGAGCAAGGAACAGGTGCTGCGCGCCTATGCCGCGCAATATTCGGTGATGGAAGGCGCCAATGAACTCGCCGCGCTCGCGATCCGCACCTGCGGGGGACAGGCGATGCTCCGCTCACTGCCGTTGGAGCGCATCTATCGCGACAGCCGCTGCGGTTCGCTGATGCTGCCCTGGACGGCCGAACTCTGCCTCGACCGGATCGGCCGCGAGGCGCTGTACGAGGCCGGCGAAACGGACGACTGACGGTGGATCTCTGCAGTCTGATCGATCGCAACGCGGCGTTTTCGCCAGACAGGACCGCCATCGCTTTCGAGGGAGAGCGGCTGAGCTACGCAGCGTTCGGCGAACGCATCGAACGGACCGCAACAGCTTTGAAGCAGGAATTCGGTGTCGGCCGAGGCGACCGCGTTGCGATCCTGAGCCTAAATCGGCCGGACTATCTGGTCCTGCTCTACGCGTGCGCGCGGCTCGGCGCGATGCTGGTGCCGCTGAACTGGCGGTTGGCCGTCGCCGAGCAGCTTTTCATCCTCACCGATGCCGGCGCCAAAGTGCTGGTGCTCGAGCAGGCATTTGAGGAAGTCGTTCCCGAACTCGCGCCGGGGACCACTGTCGTCGGCCTCGATTTTGCGCCACCGCACGGCATGACCTTCGAAAGCCTGCTGGCGCGTAAGGGAAGCAGTGGACGCAATCCGCACACCGATCTCTCCTGCCCGCTGCTCATCGTCTACACGTCAGGGACGACCGGGCGGCCGAAGGGCGCTGTGCTGCGCCAAGAGGCGCTGTTCTGGAACGGCGTCATGAGCCAGCACATGCACAACATGACGTCCGACGATCATGTGCTGACGGTGTTGCCGTTCTTTCACGTCGGCGGGCTCAACATCCAGACGACCGCGGCGCTCCAGCTTGGTGCGACCGTCTCAATACACGCTCGTTTCGCCCCCGATACGGCGCTTGCGGCCATCGAACGGGACCGGCCCACCTTGACCGTCATGGTGCCGGCGATCATCCAGGCCGTCAGCGAGCACCCCGCCTGGGCCACGACCGATCTCTCATCGCTGAAGGCCGTCGCCACCGGTTCGACTATTGTGCCGCCACACCTGATTGATCGCTTTGTGGCGCGAGGTGTGCCGGTGCTCCAGGTTTACGGCTCGACGGAAACCTGCCCCGTCGCAGTTTACACCCGGCTTGGTGGCGATCTTTCGCGTGTGGGATCGACCGGGCTTGCCGGCCTGTGCTGCGAAGCAAAGGTGATCGATCAGGCCGGCAACGAGGTGCCGGCGGGCGCGCCGGGCGAGATCGCCGTGCGCGGGCCCAACGTGTTCTTCGAATATTGGGGCAATGCGGACGCCACGCGCGACGCGCTGCACGACGGCTGGTATCGCACCGGCGATATCGGCCTGTGCGACTCCGATGGCTACTTCTGGGTTCGCGACCGCAAGAAGAACATGATCATTTCCGGTGGCGAGAACGTCTATCCGGCCGAGGTCGAACGGGTGCTGCTCGAGCATCCCGATGTTTGGGAATGCGCCGTGATCGGTCGGCCAGACCCGCGCTGGGACGAAGTCCCCGTCGCTTATGTCATCAGGCGATCCGGCTGCCGGGTCGAGGCCGACGAGCTAAGAGCACACGTTCAGACCCAACTCGCCCGCTACAAGGTTCCACGCGACATCGTCTTCGTCATGGACCTACCGCGCACGGCGCTGGGCAAGGTCCAGCATTTCCTGCTGAAGCAGCTTGATGCGCAGTCACGCACGCAAGGAGAAGCAACTTGAAGATTGCGGTTCTGGGTGGGGGAAACGGCTCTTTCGCGGCCGCCGGCGACTTTGCACTGTCGGGGCATGAAGTCCGCCTCTGGCGCCGTGACGCAGGCCAGGTCGAAGCACACCGTGCTGCCGGCTCCCGCATCGTGGTCAAGGACCATACCGGCCGCCACGACGCGAAGCTGGCGCTGGTGACCACCGACATCGCCGAATCCGTTAGCGGCACTGAGTTGATCGTGTGCCCTGCCCCCGCCTTCGCGCAGCAGGATATCGCCCGGCTTCTCGCCCCGCATTTGCGGGATGGTCAGGTCGTGTTTCTGCCGCCCGCGACGTTTGGCTCGATGATCTTCGCGGAGGCCGCGCGAGACGCTGGCAATCGCGCCAAAGCCAGCTTCGGTGAAACGGGCACGCTGCCGTGGCTCACCCGCAAGCACGGGCCATTCGAGGTCGCGATCACGATCCGCGCCAAGCGGCTGCCGGTCGGCGTGTTCCCGCTCGACCAGGCGCCGCATGCGCTCGAAGTGATCGGACGCGCTTTCCCCGATGTGATCGAGCCGTGCGGAGATGCGCTATCCGGCGCGCTGATGAATGCAGGTCCCGTCATCCATCCGCCGCTGATTGTGATGAACGCGGGTCCGATCGAGCATTTCGAGAGATGGGACATTCACAAGGAGGGAACGCAAGCTGCGATCCGTCGGGTCACCGACGCACTCGACGCCGAGCGGATCGTCGTGCGCGAGGCGCTTGGTTACGGGGCACCGCATTTTCCGCTCGCCCATCACTATGCGAAGGAAGGCGAGATCTGGATGTATGGTCGTGGCTCGCATGACCGGCTGACGGATTCCGGCGACTGGCGCGAGCGGATCGTGCTGGGGCAGCATCGCTACATGCGCGAGGATCTGCGGCTTGGGCTGTCCCTGCTGGTGTCAGTCGCCGGGCTAGCTGGCGTGGCCACGCCGCTCGCCAAAGCTTTCCTGGCCATTGGCGGCGCGATCTGCGGCGAGGATTTTGCGCGCGACGGCCGAACGCTGGAGACGCTGGGGCTTGGCAAGCTTCACAAGGCCGAATTGCAGACACTGCTTCGCGAGGGATTTTGACCGATGAGCAGCCGCGCCAACATTGTCTGTCTCGGGGCCGGTCGTATGGGCCGCGGTATCGCCGTCGCGTTCGCCTATGCGGGCCACACGGTTACGATGATCGACATTAAGGCTCGTTCAGCGGACGATTTCGCCAGGCTGAAGGCCGACTCGCTCGACGAGGTCAGAAAGACCTTTGCCAGCCTGTCGAAGCTGGGGCTGCTGACCGAGGCGGACGTTGATCCGCTCATCGCGCGGGTTTCAGTGGTGCCGGCCAGCCAAAGCAACACCGCCCTGGCCGGAGCCGGAATGGTGTTCGAGGGCGTTCCTGAGATCGTCGAGCTCAAGCGCGAGGTGCTGGAGGCGATTTCAAAGCAGGTCGGCCCAGATACGATCATTGCATCGACCACATCGACCATTCTCGTCGACGACCTGTCCGGCGCGATCGTGAACCCTCGCCGCTTCCTCAATGTGCACTGGCTCAATCCCGCTTACCTCATTCCACTGGTCGAAGTGTCGCCCGGGAAAGCCACCGATCCTGCCATCATCGACAAGGTCAAGGCGCTGCTCGAAGGCATCGGCAAGGTGCCAGTCGTTTGCGCGGCAACACCCGGCTTCATCGTTCCCCGCATCCAGGCGCTGGCGATGAACGAGGCCGCACGGATGGTCGAGGAAGGTGTCGCCAGCGCGGAGGAGATCGACAAGGCGATCCGCTACGGTTTCGGTTTCCGCTATGCCGTGCTCGGGTTGCTTGAGTTCATCGACTGGGGCGGCGGCGATATCTTGTATTACGCCAGCCGCTACCTTGAAGGCGCACTCGGTAATGACCGCTATCGCGCGCCGGACGTCATTTCACGCAACATGCACGAAGGCCGGATCGGCCTGCGCACAGGCGCAGGCTTCCTCGATTATTCAGGCATGGACGTTGACGCCTATCGCGCGAAGCGTCTCCAGGCCATGGTCGACCTGCTCCGACACTTCGACCTCGCCCGGCCTCCTGTGCTCGATCGCAACTAGCCGAAGACGTCCTGAAGCACGCCATCCCGCACCGCCGCGACGCCGTCGAGTTCGATGGTCGTTCCCATCATCGGCAAATCGAAATGGCCCGCCGTATAGCGGCCGGCAAACTCATTGGCACCGGTCGAGAATAGAAAATTGCCTGAGACGGCGCGGATCTCAGTGCCGTTGGTGTCGCGCTGGTCATACATAGACAGCGCCTCGTAGCGCGCACCCGGGTTCATGCCGAAACCGACATGCGACACGGCATAAGCCTCTCGATCGCCCCAGGCGGCGAGATAAGCGCGCATCATCGCGGCATCCGGGCCCTCGCCTTCCAGCTCGACCACGTAATCGTCTTTCAACGTCATCTTGACCGGCGACGTCAGGTAGCGCTTGAATGTGAGATTGATGTCGCCCGGGGCCATCACCAGCGTTCCATTGATCGTCCTGCTCTTGGGAAAGCTGACAACGATGCCGCCCGGCCAATGCGCCAGCGTGCCCGGCTTGTCGGTCCAGCCCCACACGCCGACCGTCGAAGCGCCGACCATGTCGACGTCAAGTGACGTGCCGGCCTTCGAGGTGACCCGCATCCGCCTGGTCCCGCGCAGCATCTTCGCCGCCGCCCGCACGCGCTTCTCCAGTGCCGGATCCGGCACCATCCGCTCCAGCGCCTCGGGATGCTCGTTGGAGATCACCAGAATGCGCGCGCCCGCCTTCAGTATCTCGGGCGTCTCCACCGCATGCATCAGGCCTTCGATTGTGCAGTCCACCACGAAGCCAGCCTGCTGAAGCGCAGTGATGACCGGCCCAAGCTTTTGGATTGCTTCGCTGGCGCCGGTCGAACGGACCGGAACGATATTCCGATTGCGTGGCGTCGGCATGACGACATGAAAGGGCTTCGCTCCCATTCGCAAAAGGGCGAGTTCCGCCAGATGCACATTGAGCGCGCGCGACTGCGTCTCCGAGAGGATCGCCGCGGTATCGCCGGCCTTGACCGCACATCGCTCAAAAATCTCGCAAAACGCGTCGATCCATTTTGCCTCGATGCGATCAGCCAGCATGGTTGACTCCCGGTCTTCTGGTTTCTTATTCGCCAATTCACGCTTCGGGGAAACCCCGCAAGAGGTACGATCGCACGGCACCCAACAGGCCGTTCAGGATCAAACCCAAAAGCGAGATTGTGATCAACGGCACGAACATATCGACGGCCTGGAAGGTGCGGGCCGCTGTCACGAGGACATGGCCCAATCCGTCCGTCGACGTGATCATCTCTGCCAGAAACACCACGATGCAGGAAATGACAAGGCCGATCCGGCACCCCGTCAGGATCGACGGCATCGCCGCCGGTAGCACCACCTTGAACAGAATTTCATAGCGCGGCGTTCCCGCAGCCATCGCCGACCAGATCAGCTTCTGCTCGACTGTCGACGCCCCGTAATAGGTGGACAGCAGAATCGGGAAAAGTGCATCTGCCGTCACCAGCGTGATCTTCGATCCGTGGCCAAAGCCGAGCAGCAACAGGAGTGCCGGATAGAGCGCCACCTTGGGCAATGGCGCCAACACCCGGACTATCGGTCGAACCAGAACGTTGATGGCCGGACTGGCAGCAGCCGCGAGCCCGATGCTCACGCCAAGCACAACGGCAATTGCGAAACCTGCAAACAGCCGGATCAGCGTCGCTGCGATTTCCTGCTGAAATGTCCACGTCACGAGCTGTTGGAGCAGCCGGCTGAAGACGACGCCCGGCGGCGGCAGCAAAACCGCAGGCGCGAACCCGAATGACACCAGGCCCTGCCACAGCGCGATCACCAGTATGATCGGCGCGAGCCCAAGGACGAAATTCATTGGGAGAAGGCGCGACGTCATGAGAAGCTCAACGGCATGTCGAACTGCGGTTCAGACCAGCGTACGAGCCTTGCGCGGACGCGCTCGAAGATTGCATCGAGGCAGATGCCCATCGCGCCAACGATGATGATCATCGCGTAGACCGTGCCGTATTGGCCCATGTCGAGTGCATTGAACAGAATGTTTCCCGCGCCCGACTGGCGCGCGATCATCTCGCTCGTGATCATGGTGATCAGTGCCAGCACCAGCCCCGTGCGGCAGCCGGTGAGGATCTCCGGGAGAGCTGCAGGTAGCACAATCCGGATGAGACCTTGCAGGCGTGACAGCCCCATCGCCGCCCCTGACCACAGCATCTTCTCCTCGACGGCCCTGGCACCCTCAAAGCTGTGATAGATCACCGGGAGGCTGACGCCGAGGAAGATCACTAGCGTCTTGGTGATGTCACCGACGCCAAGCCACAGCATGATGACCGGCATCAGTGCCGCCTTCGGCACCGGATAGATCACCATCAGCAACGGATTGAAGAAGGCCGCGACCGCCCGGCTACGGCCCATCAAGAGGCCCAGCGGAATCGAAACCAGCACCGCTATGCCAAATCCGATCACCATGCGACGGAGCGAGGCCAAAATGTTGATCAGGGATTCCTTGTCGCCGAGAATATCCGGGATTGCGCGGACCGCCTCGATCGCTGTCGGGAAACTATCGTTCTTCAGCGCGAGCGACGCGACCTGCCACACGGCCAGCAACCCGATGCAAGCCAGCACCGGCGCAGCACGTCTCGTCAAGCCAGCCCGCGAGATCATGAGGGCGACCCTGCTTCGTCGCTTTCATCGAACATACGCTCGATGTCGACGACGTATTTCTGGTAGCGCGGATCGAGCAACAGCTCATTGCGACGCCGCGGCCGGGGGAGGTCGATGTCGATGACCTCCCGAATGCGGCCGGGAGAGTTTGACATCATCACGACCTTGTCCGAGAGAAAGACGGCTTCATCGACCGAGTGGGTAACGAACAGTACCGTCTTGCGGTCACGCTCCCAGATGTTCAGAAGATCGTTCTGGAGGCGCGTCCGGGTGTGAGCATCGAGAGCGCCGAACGGCTCGTCCATCAGCAGGACCTCGGGATGATAGGCAAGCGTCCGGGCCAACGCAACGCGCTGCTTCATGCCGCCCGACAACTCCTTCGGGTAGAAATTCTCATAGCCCTTGAGGCCGACCATCTCGATCAGAGCTCGGCTCTGTGCTTTCGCCTCAGCGGCTGGCACGCCTTGCTGGCGCGGGCCATACATCACGTTGCCGAGCACGGTCTTCCAGGGAAATAGCGCGAACTCCTGGAACACCGGCCCACGATCCGGCCCGGGGCCCGTGATCGCGCGCCCCTTCATCTTCGCCGCACCGCTGGTCGGGCTGACGAAACCGCCGACGATGTAAAGCAACGTCGACTTACCGCAGCCGGACGGACCAAGGATGGAGACGAAGGCTCGCTCGTCAATCGTCAGCGAGATGTCCGATAGCGCCAAATGATCGTTGCGCGCCGAGGTCTGGAAGACCTGCGAGACGCGGTCGATCTCGATGATCGCAGAAGCCGGCTCTTGTGACGCCACCGGTCTCACCCATTCGCCAGATATCGAAGGTACTACCTTCATCCCGTCTCCCGCTTCACTCACGCGCGAACGTCACGCAACTGATCTGCTGAATGTTCTCCATCAGCGGCACGTGCTTAGCAAGAAACTTGCCAAACGAGTCGCCATTTTCGCACGTGCGGTGACTCAGTCGAACCACGGCCATTCCGCCGGCCCCTCATGCGTGACTGCTCCACCTGGGGCCTGACCGACCAGGCGCGCATATTTTGCCAGCGCGCCTGCACGGTGACGTGGTGGACGCTGCTTCCAATCGCGCCGGCGCGCAGCGAGTTCCTGCTCGTCGACCAGCAGGTCCATGCGGCGGCCAGCAGCATCAATCCGGATCTTGTCGCCATCGCGGACAAACGCCAGCGGACCGCCGACGAACGCTTCGGGCGATATATAGCCGATGCACATGCCGCGCGTGGCACCGGAGAACCGACCATCCGTGACGAGGGCCACTTTCTCGCCCATGCCCTGCCCGTAGATCAGCGCAGTGACGCCGAGCATCTCGCGCATGCCGGGACCGCCGACCGGCCCCTCATTGCGGATCACCAAAACCTCACCCGCCTTGTAGCTGCGGTCGCGAACAGCCGCGACGCAGGCCTCCTCATCCTCGAAGACGCGCGCCACACCTTCGAAGAACTGGCTCTTTAAACCCGCAACCTTGATGACCGCGCCGTCGGGACACAGATTGCCCTTCAGCACCGCAACACCGCCATCGGGCATGATCGGCGCGCGGGCCGCGTAAACGACCTCACCATCGGGCCGGTTGGCCGTGCCATATTCTTCGGCGAGCGTACGGCCTGTGATGGTTAGACAGCTGCCATCGATATGCCCGCCCTGGATCAACTCGCGGATCACGACGGCCGCACCACCGATGTCGTAGACATCCTTCGCGGTGTATTTGCCTCCCGGCCGCAGGTTTCCGATCAGCGGCGTCCTGGTAAAGACTTCGCCGACATCAGCGATCGTGAAGGCAATACCGGCCTCGTTCGCAATCGCCGGCAGATGCAGCGCAGCATTGGTCGAGCCACCCGTCGCCGCAACGATCGCTGCTCCATTCTCCAGCGATTTTCGCGTCACGATCTCGCGCGGCAGCGGCCCGCCTTGTTCGAGCATCTCCATGACCAGGCGTCCAGCACGGCGCGATATCTGCGCGCGCTCAGCATAAACGCCAGGCACCATCGACACGTTGGGAATGGTCAGGCCCATCGCCTCCGACACCATTCCCATGGTGTTGGCGGTGAACTGGCCGGCGCAGGCACCGATGGTCGGCAGGCAGGCGCGCTCGATCCGCTCAAGCGTCGGAGCGTCGATCTCGCCAGTCATGAAGCTGCCGACGGCCTCGTAGGAGTCGAGCACTGTCAGCGTCCGTCCATCCACGCGGCCAGGCAGCGAGCTGCCACCGTAGATGAAGATCGACGGCACGTTGCACCGAATCATGCCCATCATAACGCCCGGAAGCGTCTTGTCGCATCCGCCGTATCCAATCAGCGCATCGTAGGCGAGACCATGGACGACGGCCTCGATGGAGTCGGCGATCAGCTCACGCGAAAACAGGGAGAACTTCATCCCCTCGTGGTTCATGCTGATACCATCGGACACGGAGATGGTCGAGAATTCACGCGGCGTCCCGCCGGCCTCCTCGACCCCGGTCTTGGCGGCTGCTACCTGAAAATCGTGTGTCATGTTGCAGGGCGTCTGCTCACCCTTCATGCTGACAATGCCCACCATCGGTTTGGCAATGGCCGCGTCGTCCAGACCCATGGCGCGCATGAAGGCGCGGTGCGGAGCCCGGTCGAGCCCGTCAGTCGTTATCCGTGATCGCAACTTCTTCATGCCTGCATCATCTTCATGCAAATGTCCCGCACGCGGCGGGACATTGCGACCTCGTTGATCCAGCGAACGCCCCGATCGCTTATTGCAGCGGCGCGACGATGGTTGGATGCTTGAACTGCGCAACATCCAGTTTGGGCAGCATTCCCGTCTCCGCGTAGATGTCCAGCATCTTCTGAATCGCAGGAAAGTTCGGCGCCGCGCCGGGATCGCGACCGAAATCGTTGTCCTTGAGCAAGTAGGTATCAAGCACCGGAACGGGTGCCTTCAGCACCTCGGATACCACCTTCAAGGTCTCTTCGCGGTTCGCCAGCGCCTTCTTCATGCCCGACGTGATGTCGCGAACATAGGCCTTGACCAGCTCGGGGTTCTTGTCGACGAAATCTGCACGGCAGGCTTCCAGGATATGCACGATATTCGGCATGGCCTGCGACAGTGAGAACAGCTTTCTTGTACCGCCCTTGGCCTCCGCACGCGCCGCAAACGGCTGGTTCATGTTGACGGCATCGACCCGGCCCTGGCGCAGCGCATCTTCGGAGACGGCAAAGCCGACCTCGACCAGTTTGATGTCCTTGGCAGGATCGATGCCGTTCTGCTTGAGCAGCAGGTTGAACGGACCTTGCGTGCCGCCGCCGATCACGGAAATGCCGACCGTCTTGCCCTTGAGATCTGCAATCGTCTTGATCGGCGAGTCATTCATGACCGCCCAGTAGACGGAGAAGCCACCGGGCTTCTCGAAGACGTGCTGCGCGACGATGTAGGCCTTGAGATTGCCACCGACGACGCCGTTGGCAAGAGACAGCGGCGCCTGCGTCGCACAATCCAATGCGCCGGCCGCCAATGCCTGCGTCATTGGCGCGGTGCCTTGAAATTGGGTCCATTCGATATTGTAGGTCTTGCCGATATTGGGAAATTCGGCCGGCCTGCGCATCATCCAGTATTTGGATTCCTCTGCCGGGATGGTCCAGCCTACACGGATCGTCTGCTGCGCTCGTGAGGGGCTTGCGCCCGCAAACATTGTCGCCACCGCTCCTATTGCCAGCACCCAGCTCGAAACTGCTCGCATCGTGCCCACTCCGTTTGCTCCGGCGCCGACCGACGCCACCCAACCCGACCGGCCCAAATGTTTCATGGTTCAAACAATCAGGCAAGCCATGCATGCCGGCCCGGTTTCGCCGCGGCAGGCGTTATGTATGGTGCGGCAGCCGTCGCGCGCCGTTGCGCTGCGACAGAAGGAGGCAACCTATGGCTGATACGAGCAAGGCAAACCCGCAAGGCGTCGACAGGCTCGGCTATCTCGGCCTTGGACTGATGGGGACGCCCATGACCCGACGCCTGCTCAAGGCCGGGCACCAAGTCAGCATCTGGAACCGCTCGGAGGGCAAGGTAGCTCCGCTCATCGAGGCCGGCGCCAAGGGCGTTGGCACGCCTCGCGACCTATTGGCGGACTCGGACATCGTCTTCATGTGCGTGACGGATGCAGCTGCCGTCGAAGAGGTTATCTTCGGGCCAGAGGGCCTTGCAAAGGCCCCTGGCGCAGGCAAACTCGTGGTCGATTTCTCGTCGATCCATCCCGACGCCGCACGCAGGCTCGCAGCCCGATTGAAAACTGCCAACGGCGCCGGTTGGATCGATGCGCCGGTGTCCGGCGGCACCAAGGGGGCCGAAGAAGGCACGCTTGTCATCATGGCCGGCGGAGCAGCTGGCGATATCGAGAGGGTGCGGCCTTACGTGCTGACGATGGCGCACAGGTTCACTCACATGGGTCCGAACGGCGCCGGCCAGACCACGAAACTCTGCAACCAGGTGATCGTCGGATGCGCAATGGCTGTGCTCGCAGAAGCAACGCGCCTCGCCTCGAATGCCGGAATTGATGCGAGCCGACTGCCTGAAGCGCTCGCCGGCGGCTTTGCGGATTCGATCCCGCTTCAGCTCTTCGTGCCGCGCATGGTCAAGGGCATCCACTCGCCGCCGCTGGGCCACATCGCTACGATGCTGAAGGATCTCGACACGGTCGCCGATGTCGCCCAGGCAACGTCGACGCCGGTGCCGATGGCAACGCTCGCGGGACAAATCTTCAGGCTGGCCAAGGCTGCACGCGGCGCAGACGCGGACGCTTTGGAAATCTACAAGCTCTCGGCCACGGATCGCTGAACTGACCAGCGTCCTTGAATCGCCTTATGGCGGCTTCTTGCGCTCGTTTTCGGCCATAAACCGGCCATACGTCCCCCGCGCAAACAGCAACGGCTCCTGTGCGTTGTAGGCGTAGGCCTCGACCGCACCGAGAAAGATCACGTGATCGCCGCCATAATAGCGGTTGACGGATCGGCATTGAAAATTGGCCACGCTCTCGGCGAGCACCGGCGCGTTGCCGAGGCCCGGCATCCAGTCCACGCCGGCGAACTTGTCTTCGGACGACTTTGCGAATCTGTTTGCGAGCGCCTGCTGCGAGGTGCCCAGCACGTGGACGGTGAAATGGCTGGCGTTCTGAAACACAGACAGGCTCGAGGAATAAACTCCGAGGCTCCAGAGAACCAGAGGGGGATTCAGGGAGACCGATGCGAACGAGTTGCAGGTGATGCCATACGGTTTTCCATCGGCGGCGATGGCTGTGATGATCGTTACGCCCGTTGCGTAGGTGCCGAGCGCATTGCGGAAATCGCGCGGATCAATCGGCGAGCTGTCGCTGGCGAGTTCATTGGCTGGATCCGGAACGGCTGGCTGCTTTGGCAGATCATTCATCGGCCGGCCTCACAGGGTGAGATTCTCGGACGGCAGGCCAAGAGACACACGTCCATAATTGGTTCCGGCCGCATCGAAATTGAATGCGAGGTGCGAATTGATCGCATGCGCATCGCGGAACTGCCGCTGCAACACTCCCGTCGTGAACAGGCCGCGCGCGCCGCTCGCCGCGAACAGCATCGAAACGGCGTCCGTGCACAGATTGACCGAGAACGCCCCATCGCGCCGATACCTGGTCTTGGCCGTCATGTCGGGCCTATGGCTGCGTCGCGCATTCTCCATCGCCTCGACGCAGGCCGCGCGCATGATGAGGCGCGCAGCATCGATCTTGGCGGAAGCCTCAGCGATCTTGATCTGTGTGCTTTGAAAGTCGCTCAGCTTGGCGCGGTTGTACGTCGATATGCGGTGACGCGCGACCTCTGCATAGTCGTCCAGGCACGCCTGCGCATTGCCGAGCGCAACGCCGGAGAGAACATAGGGAAACAGCGAGAACACTGGCAGCGCGTACAGTGGATTGGGGTTCAACCTGCTTCCGGGCGTTTCGCCTCCCGCGAGATCACCCACGGCGACCGTCATATGCTCGGGCACAAAGGCGTCCCTGACTTCGACATCGGACGATCCGGTGCCACGCAGTCCGGCGACGTTCCAGGTGTCGAGAATCCTGTAGTCGGCCTTGGGCAACAGAAAGATACGATATTCGATGCCGTCAGCCTCATCGTCGGACGAGACGACGCTTGCGAGCATGTTCCACGCGCAGGAGCCGACGCCCGACGAGAAGGGCCAGCTTCCGTGCAGACGATATCCGCCCTCGACCTTCCTGGCGCGACCGGCAGGGAAGATGAACGATGATGCGATCAGCACGTCCGGGTCTTTGCCCCAGACCAGATCCTGCGCGGGCTGCTCGAACATGCCGAGCATCCAGTGGTGGCTCGCCAGATTGGCCAGATTCCAAGCGACCGACGCGTCAGCCCGGCCGAGCAGCTCGGCGCAATCGATCAGGGCGACGTAATCGAGCTCGGCGCCGCCGACGCGCTTAGGCTGAAGCATCCGGAACAGGCCGGCGTCGTGCAGGTCCCGCTCGGTCTCCGGGGGCAGGTGCCGCAGTTCCTCTGTGCGAGCCGCGCGTTCCCGTAGTTGCGGCACGAGCGACCGGGCCTGGGCAATCATCATCGCATAGGCTCGTTCGCCGGAGTCTGCCCCTGCCGACTGGCCCATACTCGGCTCCTGACCAGGCACCATTCGTGTCCTCGCTCTCATACATTTATGCGGCGGGAACCTTGCCAAATCAAGCCGCTGCAATACGAACGGAGGACGCTAACGATTGCCTGCGACCGCAGCATGCTGTTCTGCTCAGTCCGTGGTGGCCTTTCGCAGCCCAAATACCCCTTTTTCGACCAAAGCTGCAATCCGACCCTCGTCGTAACCAAGCGTCTCGCGCATGACGTCCTCGGTGTGCTCGCCCAATAACGGCGCAGCCACCGGATCAATGGCCGCCGTCAGGCTCATGTTGATCGGCGGCTCGATGTTCGGCACCCACTGCGCCGTGCGATGCGGGATCCGGCTCAAGCGCGCGCGTTCACGTGCCTCGGGCGCATTGAATCCCTCCGCGACGGTCCGGAGATAGCCCACCGGGATATTGGCCAGCTTCATTTTCGCCATCCAGTTCTCCAGCGTGTCGCTCGCGAACACTTCGGCAATGGCTGCGCGCAGGAGTTCCTTGTTCTCGGACCGCGCCTTCCGCGTGGCGAACTGCGGCTCGTTGATGAGATCCGGTCGCTTCATCACCTCGACCACCAGTCGCCGATACAACCGATCATTAGCGCAAGCCATGTAGAGCGGACCGTCCGATGCCTCGTAGACACCGACGGTGGGGGACCCGCTCGGCGAGTTTCCGAACCGTCCCGGGTTCTCGCCGTTGATCAGATAGGCCATGCCATAAAAGCCGGTCATCCCCATGGCGACGTCGAACAGGGCGACCTCGACATGCTGGCCGCGACCGAGACGATCCCGCGCCAATAGCGCGAGCAGGATCGCATTGCAGGCAGACATCCCCGTCGCCATGTCGACGATCGGGGGGCCGGTACGAACCGCCGGACCATCAGCGAACCCGTTGAGCGACATGAATCCGCTCTCCGCCTGCGTGATGGGATCAAAGCCAGGGCGCGAGGCAAACGGTCCGGTGCGTCCGTAAGCGGAGATCGAGCAATAGACCAGCCGCGGATTGAGCGGCACGACGGCCTCGTAATCAAGACCGAACTTCTTCATCACACCGCTTGAAAAATTCTCCACGACCACGTCCGCTTTGCGGATCAGATCCAGCGCGATCTCGCGCGCCTCCGGCACCGCAAGATCGAGCGCGATGCCGCTTTTGTTGCGGTTGAGGCTGAGATAGGCCGCACTTTCGCCGCCGATGTCGGCGTGCTCATAGGCACGCGTGTCGTCGCCACCATCGGGATTCTCGATCTTGATGACGCGCGCACCGAAATCGGCCAGCGTCTGTGTGCAGGCGGGACCTGCGACCACGCGCGTGAAATCGACGACGAGCAGACCATCAAGTGCGGTTGGTCCTCCCGCCGCCCGCGACGGACGTTCCGGCAATTGAGGCTTGGTGGACATCCTTCGCTCCCTTACATCGGCTTGTGCTCGCCGAATTCCAGCAAGCGAACTTAAAGCCCGGCAGGGCCGGCTTCGCAAGTGCTCCCACAACAACGCTTCAATACGCAAAAAGGACCCGGCAGCGGTAAAGCTGCCGGGTCCTCGGGCATTCCAGGTGAACAAGGCCGCGCCACGCCGGCGCGTACCACTTTTGACTTTGCTAAGCTCCCGTTCCACGCCACGGGAAACCCTGCTCAGCGAAGCGACCTACGCCAATAAAGCGTATGCGACCAGGCCCAAGGCACGTCTGGTTCATAGAGCCGATAGCCCGCCCGGATGAAATTATTGGCGGATACCGGATTGTCGGTCGTATCGGAGACGATGCTGTCCCAACCGATGCGCCGCCCCCGCGCTTCGACCGCCCGCATCAGACGGAATTGAAGTCCCTTGCCCCAATGCCGCTGCAAAACTCCGACTCTGGAGAAGTAGCCGCTATTCCGTGCATAGGTAGACGGCACGACACCCGCGAACGCGACCGCGTCATCGGCCTCATAAGCGAGCCACCACGCTCCGAGGTCAAACTTTGGCATGGTCGCTGCATCGAAGAACGTCAACCGATGCAGATCAACCAAGGTGTCGGCGACGTCATCATCAGACGCATCGACCATACGAATTCTGTACATTGCATGCCCATTGGAGCGGAACGACCTTGATCGGAGTGCGGCGACGTCACCGCCACGAGAGGCTCACTTACTCAGCACAACCTTCACGCCGAGCCAGACGGCACCCATCAGACCGGTGGCAATCACCGTAATCACAGCCTTGAAAGTGTAGCTCTGCGCCTGCTCCACGCTCCTTCGCCACCGCCGCAGATGCTGGAAGTCAGCTCTAATTTCCTTTCGGTCATCATCTTCGATCCCGAAGGAAGCCAGCACCGACGCTACGGCCTTCAACATGATCGCGTCGATGCTGTCTTGCTGGAGCCTGTGCTGCTCGGCCAATATCTCGGCGACGATCGCTCTGATTTCATCATCTGGCATCTTCACCGCTTGATGATCCTTGCAACATTCTCGAAGCCGCGCTTGGCGAAGTAGAAGGAAACGACGAGGTTGGCGGTGATCGCCGCGAACCCTGCCAGGGGATCTGTTGATCCGAGCCCGAGAACCTTGTCCCAGACAAGGAGCTTCGCGAAATAGATCGTCACGCAATATCCAATCAACTTATCCGGCTCGTACCAATAGCCGAGCTCCGCCGTTCTATACTGCATGACGGCTTTGGTTTCGGCCGTCTGCGCCGCGATCTCGCTCGCGGCGAGATCCGCCGCAATTCTGGTATCGACATTCTCTGCCTTCAGCTTCGCGCTGTAGGCGTCGATCAGGGCCTTCACGACGGGACCGCCAAGGAACGAGATGATCGTGATCCACATTAACTTGTCCTTCTGAGCGTTCGCAGCCGCGCAATGATCGTCACGACGGAGATCGCAAGCAGGATGCGTCCCGTAACCTTGACATCACCGATCGCCGCGCTGATTTGGTCCTTGACGCCGGGATCGCCGAGAGCGTCGGCAAGGTCATCGACGATCGCGGCCAATGCACCGGCGAGCGCGATGCAGTAGCTCCAGGCAATCGTCATGGAGTGCAGGCAGGCCGCTTTGATCCTTGCGGCCATCAGAGCATGTCCCGCAGCAGTCCGAGCTTGGCCTCGAGCGACTTGACCTGGGCCTCGGTGCCGGTCGCGAACCGCAGCAGCGCGTCCTTGCAAAACCAGCAGGCGCCGAAGCCAGCGGCGAAGACAATGACGTCAAAAATGGTCTGCATGTTCATTTCCTCCCAAAAATCGTTCTGATTAAGTTGACGAGGAACGCGCCGATCGAGCCCTTCGACGGGTTCATCAGTGAAGGCCGGGCCGGATCGCCGCTCGGCGAACTCTTCGCGATCTTTGTCCCGGCAAAGCGGATGTTCGGATCGAGCTCAGTCAGCGCGATCAGCAGCGCCGCACACCCCAGCTGCGGATCGACCTTGCGGGAATCGTAGAGGCCGTCGCGCACGTATTTTCCGGCCCGGTACTGGTTGGTCCCCGACCAGAGATAGGGCGACGGCACGGCACGGGCCGCGTAGCCGATGCCGTTGTAGGTCTCGAGCGCGGTCAACGCGCCGGCGATCGACCAGTCTTTATGGCGCGCGAGAAACGGTGGACACCTGACCAGCGCATCGATCGCCGCAGCCTCCCAGGAATCAAAAGGACCTCGCCCGGCCGGAATGTGAATCGACACCCGGTTCCAGGGATCGCCCTGCGCCAGGGACGCACTCCATTGCTGCGAGGATTCCCGTTCGTGGATGACCGCGATGGCCGGCCAGGGAACGCCGGTCTTAGCCTCCACCACCTGATATCGCTTCTTGGCCTGGTAGAGGTGCAGCGCAATATTGGCTGCTTCCGTCTTCCGGGTCAGCTTGGCCTTCGCCCAGCGCGAGGCGTTCGCACGTTGCAGTGCGTTAAGGTCTACCATGGGTTGCTCGGATTAGGGTTGTGGGTGTACGTTCGGCCCTATGCTGGACCGTCTGCTAAAACTGCCTGTCGAGTCCCTGTGCGAACCCGATGAAACGGAGACTTGATCTCAACAGTTGAGCTCATCAGACGGAGGCTTTCATTCGCCAAACCGTTGTTAGAAGCGATATTTTCCCTTGAAGCCAGATTGTCGGAACGATGGACCGCCGCCGCCCATCGCCGACTATTTCTCGCTCAATGGGGACTGCATCCCCTGCCCGAGTTTTTCGAGCACAAGATCGGCCTATATTGGTCTTGGGAGGCGACGAACGCTCCTCACTGGGTCGAGCGCGGCATCTTCTCGCTTCTTGCGATGAAACCTGGCTGCAAAGCTTTAGAGCTTTGCTGTGGAGACGGATTCAATGCTCATTATTTTTATCGTGCTCGCGTAGGATCGATGGTTTCCGTTGACTTCGATCCCAAGGCAATTGCCTATGCCAATAAGCACTTCCGCGCGCCGAATATCAGATATGAACTCGCTGATATCAGGACCAATATGCCAGACGGCGTTTTCGACAATGTCGTTTGGGATGCCGCCATTGAGCACTTTACCGAAACCGAAATCACCGAATTGATGTCGAGCATCAAGCGGCGCCTGACGCCTGAAGGCATCCTGTCAGGGTTTACCATTGTCGAGCGTCTAGACGGTAAAAAGTCGCTTTCTCATCACGAATATGAATTCAAATCGAAGGATGACCTCGCCCGCTTCCTGGAGCCCCACTTCAATAATGTCAACGTTTTCGAAACTGTCTATCCTGACCGACATAACCTTTATTTCTGGGCATCCGACGGCGCCATTCCTTTTAGATGATGCGGATCAGCTTGTTGGCGATGATCGTCGGTTGAACGTTGGGGTGAGGATTTCCGCTACCGGCGTTGGTGTTCGTGATCGACATCGGAGCGGAGGTGTTGTTGCCCGTGTTCGTAGTGGTGGCGCCATATTGAGGTGTCGTACCTGTCGCACCTGCGCCGCTGACGCTGGCTTGAAAGCCCGCGGGTCCCCAGGGATGGGTATGCCCCAAATCGTTCAAAGTGTTCGCGTGGCTGTGGCTTGCGAGCTGAGCCGTCGTCAGCGTGTTACTTTCAAGGCCTCCAACAGCGCCCAAGGACGCCGCGCTCGCCCCGAAATAAGTCGAGGTCAGCCGGCTTACAGCCGATCCTCCCATATCATCCTTGCCGGCGACAACCCGCCCGCGAAGGTCTGGGACATTGAACGTCGTCGAGCCGTCGCCTGAGCCGTAGGTAGTACTGAGAAGCGAGAATAGCGTCGAATAGGTCGCTCGCGAGATCGCCTGCCCATATGCCAGCACGAACGAACTGTTCGGAGCCGTCGCACCGAAGAAATCGATGCAACAGCCGATCGGCACGTTGTAGGGATTGTTGAAGAAGCCAGCCAGATAGAAAGCGGCATCTGCATTGTTGTAGAGCGCCGCATAGGGCGTTCCCTGGACGATCGTGCCGGCCGGTAATTCAACTCCTGGCGCCGACCGGAGCGGCTTGGCTCCCAGGCCGTCGACGTTGATGGTGACTGTCGCGCCATTTGTCGTGTGGGGCGTGAACGCGATCACCTGCCCGCTCAGCTGCAACAGCGACTGAAACACCTGGTACGAGTTCACGGCGTAGGCGGTGCTGGTCCCGCTTGTCACAATCGCGCCGGCGATATCATCGCGGTGCTTCGCTATCGCCGCCATCATCGCACGCGCTGAGTCGTTGACGCTGGAGGGGGACTGCCCCTCGGCCCAGTTGATTGTCGAATCGATCGTTGCGTCTGCGGACGCCGTCTGAGACCATTTGTAGAGAGTCATTTCGCATCCTTGATATAGAGGCAGACGCCATTGCGGATTCCCAGGGCAACCTCGCCCTCTGGACCGTCAGTCCGGATTCTTCGCCTCGCTGCCACACAGCTCGATATATTGCGCGCAACGGCAGGTTGGAGCGCGGGCCGTGAGCAGGTTGCGGATCACACCAGGTGGCACTCCGGGGCTCTGGCTTGCGATTTTCGCCACGCGCGCGTCGATGACGCCATCGATCTCTGCGCGCAGTTCCTCGATCCGCTCTTCAAGTCTCGTCGCGCGCTGCTGCTTCGTCGCCATGTGTCGTTCCGTCCTTTATTTGAGTTTCAAGCGCCGCCAGCTTGCGGCTGACGGATGCCGCCTCGTTCTGCGCGCGGCGGAGCGCACGTTCGCGTTGCGCCTCGTGAGATGCGAGATAGGCCTGGATGTCGTAGGGAAGCGTGCCGAACCGTTCCTTGAACCGCCCTGGCCAGGATCGCGGCGGATCGACCGCCGCAACAGCGCTCATCGCA
Source organism: Bradyrhizobium sp. LB11.1 (assembly GCF_040549385.1). Classification (NCBI taxonomy): domain Bacteria; kingdom Pseudomonadati; phylum Pseudomonadota; class Alphaproteobacteria; order Hyphomicrobiales; family Nitrobacteraceae; genus Bradyrhizobium; species Bradyrhizobium sp. LB11.1. Next base: position 190,240 of record NZ_JBEPTH010000007.1, on the reverse strand, counting down.
GCCGCGCCGGGCCCGCCAAGCGTGGGGTCGGCGAGACCGAGCGACGCGTGCATCCGAGATATCTCCTGCACGGCCGACCAGAGCCGATCCACGCCGAGGGATGCACAGTCGTCCACGAAGCGCGCTACGGACGAAGGCGCCGCCGGGCAGGCAATCAAATTGTGCAGATCGCACCACCGAACGAATACCGGCGCATCACGTAGCCGCGCCCGCGCGAGCGCCGTCAGCAACGGATGGGTCATCGCTTCGCTTTGCGCAGCTCCTCGTGGAGACTGCCCATACGCCGGCGCAGATCGACAAGCTGGACCCGCCTTCGCAAGTTGTGAGGGCTCGAATCGATCTCACCGCCCAGCTCGGCATCGAAGCGCTCGAGCGCAGCGACGCGCTTCCTCAAGCCGTAGAGCGCAAAGTTCTCCGCGATCCGATCCGGCGACATCGGCTCGCCGTAGAGATTTCCGGTGATGGACTCGGCACGTTCGATGAAATTTCTGTGGTCCTCGCTCATGGTGCGTTCTCCTATCTAAAATTCACTTTGCTCGGCCGGCGCGTGGCCAGACGATCGATGAAAGCCACGGTCACAAAGATACTGCTGGCGTGACATGCCGATCCGTTCCCGCAATCGACGCAAGGATCGCGAGTGGATTCGGCTGACGATTAAGGCGATGAAGACGGACTAGAGGCGTCCCGGATGCCGAACTATCTCATATCTGAAAATTGGAGATACAGGAGCCCCAAATGGATATTTTGGACGACTTCATTTCTCTTGCGAGCGTGCCCATCGTAGATGCGCAGCCAAAGCATTGGCTGAGTAAGGTCGCCTTCAGCGCGCTGCTCCCCGCCCGAAAATAGCAACAACCGATACTGCGGCTACGACCGCCGTCGGCAAAGACGACCACCTTATGGCGCCCCGAACGCTGTACGTTCAACGCTATCGTCAGATCCGATTTCGTCAGCTCTATCGTGCAGCGCCTCTCATACTGGCATTCCTTCGAAGTCCCCTCGTCGTTGAGCGCGCTCATCGCGCTTGCCGCAACGTCGTCGCCCGTCGTGCCGTCGAAGGCATAGGAAACGGTATAATCACCGGCAAATGCATTGGCCGGCAGAAGAAGACCCGTCGCGACAATCATGACAGACAAAATTCTGTTTGCACAACGTCTCAATTCGGAGCCAAACAAGATACATCTGTATCTTCGTTCGGCCAAAGCCTGACGCTACACTCGCTTCACCGTCGACCGGCTGTCTTCGCCTGGTAGAGCGCGACCGCGTCCTTGAGATCGCCAGAGCTGGAAAGCCGGGCGCTCAAAGCACGCAGATCATGCTGATCGCGCTCGCCTCGGCTGGCCGCCATGCCCGGCCTTTGCACCGGCGGTATCGGCTTTGCCGTGACGGCATCCCTCGCTTTCATCATCAGCCGGTATTTGCCGGCATCATACTGCAGTCCGCGGAAGATGATCAGCCCGTCGCCGGGCGTCTCGATCTTGTCGCTATAGAGCTTGAAACCGTGGCCGAGCCCGAGGCTCGCGATCTTGCCCTCGATCAGCCGCTTCGACGATTGCGCCAGCGTCCGCTGCGCCTCGCGAATGCAGACCGCGAGCGTGCCGCGCTCGGCCTGGCAGGTCTCGACCAGCAGCTCGCCGAAGAAATGCGATTTGCCCGAGCCGCGTCCGCCGTAAACGCCCTTGTAGCGTGCGGGTTTCAGCAGCGGCGCGAAGATCCTGGCGGTTGGAATTTTCAAGGTCGACATTGCGAGCGCCTCTTCTCCAGCAATGGCGCTAGGACTCCTCACCGCCCGACTTTTCCGGATGCACGATGATGCGCTCGATCCGGTGGATCAATTCCAGCACGCCGTCTTCGTCGTTCTCGATCGGCTGCGCCGCCTTGCCCCAGCCGCGATCGAGGATCGCGTTGGCGGCCGAGATGCGGGCCGCCGGCGTCGCATCGTCACTGCGCATGATGCCGACGAGAACCCTGACCGCCGTCCTGGTGTGACTGCGCGCCAGCGAGCGGATCTCGGTCAGCGTTCGCGCCTTCGAGGCCCTCCTGGCGACGGGCCGGTAGACGTCCGCCATCTTCGGCTCGTATTCAAGACCATCACTCAAGCAAAAATCTCCCACACAGCAATCGCGACCAGGCCCACAAGCGCGAGCGATATCAGATAGGCGGTCATCGTTCCTCCAACGAAAGCAACAGTGCGGCAGATCGCGAGACGACGCGCGATCGTTTCGGCGCGAACCTTATCCCCGTTTCCGGGGACCGCGGCGGCGCAAGCAAAGGCTCGCGCCGCGGGCCGGCACGTTCGCGCGTGCACGGCCAATCAACGTGGTTCGGACGGCGGCGCGCTTGTCGGCGCTCCATGAACGCGTTTCAACGAGGGCGAGGCCGCGATGCGCGGGACGCCGTCCGATTCCAGAAATCGAAACAAAAAAGCCCGCAGCGGATGCGTCCCGCGCGGGCCTGACAAACTCGTTTCGATGATGCCACTATGCCGGTGTTTTGCCCGACGTGTCAAACTTTGTCTGCAATTGGGATCGAGGCCATCGTGATGGCGACGATTGCGATCCCGCGACGATATGAAAAAATCCCGCGGCGGATAATTCCGCGCGGGCTGAACCAATCTTTTCAATGATGGCATTTTGAAGTGAAGAAGCCCGCCGCAGACAGCACCTCTTCGCACGTCCTTTGCTCCGGGAGCGCGGCTTGGTATTGTAGCCGTGCATGGAGGACCTATCTCTGTGTCGGCAGTGCCCTGGAAGCAGGGTCTGCAAATCCTCGGAGTCACATCATGCGCGCGCTTCCCTTTCTCCTCCTCGCCTGGATCGCAATGCTTGCGCCCGCTCCAGCCTCAGCTCAACGGTTCGGCGGCAGTGCTCCGGTGTGCATGCAGAAGTGGGAATGGGGCGGTTCCTCCTCGATCTACTGCGAGTATAGATCTTTTGACGAGTGTCACGCGGCCGCTGCGGGCCTTTCGGCGATGTGCTTGCAGAACCCTTATGCGCAACGCCCGTCCTATCCAGACCGCAGTCCGCGTCTCCGATAGGCGCCCATGCAAAAGCCCGCTGCGGATGCGTCCCGCGCGGGCTGAACCGAACTCTTTCGATGATGGCATTGTGCCAGTGTTTTGCCCGACGCGTCAAACCATATTTCGCTTTCGTCGAAATCAAGCCTCGTTCAATCCGGCACCGCGATCGACCACGGCCGCTTCGCCCTTGGCGGTGAGCTCGAAGGTGTCGCCATCCTTCTGCACGTAGCCCTCAGTGATGAGCCGGAACAGTTCGTCCCGCTTGTCATCGCTGAAGGCGATGGACTGGCCGATGTCGCAGAGCACGGCGATCCGGGTGGTCTGTCAGCATGGAAGCCTCCTGACGGGACAGATCCGAGGCCGCAGGCTGTTCCATTGCGACGCCAGGCGGGCTCCGCCTCGACATCAAAAAGCCCGCCACGGATTGCACCGCGCGGGCCTGACTCTTTCGATGATGCCATTGTGCCGGTGTTTTGCCCGACGTGTCAATTCGAGAGAACGGCCCCGGCGCTGACGGGGGGGCTTTGGCGCCGAGGCCGCCATTCCAGGCCGGTCATCGGCGGGCGGACCGGCCACATAATAAATTCGGGTTCGGAACCGAAAGTTCCTAACGGAGCCACGGGTGGTCGTGCGGGCCCCGGCGCAGCAATCTCGCTGGCACCGCCCGAACGCGGCGAGATGTCCGGTCGCGATCGTTCTGTCGGGAGGATGCCAAGTGGCTTACGCAGCGCGCGACAACTCCGCCGCGCGCTCTTCCCGTCCCTGCAGCATGGCGATCGAGGCCCGCAGATTGTCCCTGCGCGACCGCAAGGCCAGCGCCAGCATCGAATAGGTCGCACTGCCGGGGTCGGCGTTCCCGGCATTGCGCTCTTCCTCGGCAATGTCGCTCTCCAGCATCTGGATCCTCCAGCGCAGGTCGGAGATCAGAGCGCGGAGCGCGGTCGCTTCGAAACGGGACGTTGTCTGCATGTGATCGCCTCAATTTGAAACGGCCCGATGGGCCGGGCCTGGATGAAGACGTCGTGCAGCAAGAGAGATGCCAACTTTGGGAGGAACCAGAGCATGAGCCTGAGCCCCTCACTCGTCCGCCAGCTTCCGCTCGATGTAGGCATCCACCGTCTCGGCGAACGAGCGCTGCACGCCGACCGACGTGACATGCAGCTCAAGCGCATCCCGCCGAAGCACGCGCAGGCCACGGCTGCGTACGCTGACCGGCGCCATCGCCAGATAGTCGTCGATGGCGCCCATCGCCAGCGGGATTCCTTTCGGGTCTCCTCTGGCGATCAGCAAACGCAAAAAGCTCAGGCAATCGGCCAAACCCGGCATGGGTTCGCCTTAGCTGCGCGCGGATTTCGGCTTCGGCCCCCTCTCGGGCTGGGTATGGGTCCCGAACAACGCCAGCAGCAACGCGACTTCTTCCTTCGAACCGATCTGGATCATGATGATCTCCTTTTCGCTCCGTTGGTCGGGCCTAATGGCCACGGAGTTCAGGACGATCTGGTTTCAGGCGTGTTTCAAGACTGTTTCGTCGTCGGTAGAGGACGCACCGCGCGAGACTGATCGCTCAGACGTTGGGCTGCCACCCGATGATCGCACCGACGAGGCATAGCAGCGCGCCGAAGGCCGTGCCGCCCATCTGCATCCAGTACCGGATCGGCATGGTGTCTCGGTCAAACTCCTGCCGCGACCACCGCGACCAGTCCAGCCAATCATCGCTGACGAACAGGATCTTTCGTTCCAGATAGCCATTCCAGACCTTGCGGGCGCAATAGATGCTGATCCCGATCGCAGCGAGGCGATAGAGGAGATCGAGCGCGGCATTCATACAAGCATCCGTTCGTCAAATCGGACTGCCAATGACCAAGCCGTATGGCCGATCAGTCGGCAAGGCCATTGCGGCCATGGCAACAGGTCTGCCTGTCTAGGTGTCGCCGGGGCGGATGCAGGTTCAATCGCGACCGTGATCGGTGCGATGTCTTATCGTCCAGGTGTTTTGTCGTTCAAGTGTTTTGGCAGACGATTCAAACTTTATTCGAATGCAAGGAAACGGATTCGGCGGAACGAAATCTCTCCGCGCCATGCTGGCACATGCCGTTCTCAGGAGAGGGAGCCGATGTACTACGTCGCCGCCGTATTGCTCGGGCTTTCAGGACTGTTCTATTCGGCTGGCCGTCACGAGCTCGGCTCGTTCGGCGCTGACGTGTGCAGCTATGGCGGCACGTTCTGCGACAGCCCGATGGTCATCTTCACAGGCGCAGCGCTTGCCGCCGCCTGGGGCATGTTCGTCAGCATCAAGTAGGACGCAAGGACGGACCGGCTTAGACCGCCAGCTCCTTACGGACGGCGGCCGCCGAATTGCCCACCTTGTCGACAGCCTGTTGCAGCTTGTCCCTGGAGACGCCGAGCGCGTGGGCCCAGTACTTGACCTCCCAGGCCTCGTGCATGTTGATCTTGCTGCGATCCGGCTGCGCGCGTTTCGTCAGATGGTCCATCGCCACGTCCTCCATAGGACAGAGAACGCGGCCATGCACCCGCCGTTCCGAAGCGGACCAGGGACGGCAGGCTCGCCGTCGACGATCTCAACGTGCTTTCGCAAGGGCATCGCGCCCCGTCGCAAGCAGGGTCACGGCCTTGTCTCGAAGCGCAGGTGTGGGAGCGCCGTGCTCAACGGCATCGTCGCTGTCCCGAACATGGCGATGATGATGCTGATCGTCTCGAACGGGACAATCGGTCGTGGCTCGTCACGCTGAGCTGGCTCGGCACCGCGCTGACGGTGCTGGCCGTCCTTGCTTTGCTCGGCTCGTCCGTGATCGGTTAGAGCGGCGATAGCGCGGCCGAAATCTGCGACGCAATGACGAAGGCCACGAACACGGCCGGCACGCTGATGAACCGCAAGAATTGATCGACTGAAAGCATTGTTGTCTCCCCAAAGACAAAGCGCCCTTGCCCGCCGCGCTACTCCACCCCTCGCGCGACGTGCTGATCGGCTGTCAGAAACCGATCGGAAACGGCGGCCCCACTCATCGTGAGAAGCGCCAAAACCGAAATCATAGCTAAAAACTGCATGCCTCCTTGATCGGTTCCGATTGTGGCCAAAAAAGTCTGGGCTTGGCGCAATTTCGGGACGATCTCAAGAAACATCATGATTCCGGGGAATCTACGGGCTTTCCGCCAACACGGCCAAATGAACGCCTGGCCAAGTGTTAGCCGGCTTCACGATAGTCGATCATTACCCTAACAATTGTGGCTGGGCCCGGGCTTGCCATCTGATCATTCCGGACCACCCGGGCCGGAGGCACCGAGCCGAACGAAGAGGCTCTTCGCGTCCATCCGCCGAAGACCACGCGCAGGCTCCTCAACTACGGCCACAAGAACCGACGCCTACGGCGTCACGGGGTTGACGGTCGGGGACGTCCTCGGCCCCGGCCGCTCCGGCTCAATCGCCGATTTTGGCTCGGTCGGAAGCACCTTCGCACCGGCGGCTTGCGCCGCTTCACCGGTGGTGTGATACATCGCAACGTGTGCTGGCTGTGTCTTGGCGCGATTCCATGGCCCATGATCAACGATCAACATCGCAGCAATCGTCACGCCGGCCACAATCAGAGCGATGACGCCGGGATGGCGAAACGCCGAGGACATGGAGTTTGCGAAACGGTTAGTTGCCATCGAAGGACCCATCATTTTTTCCTCTCGCAGGTTAATTCAAATGCGGCCCGCGAGTTCCGCGCCTGATTTAAGCAAGTTCCGAGCCAATGCACGGAACTTGACCGTCTCCATTTCGCTCACTTCACATCAGGTCGAGCATCGCCGACGAACTTATCGCGGTTCGGCATTTTGATCGCCGCGAGCGATTTCGCATCGAGCGTCGCATCCGCTCCGACCAGCCCATTCAGATTCAGGACATAAGCGGACACCGCGTAGACGTCTTCATCGCTCAACGACTGCGGCGCATTCTGCGGCATGGCGCGACGGATATAGTCGAACAACGTTGGCGCATAAGGCCAGTAGCTTCCGACGGTGCGGATCGGCTTGGCGGTCCCGATTGTACCCTGCCCGCCGACGAGGCGATCACCTAAACCGCCCTCGCCGCCTTCGCCGTGACATGACGCACATTGCTGAGCGAACACCTCGCGACCATGGCCGACCGAACCGCTCCCCTTCGGCAGATTGCTGCCGTCCCGCCCGATATCGATGTTCCAGCCCGCGATCTCCGCCGCCGTCGCTGGCCGCCCGATTCCATAGGGACTTTGCGCCTGCGCGCCGTTCGCTGAAGCGCAGACCAAGATGATGAAGGCGACGCCGCAGATTTCACGCCAACGCATTGGTCACCTCCCCGTCGGCTGCGACGCGCCAGGGCCAGATCGCGTTGTTGTGGTAGAAATAGTTCTCGCCGCGCACCGCGAGCAGCTCGGCGAGCGTCGGCTGTACATACCCTGTTTCGTCGATTGCGCGGCTCTGGATCACTGCGGGCTTGCCGTCCCATTGCCAGGGTAGGCGGAAGCGCGTGAGGGCACGAGTCAGCACCGGTTCCTGCAATTGCGCATCCTGCCAGCTCTTACCATCATCGACGGACACCTCGACCCGCTTGATCGTGCCATGACCACTCCACGCGATGCCTGTGATTTCGTGGAAGCCGGGTGGGTTAAGACGCTGGCCGCCCGAGGGACGCGTGATGATCGACTTCGCTTCCATGTAGAAAGAGAACTCTCGTGCCGTACCGTCCGGCAGGAGGTCAGTGTATTTCGAGGTCTCCTCGCGCGAGTAAGCCGGCTCTGCCGTCACGTGCAGGCGCCGCAGCCACTTCACGTTCATATTGCCTTCGAACCCCGGCAGGAGCAGCCGCAACGGATAACCCTGCTGCGGACGAAGCCGCTCCCCGTTCTGACTATAGACGAGCATAGCATCCTCAAGGCATTTCTCGATGGGAATGCTTCGGGTTAACGCGGCAGCGTCGGCGCCTTCAGCGATAATCCATTTGGCTTCCGGCTTCAGCCCGGCCTCCTGAAGCAGCAGCTTCAGGCTGACGCCCGTCCATTCGGCGCAGCTCAGCAGGCCGACGAGGTCCGACGCAGTCTTGCCATAGGGCTTGGTGTAACCGGGATTGCCAGAACATTCGAGAAAGTGGATGCGCGACTCCGAAGGGAAGCGCCGCAGATCATCGACGGTGAAGATCAGGGGCCTTTCGACGAGTCCGTGAAGCATCAGGCGGTGTTGCGCCGGGTCGATGGTCGGAACGCCGCCGTGATGGCGCTCGTAAAATAGGCCATTCGGCGTGATGATGCCGTCGAGCTCCTGCAATGGCGTGCGGCCGGACGCTGAGATGTACTGCTTGAGGTTCTTCGAGATATTCTTGACGACGCCCTTTTCGAACGGCGACGGCGTGCCGTAGGGCTGGCTTCCCATCGGATCGCCCGGCGCTTTCATCCAATCGGGGACGTTGGGCGGAAGGTTTTCCGCGTCAGCGGCGGCCGATCCACCAGCGCCGAGAACGGCGCCACCAGCCACCACAGTACTGCCTTGCAGGAAGCGACGGCGTGTGGTTCGGGCGGATTTGTCTTCGGTGTCGATTGTGCTGCTCATTGCGGACCCTCGGTTCAAGCTTGGCCCGTATGAAACCTTCCGCGAAAGGCATTTGCAATTCGCGTGCATTTCAAAAGCAGGCGATTTCGATCACGAGTTACCTAAATCCGCCGGCAGCGGCAGCAGTTCCATTCTTTGCGATGCACAAACGGTTCGCGCGTTACTCACCCGGAGCGATTGCATTGCTGGGCGTCGGCCGATCGGTGATCTGTTGGCCGAACAGGCTGCCGATCAGTTCGACCGCGGTGCGTGCGGTGCGGCCGCGCTCATCCAGAAATGGATTGAGTTCGACGATATCGACCGACCCAACCAAGCCGGAATCGTGCAGCAACTCCATGATCAGATGCGCCTCGCGGTAGGTTGCGCCCCCCGGCACCGTGGTGCCGACGCCCGGTGCGACGCAAGGATCGAGAAAATCGACGTCGAAGCTGACATGCAGCACGCCGTTGCTGGCCTTGACGCGCTCGATGACGCGCCGGGTCAGTACCGCTACGCCGAACTCGTCGATCTGGCGCATGTCGACAACCCTGATCCGGCGTGCGCGCATCAGCTCCTTTTCGAGCTTGTCGATTGAGCGCGCGCCGAAGAGATCGAGCCTGTCCGGATCAATCGAGACGCGCGGATCATCGCCCAGAAGACCATCGAGGCCCGCCTCGCCGCAGAGGAACCCCGCCGACATGCCGTGCATATTGGCGGTGATCGTCGTCTCCGGCGTATTGTAGTCGGCATGGGCATCGAGCCAGAGCACAAACAGCTCGTGTCCGCGCTCTCGCCAATGTCGCGCCATCGCATTGACCGAGCCCATCGACAACGTGTGGTCGCCCCCGAGGAAGATCGGCAAGGCGCCGGTTTGCGCAATCTCATAGCCGCGACGACTGAGGATGCGCGTCCAGCGTTGGATTTCGCGGTAATGATTGGCCTTTTCCGGCGGCCTGTCGACGAGATCGCTGACCTCAGCGACGGAGAGATCGCCGTGGTCGACGACTTCGAAATCCAGGCTCTCGAGCAATGCGGCAAGGCCGGCGGTACGCAGCGCGGCCGGCCCCATCAGGGTGCCACGCTGCGAGGCCCCCATGTCGATGGGCGCGCCCAGCAGCGCGATGCGCCGGGCTCGATCCGTGATGGTTCGATCGGTCACGGCAATCTCCAGAGATCGGCAAGGCTGCACCAGCGTAACAGAGATTCGCATCCGTCGTTTCACGGGGGAGCCGGAACAAAATCCCGCGCTCTACATTTTCACTGCGAGGCCGGCACCCGCCGTTCAAAACGGCGCTTGTCGCGGATAGCCAAAGGTGCCGGCCAGAGGTTCTTCGTCAGGTCTGGAGGTCGCGCTTGAGCACGGACATACCGCAGCCCAATCCTCCGCCCGGCATGGCCGAGCGCGCCATCGATGCTGCGACCGACATGTCGCACACCATCGGCGGGGTTGCTGGAGGTCTGCGGGCCGCCGTCGATCGCCTCACCTACGCGCTCGATGAAGCGCGGAAGCCTGGACGGCCGCTCTCCACAGTGGCGGCGATCACGCGCGAGGCGCCCCTGGCCAGCCTGTTCGTCGCTTTCCTCTTTGGCGTAGCGGTTGCGCGCCGGCGCTAATTAAGCGCCGGGCTGGCGCTGACGTCGGCCGGTGCTGGCATACGGTTCTTCCTGCCGCAGGATTTCCAGGCAGATTTCGGCGTGGCCGTGCCCTTGAGCTACCGGGCGCCAGACAATGAGCGCCGCAGCCCGCGCTTCCTGCTCATCCTGTCGAGCGCGTTTAGGCTCTGCCCGGAGCGCGGCAAGGACGGCTGCCTCTAGCCACGCGACCTTCGCCGCGATGCGGCCCTTTTGAGGCTCTTCTCACAGACTTGCCTAAATTTAATCCCGTAATGTGCTCACGATCGCTCGATCTGGGCGTTTTCAATAGCCATGTTCAGTCAAAAGTGATTGAGACGGAACTATGAAGAAGGTGTTTGCAGTTCTGGCCTTTCTCTGCGTCCTCGCGGCGGGCCAGTATGTCATCGTCAGCAAATTCGCGATCCGTCACGAGGTGCTGTCCTTGTTCGACCCCGCGCGTCAGCGGCCGATCTCGGTCGAGATCGCGGTGCGGCGCGACTACGAGACCAAGGCCAATCTCGGCCTCTGGAAGCTTCCGGTCGCCATCATCAGCAACGGCAACACCGTCAAGGCCACCGAGTATTCCTTCCTCGCCAACGTGCTTGCCGCGCGCGGCTATCTCGTCGCCAGCATCCAGCAAGATCTGCCGACCGACCCGCCCCTGATGACCCATGTTGGCCAGCAATATGTCGGCCGGCGGGAGGTCTATATGCGTTGCGAAGCCAACATCCTCTTCGTGCTGAATACGTTGAAGGGAAGGCAGCAGAATGCCGATTACGATCACGTTACACTGGTTGGTCATTCCAATGGCGGCGACGTCTCCATGTATGTCGCCCAGCAGCATCCCGAGCTCGTGTCGAAGGTGATCACGCTCGACAATCTCAGGGTGCCCTTCGTGCTCAACAACCGCATGAAGATCCTGTCGTTCCGCTCCAAGGATCCGCATTTCCAGACCGACCCCGGCGTGCTGCCGACGCCGGAAGAGGCCAAGGCACGCGGCATCGACATCATCCACACCGGTGCGCAGCATACCGAGATGAGCGATCGCGGGCCGGACTCGGTCAAGGAGAAGATCCAGGCGACACTTGACCGCTTCCTGCTCGACAGTGCCAGCAGCGCGCTCGCGCCCGCCGATACGACCTCGCCGATGATCATGAATCCCGGCGACTACTAGCCGGGACGCTTTGCGGCAAATCCCTGCCGGATGAACCGACAGGGATCAGCAGAAAGGATGACGGGCGGCGAATGAGGTTCATCCGGTGGCAACTTTTGGACCTGCACCGGCATTGCAATGCCCAGCGTGTCACCGAGCAAGATCATTCTGTAAGCAAGCGGCGGCCTCGCCAAATCAGGATTTGCCCTTGCCCGGCTGCATGAAGTTGCCGGTCATCTGACGCATGTGATCGCCGGCATTGGTGAACTGGCTGCGCAGGAACTCGGACTGGATTCGCATCGCCTCCTGAACATCGGTTGCGTGAACCAGCTTGCGAGCGTGTTCGAACGCCGCCTTCATGTTTTGCTCGGTGAAGGCGAGCGCCTGCTTGGATACGTCGGCGCCCGCTCCGGGAACGGACGACATCGATTTTGTAGCGGCATCGAAAAACATGCCGAATGCCTTCTCGGCTTGGTCGATGGTTTTCTCAGCCAGGTCGCGCAGTTCGGCCGGAACTTCGAGCTTTGGTTCGATCATGGTCGTACTCCTCCCCTTTTTCCTGACTGATTATCACATTTGCCGCACCGCCTTCCAGCAGCCAAACTCCGGCAACGGACGCCACTTGGCGGTCCGCTTTCCGGTCTGAAAGGTGGACAAAGCGTAATGTCGGCGGTGGCCGGGCTCAAGACAGCGGAAGTTCGGGGACAGTCTCATCAGTGACGAGGTCTTCGACGAGCTTGATGACCTCAAAGCGCTGCCGGGGGGCCAGCTTGAGAAACGCGCGCAGCAGGCGGAGACTTTCGACGGTACCGGTCGCGGGTGCGCCGAGCTTAAGATGCAATTCAGCCGCGAAATTGAGGTTTTTCATCTCGCACCTATAACAGGACTCGGCCCTTCGGGTCGGGCGTCGGGAGCCTGATCGAGAACCGCACGCCGTCACCGAACGCCACGGCGACAACGAATTGTAGGTCGAAACACGCCGGCCGGTTGGCATGCTGAGCTGCACATCCGGAGAAACTCGGCCCGACCCGAGAAGTTGCAGTTATGGCAAGGAACAACCCCTTGAGCAAGCCAAACCGTAAGACTTAAGCGACGCTTCGTCGCCGGCATCATGCTACTGCAAGTCCGGATAGCAGGAATACGCGCTGCCGTCACCCACCTGCGTCAAGAAGCAGCAATCACTCGCCACACCGCCCCGATCGCTGTCAACTAGACCTGCGTCATGACGGTTCATTATTGCCCCATATTTCTGGCTCCGTGAACCGTGGTTCAAGATCATGCGACCAAGCGGTTGCGAAACGGCCAGGCAGATCGCGGGCGCCATCGCTGATGGACTGTTTGATTCGGGCACACGTCAGCACCGGAGGACGACAGCATGCTTTCTCGCTGCGATCTCATCAAAGGCTCCGTGGTTGCGCTTCTTGCGCTCTCGACACAGGACGCATGGGCGCAGGAGACCAAGATGAACTTATTCAAGATCGTCACCATCAAGGACGAGATCATCATCGGGCTATCGCCCGAGGAGCTTCAGACGCTCGGTGGCAATGACGCGAGCGCGGTCGCGCACCCGCTGGCACAGACGGGCGACCTCACCGCCGGCGGCGAAAGCCGCCGGCACCGCCCCGTTCAGCGACGCCGCGACGATGCATCGGTCGCGAAGCCGTAAGCGAGCGCCAGCCGGTCGAGACATTCGCGAAAACGCCGTGCGAAATAGTCGTTCCAGCGCTGGGTGCGGACGGCGCGTCGCTGCCCGATCTGGTCCATGGTCAAGCCGAGCACCAACACGTCATGCACCAGCGCGGCACCGTCTGTCCCCAACTGGTGCTCGACCCGGTTCAGCCGCAACACGGCCTGACGCTGGCTCTCGGTGACAGGCTCGCGGGAGCGCGTGCCGTCGACATATTCGCGGGTCGGATCCATGGCCTGAGGGCCCCGCTCCGCCCGCTCCCAGTCGTTCTGGTAAGCGCGGCCACCCCGATATTGCGCCTCGTCGATCTGGCGGTGCGAGTGCAGCCGACCGAGCGGATCGTTGCGGATCGACCGCATCGCCACGATCTTCTCGTCCAGATCGAGCGCCAGGGGATTGTCGACCTCGACCGCCGCCAATTCGGCATTGAACGGCTGATCGCGCGATCGGCGGTCGTGAAGCCCGGTCAATTTGTAGGACATGTTGCGTCTGGCACGTGCCACTCGGAGACTCCTTGCGAACTGGGATGAGAAGGAACACCTGCGCGCTGGTCAGGCAGCGGAGACCAGCCGCAGCACGACGGCACCGGCGTTACGGCCGGAGGCGACTCCGGCGCCGCGGGTCAAGTGGGCATGGGGCACGCAATAGCTCGAGCCGGGCTGACGCGGGTGACCGCAGAAGCCGATCTCCTCTCCCTCCTTGTCACCGCCGTAGGGATAGCGGCAATCGCCTCGCTCGAGCTCGAGCAGCGTGATCAGTCGCGGCCGGACACCGACGCAGCGCAATTTGACCGAATTGACCGGCTTTAGTGCCGACGGCGGCGGCAGGTTCAGGCCGGGTACTGCAACGCGAGGCGGGGAGAGCGGACCGGGCTCGCCCGGCAAGGACGGCACGATCGATGGACTCGTCATCCGGTCCGGCGCGGCGAGCCCGAGCCGCTTGGCGCGACCGATCACCGCATTGCGCGTGTAAGCCGTTCCAAACCTTGCGTTAATCTCTCTTCCGATTTCCGCATATGACAATCCTTTGAAAAAATAGTCGCGAAGCGCGTCGGAATGCTCCGACGACCAATGGCCCGGTTCCATGCTGCTGTCCTGTGATGCGCCCCGATCGCACGATCCGGAGGCGGAGCACACATTCCGTTATTCCGAAGCCAAAGTCAAGCAAGGTTTCTGATATTCATAATTGCATCAATTCCGAATTTCGGATTACAAGAGGCGGAGCCATGGGCAATCGAGGGAATCACCATGTTGGACGCTGCGATGATCGAACGGGGCCTGGAGAAGACGGGCAAGAGCAAGGGCGGCCTGGCCGCAGCGATGGGCGTGCGCCCTGGCGCGGTGTCGGAGATCCTCGGCGGCGAACGCCTGGTGAAGGCGTCGGAAATCATTCCGATCATGGAATATCTCGAGCTGAACCTCGCGCCGATCATGGGCCGTGTCGGCGCCGGCGCCGTAATTGAGCCGGATGTCGAGCAGGTTCCGCCGGAGGGGCTCGGCGACATCGCACTGCCCTTCCCGATCATGGAAGAAACCGTCGCCTTCGAGATCGTCGGCGATTCGATGCTGCCCAAATACGAAAGCGGCGACGTGATCGTGGTCTACAAGGACCAGCGTCACCCGCTGTCCAGCTTTTACGGCGAAGAGGCTGTGGTCCGGCTCAAGTCCGGCGAGCGCTATTTGAAGACCATTGAGCGGGGCAAATCTCCCTCCGTCGTCAACCTCAACAGCTTCAACGCCAAACCGATCGTCGGCGTCAAGCTCGACTGGGTCGGAGAGATCTGCCTCTCGATGCCCAAGGGCCAGCTCGAGCGGCTGCGTGCCAAATCGGCGCGGCCGCGCAAGAAGAGCCGATAGGCGCTTATTTCTGATTTATAGAAATCCAACTTGACTTAATTCCGTTTTTCGGAAATACTCTGCCGCGCTCCCGGCCACGGGGCGCGGCAGGATCGTTCCATGCAATATTTCGTCGTGATGATCGACTATGGGCGGCGCGGTCGCGAGGCAGTCGTCGATCCCGAAGTCACAAGGCGCGAGGTCATCTCCCGCGTCGCCTCGGGCGAGTACCAGAACATCTCGTTCATCCACGAGATCGTGGAAAGTTCGATCGAGGACGTCACTGAGGCTATCCTCGCCGAGGCGTCTCTCCCCCAGATCCCGCCTGAGGACGTCGACCTCCAGGCGATCCGTCTCGATCACGCCCGCGACTTGCGCAAACACGAACGGACGTGACGCAGGCTGAAGCAGCCTGCGTCATCGCCCAATCCAAGGTCACACCGTGAGCACGGTCGATCCCGTGGTCTTGCGCGCGGCGAGATCGGCGTGTGCCTTGGCGGCGTCCTTCAGCGGATAGGTCTGGTGCACCTCGATCTTGACTGCACCGGACTTGACAACGTCGAATAGCTCGCCGGCCATCGCAACCAGGCTCTCGCGCTTGGCTGCGTAGGTGAACAGCGTCGGCCGGGTGACGTAAAGCGAGCCCTTCTGCGCGAGCAGGCCGAGATTGAGCGGCTCGACCGCACCGGAGGACGCACCGAACAGCGCGGCCACGCCAAGCGGCGCAAGACAATCCAGCGATTTCAGGAACGTGTCCTTGCCGACGGAATCATAGACCACCGGCACCTTCTTGCCGCCGGTGATCTCGTCGACGCGCTTCACGAAATCCTCGCGCGTGTAGATGATGACATGGTCGCAGCCATGTGCCTTGGCGAGTTTTGCCTTCTCGTCACTGCTGACGGTGCCGATCACGGTTGCGCCAAGATGTTTTGCCCACTGGCTCAGGATCAGGCCGACGCCGCCGGCTGCCGCATGCAGCAGAATGGTGTCGCCAGCCTTCACGCGATAGGTCTGCCGGATCAGGTACTGCGTGGTCAGCCCCTTCAACATCATCGCTGCCGCGGTCTTGTCGTCGACGCCGTCAGGCAGCTTCAACAGCCGGTCGGCCGGGATCAGCCGCGCCTCGGAATAGGCGCCGAGCGGTGACGCACCATAGGCGACGCGATCGCCCGGCTTCAGATCGGTTACGCCTGCCCCGACCTCTTCGACAACGCCCGCAGCCTCGCTGCCGAGCCCGCTCGGCAATGGTGCTGGATACACACCCGAGCGATTGTAGATGTCGACAAAGTTGAGACCGACCGCGGTATGGCGGATGCGCGCCTCACCCGGTCCCGGCTTGCCGACGTTCACCTCCTCCCAGACCAGGACTTCCGGACCGCCGGTCTTGTGAAAACGAATGGCATGGGTCATGGGCGTTGCTCCCTTATCGTTGCGTTGATGGTCCGAGAAAAGCGGATCGGCCGAAGAAATAGGCATTTGGTTCGCCCGTTACAGTACAGAGACGTAACAAGAATGTCACAGCGAACGACAAACCCTCACCGTTCCGTCTCTGTTCGAAAGAGTTGATGAAGGCATCTCCGCGACCGGCAGTAGCCTCTGCGCGGGGTTTGGTGGTCGCCTGCGAAGGAGAGCCGAGATGCCAGCTTATGTACAGCATCATCAGGATATCGAGATCGCGCCTGTGATTTGCCCGACGTGCATGGGGTTCCTGCCGATGCATGTGCGCGAGGTCGAACCGAACTGGAGCCTCGCCAAGATCGACTTCGTCTACGAATGCGCCGATTGCGGCGCTGAGGTTAGGCAGACCATCCGCAAACCGGAGCTGCTGCGGCACTGACCGCACCACAAGTCGCCCTTTAAGTATTTGCGCTGAACGGAAAAAGCGATCTTCAGCGCGGATCAGGCCCGTCCCAAACGAGGCTTGTTCTTTGCCGGGAACGCAGGCAGAACAAGCCTCAAGCAAGACCTTTGGGAGCGCCCTTTCGTGGCTGAACAGAAGGCCTCGACCTCGATCGAGGCAGTGGAGAGCGGCCTCGCCGCGCAAGGCTATATCGCGAGCCGGCAGATCGCGACCGCCGTCTATTTGTCGCAACAGATCGAAAAGCCGATCCTGGTCGAGGGCCCTGCCGGCGTCGGCAAGACCGAGCTTGCCAAGGCGATTGCCGCCTGGCGCGGCCTGAAGATGATCCGCCTGCAATGCTATGAAGGCCTCGACGAGGCCAAGGCGCTCTATGAGTGGAAATACGCCAAGCAGCTTCTCTACACCCAGATCCTCAAGGACAAGCTCGGCGAGGTCCTGGGCGGCGCACAGACGCTGCACGCCGCGCTCGAGCAACTCCATGATTTCGGCGACGTGTTCTTCTCCAAGGAGTTCGTCGAGCCACGTCCCCTTCTCCAGGCGCTGGAGCAGCCGGGCGGATGCGTGCTCCTGATCGACGAGATCGACAAGTCGGATGCCGAATTCGAATCGCTGCTGCTGGAAATCCTCTCGGACTTCCAGGTCACGATCCCGGAACTCGGCACCGTCTCGGCGATCACGCCGCCGACCGTGATCCTCACCTCCAACAGCGAGCGCGATCTCGGCGACGCCTTGAAGCGGCGCTGCCTGCATCTGCATATCGGCTTCCCCGAGCAGCGGCTGGAGGAGCGCATCGTCGAGAGCCGCGTGCCCGGCATCTCGCAAACGCTGCGTCGTCAGATGGTCGGCTTCATCCACGAAATCCGCTCGCTCGACTTGAAGAAGCTGCCCTCGGTCAGCGAGACCATCGACTGGGCGCGCGTGCTGGTGCTGCTTCAGGCGAGCGAACTCGACACCGAGATCGTCAAGGACACGCTCAACGTGCTCCTGAAATACGAGACCGATATCGAGGCAGCTCACCCGCAGATCACGACCTTCATTGCCAAGGCGGCCCGATCCAACGTCTTCGGTTGATGCCCGATGCGCGATAACCTCCATCGTTTCTTTCGGGCGGCGCGTGGGGCCGGTGTCCACGTCTCGCCCGCCGAAAGCATCGATGCGATGCGCGCGGTTGCGCAGGTCGGCCTTACCGACCGTGCCATCCTGCGCGATGCGCTGCTCCTGACCCTCGCCAAGTCGCAGGACGAGAAGCTCGCACTCGGCGACTGCTTTGATCTGTTCTTCAGCCAGCCCGAGCCGCGACAGGATCAACCCGAGGCCAACGACAATGACGAAGCCTCGCAGGACTCGGATCAGTCGCCCTCCTCAAGCTCGGCCAGCGAAGCCGGGGAAGGACAGCCTCCCGAAGGATTGGGACCGCTTGCACAAATGCTGATGTCACAGGATCGCAACGTGATCTCGGCCGCGATTGCCAGCGCCTCCGGTGCAGCCTCGCTCTCGGACATTCGCTACTCGACCCAACGCGGCATCTTCTCCAGCCGCATCCTCGACGCCATGGGCCTTCAACGCCTGCGCGACGATCTCGACGAGCTGACCGCGACGAACCCGGCTCTGGCCGAACGCTTGCGCGCCGCGCTCGATGCCTTGCGTGAGGCGGTGCGTGACACCGTCTCGCAAGGGCTTGCGCTCTATGCCCGCGAGGAGGCCGAAAACCTCCGCAACGAGATCCTGCGCAATGCGCCGCTTGCCCGTATCGAGCGGCGCCAGGTCGCGGAAATGCGGGCGCTTATCCGCCAGATCGCTCGCCGTCTGCGTGAGCGCTATTCGAAGCCGCGCAAGCGTCAGCGCCGTGGTCACCTCGATGTCCGCCGCACCCTGCGCCGTAACGCCGCCTGGGGCGGCATCCCTTTTCTCACGGCGTGGAAGCGCAAGCATCGCGACCGGCCGAAGATCGTGGCGCTGTGCGACGTCTCCGGTTCTGTCGCGCAGGTCTCCGATTTCTTCCTCCTCCTGATCCACTCGCTGCATGAAGTCGTGGACGACGTCCGCTCCTTCGCATTCTCGTCGCATCTGATCGAGGTCAGCGAGATCCTGGAGAAGAAGTCGCCCGAAGAGGCGATGGCCGAGATCATGTCCAAGGTCGGCTTCGGCTCGTCCGACTACGGTTCTTCGCTGGTTGATTTTGAGCACGACTTCATGAGCACGCTGACGCCACAGACAACGGTGATCGTGCTCGGCGATGCCCGCAGCAACAATCTCGACCCGCGCGCAGACATCCTGCGTCGAATCTCCGAACGTTCGAAGCGGCTGGTCTGGCTCAACCCCGAAGGACGGCTCGCCTGGGGCTTTGGCGATTCCGAGATGCCGCGTTATGCGACCTTTTGCAGCGTGGTGCGACAATGCGCCACCGCGCAACAGCTCGAGCGCGCGGTCTCCGATATCGTTGCGACTTACCAGTAAGTCATTGGCTCACGGTCAACATCAGCTTCGCGCAAGCTCCACCTGAGCGACATTGCACTCGCGAAAGTGATAAGCAATTTCGTCGAGCGCGCGCTGTTCCCATTCCTGGGCTTGCGCAAGCCAGAAAACCCGACGCTCAAAATCGAGCGCCGCACGCTCACGGCATAGGAATTCCTGACTGCGAATTTCCACCAGTCTGTTCATGCACTCACACTCCTTGTCGTGTGAAGCCATTCACCGCGCAGAGCGTAGCAGAATCGCGAACCCAGCGTCTCACCATTTCTGTGCATATCGCGACGCAGAATGAGACAGTAGCGCGTCCCGTGCACTGCGCTCGCCGCGATGCAACATCAAGAGAAGATCATCAATTAGTGATCAGGGATCGGGACGATGATCGCTCGCGAACGATCCTAACTAATGTAGCGCAACGAAGTGCGGCAATTCGTGAAGAGAAGTTCTAAACAACTCACCGAATTCCCGACTCATTGTCGTCGCATGGTCTTCATGCAGCGCGGCTAACAGGGGCGCGCGAACGTGACTATCGCTTGAGGCAACATGAACGACGATTTCGACTTCGATCTTTCGCCGGATCAATGGGCGGCCCTGCGCACTCTTCGTAACCCCGTAGCGAACAATCGCCTCTCGAAGGCCCATCTCGTCGACAGCCTCGTCAGGCTTGGTCTCGTTGTCATTGATGATGGCGTACCCGCGATGACCCCCATCGGACGCAAAGTGTTGGTGCGTGGATCGTGCCGGCTGCTGGATCTGGTGGCGTAACCGTGCTGACAGTGTGCGGCGCGTGCATGATCGACTGAAGAATAAATCCTTTGCTCTTCGCTTAAGGCGCTTCGCGAGGCCCTAACCGGGCAACGTAAGGACCAAAGGTCCGTTGTGGGTTGCGATGACGGTGTGCTCATACTGCACCGTGGGCGCCCTGGGGCTGCTGTAGAGCGTCCACGGATCATCATCAGCATCCTCGGCCCACTCGGCGCCAATGGACAGGAAGGGCTCCACCGTAAACACCAGGCCATCGCTCATCGTGCGACGCTCGGAAGCGTCGGGCCACGTTGCGATTTCTGTCGGCTTCTCGTGGAGCGATAAGCCGACACCATGACTGGCGAGGTTCTTGACGAGCGTATAGCCGTACTTCCGCGCAAAGGTCCCGATGGCCTGACCGATACCGGCGATCGGCTTGCCGGCGCCGACCTGCCGCAGGCCTGTCCACATCGCCCGCCGGCCATCCTTGCATAGCCGCTCGATCGAACGGTTCACGGGTGGAACAGCGAACGAGGCTCCCGTATCCGCAAAGAAGCCGTCCTTCTCGGCAGACACATCGATGTTGACAAGATCGCCACGCGCGATTCGGCGGACGCCCGGGATGCCGTGTGCGATCTCTTCGTTCACGCTGATGCAGGTCGCGCCAGGAAACGCGTACGCCAACTCCGGCGCGGAACGCGCCCCGGCCGCCTCCAGGAGCTTCCGCCCGATCTGGTCAAGCTCAGAGGTCGTCATACCCGGCTCAAGGGCCTTGCCCATCGCCTCGAGAGCATTGGCGACGATACGCCCGATCTCTTTCAGGCAAGCGAGTTCTTCCTCATTCGAGATCGTCATATCGAGGTCCTCCGAAGGTTGGGGCATACCTTTTGCGATGGGGACATGCAAACGAGACAGCGCACGCCAGAATTCCGGGATTCGGCGATGCCTTGGATGCCTTCCAGAGCAAACCGCGACAATCTGGCATGATAGTTGCTGCCTTTGACGATCAAGACGTCGTCAAAACGAGGGAGTTGCCATGTCGACCATTGCCGCGGCCCAGGCCGCAGAGCGCAAACCGCTTTACGCCTCGCTGTTCGTCCAGGTCCTGGCGGCGCTGATCCTGGGCATTATCCTCGGCGTGGTCGCTCCGGACTTCGCCATCAGCCTGAAGATCCTCAGCGACGCCTTCCTGAAGCTGATCTCGATGATCGTGGCGCCGATCGTGTTCTGCGTCGTTGTCCACGGCATCGCCGGCGCCGGCGACCTCAAGAAGGTCGGCCGTGTCGGCGTCAAGGCGCTGCTTTATTTCGAGACGATGACAACGGTCGCGCTCTTGGTCGGGCTCATCCTGGCTTACGCCTTCGGTCCCGGCCACGGCATGAACATCGATCCGTCAACGCTGGATGCCAAGGCGCTCAACTCCTATGCCGATAACGCCCACAAGCTGCAGGGTGCGGGCATCGGTTCATTCCTGCTCAACGTCATCCCGTCCACCTCGTTCGATGCGCTGTCGCGCAACGACGTACTCCAGGTGTTGTTCTTCGCCGTGCTTTTCGGAGTCGGCCTCGCGTTGGTCGGCGGCGAGAAGGGTGCGCTCGTCACCTCGATGATCGATGCGGCGTCCACGGTGCTGTTCCGCGTCATGGGCCTTATTGTTCGGGTTGCTCCACTTGGCGTATTGGGTGCTGTCGCCTACACCGTCGGGAAATAC
This sequence comes from Bradyrhizobium sp. LB11.1, assembly GCF_040549385.1. Classification (NCBI taxonomy): domain Bacteria; kingdom Pseudomonadati; phylum Pseudomonadota; class Alphaproteobacteria; order Hyphomicrobiales; family Nitrobacteraceae; genus Bradyrhizobium; species Bradyrhizobium sp. LB11.1. Next base: position 168,588 of record NZ_JBEPTH010000007.1, on the reverse strand, counting down.
GGCGTCGGATCGCTGAAGCAGCTCGTCTCGCTGGTGATGCTGTTCTACGTCTCGGTCGGTATCTTCGTGCTGGGCGTGCTCGGCGGCGTCATGGCGCTCGCTGGAATCAACATCCTCAAATTCCTCGCTTACCTGCGCGAGGAATTGACGATCGTGCTTGCGACTGCCTCATCCGACGCAGTGCTGCCCCAGATCATGAAGAAGCTGGAGCGCATGGGCGTGAAGGATTCCGTGGTCGGCCTGGTCATTCCGACCGGCTATTCCTTCAACCTCGACGCCTTCTCGGTCTATCTCACGCTCGCTGTCGTCTTCATCGCGCAAGCCACCAACACGCCACTGTCCTTCGGTGATCTCCTGCTGGTGCTGGGTGTCTCCCTGATCACGTCAAAGGGCGCGCACGGCGTACCGGGCTCGGCGATCGTGATCCTGGCTGCGACGCTGAACGCGGTGCCGAGCATTCCAGCCATCGGTCTCGTACTGGTGCTGTCGGTCGACTGGTTCATCGGCATGGCCCGCGCAGTCGGCAACCTCATCGGCAATTGCGTGGCGACAGTCGTCGTGGCCGCGTGGGAAGGCGACCTCGACCGCGCCAAGGCAGCCAAGGTTCTCGAGGGCGGCGAGTTGGTGGACGTGACCGAGGGATAACGCCCGCGGATCAGTCATTCCACCGGAGGAGCGGCGCTCCGTACGCCCTCCTCCAGACCGACAGGAAGCGCGGAAACCAGGAATGGGCGACCGCGCCCTTGTAGGCCCAGGTGCGATACTTCAGCCCCTGCTCCGAGATCAGTTCCTGATAACCGCCGTGGACTTCGGTCGCGGTGCGAATGTCCTTCAATATCCCTTGCGCGCAGGCGCGGTAGGTCTCGCTCCCCCCGAACTCGTCAAAGTCCATCATGCGGTCCGCGAACTCAACGTTGAACGTCGGCCATGACGAGCGCCCCTGATAGGCGGGCGCCGCAATCTTGTGGATCATCTTGTTCCGCGGATTATCGGCCGATACCAGGAAGTGGAATGTGCTGGGGATGCGGAAGCGCGGCTCGGCGATGATCAAACCTGTCGTGGCCGCAAACAAGGCGCGCTCGCTCGCATCGTTCATGTCCCAAAAGCCGCGATGCACGCTGACGAAATCCAGCGCGACCAGGGACACCGGCGTGCCGGCCGGCCCATCCAGCGAATGCCTGATATAGCCGTCCTTGCCGAACAGACGGAGCAGGTCCTGCTTGTACTGCGCGAGGTCGCGCCCGAGCAGCCGCTTCAGCTCGTTTTCGTCGACCACACCGAGCTGCACGCCCCACACGAAGGTCGTGTAGACGCAGGCATTGGTGACGAAACGCCGGCGCTCGGCGCGGGTGTCCGTTGCCGCAGAGCGAGGCCCGCCGGCGTCGCAGAGCAAATATCTGGTGCCGTCAGCGTCGAATGGCTCCAGCTCGCTTGCGAGCTTCAGGATCGCGCGCTTCAGATCGCCGCCATATTCGGCCAGCAACAGGCGGCCGGCATGCGCGCATTGCGACATCGCCAGACAGGACGACGCCCGCTCCTCGGCGGAGAGCATCTGCTGGAGGCCGGCGAGAATGCCGAGCAGCGTATCCGCGGGACGCGAAAAATAGTTCACGCCGAGATACCGGCCGCGTCCCGCGGGAACGATGGTCGTCGTGACGACGTCGGCGCGAACAGCTTCCAGCAAGAGCCGCACACTCTTTTCGAGCAGGCGTACCCGGCGGACCGCATCCTGTGCATCCATGATGGTCTCGGGGTCGAGGACATCGGGATAGAACCAGGCGAAGTCGCGCGGGTAGTAGGCGGAGGCGTGCGGCGCGCCCGTGACGAGGAAGGCCTCGGTCACCGAAAAAGCGCTGTTCATCGAGTGCCGATAAAGATCCTCGATGGCCGACAACGAATGAGGCGATTGTCTCAGGAACCGATCGCCGAGAAAATTCACGGCCTGGAGCGCGTTGGCGACAAAGGTCGCAACCGTACCCTGGTAAAATCGGTTCTCTCGATGGGCTGGAAGGGAGATATCGCTGTTCATCTGTGTCGGTCGGCTGATGTCTGGTGATCCCGGTGCTGGGCAGTCGCCATTTTAGCCCTGCCTGATTCGTATCTCGACCCCGTGACTTGCGGGGCGGGCTTACCCGTCCCGCAGCCTGAAATTCTCGATTACCCTGAGCAGCACCCGCGCGCCGGCATCGGCGTCCGCCAGCTCGACATGCTCATCCGGATGATGGCTGATGCCGCCGCGGCAGCGCACGAAGATCATACCGACATCAGCGATATCGATCATCGCCATGCCGTCGTGCCCTGCTCCGCTCGGCAGCTCGAAGGCGGAGAAACCTTCGGCGGCGATCGCCTGTGCGATCTGATCTTTCAGCCAGGGCGCGCAAGGCGCGGTGCGGTTCTCATGGGTGACATCGAGCTGAAGCACCAATTGCCGGCGCTTTGCGATCGCCTCGATCTGCCTGACGACATCGGCCACCGCGCGCTTGCGATGCATGTCGGTTGGCGCGCGCATGTCGATGGTGAAGGACACTTCGCCCGGAATGACGTTGGTCGCTCCAGGCCCCGCCTGGATGTAGCCAACGGTACCGACCAACCCGTTCTCGTCGGTGCGACAAAATTGCTCGATTGCGCCGATACATTCCGCGGCGCCTGCGAGTGCGTCACGGCGCAGCGCCATCGGCACCGTGCCGGCGTGACCAGCCATGCCGGTGAGCCGCGCCGCCAGCCGCGTCGCGCCCGCAATCGCGGTGACGACACCAACAGGGAGACTCCGCGCTTCCAGCACCGGCCCCTGCTCGATGTGCAATTCGAGATAGGCCAGCAACTCGCGCCGTGTGCGTGCGGCTGCGCCAATATGGTCAGGGTCGAGGCCGAACTTGATAAGCGCATCGCGCATCGACACGCCGTCGCGGTCGCGCGTGTTCAAGACGCTCTCGTCGAACGTGCCGGCCACCGCACGGCTTCCGAGCAAGGTCGAGGCGAAGCGCACGCCCTCTTCATCGGCAAAGCCGACCACCTCGATCGCACACGGTAGCCGCTTGCCGCGGCGGTTGAGGTTGGCGACGCAGGCGATCGCCGTGATCACGCCCAGCGGTCCGTCCCATTTGCCGGCGTCACGCACCGTGTCGTAATGCGAGCCGAGCATCAGGCAGGGTGCACCCGGCTGCTCGCCTTCGTAGCGGCCGCAGACATTGCCGATCGCGTCGAGATGCGCGCTCATGCCGGCCTCGCGCATCCAGCCAAGGATGAGATCCGAGGCCGTGCGCAGTTCCTTCGTGAGATAGATACGGGTGAGCTTGCCGTCTTCTTCCGAGATCGCCGTGAGCTCGCTAATCCGACGTACGATCTCCTCGCCGAGCGATGCATGTTGAACGGCGGTCACGGCAGCCATCTCGGTCAAGCTTTCCATCCTGGAGACCGCGCAGCGGTCGCAACCCTAATCGATACAAGTTCGGTGCCAGCGAATGCAGGCGGCCGGCACCACTTCATGTCAGCGCCTGGTTAGCATGAATGCTGGTGGTCGACCGATCGCCCCCTCCCCTTCGTGCACGTGTGAGAGCCGGTTAGAACTGCTCAACAACATTGCATACAACCCAACAATACTGCTCATTATTTAATCTGCCAGTTTCCTGATCAGGATGACTGAATCATAAATATACAATATTTTTCATCTACTTATAGATAAATGCTCGCTCCATAGCCTCTGGCACGAAGCTTGCGACATTCCTCCCGGGCTCCGCCAGACCGGCGCAGCCGCGAGATTAAGGCGGTTCAGCCGCCAAGGGGAGCAAGCAATGGATTTTGGCAGGGTTTCACGACGTCGTTTGTTGCAGGGCGGTGCCGCCCTCACCCTCGGCGCGGCGGCCGGCGCCCGTCCGGCCTTCGCGGCCGACACGACCGTCGGCTTCATCTATGTCGGCTCGCGTGACGACTACGGCTACAACCAGGCGCACGCGCAAGGCGCCGCGGCGCTGAAGAAGATTCCCGGCCTGAAGGTCGTCGAGGAAGAGAAGGTGCCGGAGACCGACGCGGTCGAGAAAACGATTGAGTCCATGATCAACCTCGACGGCGCCAGCCTGCTATTCCCGACCTCGTTCGGCTACTACAATCCGCACGTGGTCAAGATGGCCACCAAGTTCCCGAAGCTGCGCTTCGAGCACTGCGGCGGGCTCTGGAGCGACAAGGACCCGAAGAACGCCGGCAGCTATTTCGGCTATATCGACGAAGCCCAGTACATCTCGGGCATCGTCGCCGGCTACAGCTCCAAGACCGGAAAGCTCGGCTTCGTCGCCGCCAAGCCGATCCCGCAGGTGCTGCGCAACATCAACGCTTTCGCCCTCGGCGCCAAGCTTGCCAATCCGAAGGCCACCACGCAGGTGATCTTCACCGGCGACTGGTCGATGCCGGTCAAGGAAGCTGAGGCCACCAACAGCCTGATCGACCAGGGCGTCGACGTGCTCACCTGCCATGTCGACGGTCCGAAGACCATGGTCGAGAACGCGGCGCGCCGCGGCGCCATGGTGTGCGGTTATCACGTCAACCAGTCCCCGCTCGCGCCGAAGGCTTACCTCACCGGCGCCGAGTGGAACTGGGAAGCGCTCTATCCGAAGTTCGTGAAGATGATCGCCGCTGGCGAGAGCATTCCGAACTTCTATCGCGGCGGCCTCAAGGAAGAGATCGTCAAGACCTCGCCCTATGGCGAAGCGGTTTCTGCCGAAGCTCGCAAGCACGCTGACGAGGTCAAGGCGAAATTCCTGTCCGCGGACGGCTACGCCATCTTCAAGGGTGGACTGGTCGACAACAAGGGCAAGACGGTGATCGCGGCTGGCACCGACCGCGGCCAGAAGGATCCCGAACTGGAGAAGATGGACTATCTCGTCGAGGGCGTGATCGGAGCGACTTCGTGACAGCGGAAGCGGCGGATTCTGCCGAGGCGGTCGGGACAGTTGCCCCGGCCGCCGCTCCCGGCTTTCTCCAGCGCCACGGCGGCACGATCGAGTACATCCTGATCCCGGGCGCGGCGCTTGCAGGCGCGCTCATGATCTTCGGCATCTTCGTCGCCATGTTCGGCAAGAACCCGCTCGATCTCTATTTTTACATGTACTACGGCGCCTTCGGCACCTGGTTCTCCTGGCAGAACACGCTGACGCGTGCCGCGCCTCTCATCCTCACCGCGCTCTGCACGGCGCTGCCGGCGCAACTCGGCATGGTCATCATCGGCGGCGAAGGCGCGTTGCTGATCGGGGCGCTGTCGGCGACCAGTGCCGCACTGTTGCTTCAGGGCATGCCTCCGCTCGTCGTGCAGATCGCCATGGTCGTCGCCGGCGTCATCGGCGGTGGGTTGTGGATCATGCTGGCAGGCGCGCTGCGGCAGTATCGCGGCGTCAACGAGACGATCTCGAGCCTGCTGCTGGTCTACATCGCACTCGCGATCCTCAATCATCTCGTCGAAGGCATGATGCGGGATCCCGCGAGCCTCAACAAACCGTCGACCCGCGAGATCGGTGCAGCCAACATGATCGGCTCGATCCCGGGCACCGATGTTCATTGGGGCCTCGTCTTCGGCTTGATCGCCGCGATCGCCGCCTACATCCTGATCTATCACACCGTGTTCGGCTTCGCCGCGAGGGTTGCAGGCGGCAATATCCGCGCCGCCAAAATCGTCGGCCTCGGCGTCGGCAAGCTCATCCTGACCATCTGCTTTCTGGCCGGCGGCGCGGCGGGCCTGGCCGGCATGGTCGAGGTTGCCGCCGTGCAAGGCCGGACCAACGCTAATCTCGCTGCCGGCTATGGCTTCACCGGCATCCTGGTTGCCTTCCTGGCGCGGCAAAATCCGCTCGCCATCATTCCTGTCGCAATCCTGCTCGGGGGCATCAGCGCCAGCGGCGGCCTGTTGCAGCGCCGCCTGGGACTGCCCGACGCATCCGTGCTGGTGCTCCAGGGCATCATTTTCGTCTTCGTGCTGGCGAGCGATGCGCTCTACGGCCGTATCGGTTTCCTGAAAGGAAAATCCTGAGATGGCAGACGGATCAATCGGACTCTGGACCGTCCCGCTCGCCGTGCTCGGCGGCGCCATCCGCGTCTCCACGCCCTTCCTGTTCGTGAGCCTCGGCGAGTGCATTACCGAGCGCTCGGGCCGCATCAATCTCGGCCTCGAAGGCACGCTGGTGATGGGCGCAATGAGCGCCTACGGCATCTCCTATCTGACGGGATCACCTTGGCTGGGCGTGTTCGCCGCCGGCATCACCGGCGCGTTGCTCGGCGCGCTGCATGCCGGCATCTGCTCGCTACCGCGCGTCAACGACGTCGCGGTCGGCATCGCATTGATGCTGTTCGGCACTGGACTAGCCTTCTATCTCGGCAAGCCGCTGATTGAGCCCACCGCGCCGCGGCTGCCAGCGATCGATTTCGGCTGGTGGAGCGACATCCCGCAAGTGCGCGCCGCGCTGCGTGTCAACGTCCTCTTCCTGATCGGCGCCGCACTCGCGCCGATCCTGCATTGGGCGTTCCGCACCACGCGATGGGGCCTCCTGATCCGCACCGCGGGTGAAAGCTCGGACGCCGCACGCGCGATGGGTTATTCCGTGCTCTTGATCCGCCTGCGCGCCACCATGGTCGGCGGCTTCCTCGCCGGCATCGGCGGCTCTTTCCTGTCGCTATTCTATCCTGGGAGCTGGAACGAGGGCCTCTCCTCGGGTCAGGGCATCACCGCCGTCGCGCTCGTGATCTTCGCACGCTGGGACCCAATGCTCTGCCTGTGGGCTTCGCTCGCTTTCGGTGGCGCCGCGGCGCTTGGGCCCGCGCTGCAATCGGTCGGTGTCACCTCCGGCTATCACCTCTTCAACGCTGCGCCCTACATCCTGACGCTGGCGATCATGATCATCACCTGCTCGCCGAAACGCACGCTGACCGGAGCCCCGGCCGAATTGTCGATCACCCGCTAGAGAGCGAAATCATGCCCGAGCGCACCATCAAGTCCGAGCCCTATGCGTGGCCCTATAACGGTGATCTCCGTCCGGAGAATACCGCGCTCATCATCATCGACATGCAGACCGATTTCTGCGGCATCGGCGGTTATGTCGACAAGATGGGCTACGACCTGTCGCTGACGCGGGCGCCGATCGAGCCGATCAAGAAGCTGCTCGCGGCCATGCGCAAACAGGGTTTTCACATCATCCATACCCGCGAAGGCCATCGCCCCGATCTCTCGGATCTGCCCGCCAACAAGCGCTGGCGCTCGCGCCAGATCGGCGCCGGCATCGGCGATCCCGGCCCGTGCGGCCGCATCCTGGTGCGTGGCGAGCCCGGCTGGGACATCATCGAAGAGCTTGCGCCGCTGCCGGGCGAGCCTGTTATCGACAAGCCCGGCAAGGGCTCGTTCTGCGCCACCGATCTGGACCTGATCCTGCGCCTGCGCGGCATCGAGAACATCGTGCTGACCGGCATCACCACCGACGTCTGCGTCCACACCACTATGCGCGAGGCCAACGATCGCGGCTTCGAATGTGTGCTGCTGCACGATTGCTGTGGTGCGACCGACAAGAGCAATCACGACCACGCGCTCAAGATGATCAAGATGCAGGGCGGCGTGTTCGGCGCGGTCTCGACGTCGGACGCTTTCATCGGAGCGATTTCGTGATCATCGGCGAACTGCCTCCGCCGTCGGGCGCCTTTGGCATCGACGCCATCGCCATGACGATGCGCTTCGGCGACTTCCTGGCGCTCGACAATGTCGAGTTGAAGGTGCGGCCGGGCTCGTTCCATGCGTTGCTCGGCGAGAACGGCGCCGGCAAGTCGACCCTCGTCAAGTGCATCATGGGCTATTACCACGCGACCGAAGGCGACATCCTCGTCGGCGGCCGCGAGCAGGCGATCGCCAACCCGAAGGATGCCCACGCGCTCGGCCTCGGCATGGTCTACCAGCATTTTACGCTGGTGCCGGTCATGACGGTCGCCGAGAACCTCGTGCTGGCCCGTGATGACGTGCCGGCCGTAGTGAACTGGCCGAAAGAGATGAAAGAGCTCGAGGCCTTCCTGGCGCGCATGCCCTTCAAGGTGCCGCTCTCCGCAAAAGTCTCCGACATCTCGGCCGGCGAGCGGCAGAAATGCGAGATCCTGAAGCAGCTTTATCTGAAGCACCGCTTCCTGATCCTGGACGAGCCGACCTCGGTGCTGACGCCAGCCGAAGCTGACGAAGTGCTCGGCATGCTCCGCGACATGGTCCTCAGGGGCGAACTGACCATTTTGATGATCACGCACAAGTTCCGCGAGGTCATGGCCTTCGCCGATGAGGTCACGATCCTGCGCCGTGGCAAGCTCGCAGGTGCCGGCAAGGTCGCCGAGTTGACGCCGGACGCGATGGCGCGCACCATGATCGGCGCCGAGGAGCTGACCGTGCAGCCGCCGCGGACTGGCGAAGCCGGCCAGGCGCGGTTGGAGCTGGCAAAGGTACGTGCACTCGACGATGCCGGCGCCATCGCCGTCCATGACGTCTCGCTCACCGTGCGTGCAGGAGAGATCGTCGGCATCGCCGGCGTCTCCGGCAACGGCCAGCGCCAGCTGGTCGAACTCCTGGCCGGCCAGCGCGTCGCGGAGGGGGGTGAGATCCGCGTCGCCGGCGATCCCTATCACGCCAGCCGCGAAGAGATGCGGCGCCACAAGATGTCGCTCCTGCCCGAGGAGCCGCTGAAGAACGCCTGCGTCGGCGGCATGAGTGTCGCCGACAACATCGCCTTCCGCGAATTCGACCGGCCGCCCTTCGCCAGCGGCGGCTGGTGGCTCAACCGCGGCGCCTTCCGCGACGATGCGAAGAAGAAGATCGGGCAGTACAAGATCAAGACCCGCACGCCCGATACGCCGATCTCGGCGCTGTCGGGCGGCAACGTCCAGCGCGCCGTGCTCGCACGCGAGCTTGGCGGCGACGTCGAGGTGCTGATCGCGGCTAATCCCTGTTTCGGTCTCGACTTCGCGGCGGTGGCGCAGATCCATGCAGAGATCATGGCTGCGCGCAACCGCGGCGCCGCAGTGCTACTGGTCAGCGAAGACCTCGACGAATTGCTCGAACTCTCCGACCGGCTCGTGGTGATGTTCCACGGCGAATTCGTGTATGAATCACGGACCAGCGAAGCCGATCTCACCGAGGTCGGCCGCCACATGGCGGGACACTGACTAATCGTTTGAGCATGATCTTTTCGGAAAACCGCTGCACACTTTTCCGGATCATGCTTTGGGAGCATCGATGGACGGCGTAAGCGAACGCGACGAGCACCTCCTGCGTCTGTCCTTCGCGGTCGCCCGCAGTTCCCTTACGCATGGCAACCATCCCTTCGGCTGCATCGTCGTTGGCGATGACGGCAAGGTGCTGATCGAGACCGAGAACGGCTACACGCCGAACCACGACGGCACCGCGCATGCCGAGCGCCTGGCCGCCACAGTAGCGTGCCGCACGCTCAGCCGTAAGGTTCTGGCGGCCGCGACGCTCTATTCCTCCGCCGAGCCCTGCGCGATGTGCGCTGGCGCGATCTACTGGGCCGGGATCGGCCGCGTCGTCTATGGCCTCAGCGAGCACCGCCTGCGCGGCGTCACCGGCAATCATCCGGAGAACCCGACGCTCGATCTACCCTGCCGTGAGGTGTTTGCGAGCGGCCAGCGGCCGACCGAGGTCGTCGGGCCGCTGCTCGAAGCCGAAGCTGAAGCGCTGCACGACGGCGTGTGGAAGTAGAAGCCCCCACAAACTCGGAATCGTAGGGTGGGTAAAGGCGCGAAGCGCCGTGCCCACCATCTGAATGTGGTGGGCACGCTCCGCTTTGCCCACCCTACGGCAGCGTTGTTCTCCGCAAAACGCGCATGACGCCGCGCATTCCTGCGCGGCGTCATCCGAACCTGGATCTCTGGCAATCAGAACTTCACAGTGACGCCACCGTAGACCGTGGATTCGGTGCAGCTCTTCGTGCTCTGGCCGGTCGCCGCGACAGTGCAGACCCCGGGCATGGCGTTGTGGTCGAGGCCGAACTTGTTCTGCCAGTAGCGGTAGGCGACCCAGAGGTCGACGAAGTGCGAGTACTTGTCACCCCAAGCCGCCTTCGAAGCGTCGAAGGTCAGACGGATCGGTTCGCTGTTCAGCTCGGTCTTCGAGGCGGTCGAGAACCGGCCGATACCCGAGAGCGCAGATAGGCCGTTCGAGTCGCCCTTCGGGCCGTACCAGCCGGCGCGGCCGCTGATCGACCAGAACTGCATGTTCGGCGGCAGGAAGCCGAGGTCCATATAGTAGTTGATTTCGACGGCCCAGGTCGGGTTGTAGCTGACATTACCGTCGGAGTTGCAGGTCACGCCGGCGACGCCCGCACCGAACAGACCGCACTGCGTGAAGGCGTTGTGATTCAGGAACTCCCAGTACATCAACGGAGCGACGTTGATATAGCCCTTGTAGGGAAGGTCGAAGGCGAACTGGAGACCGGCGACGACGTCGCGCTTTGCGGGCGCAAGGAAATTGTTCTCGGTATTCGCGTCCATGCCGACTTCAAACGAGATGTTGTGCAGCGGCCCCATGGTGAAGGCCTTCGTGTTGAAAATTTCGTTCCAGCCGAAGGTCGAGCGGAACAGACCGTAGATCTCGGTCGCGCCGGCGCAATCGCCGACGCCGCCGGTGATGGTCGCGCCCGGTGCGGTACAGGGCGCGGCAGGGTCATTATGTCCCGACTTGAACATCGAGATCGTGAAGAAGTTGGTGCCGTAGGCCCAGAGGTCGAAGTGAGTGAAGGAGTAGACCTGCTTGGAGGTGGTGCCGTTGATGCTGCCATCCGGGCGGACGCTCCACATGCCGGGGTCGGTGCCCTTCGGCATCCAGGAGAACGACACGCGGTTGTCGATCACCAGGAAGAAGGGAAGGTCAGGCGCCTTCTTGGCCGCCCTGACCGGCAGATCCGCAGCGTGAGCCCAGCCACCGATGGCCAGCGTAGCAAGTGACAGCGCCGTTGCTGCAATTGCCTTGAAACGAAACGACATCCTCAATACCCCCAAGTTTGGACACGTCAATGAACGTCCCTTGGGTGCGACCCTTGCGCCGAAGTCCCGAGGTGAGAAGCCTCAACTTTTTTCAGGGCGTGCCGCTTGTTTCGGCAGCGCGCCGCATTTCACCAGGGAATTTTGAGGGGTTTGGTGCTGCGCCATCAGCGGCCGTCGGCAACACCGGAGACGCCATTGCCGAACATTCCCGTTTGATTCCGTTTGTCTTTGCGTCGACGCAAGAACCCAAACGCGAATGTCGAAGACGGCCCGTCGTCGTGAGGGCGAAATGCTTACGCAGCGATGGCGCGGCTTTGCTCAACTTCACGTCAAGCCTGCATAGCGGGTTCCGATTTGGCTTGAACCGTCACAAATTTGCAACAGCCGCCGCGTGCGGCGCGCGACTGCCCTCCTGCCGAAGCGTTGAGCAAGGGATGACGCTTTTTCACACCTTACGCGGCGGTTCAAACTAGCCCACTATTGAGGCACTTCATCCCATGCCAGCGCAGCTGCATCAGCGAATGTTAGATCCGACGCCTAACGGCCTGCATTCCGGCGAGTCCCCGTTGCTCAGGACGGTCGGGCTCACCAAGCGCTATGGGGACTTCCTCGCCAACGATTCCATCGATATCGACATCCGGCCGAAGGAAATCCACGCCCTGCTCGGCGAGAACGGCGCCGGCAAATCGACACTGGTGAAGGCGATCTATGGGCTGATCCAGCCCTCTGCCGGCGAGATCCGCTGGCAGGGCGATCGAATCGTGCTGTCCGGCCCCTCCGAGGCGCGCAGCCGCGGTATCGGGATGGTCTTCCAGCACTTTTCGCTGTTCGACAATCTCACCGTCGCCGAGAACGTCGCCCTCGGCCTCGACGGCAAGGAATCCTTCAAGGACATGTCGGCGCGGCTGGAGCAGGTGTCGAAAACCTATGGACTGCCGCTCGATCCCAAGCGCGAGGTCTGGCAACTGTCCGTCGGCGAACGCCAGCGCATCGAGATCGTCCGCGCGCTGATGCAGGATCCGAAATTCCTGATCCTGGACGAGCCGACCTCGGTGCTGACGCCGCAGGAGGCCGACCAGGTCTTCATCGTGCTGGAGCAGCTCAAGGCCGAAGGCCGCGCCATCCTCTACATCAGCCACAAGCTCGAGGAGGTGAAGCGGCTCTGCGACACTGCCACGATCCTGCGCGGCGGCAAGAAGATCCAGACCTGCAATCCCCGGCTCGAGACCGCCGCCTCGCTCGCGCGCATGATGGTCGGCGGCGAAATCAAGGAGGTGAAGGCGGCCGCTGGCCGGCAGACTACGATCCCGCGGCTGGTCGTCAACGATCTCTCGCTCGCCTCTAGCGAGGCGCACGGTGTGCGGCTGGAGCATATCTCGTTCGAGCTGAAGGGCGGCGAAATTCTCGGCATCGCCGGCGTCGCCGGCAACGGCCAGGACGAGCTGTTCGCCGCACTGTCCGGCGAACGGCTGTCGAAGGATCCCGGCACGGTGGTGATCGAAGGCATCGCCGCCGGCCATCTCTCGATCACCAAGCGGCGCAAGCTCGGCGCCGCTTTCGTGCCCGAAGAACGGCTCGGCCACGGCACCGCGCCGCGCATGAAGCTCTCGGAGAATGCGCTGCTGACGGGACACGCCGCCAGCGGCATGGTCAATCACGGCTTCATCGACACCGCGGCTACGCTGAACACCGTGGACAAGGCGACCGAAACTTTCGACGTGCGCAAGGCCAAGCGCGACCCGGAAGCAGCATCCCTCTCCGGCGGGAACTTACAAAAATTCATCGTCGGCCGCGAGATCCTGCGCAACCCGGCGGTGCTGGTGGTGAGCCAGCCGACCTGGGGCGTCGATGCCGGTGCGGCCGCCGTCATCCGCCAGGCGTTGCTGGATCTCGCAGCCGCAGGCGCCGCGGCGCTGGTGACCAGCCAGGATCTCGACGAGCTCGCCGAAATCGCCGACCGTATCGCCGTGATGTTCCACGGCCGCCTGTCGGAGCCGCTCGCCACGCGCGACGCAACACGCGAAAAGCTCGGCCTGTTGATGGGCGGCAGCAGCCTGGAGCCGAAGGAGGCCGCGCATGCAGTTGGTGCTTGAGAAGCGCACTGAGCGCTCCAACGCGATCGCGCTCGTCTCGCCGCTCATCGCGATCGGCCTGACGATCGCGACCATGACCATCCTGTTCGCAATCCTCGGCAAGAATCCACTGCTCGCCCTGCAAGTCTATTTCATCGCGCCCTTGACCGACGGCTATTCGCTCCAGGAGATCGCGGTGAAGGCGACGCCGCTGGTGATGATCGCGATCGGGCTGTCGCTCTGCTACCTCGCCAACGCCTGGAACATCGGCGCCGAAGGCCAATTCCTGATTGGTGCTGTCGCTGGAAGCTGGATTGCGGTGAAGACGCAAGGCACCGACGCCGGCGCCTGGGTGCTGCCGGCAATGCTCGTGCTGGCCGCAGCCGCGGGCGCGCTCTATGCGCTGATCCCGGCGATCTGCAAGGTGAAGTTCGGCGCCAGTGAAATCCTGACCAGCCTGATGCTGGTCTATGTCGCCGACCTCCTGCTGGATTATCTCGTGCGCGGGCCCTGGCGTGACCCGAATGGTTTCAACTTCCCGACCACGGCCGAGTTCGATCCGGTGGCAACCGTCCCGTTGCTGATCGAAGGCGGCCGGCTGCATCTCGGCTCGATCATAGCCCTGCTGGTCGTTGCGGCCGCTGCGATCCTGCTCGGGCGAACCATCAAGGGGTTCGAGATTCGCGTCGTCGGTGCCGCGCCGCGCGCCGCACGGTTCGGCGGCTTCAACGCCGATCAGCTGATCATCCTGACCTTCGCGGTGTCGGGCGCGCTGGCCGGCCTCGCCGGCATCATCGAGGTTGCCGGTCCCGTTGGACATCTCCAGCCCGGCATCTCACCGGGCTACGGTTTCACTGCGATCATCGTCGCATTCCTCGGACGGCTGAACCCGCTTGGAATATTAATTGCAAGCCTTTTTCTCGCACTGACCTTTATCGGCGGCGAACAGGCGCAGATCGCAATGAAGATCCCGTTGGACGTCACCAAGGTCTTCCAGGGAATCCTGCTCTTCTACGTGCTCGCCTGCGATTCCCTCATTCTCTACCGCTTCAAGCTGGTCTTTCCGAACCGTCAGGTGACCCGTGGAACTGGTTGAAGCCATCATCCTGTCGGTGCTCGCGGCGTCGACGCCGCTCCTGATCGCGGCCACCGGCGAGCTCGTGACCGAACGCTCCGGCGTGCTCAACCTCGGTGTCGAGGGGATGATGATCGTCGGCGCCGCCTGCGGCTTTGGCGGCGCATGGCTGACCGGATCGATCTTCATCGGCGCGCTGTTCGGCATCATTGCGGGCGCGATGATGTCGTTGATTTTCGCGCTGATGGCACTCGGGCTCGCAGTCAACCAGGTCGCGACAGGGCTCGCGTTGACCATTTTTGGCGTCGGTCTCTCCGGCTTGATCGGCGCCGGCTTCGTCGGTGAACGCATCACGCCAGCGATCCATCTCAATATTCCAGGGCTCACCGACATTCCGCTGATCGGCCGCGTGCTGTTCGGCGAAGACGCCTTCGTCTATTTTTCCATCGCACTCATCATCGCCGTGTGGTGGTTCCTCTACCGCACGCGCGCGGGCTTGATCCTGCGTGCCTGCGGCGACAACCACGTGTCCGCCCATGCGCTCGGCTATCCGGTGCTGCGCATTCGCACCCTCGCCGTGATGTTCGGCGGCGCCTGTGCCGGGCTTGCCGGGGCCTATCTACCGCTTGCCTACACGCCGTTCTTCATTCCCGGCATGACCGCGGGCCGCGGCTGGATCGCGCTGGCGCTGGTCGTGTTCGCATCCTGGCGGCCGGGCCGCCTTGTGGTCGGCGCCTATCTGTTCGGCGCGGTCACAATCCTGCAGCTGCATGCGCAAGGCTGGGGCGTCGGCATTCCCTCGCAATTCATGTCGGCACTGCCTTATCTCTCGACCGTCATCGTGCTGGTCCTGTTGTCCAGCGCGCGCACCGGCGGCTCGACCGCGCCAGCAGCGCTCGGCACCGTGTTCGTGCCTGACCGCTAGAGTTTTCATTCCCGCAGCGTGCGCGATGGGGCGCGCACATTGCAAATCGTGGCTTTCCCCCGACGTTTGGAGATTGATGATGAGGAAATCACTTCTTGCGCTGGCTGCCGGCCTTCTGCTCGCCGGGAGCGTCAGCGCAGCCTCCGCCGCCGACAAGCTGAAAGTCGGCTTCATTTACCTCGGCCCGATCGGCGATCTCGGCTGGACCTATCAGCACGAACTCGCCCGCCAGGCGCTGGTGAAGGAGCTCGGCGACAAGATCGAGACCACCTATCTCGAAAACGTACCGGAGGGTCCCGACGCCGAGCGCGCCATCGAGCAGCTCGTCCGCGCCGGCAACAAGCTGATCTTCACGACGTCATTCGGCTACATGGACCCGACCCTGAAGGTCGCCAAGAAATATCCGAACGTGCATTTCGAGCACGCCACCGGCTACAAGCGTAATCCGAACATGTCGACCTATTCGGCCAGATGGTATCAGGGCCGCTACATTCAAGGCCTGATCGCTGCCAAGATGTCGAAGTCCGGCGTGCTCGGCTATATCGGCTCGTTCCCGATTCCCGAGGTCGTCTCCGGCATCAACGCAACGATGCTCGCGGCGCAGACCATCAACCCGAACATCAAGGTCAAGATCATCTGGGCTAATACCTGGTTCGATCCGGGCAAGGAGGCCGACGCCGCCAAGGCGCTGATCGACCAGGGCGCCGACGTCATCATGCAGCACACGGATTCGCCAGCGGCGATGCAGATCGCCAGCGAACGCGGCAAGCTCGCCTTCGGCCAGGACTCCGAGATGATCAAGTTCGGGCCCAAGACCCAGCTGACCTCAATCCTCGATACCTGGGGCCCCTACTACATCGCCCGCGTCAAGGCGGAGCTCGACGGCAGCTGGAAATCCGAGGACAGCTGGGGCGGCCTCGACAGCCACATGTTCGCGATGGCGCCGTACACCAACATGCCTGACGACGTGAAGAAGATCGCCGAGGATGCCCAGGCCGCGATCATCGCCGGCAAGCTGCATCCGTTCAAATGCCCGGTGATTGGGCAGGACGGCAAGGAGATCGAGTGCAAGGGCGGCGCCAATCTCGCCGACGGCCAGATCCTCGGCATGAATTTCTACGTCAAAGGCATCGACGACAAGCTGCCGGGCAAGTAGCACGCTTCTTGCTTTGACTATATCACCTGCTCCTTCCGGAGGAGGTTCGGAGGGGGTGGCCGGAAGCACCCGGCACTTGTGGTCGCCCCCTCCTTCTATCTCATCCCGCGTGCATCGCCCGCGCCGCGGTGCTGTGCCGGCGGATGAGGTCCGGAACGTCCAGCCCCGGGATCGCGCCGTCGATCACGGCCCAATTCCCCGCCACCATCACTCGATCGGCTCGATGCGCCCCGCACAGCACCAGTGCGGCCAGCGGATCGCCATGGCCGGAAAAGCGCAGCTCGTCCAGCCTGAGCAGCGCGAGGTCGGCGGCCTTGCCGACCGCGATCTCGCCGAGTTCCGGCCGACCAACGCACGCCGCCGAGCCCTTGGTGGCCCAGCGCAGCGCATCCCTGTGGCTGACCCTGGTCACGCCGTAGCGCGCCCGCTGCAGCAGGAAGGCGGCACGCACCTCCTGCATCAGGTTCGATCCATCGTTGGAGGCCGAGCCGTCGACGCCGATGCCGATTCCGACGCCGGCCTCTTCCATTTCGCACACCGGACAGCAGCCGGACGCCAGCAGCTGGTTGCTGCACGCGCAATGGCTGATGGTGGTCCCGGCCTTGCCGAGCCGCTGCATCTCGTCGGCGTTGAAGAAAATGCCGTGGGCGAGCCAGGTCCGCGCGTTGAGCCAGCCGCACTGCTCGAGATAGTCGAGCGGGCGGCAGCCGTACATCTGCTCGCAGAATTTGTTCTCATCCTCGGTCTCGGCGAGATGGGTGTGCAGGCGCACGTCGAGCTTGCCAGCGAGATCGGCGGTGGCGCGCATCAATGACGTTGTCACCGAAAACGGCGAGCACGGCGCCAGCGCAATCTGCACCATCGCATCCGCACCACGCTGATGGTGCTTTGCGACCACGCGCGCACTGTCGGCGAGGATCGTGTCTTCGTCCTGCACGACACTGTCAGGCGGCATGCCACCGTCGCGCTGCGACAGGTTCATCGAACCACGCGTCAGCAGCACGCGCACGCCAAGCCGCTTTGCGACGCCCACCTCGATGTCGACGGACTCTTCAAGCCCCGCCGGGAAGACATAGTGATGATCGGTCGTGGTGGTGCAGCCCGACAGCAGCAGCTCGGACATCGCCACGGTGACGCCGAGTTCGAGCGACTCCGGCGTCAACTTCGCCCACACCGGATAGAGCGCCTGCAGCCAGGGAAACAGCTCGCGGTCCATCGCCGCCGGCAGCGCCCGCGTCAGCGTCTGGTAGAAGTGATGATGGGTGTTGATGAGGCCCGGCAGTACGACGTGCTCGCGCGCATCGAACACCGTGACATCTGCGGTCGCCGGCGTCCCAGCAGCCGGTACGAGTTCAACGATGCGACCGTCTTTGACGACGATCCCGCGCCCGGCACCGTCCGCGAGGATGGCCAGGGGATCCCTGATCCAGATCGGCTTTGCGTCGCTCATGATCCTGTTTCTCCTCGCCCTGGCTAACGAATGGCCTGCAAGGCAGAGGCCATCCCGAGAGCGTTACTGCTGCGACTTGTTGTTGCCACTTGGCGCTGGTCTTGCAAGACTTTCCCTCAGGCCAATTTCACCCGGCGCAGGCGTTGTCGCAGCCATGGACTTGAATACCATCACAGCGGTCGCCCATCCGCAAACGCGCGCACAGCTGCCCGTCTGGACGCCAGGTGATGCCTGGCTCGCGGGCGGCACCTGGCTGTTCTCGGAGCCCCAAGTCCGGCTCACACGGCTGATCGATCTCACTGATCTGAAATGGCCGGCCCTGGCGATCACCGACCGCCACCTCAGCATCGCCGCCACCTGCACGATCTCGCAACTCGATGCGCTCACCTGTCCGACCGACTGGCTCGCAGCACCGCTGATCAGCCAATGCTGCCGCGCTTTTCTCGCTTCTTTCAAAATCTGGAAGACGGCGACGGTCGGCGGCAATCTCTGCATGGCGCTGCCGGCAGGACCGATGATCTCGCTCACCGCCGCGCTCGACGGCGTCTGCACCATCTGGAAGGCCGGCGGTGGCGAGCAGACGATTTCCGTCGCCGAATTCGTCACGGGCAACCAGAGCAACCGACTCTCGTCGGGGGACCTGCTGCGGCAGGTCGACATTCCACTTGCCGCGCTGAAGCGCCGCTCCGCGTTTCGCCAGATCTCGCTCGCATCCGGCGGCCGCTCCGCAGCACTTCTGATCGGAAGCCTCGACAGCGCTGACGTGCTGAAACTGACTGTGACCGCATCGACGGTACGCCCGATCCAGTTGTCCCTTCCAAAGCCGCCCGACGCGAACGCGCTTCGCACGGCAATCGCCGAGAAGATCACCGACGATCTCTATCACAGCGACATTCATGGCAAGCCGTTCTGGCGCAAGCACATGACGTTGCGGCTCGCCGAGGAGATCCGCGCCGAGCTCCTGGATGCAACGCCGCCATGAGCTTCGAGGTCAATGGCACGAGCTTTCCGCAAACGCCGCGCGCGGGCCAATGCCTGCGCACGTTCCTGCGCGAGCTCGGTCATTTCGGGGTGAAGAAAGGCTGCGACGCCGGCGACTGCGGCGCCTGCACCGTGCTGCTCGACGGCGAGCCCGTGCATAGCTGCTTGATCCCCGCGTTTCGCGCGGAGGGGCGCGCCGTCACCACGATCGAAGGTCTCGGCGGCGTGCATGGCGCGCATCCAATGCAGCAGGCCTTCCTCGACGCGCAGGGGTTCCAGTGCGGCTTCTGCACTGCCGGCATGATCCTGACCTGCGCCTCGCTGAACCAGGCGCAGCGCACCGATCTCGGCGCCGCATTGAAGGGCAACATCTGCCGCTGCACCGGTTATCGCGCGATCGAGGACGCAATCCACGGCACGAGCAATGTCGAGGAGAGCGTCGAGGCCGGCGGCGCGTTCGGCCGCAGCCTGCCGGCGCCGGCGGGCCCGGACGTCGTCCGCGGCACGGCGCGCTATACGTTCGACACAGAAATCGACGGCCTGCTGCACATCAAGCTGCTCCGCTCCCCGCATGCGCACGCGAGGATCGTCGCGATCGACCGATCGGCGGCGATGGCCGTCCCCGGCGTCCACGCGGTCCTGACGCATGAGGATGCGCCTTCGGTGCTGTTCTCGACAGCGCGGCACGAAAAGGACTGGATGGACCCCGACGACACCCGCATCCTTGATGACGTCGTCCGCTTCATCGGCCAGAAGGTCGCCGCCGTGGTCGCGGAGAGTGAAGGCGCGGCCGAGGAGGCATGCCGCCGACTGAAGGTGGAGTACGAGATCTTGCCCGCGCTGATCGATCCTGAACAGGCGATGATGCCGGGCGCGCCGATCGTTCATCCCGAACGCACCACCGCGGACCGCATTGCCGACGCGCAGCGCAATCTCGTCGCGGAGACGCATGGCGAATTTGGCGACGTCGCTTCGGCGCTCACTACATCCGCCGTCACGTATGAGGCCACCTTCCACAGCCACCGTGTGCAGCACGCGGCGCTCGAGACCCATGGCGGCCTCGCCTGGCTCGATGATGCCGGTGTGCTCAACGTTCGCACCTCGACGCAGGTGCCGTTCCTGACCCGGCGCGCGCTCTCGGACATCTTCCAGCTTCCCATAGACAAGGTCCGCGTGTTCTGCGAGCGCGTCGGTGGCGGCTTTGGCGGCAAGCAGGAGATGTTGGTCGAGGATATTCTGGCGCTCGCTGCGCTGAAAACGGGCCGTCCCGTCAAGCTCGAGCTCACCCGCGAGGAGCAGTTCATCGCGACGTCGACGCGGCACCCGATGCGGGTCCATATCAAGGCTGGCGCCGATGCCGACGGCAAGCTCACCGCACTGCAGCTCGACGTGCTCTCCAATACCGGCGCCTACGGCAATCACGGCAGCTCCGTGATGTTCCACGCGGTGTCGGAGTCCATTGCCGTCTACAACTGCCCGAACAAGCGGGTCGACGGCTTCGTCGTCTACACCAATACGGTGCCCGCCGGCGCGTTTCGCGGTTATGGCCTGCCCCAGACCGTCATTGCGGTGGAAGCTGCGATCGACGAGCTGGCGAGACAGCTCGGCATCAGCTCCTATGACATGCGCCGCCGTAATATCATCAGACTCGGCGATCCCATGCTGTCGCCGCCGGAATCCGAATATCACGACGTGCTCTATGGCTCCTACGGGCTCGACCAATGCATCGACCTCGTCGAGCGCGCGATGCAGGTCGATCAGCCGCAGCTCAAACTGTCGCCGGAATGGCTGATCGGCGACGGCGTCGCGCTGACCATGATCGACACCGTGCCGCCGGCGGGCCATATCGCCGATGCCATGCTCGTGCTCAACGACGATGGTGGCTTCGATCTCACCGTCGGCACCGCCGAATTCGGCAACGGCACCAGCACCGTGCACCGGCAGATCGCCGCGACGGTTCTCGCGACCACAGTCGACAGGATCCGCCTGCGCCAGTCCGACACCGCCCATGGCGGTCACGACACCGGCGCCTATGGCAGCACGGGCATCTTCGTTGCCGGCAAGGCGACGCAGGCCGCGGCCACGCTGCTTGCGACCGAATTGAAGGCGGCCGCCGCTAACGCATGGCTTTGCGCTGCCGGGACTTGCACGCTCGAGGGCGATTTCGTCGTCAGCGGCGTGCGGCGGATGTCTTTCTCCGAGCTGGCGAAGCTCGCGCGCGAAACCGGTCAGCCGCTCGCCGCTCACGGCAATTCCGGGGGAACGCCGCGCTCCGTCGGCTTCAACGTGCACGGCTTTCGCGTCGCAGTGAACAAGGCCACCGGTGAGATCAAGATTCTCAGGAGCGTGCAGGCCGCGGATGCGGGCGTTGTCGCCAACCCCATGCAGTGCCGCGGCCAGGTCGAGGGCGGCGTTGCGCAGGCCCTCGGTGCGGCGCTCTACGAGGAGATGGTAATCGACGCGGAGGGCCGCGTCACCAATCCAAAATTCCGTGACTACCATCTGCCGTCCTTCGCGAACGTACCGCGCACCGAAGTTTTCTTCGCCGAGACCTCCGACACGATCGGACCACTCGGCGCGAAGTCGATGAGCGAGAGCCCTTACAATCCGGTCGCCGCTGCGCTCGGCAACGCGATCGCGGACGCCACCGGGATCCGCTTCACCGCGCCGCCCTTCAAGCCGGACCGGCTGTTTCCGGCCCTGCACGACAAGTTCGGCGACTAGCTCCCGCGGTACGTCGAATAGCTCCAGGGCGTCACCAGCAGCGGCACGTGATAATGTCCCTCGGGCTCGCTGATCGCGAAGCGCAGCGGGATCTCGTCGAGGAACGGCGGATCGGGGAGCTGCACGTTGCGCCCGGCGTAATATTTGGCGACGCTGAAGCGGAGCTCGTAGCGCCCGATCGGCAGCGGACGGCCGCCGATCAGCGGCTGGTCGGTGCGGCCATCCGCATTGGTGACGCTGCGTGCGATCACGCGGCTCTCGCCGAGCGCGGCGAGCTCAACCAGCTCGACCGCAATCCCGGGCGCGGGCTTGCCGGCGTGATTGTCCAGCACATGCGTCGAGAGCCGGCCGTGCACCTTCAGCTTGTCGTCGGCGCTGACAAGCTGATCGAGCCGCAGCGCAGCGATACGAGAGATTTCCTCGAGCGCGCGGCGTGTCTCGGTCTTGGTGATGTTCTGCAGCCGCGCCTCGAAGTCCCGCAGGATGGAATCCTTGGTGTGCCGGCGCGCGCAGACGATATAGGGGATGCCAAATTTTTCGCGATACGCATTGTTCGCCCGCTCGAAGGCTGCATATTCTGTGTCCGACAAACGGTCGAGACCGGCGCTGTTCTGCTCGGCACTCGAGTCAGGCGTGAGTCCCGCTGCGCGCTGGGTCTTGTTGGCGAGGTCGGGGTGTGCGCGTATCAGCGCCAATTGCACTTCAGGCTCAGCGCTCGCGATTGCCGCCTTGATCGCGTCGAACAGTGGATTGATACCGGCAAACGGACGGCGCGCCGCGGCTTCTTGGGCAATCCAAGGCGAATATTCGACCACGTTTTCAAGTACGGCGACGAAATCGTCGAAGCTCGCGACATTGAGATCAGACAAGGCGATATGCGACATTGCTTCCCTATCCGATCTCGAAAGCGTTGTCGGCAAGACCCGCATGCTTGTCGTGCCAGTGTTCCGCGATCTGCAATCGCGTCGGCACCCAGACGCGCTCGTGCTTGCCGATATAGTCGAGAAAGCGGATCAGGCCTGCGGCGCGGCCCGGCCGGCCGGCGAGACGGCAGTGCAGCCCCACCGACATCATCTTCGGCGCGGTCTCGCCTTCGGCATAGAGCACGTCGAACGCATCTTTCAGATACGTGTAGAATTGTTCGCCTTCGGCAAACCCTTGCGGATTGATGAACCGCATGTCGTTGGCATCGAGCGTATAGGGAATGATGAGCTGTTTGCCGCCCGCACCCTTGACCCAATAGGGCAGATCGTCGGCATAGGAATCGCAGAGATAGAGGAAACCGCCTTCCTCCATCAGCAGCCGGTTGGTGTTGATCGAGGAGCGCCCGGTGTACCAGCCGAGCGGCCGCGAACCGGTCGCCTCGGTGTGGACGCGGATCGACTCGGCAATCTCGGCGCGCTCCTGCGCTTCCGTCATGTCCTTGTGCTCGATCCATTTCAGGCTGTGGCTCGCAATGTCCCAGCCTTGCTCCTTCATCGCGGCGACGATTTCCGGATTGCGCTTCAGCGCGGTGGCGACACCGAACACGGTGGTCGGCCATTTGCGTTCAATGAACATGCGCCACAGCCGCCAGAAGCCGGCGCGCGAGCCATATTCAAACATGGATTCGATATTGGCGTGGCGCTGGCCCGGCCAGGGCTGCACACCGAGCACGTCGGACAGGAACGCTTCCGACGCGCGGTCGCCGTGCAAAATGTTGTTCTCGCCGCCTTCCTCGAAATTGACGACGAACTGCACCGCAACCCGCGCGTTACCGGGCCATTGCGGATGCGGCGGATTGCGGCCGTAACCGCGGAGATCGCGCGGGTAGCTGATATCAGTCACTCAGACTTCCTCGAAGCGGATCGGCAGCGCGCCTTTCCAAAGCACGCTCTTGCCCAGCGTCGCGAGATTCTCCAGGCCCGAGGTCACCGTGATGAAGTGATTGCCGGCGAGCTGGCCCATCTTGCTGGCGAAATGCACGCCGCCATAGGCCATCAGGATCTCGGTCTCGCTGATGCCGCCGGGATAGAGGATGATCTGCCCGGGCGCGGGATAGCTGGTGTGGTTCTCGTAGCCGACGCCAAAATCGAGATCGCCGAGCGGCATCCAGACGCCTTCGCCGCTCCAGCGCACATGGATGATGTG
Organism: Bradyrhizobium sp. LB11.1; assembly: GCF_040549385.1. Lineage (NCBI taxonomy): Bacteria > Pseudomonadati > Pseudomonadota > Alphaproteobacteria > Hyphomicrobiales > Nitrobacteraceae > Bradyrhizobium > Bradyrhizobium sp. LB11.1. Next base: position 145,074 of record NZ_JBEPTH010000007.1, on the reverse strand, counting down.
GCTCTCGAACGGCAACGCCTTGCGGAACACCGCAACGGTCTTGGGCGCCGCCTGCTCCTCGAAACGGGCATCGAAGGTGAAATCACCGGCGCGGATAACGAGTTTGCTCATCTCATCTCTCTGGATCGGAGGCCGTAGTCCCACGGGTAACTTGCAAGCAAAGAGCATTCCAGCGGGCTTCGCGCAAGTGGCGCTGGGCCCTCACCTGCGGTCGTAAGACCAGCCGAACAGGCCGCTCCGCCGCACCTCCGGCTCGGGCTCCACGATCGGCGCTGGAGCCTGCTTCAGTTCCGCCTGCGGCGGGGGCGGCGGAGGCGCCGGCAGGCTCTCGCATTTCATGGAGTAGACCAGCTTGCCGTCCGCGGTGCGTCCGATCGGCGCGCAGGGGTCGGGATGCGCCACCGAGGTTTTGGAAGCAGGTTTCACCTGCGCCACAGCCGGCGAGGCGATCAAAAGCAGGACCAGCAGATATCTCGACATCGTTGTCGCGCCTGAAACCTCGATTGGCCCATTCAACCGGATTGCAAAGGTCAAGTCCATCGGGCCGGGCGGGAACGATTGCCGAATATTTAGCCGCCCCATCGCGTGTCCCGGACGCGCTGCAGCGTGCAACGCTGCTGCGCAGAGCCGGGACCCAGAAGCCACGCGGATTGCTGGGAGACATGGGCCCCGGCTCTGCAGCGCACCGTCGAAGAGACGCTGCGCTGCGTCCGGGGCACGAGGGCGGAGTGTGTCGCACGGGCCTCTCCCCGTCATTGCGAGCGCAGCGAAGCAATCCAGAGTCTTTTCGCGGAGGGATTCTGGATTGCTTCGCTACGCTCGCAATGACGGAGCAAGGGGTGACATCTCCGTTCTCCAGATCGCATTTTGAATCGCAGGCACGCCTTCCCGCCCTCGCGGCGCGTTTCGCCCGAGCTTTGCTTGATCTCTCTACCCTCTTATCCAAGAGGGCGCAGGGAAGACCGGGTGCCAGCCGGCACCCGCGGTCCGCTGCGCGAAATGTAGCGCAGAAAAACCGCACAGCAGCATACAGGTGTAGCCAATCACTCGGCCTTCCCTGCGCGATGGGTTGACGGCTTATGCCGTGCTCTCCCGGGAGCCGAATTCCTTCTGGCCTCCCTCGCCTCGCAGATCAGCAATGCAGTTGACCCGGTTGGGCGCTCCGCACCTCCGCGAAAAGCTTGACCGTAGCAACGACGGCCAGGACCACACGGTTTTGCCGTACGCGCGTTCGCCAGCCGCCACAGGGTTCGACGGCATCGTGCACGTAGCCATCGAAATGTCAGCGAGACGAACTTGACAGCGCCGCTCATCCACACGCGGTTTCGGGCTCACAGGGACTACCCGCCCTGCCCGCCACCCCTCGTGCCGACGCTGCCGCGTCCACCGCAAGCCCAGCTCGCAATCAGTGACGACGTACGATCGCCCCTCAAGGATGAGCCGGGATGGGCGACATATACGCGATTTCCGAATTTCGGTAAAGCGGAATGTTTTTACAGGGAGGGATTGACAGCCTATGCAGCTGTTTCGCCCGCGAGACAACCCTCAGTACGGATTGTAGTAGCGCGGCCCGCCATAGTAGCCGTAGCCGGGCCCCGGCCCATAATAGCGCGGACCGCCGCCATAATAGTAGTTGTCGTAATAGTCCTGGCGCCGGCTCTCGGCGATCGCGCCACCGATCAGACCGGCCGCGACGCCCATGAAGGCAAGGCCCGCAGCGTTCGGTCCGCGCCGGTAGTGGTGATGGCGCCGCGCGGCGCTGAGATCGGTCGCGCTGGATGAACCTTGCCCTGCCACCGCGGCCGTCGCGGGCGGCGCCTTGTCCGGCATCGGGGACGCGGCGGCCGCAGGCGATACCGCCGCAGCGACCATGGCCAAACTGGCGAACGCGGCCAGCGCCGCGCTACGGCCAACTCTCGAATTCACGAACCTGTCACTCATCCTAACGTCCTCTGTTCTCGCCAAAGAAGAGATACCGAAACAACGGATAACGCACAAAGCACCGAAAGGGTTTCGTGATCGCGGCAATCTGCCGCGCTTTGAACGATTGGACCAAATTGAGTGAACGCGGTCGCGCGCCCCTTACGCCCGGTAGCTCCAGTATTTCCGGAGCGCATCACCTGAGGCCTGGAGGTCAAAGCGCTGGTCGGGTGCGAGTTGCTGCGCGATCAAATTGAACATGTCGTTCAGGATCGAGCGCTTCTCGCCAAAATACGAATGGTGCAGACCAACCAGGCTGGTATCGACCAGCGACGCATCGATCGTATCGATGCCGTCGACGACCGTCAGGGCATCGCCGGCCTCGCCCGCCCTGGGATAACCGTGGACGAATTTCGAGGCCAGCAGCGCGACGTCGCGCGACGAGGCATAGAGCGTGACGCGCGCGGCGCAGCCTCTGAATTTTGCAGCGAGCTGGACGAAGCGGTCGCGGTCGATGTCGGGCGCGGCAAGGATGATCTGACCGAGCTTGGCGGCGCCGGCCGGCAACTGCCACGACGTGACGCGCTCGAGCGTGTTGATGACCGCGCGATTGCCCATGCTGTGCGCGATGATGTGAACCTTGCCGGCGCCGATCTCGCCGAGCGCGAGCTGGAGAAACGCCTCGAAATGATCGCACGACCAGTCGATCGTGCTCTCGTCCACGGTGTACTGCTTCGTATCCCCGGCCGACGCCCAGCTATACAGCAGCGTCTGGCCTGCGAACTTCAAATCCACTGAAAGCTGAGCGGCCCGGCGCGCCGCATCTTCGAACGTCACGTTGAAGCCATGCACGAAGATCAGGACGTCGTGCTCGTTCGCGACCGCCAGCGAGTTCTTCAGGCTCGTGACGAAGGCGTCCCGGCCAAGCGGCCCGACGGTTTTGAGAATCACGTGCTTCTCGGGATTGGCCGAGAATTCGAAGTGCCACCAGCTGGGGCTGGTAAGTTCGCCGAGGTCGCGGCCGCGCGTGGGCACACTGACCTCCGCGATCCCCAGGGAAAGCGTGCCGCGCGCACCGCCAAAGTAACGCGCCGGCGTCTCGTCGCCCCGGGCGCGGTCGGTGCCGTAGAAGACGGGAATCGTGACAATTCCGGTCGCCTCATCCGTGGTCGGCCGGACTGTATCCGGGACGATGGGCGGCGACACCCGACCGCGACGGGTCACGGTCTCCCTGGTGGCAACGGGCGCTGCCATGTCTGTCATCACGAGCTCGACAAGATCCACGGCCGGCGGCTCCGCGAGCAGCCGCACGACCAACAGGTCGAGCGACTGACGAAGCTTGCCCGGATCTTCGCCCTGGCCGGCGCGCCCGGCGAGCTCCTGCAGTTCCTCACCGTAAGCAGGCCATTTGTCGCCCAGCAGATCCTTGAACCGGGGCCCGAGTTCGAGCAAGGCAAGCAACAGGCGAAGCGTGTCCGACATCGCACGGCCCTCGTCGCTGAAGGCGGCCAGGCACCAGCCCTGCCATCCGTCCCTAGCCTAGAGGTTGTGAACGATCTGGCAAGTCCGCTGCGCGTGCCAGCGTCAACTTGGGCGCCTACGACAGCGCACCCAGCACGCCGCGCGTGGCCTTGTCGATTTCCTCGACATAGCGACGGCGGGCGAAGGTCTCGGTCAGGAAGCCGACCACCTTGCGGCTATCGGTGGAATCGACCACCGCCAGCATCTCGGCCTCGGCCTCGTCGAACACCGCCATCGCGCTCTTCACATTCATTTCCGGGATCAGCACGATCTCGGTCAGGCGCGCCAGCTCGATGATCTGGATGTCGTCGGCGATGGCGTCGAGGTCGCTGGAGAAAAGGTCAGGCAGCAGGACGAGGCCGACATATTCGTCAACATTGTTGACGATGACGATTCCGGGCCGCGATCCCAACGCGAATTCGCCCCTCGTGGCGGCGATGGTGGTGGTCGACGGCACCTTGCCGACGTCGGAGCGCATCAGACGCTCGACGGTGAGGTTGCGCAGCCAGCCGACGTCGTTGGCGCTGCGGATGGTTTCGCCGCGCAGATGCAGGCGCCAGGTCGAGAAGGAGTGGCCGAACATGAAGCGGACGCAGATCGAGGTGACGATGCAGCCGGCCAGCACCACGGCGGTGACATCGACATTGCGGGTCATCTCGAGCACGAGGAACGACATGGTCAAGGGACCGCCGACGATGGCGACGCCCAGAGTGGCCATGCCGGTCAACATCGCCACCAGCGGATCGATCACAAAGTTCGGGCTGATCAGCAGCAGCACAGCGGCAAAGAACTTTCCGATCAGGCTGCCGACGAACAGCGAGGCGAAAAAGAGACCGCCGCGGAAGCCGGACGCCAGCGAGATCAGGCAGGCCGTCACCTTCAAGGCGATGATGATCGCGATCAGGCCGATCGTCATGTCGTGGAAGAGATCGAGCACCATGGCGCCGTGCCCGGCCGCCAGCACCTGCGGCGTGACGATGGCGAAGCTGCCGACGATGAGGCCGCCGATCACCGGGCGCAGCCAGACCGGCAGCCATTTGAACAGGCGTTCGAACTTCGAGGACGAGCGCATCACGGCGATGCCGACGCCGCTGGTAACGAGCGCGAGGCCGATCAGCGCCAGATATTGCTCGACGCCGACGGCGCTGACTTTAGGGATTTCGAGCGAGTAAGGCGCGCCGCCGAGCCATTGCGCGGTCAGCGCGCCCGCGAGCGAGGCCGCCAGGATCGGGGCGGCGCTGCCGACCGAATAGACGCCGACGATCAGCTCGCAGGCGTAGAACGCGCCGGTGATCGGCGCGCCGAACGCCGCCGCGATCGCCGCCGCAGCGCCGCAACCGACGATCAAACGGAGGTCGTTGCGGCGGAGGTTGAAGAATTTACCGAACAGCGAGGCGATGCCCGAGCCGATCTGGGTGTAGCCGGCCTCGAGACCGACCGAGGCGCCGCAGCCGTTCGAGATCAGCGTCTGGCTCGACACCACGACGCTGTCGCGCATCGACAGATTGCCGCCGCGCAGCGCGTTGGCCTCGATCGGGTCGACCGCGCTCGAGAGTTTCAGCCGCCGCCGCCACCATTCCATGATGCCGAGCACCAGGCCGCCGAGCGCAGGCGCGAGCAGGGCTGCCCAGGGACTGACACGTGCATTGGCGGAGAGGCGGACATCGACGGGAATGCCGTAGATCCACATATGCGCGATCTGCGCGATCTCGGCCATCAGCGTCACCACCGCGCCGGCCAGCGTGCCGATCACGAGCGCCAGCGGGATCAGGTAGAACTCGTTGCTGCGCAGGAGCGCGCGCAGCCGAACCATGGTGCGGTTCGTCCCCTTGCCGTCGACGAAATATCTGATCCGCGCGAACACCGTCTGCCAGCCCTACCCTTCCGACATGCCGTAGCCGGCCATGCGATGGCGGACCCGCTCGATCTCGGCGCTCGACAGCAGCGGCGGTTTGCCGATCTGGAGACAGCCGTGATATTGCCGCGCCAGCGTCTCGACCTCGACAGCGAGCCACATTGCCTTGTCGAGCGTCTTGCCGACCGCGATCATGCCGTGATGGTCGAGCAGGCAGGCGAGCCGGCCGACCAGCGCGCGCACCGCATGCTCGGACAGTTCCGCCGTGCCGAAGGTGGCATAAGGCGCGCAGCGGATGCTGTCGCCGCCTGCGGCCGCGATCATGTAATGCACGGGCGGGATGTCGAGGCCCATGATCGCCAGGATGGTGCAATAGGTCGGATGGGCGTGCACGACGGCGTCGACGTCGGCGCGCTCCTTCAGGATGTCCAGATGGAAACGCCACTCGCTGGATGGCTTCTGGTCGGGGGCATGCGAGCCGTCCATCGCCATGAAGACGATCTGATCCGGCGTCATGCCGTCATAGGGCACGCTGGTGGGCGTGATCAGGAGCCCATGGCCAAAACGCACGCTGATATTGCCAGAGGTCCCCTGGTTGATGCCGAGCGCGTTCATACGGCGGCAGGCGTCGATGATGGCCTGTCTCTTGTCGAGCTCGTCCGCTGTCATCGACATCTCGATTTCTTCTCGACTTCTTGGCGATGGACGTTGTTAGACCGGAAGTACGTCAAAGCAATATGGCAGTGCAAGCGAAAGCGGCCCGGATCAGGCGCTGACTTGCCGGCATTCCCGCCGAGCTACAAAATCGACTGTAATATCAACAGATTAACAGATTGCCGCAGCTCTATCACAGGCTTGCCCGGACGGCCACGATTCCGTTGATCACGAACTGCACCGAATAGGCCGCGAGCAGCATGCCCAGCACGCGCGAGAGCACCGCATTTCCGGTGCGCCCGAGCGTCCGTGCGATCAGGCTCGCCGAGATGAAGCAGAGCATGCAGATCAGGCACACCGAGAGGACAACCGCGAGAATGATCGCGAGCTTCGCCCCATAGCCGGCATTGCCCGCCAGCAGCAGCGTTGTCGCGATCGCGCCGGGACCGGCCATCATGGGGATGGCGAGCGGAAACACGGCGACATCGGAGGCATGCTCCGCGGTCGCCTTGTCGGCCTCCCGGGCCTCGCGATGCGGCCGGTCACCGAAAATCATCTGATAGGACACGCCGAACAGCAGCAGCCCGCCCGCGATCTGGAACGCGGGAATGCCGATCCCGAGCTGGCGGAGCAGCCAGTTTCCGGCCAGCGCGATCACGACCAGGATCGAGGCCGCGATCAGCGGCGCCCGCAACGCGACCACCCGCTTGATTTTGTCGGGCATGCCGCCGGTCGCGGCCAGAAAGGCCGGCGCAAGGCCGACGGGGTCGACCACCAGCAGCAATGTGACGAAGGCGGACAGGGCGAAGTCGAGCATGAGTGTGCGTCTCGGCCGGACGTGGTCAGACGGCAAGGCATAGCGGCTCGCGAGGGCCTTCGCGAGGAACAATTGCTGTCGAAGAGTCTTTATCGCCCGAGGATTGAGGAAGGGCATGCCTTCCCGTGTCGCCTCATGAGGAGGACTTATGGCTAAACAAGCAAAGAAACGTGCGAACAAGAAAAAGACCGCGGCGCGCCGCCCGCGTCAGGCGCCGAAGATGCTGAGCGACCTGTTTCACGAGACGCTGAAGGACATCTATTACGCGGAGAACAAGATCATCAAGACGCTGCCCAAGATGGCCAAGGCCGCGCATTCGAAGCACCTTGCCGCCGCCTTCAACAAGCATCTGCGGGAGACGCAGGGTCAGGTCAAACGGCTTGAGCAGATCTTCAAGATGCTGGGCAAGCCCGCGCGCGGAAAGCCGTGCGAGGCGATCAACGGCATCACCGACGAGGGCGCCGAGATCATGAAGGATTTCAAGAACGCTCCTGCCCTCGACGCCGGCCTGCTCGCGGCAGCCCAGGCCGTCGAGCATTACGAGATCTCCCGCTACGGTACGCTGCGCACCTGGGCCGAGGAGCTCGGCATGGCGGACGCGGCAAGGCTGCTTCAGGCGACGCTGGACGAGGAAGAGGCGACCGACCACACCCTGTCCGAACTCGCCACGTCGGTCATCAACCTCGAAGCGGAAGAAGAATACCGCGCCGCCGCCTGACTTCAGAATTCCGCTCAATTGTTGCCTCCGGCGCCGCGGATCGTCTCCGCGGCGTCGATGCGTCTGAGCGCAAGGGGCCTCCTCCGGCTTGGAGGCCAGGCATGCTCCAAACGCGCGATGCTGGAATTTGTGGGAACCATCCCCATATCCTCGTTTTCCAACCGCAGCGCCTTCCCCGAGTTTTTGCCATGCAACCTAAAAATCCTCTCGACTGGATGCTGTCCGAAGCCCTGGACTCGTTGACCCGCGCCGAACGGCTGCGTCAGCAGTTCGGTCGTCAGGAGGCCTGCTGGGAGCCGCCGATCGACGTACTCGAAACCGAGCATGAACTCCTGATCCTGGTCGCGCTTCCCGGCGTCAATCCGGACAATGTCGAGACGGTGATCCAGGACGGCGTGCTGATCATCTCCGGCCAGCGCACGCTTCCGCCGGAGCTTCGCAACGCCCGCATCCACCGGCTCGAGCTGCCGCAGGGGCGTTTTGAGCGCCGCATTGCATTGCCCCTTGGCCGCTACGCCATCAGCCGCTTCGTGATGGACGGCTGCGTCGCACTGCGCCTCGCCAAATCCTGAGGTCGATCATGGCCACCGAACAGATGAACACCGAACAGACCAATCCTGACGTGAAGATTCCCGAAGACGCACTGATCATCATCCCCGTGCGCGAGATGGTGCTGTTCCCCGGCGCCATCGCGCCGATCGCGATCGCGCGGCCGAAGTCCGTCGCCGCCGCGCAGCAGGCGCTGCGCGAGCAGCGGCCGATCGGCATCGTCCTGCAGCGCAGCCCCGAGACCGAGGAGCCCGGTCCGGACGATCTCTATCGCGTCGCGACCATCGCCAACATCGTGCGCTACATCACCGCGCCCGACGGCACGCATCACATCGTCTGCCAGGGCGTACAGCGCGCGCGCATCCTCGACTTTCTGCCGGGGACGCCATTCCCGGCCGCGCGCATCCAGCAGATCCCCGAGCCGACAACGAATTCGCCGGAGATCGAGGCGCGCGCGCTGAACTTGCAACGCCTGGCCATCGAGGCGACCGAACTGCTGCCGCAGGCGCCGCCCGAGCTGGTCGCGATGTTCCAGAGCACCACCGCGCCCGGCGCGCTGGCGGATCTGGCGACGTCGTTCATGGACATCAAGCCGCAGGACAAGCAGGAGGTGCTGGAGACCATCGATCTCGCCCTGCGCGTCGAGAAGGTGTCGAAGCACCTGGCTGAGCGGCTGGAGGTGCTGCGCATCAGCAACGAGATCGGCCAGAAGACCCGCGCCAGCTTCGACGAGCGGCAGCGCGAGGCAATCCTGCGCGAGCAGATGGCGACCATTCAACGGCAGCTGGGCGAAGGCGACGGCAAGGCCGCCGAGGTCGCCGAGCTGACGGCTGCGATCGCCAAGGCCGACATGCCGCCGGAGGCGGATGCGCATGCCAGGAAGGAGCTGCGCCGCTACGAGCGCATGCCCGAGGCCGCCGGTGAATCCGGCATGGTCCGCACGTATCTCGACTGGCTGATCGAGCTGCCGTGGGCGCTGCCCGCGGAGAAGCCGATCGACATCAAGGAAGCGCGCCGCATCCTGGATGCCGATCATTTCGGGCTGGAGAAGATCAAGAGCCGGATCATTGAATATCTGGCGGTGCGCAAGCTGGCGCCGCAGGGCAAGGCCCCGATCCTGTGCTTCGTCGGCCCGCCCGGTGTCGGCAAGACCTCGCTCGGCCAATCCATCGCGCGTGCGATGGATCGCCCTTTCGTGCGCGTCAGCCTGGGCGGCGTGCATGACGAGGCCGAGATCCGCGGCCACCGGCGCACCTATATCGGTGCGCTGCCCGGCAACATCATCCAGGGCATCAAGAAGGCCGGCACGCGCAACTGCGTCATGATGCTCGACGAGATCGACAAGATGGGCCGCGGCGTGCAGGGCGATCCTTCTGCTGCGATGCTGGAGGTGCTCGACCCCGAGCAGAACGGGACGTTCCGGGACAATTACCTGGGCGTGCCCTTCGACCTGTCGCGCGTGGTGTTCATTGCGACGGCCAACATGCTGGACCAGATTCCGGGTCCTCTGCTGGACCGCATGGAGCTGATCAGCCTTGCCGGCTACACCGAGGAGGAGAAGCTGGAGATCGCCAAGCGCTATCTGGTGCGGCGGCAGCTCGAGGCCAACGGCTTGACTGCCGAGCAGGCCGAGATCGAGCCGGAGGCGCTGAAGCTGGTCGTCAAGGGTTACACCCGCGAGGCCGGCGTGCGTAGCCTCGAGCGCGAGATCGGCAAGCTGTTTCGCCATGCCGCGGTGCAGGTCGCCGAAGGCACGGCTGCAAAGGTCGTGGTGACGCCGAACGACATTGGCACCGTGCTCGGCCAGCCGCGCTTCGAAGGCGAGATCGCGCAGCGCACCAGCATTCCGGGCGTGGCCACCGGCCTTGCCTGGACGCCGGTCGGCGGCGACATCCTGTTCATCGAGGCCTCGCGCGTGCCCGGCCGCGGCGGCATGATCCTGACCGGCCAGCTCGGCGACGTCATGCGCGAGAGCGTGCAGGCGGCGATGACGCTGGTGAAGAGCAAAGCCACGCAGCTCGGCATCGATCAAACGCTGTTCGAGAAGAGCGACATCCACGTTCACGTCCCTGCGGGCGCGACCCCGAAGGACGGCCCGAGCGCGGGTGTGGCGATGTTCACGGCGCTGACGTCACTGCTCACCAATCGCACGGTGAGGAGCGACACGGCGATGACGGGCGAGATCTCGTTGCGTGGCCTGGTGCTGCCGGTCGGCGGCATCAAGGAGAAGGTGGTGGCTGCGGCCGCCGCCGGACTGAAGCGGGTGATGCTGCCGGCGCGCAACAAGCGGGATTACGACGACATCCCGAAGAGCGCGCGGGACAACCTCGAATTCATCTGGCTGGAGCGCGTCGACGAGGCCATCGCCGCAGCGCTCGAGCCGGTCCAGGCCAACGTCGACTCCAAGGTCGAAGCGGCGGAGTGATGCGATGAAGAAACTGCTGGAAGAAGCAAAGCGATCGCGGACGACACAGCGGCTGCGCCAGCTGCTCGATAGGGTCATCGACCGGGTGCGCGATGCGCTGGCAGGACCCGAGCCGCGGCTTCAGCCGATCCCGGTTCGGGCCAAGCGCCGCAGGGGCTGATCCCCTCCGTATCGGCCCCTACGTCGCTCGTTACAAAAGGCCCCCTCTCATCGAGGGGGCCTTTGCGTTATCAGGCCACGGCATCCTTGGCAGCCTTGACCGGGCGGGCGCGGACGATCTTCCGGGCCGGCTTGGCCTTGAACATCATCTCTTCACCCGTGAACGGGTTGGTGCCCTTACGCGCCTTGGTCGCGGGCTTCTTGATGACGACGAACTTGGCGAAGCCCGGCACCAGGAACAGGCCGCTCTTCTTGAGCTCCTTGTGGCCGACGTCGGTCAGCGTCTCCATGACGCTCTTGACGTCGCGCTTGGAAAGCTCGGTGACGGTCGCAATCTTTTCGATCAACTGCGATTTGGACATTTGGGTTGGCATCGTGTCTCCTCTGATTCGTTGCCGGTTGCATATTAGACCAACCGGCGAAGGCCTATAGCCTTCTGCACAGTTTTGTCACGGTTTTTGCGGGCTTTTTGGCCCCCTGCGGCAGAAACCCCCTGCTTTTTAGCTACTTCCTGAGCGGACGAAGCCTCGGACAGCGGTTTTTGCCTTGTTTCAAAGGCCCGCAAGCCGCCTTGCTAATGCTGATTCGATGCTTTCGACAAGCGACGACCGGCCTCTTTGTCGGAGGCCGGTCGCGATTCACCCCGAAAAATAAGGCTAGATGCGCTCGATGATGACCGCCGGCGCCATGCCGCCGGCCGCGCACATGGTGACGAGACCACGCTTGAGGTCGCGCCGTTCGAGCTCGTCGAGCACGGTGCCGATCAGGATCGAGCCGGTCGCGCCGATGGGATGGCCGAGCGCGATCGAGCCACCATTGACGTTGACCTTGGCACGGTCGAGCTTGAGATCGCGGATGTATTTTTCGGCAACGACCGCAAAGGCCTCGTTGATCTCGAAGAGATCAATGTCGTCGACGGTGAGCCCCGCCTTCGCCAGCACTTTGCGCGTCGCCGGCACCGGCGCGTTCAGCATCAGGGTCGGCGAGTCCCCCATGTTCGCCATCGCAACGACGCGGGCCCGCGGCTTGAGACCATGCGCCTTGGCGTAGGACGGCGAAGCCAGCAGGATCGCAGCGGCGCCATCGACGACGCCGGACGAGTTGCCGGCGTGATGCATGAAGTCGATGTTCAGGTCCGGATATTTTTGCAGGATCAGGCCGCGATAGGTCGTGCCCTTGTCGTCGAGCGCATAGTCGGCGATCGCGGGGAATGCCGGCTTCAGCGCAGCGAGGCCTTCCATCGTGGTCTGCGGCCGCGGATATTCTTCATGGTCCAGCGCGAGGCTGCCGTCCTCGCGATGGACGGGCACAAGGCTCTTCTTGAAGTGACCGCCGGCAATCGCCTGCGCTGCCCGCTTCTGGCTTTCCAGCCCGAGCGCATCGACGTCCTGCCGCGTGATGCCCTCCAGAGTCGCGATCGCATCGGCGCAAACGCCCTGATGCGATTGCGGATGCCGCGCACGCAGGCGCAGATTGCCGGAGTCCATCATCATCGGACCGCCGCCACGGCGTCCCTCCATCGACATCATCTCGCAACCGCCGGCGATGACGAGGTCTTCAGCGCCCGCCATGATCGAGGATGCCGCCATGCTGACGCTGGTAATGCCGGAGCCGCAGAAACGATCCAGCGTCACCGCGCTGGCGCGCACGTCATAGCCAGCATCGAGCGCTGACATGCGGCCGAGATCGCCGCCTTGCGTCGCGACCTGCGCGCTGCAGCCCCAGACGATGTCGTCGACGTCGGCGGTGTTGATGCCGGTGCGATCGGCCATCGCGCGCAGCACGGTCGCGCCAAGCTGCTGCGGATGAATGCCGGAGAGTGCTCCCTTGCCGGCCTTGCCGACGCCCCGCGGGGTGCGGCAGGCATCGATGATCAGCGCGTCGGTCATGGGCGTTATCCTCTTTTTATGAGTGTTGAGGCGGTTTTGAATCAGGGGGAGAGCGGAGTCAATGTGCGGTGCCTTCACTTCGCCTCTCCCGGTTGCGGGGAAAGGCCGGATTTTACGCGCAGCGGAAAATTCGGGTGCGGGGGAGTCTCTGCAAGGGAGAAAATACCATCACGCACCCGCCGCGTTGGTTGCGATCACGTTGCGGTAAAAGCTCGCGCTGAGTTTTGGCGTGCGCACCTGGGTGTCGAAATTGACGTGATAGAGCCCAAAACGCTTGTTGAGCCCGAACACCCATTCGAAGTTGTCCATCAGGCTCCAGAGGAAATAGCCGCGCACCGGCACGCCCTCGGCGGTGGCGCGCTGAAGCTGCGCGAGGTAGTTGCGCAGATACATGATACGGTCGGTGTCGTAGATCTTGCCGTCTTGCGTCACCTGGTCGTCGCCGGAGGTCCCGTTCTCGCTGATATAGATCGCATTCGTCTTCCAGATTTTTGCAGCCAGCTTCGGCACCCAGTAGATCGTCTCGGGGCCGACGCGGAGCCAGTCCGAATTCATGTGGGGGAAGGCCTTTGGGATGGGCAGCGGCATGAAGCCCGCGCCCTGGTCCGACGCAACGATGTAGTGCTGCGGCGCATAGATGTTGAGGCCCAGGAAGTCGACCGGTGAGGAGATGATCTTCAATTCCGCGTCGGTGTATTTCGGTGCGTCGGCGCCCGCGTATTTCAGAAACGCGTCCGTATAGCGGCCAGTCATGATGACGTTGAGATAGCCGGCGTTCATCTCACGCAGCGCGATCTCGGCGGCGCGGACGTTTTCGGGCGTATCGATCGCGGGAATGCAGGCATCGATATTCTCGGCCGGACCCACGCGCGTGCCGCGCCGGCCATGGGCGCGAACCGCCTGCACCGCGAGCCCGTGCGCGAGCGCGCTGTTGTGCCGGATCTGGTTCACTTCAGCCTGCGGCAGCGTCAGGCCCGGCGCGTCGATGCCGATGCCGTAGCCGAAATAGACGAAGCGACCGCTCTCATTCAGCGTGAAAACATTCTTGACGCGATCGGTCAGGTGCCCGGCAACATAGGCTGCGTAGTCGCCAAAGATCTTGCAGGTCTCGGTCGAGCGCCAGCCGCCGAAGCGATCTTGCAGCGATTGCGGCAGGTCCCAATGATAGAGCGTCAGCCACGGCTCGATGCCGTTCTTCAGAAGCTCATCGACCAGGCGATTGTAGAAGTCGAGCCCTTTCGGGTTCGGCTTGCCGTCGCCGTCCGGAAACACCCGCGGCCAGGCCACCGAGAAGCGATAGGCCTTGCAGCCGAGTTGCTTGATCAGCGCGATATCGTCCTTGTAGCGGTGATAGTGCTCGTTGGCGCGGTCGCCGGTGGTGCCGTCCTCGATCTTGCCGGGGATGCGAACGAACTTGTCCCAGATCGAGGCCCCTCGCCCGTCCTCGTCGACCGCGCCCTCGACCTGGTAGGACGAAGTCGCCGTGCCCCAGAGGAAATTTTGCGGAAAGCCGCCGGCGCTACGTCGCACTGCTACGGGCATGGCGTCGGCGAGTTCCAGGGGACCCGTCATTCCGGCTGCGGACAGCCCCGCGATTTTCGCGAACTGGCGACGCGAGACCTTGTCCGACATTGATGCTGCCCCGAGATGATTGATGCGGCGGCACAATGACGGGGCGCAGGCGCTTTGAAAAGCGCCGGCACCGAAGCTTGAGGATGCAGAATTGCGCGGTCCGGGGCGCGCCATGTCGATGCAGGCGAAGCGGCGCGCTGCAGTCGTTGCTGCGATCAGCGCGGGCGTTTCGGCAGCTTCGGAAGTTTGGCGGGATTGAACGCCGGGACCTGCCCGGTTCGTTCAGGTGCCGCCGCCGGCTGTTCCGTCAGAATGAGCGTTCCCTGGAGGACGACTCCCTCTGCCTGCCCGGTCGTCGCCGTGTAGGTCGCGATCTTGCCGGGGCACGTGCCCTCGATGTCCAGCGTCAGTTCATCATAGACGCCGAAGACAGTGATACGTCCATCAGTGTGACGCTTCGTCGACACAGTCGCGGTGAAGCGATCGCCATCGACCTCTAGGGAACCATGATACGTCATCAGGCTGTCGCGGCCCCAAATCCGGCCGTCTGCGACATGGACGATGCCGGTGCCCTGGTCGAGCGGCGTCTTGTACCACGCCGCGTAGGTACCATCCTTCAGCATGGGAGCAGTCTCCCCGGTCTTCCCGCGCTGATCATCCGCATGATTAGCGCTAAGAACCAGTTAACGACGCGGCCCGTGCCAATCCGGTAAGTCGCCTCGCGGCTCGGCTTCAGGCTCCCTGATAATGCTGCAAAGCAGCGACGCCGCCCGCAGATCGGTGACCTCCCGCTCCAGAGCCGATAACGCGCGATCTGCAATTCCCGTTCGCTCAACCGGCGCTCTGTCATCGGATGGCCCGCCGGCATACCGGCGCGAAGACAACCAGGTCGTTGCGTTGAAATTTCGGATCATTCGCTATGGTTCTAACCGGGTAAACGCTCGCAAAGCGTCGATTTCGCGCGAACGTAGCCTCCGGTTGCACGCCCGGCGTGCCTTTGCTACGGTGAGGTACGTGCCTCATTTCACCTCGCGGGCCGGTTGGTGACCCCCGTCCCTGCCGCAATGATGCGGATGGCGGCCGACCTGCGTGGAAGGTGAGGCATGCGCCCAATTCGGGCTCAAGCAGAGTTGGCCTTCTCAAGGGCTAACCGCACAAGGGGAGGATGACATGCAGCGTCTCTTGATTGCAGGTGTATCTGTCGCGTTCGCAATGGCTCTGGGTCTCGGCTCGGCCGATGCGGCGGACAAGAAGGTTCTGGCTTTCGTCGTCAACGGCGCATCCGACTTCTGGAAGATCGCCGAGGCCGGCGTGAAGAAAGCCCAAGTCGAGCTGCCCAATTACGACCTCCAGCTCAAATATCCGGAGCAGGCGGCCGCTGCCGTTCAGCAGCGCATGATGGACGACCTCGTCGCGGCCGGCGCCGCCGGCATCATGGTCAGCGCGGTCGATCCGAAGAATCAGGTCGAGCATCTCAACAAGATCGCCTCGCAGACGTTGCTGTTCACCACAGACAGCGACGCGCCGAACTCGAAGCGCATCGCCTATATCGGCTCCTCCAACGTCGATCTCGGCAAGGACGCCGGCAAGCTCATGCTCAAGGCGCTGCCGAACGGTGGCAAGTGCGTCGGCTTCGTCGGCCTTCCCGGCGCCGACAACGCCCGCGAGCGCATCGAGGGCGTCAAGGAAACGATCAAGGGCTCGAAGGTCGAGCTCGTTGACGTCCGCGGCGACGAGATCGACCAGACCCGCGCCAAGCGCAACGTCGAGGACATCCTCGCCGCTATGCCGGACGTTAGCTGCATGGTCGGATTCTACTCCTACAACACGCCGCGCATCTACGAAGTGCTGAAGGAGGCCGGCAAGCTCAACAAGATCCAGATCATCGGCTTCGACGAGGATCCGATCACGCTCGGCGGCGTCAAGGAAGGCGCCATCGCCGGCACGGTCGTGCAGCAGCCGTTCGAGTGGGGCTATCAGGGCATGAAGCTGATGGCGAAGTACCTCGGGGGCGACAAGTCCGGCGTGCCCGGCAACGGCATCATCATCGTGCCCGGCAAGGTCATCGACAAGACCAATGTCGACGACTTCATGTCCTCGATGAAGACGATGCTCAAGAAGTAGGAGGCGTGCGGGCGTTGCCCGCAAGCGTCAATGCCTGAGCCGTTTCTCGAACTGGTCGATATCAGCAAGAGCTATCCCGGCGTGGTCGCACTCGACCACGTCGGCCTTGCCGTGTCGCCGGGCGAGGTGATCGCCCTGATCGGCGAAAACGGCGCCGGCAAATCCACCTTGATGCGGGTACTCGGCGGCGTGGTCGAACCGAGCGGCGGCACGATCCGCGTCGACGGCGCCGAGCGGCCTGCGCTCACGGTTGCGGATGCGATCGAGGCGGGCACCGCCTTCGTCCATCAGGAGCTCAATCTCTTCGATAATCTCGACGTTGCCAGCAATGTCTTCATCGGCCGCGAGCCGGTGCATGGCGGCCCGCTGCGGCTGATCGACCGCAGGGCGCTCTACGCGAAGACGCAGCCGCTGCTCGACCGCCTGGGTGCCGATTTTGCGCCGGACGCGCCGCTCGCCGATCTGTCGCTGGCACAGCGCCAGCTCGTCGAGATCATGAAGGCGCTGTCGCTCGAGGCGCGTCTTGTCATCATGGACGAGCCGACTTCGAGCCTCACGCTGTCCGAGACCGACCGGCTGATGCGGGTCATCGCCGGCCTCAAGGCCGACGGCGTCAGCATCATCTTCATCACCCACCGCCTCAACGAAGTGATGCAATGCGCAGACCGCGCGGTGGTCCTGCGTGACGGGCGTATGGTCGGTGCGCTGACACGTGCCGAACTGTCGCCGGCGGCGATGATCCGGCTGATGATCGGACGCGATCTCAAATCGCTCTACATGCCGCCGGCTGCACCGCCGGGGGCCGCCGTGCTCGATATCGTCGACGTCATCACCGAAACCTATCCCGACCGGGCGGTGAGCTTGTCGGTTCGCCGCGGCGAGATCCTGGGGCTGGCTGGCCTCGTCGGCTCCGGCCGCACCGAACTGGCGCGGGTGATCTTTGGTGTCGATCCCTTGCGCGGCGGTGCGATCAGGCTCGAGGGCAACCCGATCCGGATCGCGAGCCCGCGCGCAGCGATCGACCACGGCATTTACCTGATCCCGGAGGACCGCAAGGGCTCCGGGCTCTTGCTCGACGTGTCCATCGCCGAAAACATCTCGCTGCCGGATCTATCCTCCTACCTGCGCTTCTTCCTGGTCAACACCGCGCAGGAGACCGAGAACGCGCAGACGCAACGCGAGCGGTTGAATATTCGTGCGCCCGACGTCGGAACCACCGTCGGCTCGTTGTCCGGCGGCAATCAACAGAAGGTCGTGCTTGCCAAATGGCTGTCGATGCGTCCGAAGATCTTGATCTTCGACGAGCCGACGCGCGGCGTCGACGTTGGCGCCAAGCGGGAGATCTACGAGATGCTGCGCCGTCTGACCGACGCCGGCGTCGCTATCCTGATGATTTCGAGCGACATGGAGGAGGTGATCGGGGTCAGCGACCGGATCGCCGTCATGCACGAGGGCGCGATCTCGGGCTTCCTTGATCGCAGCCAGTTCAGCGAACACAATGTGCTCCAGTTGGCCGTCGGCCACGCGGTTGAGGTGAGGATTCCTTGAACAAGAAAGATTTGAGCCTCCTGGTCCTGATCCTCGTCGTCGGCGCGGTCGTGGCCTTCATCAATCCGCGTTTCCTTTACGTCGGCAATCTCTCCAATACCTTGAACCAGGTCGGGATGTTCGGCATCTTCTCGATCGCAGAGGCCTTCGTCATCATCATCGGCGGGATCGAGCTCTCGGTCGGATCGGTGATCGCGCTGCTCGGCGTTCTCTTCATCGATCTCATCGTCAATCACGACGTCAATTGGATGCTCGCCTTCGCCATGATCATCGCAGGCGGGCTCGTCATCGGCCTCGTGCACGGCGCGCTCGTCACCCGGATGCATATCCAGCCCTTCGTGGTGACGCTGTGCGGGCTTCTGATCTATCGGGGTGCCGCGCGCTACTACACCGAGGATGCGACAGCGGGCTTCGGCTTCGGCACCAGCTTCCCGACGTTGGAATGGCTGACCGCGGGTCGCACCAACGTGCTGGGTTTTCCGCTGCCGCATAGCGCGGTGGCGCTCGTCATCGTCGCCGGCGTGGCCTGGGTGCTGCTGCACCGCTCGGTGTTCGGCCGCTATCTCTACGCGGTCGGCAAGAACGAGGAGGCGGCGCGCTATTCCGGCATCCGCTCCGAGCGCGTGATGATTTCGGCCTATGTCATCTGCGGCGGGCTGACCGCGTTTTCCGCAGTCCTGTTCGCGATGTACACTCGCTCGATCTCGCCGGCCGTGCACGGCTCGTTCTACGAGCTCTATGCCATCGCCGCGGCCGTGCTCGGCGGCTGCTCCTTGCGCGGCGGCGAAGGCTCGATCATCGGCGTCGTGCTCGGCACCGTGCTGCTCCAGGTGCTGCAGAATCTCGTCAACCTCCTGGGCATACCGAGCTCCCTCAACTTCGCCGTGATGGGAACGGTGATCCTGGCCGGAGTGCTCGGCGATCAGTATCTGGCGCAGCGCCGGCACCGCGTGAGTGCGGCCAAGGGCCGGGGGCAGACGAGCGTCGCGGCTGCCCCGCTCGAGCGGGTGAAGGTGGAGTGAGCGGCGAACGGCTTGCGCAGCGGCGCGTCACGGGTCCTCCGACAAAGGGCGCCTTGGCAGGCTCGATAGAGGACGTCTCGGCTGCGAAGGTATCTAGAACGTCACCCGCGCCCCCGCGTAAAACGCGCGCGGCCTTGCCGGGCTCAGCGAGCGCGGGTCGTTGAAATTGTTGCCGCCATTCGCGAAGTTCGGCAGCGCGGTGGTGTCGAAGAACTGTCCGTAGGTGGCGTAGCGGTTGTCGAAGATGTTGTCGATCTTGCCATAGAGCTGAACGGTCTTGGTCACCTGATAGGAGGTGTGGAGGTTGAAGACCGTATAGGACGGCAGCTTCGAATATTGGTTGGATTCGTCGCCAACGAGGTACTGGCTGGAGACGAACAGCGCGTTGCCGCCGACCTTCCACTCGTCGGTGACGGCATAGTCGACCCCGACCTTGATGCGGTGGCGGGGGATCGCGGGGATCTGGTTGCCAGGCAAGACCTGGATATTGCCATCGGCATCGGCGAACGGGCTGTCTGAGCCGAGCGTCAATGCATCAAGGAAGCGGGCATCGACGAAGGTGTAGCTCGCCTGGAACTGAAGCGTCGGCGATTTGATGTTGACCTCCGCCTCGAGCCCCTGCCGACGTGTCCTGCCGACGTTGGTGAAATAGCCAAAGCCAGTCCGGCCCGGAGCGGGGACAGCCAGGATGTCGTCGTAGTTGGTGGCGCGGAAGCCGCCAATCTTCCACCCGAGCGTGCCGATGTTCAGCTCCTTGGTGCCGCGCAGGCCCGCTTCGACGGTCTTGGAGACGACCTGCTTCAACGGCGGGTCGGAGACCAGAAACGCCGCGATGAGACAAGGATTGTTCGGATCGGCGCAGCCGAGCTCCAGCGGCGTCGGCACGCGATTGGCCTCCGAATAGCCGGCATAGGCGGTCAGCCCGGGCGTGATCTTGTAAGTTCCGCCGATCACCGGATTGAACCGGGAATAGGTGTAGTCGCCGTTGAGCGCAGTGCCGAGCTGGTCCTCCAGCGAGATGCGCGCCACATTGAAGCGGCCTCCGCCGGTGATCGCTAAGGCGTCCGTGACGTTGAACGTATCCATCGCGTATACGCCGTTATATTGATTGACAGTCCGCAGCGAGACGGGACCGGCAAAGCCGGTATCGATCGTGCCGGTCGGCCCCAGGAAGAGACCGCTGCCGCTCACGAGATAGTTCTCGCCCATCGAACCGATCTCGGCAGTGGCATCGTAGCGCGTGACGCTGGCGTCGTAGCTTGTGCCGATCACGAAGCGGTTGTCGTGTCCGAGCAACTGATCGGCGTTGGTGGCCTGGCCCGATACACCAAAGGTGGTCGAGCGGATCGAGCTCCGGTCGATTTCGCCGAGGATCGTGCCCGACGCGAAGGGATTGCCAAGCTGGAGGCCATTCGTGCCGTTCGCGGGCGTCGCACCGTCGCCGAAGCACAGCAGCGTCGCGTCCGCCGTGCACTCGCCGACGTCGGTCGGATTGCCGTCGACGATCTTCTGCTCGTACCTGCGCAGATGCGCGGTGCCTTCGAGTGTCCAGGTCGGCGTCGCGTCGGCCTTGGCGGTCAGGTTGAGATAACCGACGCGGTTGGAGCTGGTCTGTGGCGTCGTGTAGGTCGCGCCCCAATAATTATTCAGCAGCTCGGCGGGAACCGTGGCGCTGGCGCCGAAATCGTTCTTGGCGACGCCCATATTGACGTGGAATTCGCTGTCGCCGGCCTTGTAGCCGACATCACTGTAGAAGCGCCGCACGTCGGATTGGGAGAAGTTGCGGAAACCGTTGTCGTGCAGGCCTTCGAGCGCGGCGTAGATGCCGTAGTTCTTGTCGACCTGCTTGCCCCATTGCGCCGAGCCCTGGATGCGGCCGAACGAGCCGCCCATCACATCAAGCTCAGCACCTTGATAGGTGAAGCCATCCTTCATTTGCAGATTGATCGCGCCACCCAGCGCGTTGAGGCCGAAAGCGGGGTTGTTGGTCACCAGCGTCGCCGACCTGATCGCCGCCGTCGGGATCAGGTCCCAGTTGACGGCGTCCGAGAAGGCTTCGTTGATGCGAACACCGTTCTGGTACACCGCAAGTCCTTGCGGCGTGCCGGTTACGGGCGAAGCGACAAAGCCGCGGAATTCCACGTTCGGTTGGAACGGGTTGCCGGTGACCTCGCTTATGCTGACGCCGGCGATGTTGTCGCGTAGCGCATCCGTGACGTTGAGCGAGCCGGTGCGCTTGATCTGGTTGGCGTCAACGGCGTTGATCGCCGACGGAACCTTGTCGACATCGAGACCCCTGCCGGTGCCGGGCGATGTCGGGTAGACATAGATCCGGCCAGCCTTCGGCTTGTCGGAGTTCGCTGCGGTCCGCGCAGGTACTGTCCGCGAAGGCGCGCGCCGTGCGGTTGGCTGCGGCGCCACCACCTCGACCGCGGGCAAGTTCTGGACGTTGGTCTCCTCGTCCTGCGCCGCACCTGCGTTCGTCGCGAAACCGAGGCCGGACACCAACCCCGTCGAGACCGAGGCCATCAGCAGAATTCGCGCGTGTCCCGGCCTGCCCATTCCCATCGCTCCACCCGTAACCTTCGGCTGTTTTGGTTTTCGCCGTTTGGTTGTGATGAGTGTATTCGGCGGCGGCTCATGCACCAGCCACAAAAGGTCGGGCACTCTCCGCACCCGTTTTCCCGACGAAATCGGGAATTTTTCCCGATCGGGAATCCTCCCGATCAAACCGGCCGCGATCAGACCGCCGCGGTCGGAACCAGCGCCTCCACGGTGACGCCGCCCTCGCCTGAGGCGACGTTGAGCGTGCCGCCGAGCGCCAGAATCCGCTCGCGCATGCCGACGAGACCGAAGCCAAGCTTCTGGCCCGGCTCCATGCCGCGGCCGTTGTCGCTGACCCGCACTCGGGCACAGCCGCGACCGTCGCGGCCCGGCTGCTCCGCCGGCTCGATCAGCACGTTGATCGCGGTCGCGCCGGCGTGGCGGAACGCATTGGTGAGCGCCTCCTGCACGACACGGTAGATGGTGAGGTCGGCAGTCTCCCCGGTGATCCCAAGCGCCGGCGAGATCGTGGTCTCGATCGTCACGTCAGGATGCGATTCCCGCCACAGCCGCGACAGCGATTCCAGCGCCTTGCCGAGGCCAAGCTCGGCAAGACCAACCGGCCGCAACCGCTCCAGCACACGACGGGTAAACTGCTGCAGCGCGTTGATTTGTTCGAGCAAGGCGCCGCCGTGCTTTCTCACGGCATCTGCGCTTGGTGCACGCCCGTCGGCGAGCTTCGCCAGCGCGCTGG
The DNA here is from genome assembly GCF_040549385.1 of Bradyrhizobium sp. LB11.1. Taxonomy (NCBI): domain Bacteria; kingdom Pseudomonadati; phylum Pseudomonadota; class Alphaproteobacteria; order Hyphomicrobiales; family Nitrobacteraceae; genus Bradyrhizobium; species Bradyrhizobium sp. LB11.1. The sequence continues at coordinate 123,003 of NZ_JBEPTH010000007.1, read as the reverse complement.
CATGCGCGCGCAGTGAGAACAGATAAGGTCCAAACTCGTCGTGCAGCTCGCGCGCGATCTCCTTGCGCTCGACGTCCTGGAGCGACACAGCGCGCTCGGCAAGCCGCCGCTTGTCCTCGACCGCTTCGCCCAGGGTCGCAGCGAGATGATTAAGCTTGGTGCAGATCGCGGCGAGCTCAGGCGCGCCGCCAGGCGTCACGCGCGCGTCGTAGCGACCACTCTCCAGCTCGGCCATGGTCTGCGCGAGGGACTCGAGCGGCGCGAGGGCCCTGCCGACGACCGTCATCATCACCAGGAACAGCACGAGCGCGATGGCTGAGCCGACCTCGAGTTGCGTAACGATGGCGTCCCAGATCTCGGCGATCTCGTCATTGGGATGCGAGGTGATGACCAGCGAACCGGGCTTGCCATGGACCGAGACCGGCACGCCGACTGCGGTCTGCTCAGGATGAACCAGGCTGACGAACCAAACCGGCGGCCCGGGCGTGTCGTCATCGGCATCCGGCCGTGGCGGCGTCAGCGGGTTCCCGCTGGCGTCCCGGAGCGCGATGCTGACATGGCGCAGACGGTTCAGGTCGCGCGCGATCTGGTCCAGCCTGGCATCGGGATCGGGTGCCTCGTTGAGATCGGCAACGATCATCTCGATGAATTCGCGCGCCAGCCGGATCACGCTCTGGTCCTCGGCCTGCACGCGGGGACCGGCCTCCGCGACCTGGCGGGCGATGTTGACGGCGAGCCCGAGTGCAAGCAGCAGCGCCAGCAGGAGGTTGATGCGCCCGCGCAAGGATAGATTTTGCCACATTGTTCGCCTACCCCACGAAGGTTCGCCCGCCTGTCCGATGGCGTTGACAGAGACGAAGCGCCCGATATCTAATCGAAAGCGTACAGCAATCCCGGCCGGGTTGCATGACCCGACATGAGATGCCTGTCTGTCTCATCCGGAATCATGCGGCGCAAAACATGTGGGCGCTGTCGCGGGGAACGCCTATGCGCATTCTGATCGTCGACGATCATCCCATTGTTGCCTCCGGCTGCCGTGCCGTGCTGGCCGACGAAGGCGAGATCGAGATTTTGGAGGCCGCCGACGCCGAAGATGGCGAGTGCATCTTCATCGTTGAGCGCCCCGATCTCTGCGTGATCGACATCAACCTGCCAACCGTGTCCGGCTTCGAGCTGGCGCGCCGCATCCTCGAGCGCGCGCCCGAGGCCCGCATCATCATGTTCAGCATGAATGACGACCCGGCCTTCGCGGCGCGCGCGATCGAGTGTGGCGCCAAGGGCTACGTCTCCAAGACCGGCGATCCCGACGATCTCGTCGAGGCGATCCGCACCGTCGGCGGCGGCGGCACTTACCTTCCGAGCGCGATCGCCCGTAGCATCGCTTTCGCAGGACCGACGCTGGCGCGGAGCCCGTTGTCGAAGCTGAATGCGCGCGAGATGGAGATTTTACGGTTACTCAGCGCGGGAAAAAGCCTGTCCGAGATCGCCTGGCTGGTGCAATCGTCCTACAAGACGGTCGCCAACACCTCCTCGATCATGCGCCAGAAGCTCGGGGTGAAGACCTCGGTCGAGCTGGTGCGGCTCGCGATCGACAGCGGCGTGGCCTGATCTTGGGTCAGAGTTTGCGCGCCCGCACTAATTCGGTCACACAGGCATTGCATTCTTGATGTGGTGAGATGCCACGGAGCAAAACGGCATGACGATCCAGACTGTCTCGACCAATACATCCTATGGCGGCGTCCAGGGCGTGTATCGCCATGCGAGCCAGGCGACCGGGACGGACATGGTGTTCTCGGTCTATGTTCCCCCGCATGCCGACGGCGCCAAGCTGCCCGTGGTCTGGTATCTCTCCGGCCTCACCTGCACCCATGCGAACGTCACCGAGAAGGGCGAATTCCGCAAAGCCTGCGCCGAGCTCGGCCTGATCTTCGTCGCCCCCGACACCAGCCCGCGCGGACCCGACGTGCCGGGCGACGCCGACAACGCCTACGATTTCGGCCTCGGCGCCGGCTTCTATGTCGATGCGACCGAAGCGCCGTTCGCGCGCAATTATCGCATGTGGAGCTATGTCACCGACGAGCTGCCCAAACTCGTGGCGGGAAATTTTCCCGTCGATGCCAGGCGGCAATCGGTGATGGGCCATTCCATGGGCGGCCACGGCGCGCTGACCGTGGCGCTGCGCAACCCGCACCGCTATCGCGCGGCGAGCGCCTTCGCCCCGATCGTTGCGCCGTCGCAGGTGCCTTGGGGCATCAAGGCGCTGACCGGCTATCTCGGGTCGAACAAAGATGCCTGGCGCAGCCATGACACGGTGGCGCTGATCGAGGACGGCGCGACATATTCCGGCTTCCTCGTCGACGTCGGCGAGGCCGACAATTTCCTCAAAGAGCAGCTCAAGCCGGAGCTGCTGCAGGCGGCTTGCACCAAGGCCAACATCCCGCTGACGCTGCGGCGTCAGCCGGGCTACGACCACAGCTATTACTTCATCTCGACGTTCATGAGCGACCATCTGCACTGGCATGCAGAGCGATTGAAGGGGTGATTTTTCCTCCCTTCTCCCCCCTGTGATGAGGGGGATCTCTCCGCGACCGCAGTATCGTAGTAGGGTGGGCAAAGCGAAGCGTGCCCACGATTTCTCTCGAATTATTGATTGATCATGGGCACGGCGCAAGTGCGCCTTTGCCCACCCTACGATTCTCGACTCGCGGAGAGAAGGATCTACTCCGGCTTGCCGTAATTCGGCGCCAGCAGGCGGTTGCGGATCAGATAGCTCATCGTGCGCGACCAGGATTCATCCGTGTTGCCGCGCATGTCTGCGCTGGCCGCCGTGATCATCTTGCCAGTCTTCACGTCCCGCAAATAGATGTTCAGATTGATGATCAGGTTCGAGACCTTCTGCACCATGCCGGTGATTTCGAGGTCGGCACCGAGTTGCCCGGCAAGTTTGAGATCGCAGCCGCCGCAGGCCTGCAGATTGGCGTGATGTGCAGCATCCCTGACCGGCGCGATATCGAGCATCTGGAACCGGCCTGAATCTGCTAGTTCCTTGCGCAGCTGGTCGCTGATATGCGCGAGCCGCACCTCTTCCGGCTTCGAGCCGTAGAACTCGCCGGGCAGGCTTGTGTCGATCAGCTCAAAATCGAACACGGCTAGCTTTGGCGAAGCGGCGAGCGTCGGCGAACCCGTCAGCAGCAAAGCCGCGAAACATATGAGTGCTCGCATGATCGTGATTCCGCTTGTCGTGTCGCGATGACCAAATGCGGGGTTGCAAGCCCTGCCAAATCGGTCATGCTTCAAGAGAGACAATTCTCCACCGGCGGTCAAGCCGGGGAGAACGTCGGGAGGAAGCATGATCCGATGGTTGCTCGGCCCGATCGGCCTGTGTCTGGCAGCGATGCAAGCGCTCGCGGCCGACCCGGTCACGATCGGCGTCGGCTATCTCGGTGTAGCCGGCACCAGATCGACGCTGTCGCTGGTTGAGCAGCCCGCGGACAATGACGGCGTTGCCGGCGCGAAGCTCGCGATCGAGGATAACAACACCACCGGAAAATTCCTCAATCAGCGCTTCACGCTGGAAGAGCGCCGCGTCAAGGAGGGCGAGGACCCGGTCCAAGCCGCATCCACGCTCGCTGAGCACAACGGCTTCATCATCGCCGACCTGCCAGCCGATGCGCTTCTGAAAGTGGCCGACGCATTGCGTGATCGCGGCACGCTGCTGTTCAACGCCGGCGCCATCGACGAGCGGCTACGCGAGGCCGATTGCCGCGCCAACGTGATCCACACCGCGCCGACACGGTCGATGCTGGCGGATGCGCTCGGCCAGTATCTGGTGTGGAAGCGATGGTCGCGCTGGCTGCTCGTGGTCGGCTCGCATGACGAGGACAAGCTCTACGCCGATGCACTGCGCCGGGCCGCCACGCGCTTCGGTGCCAAGATCGTGCAGGAGCGCACGTTCGAGGACAAAGGCGGCGCGCGCCGCACGGACTCCGGCGTGACGCTGATCCAGCGCCAGATGCCGGTGTTCACGCAACAGGCTCCCGCTTACGACGTGCTGGTCGCCGCCGACGAGAGCGAAGTGTTCGCAGCCTATCTGCCCTACCGCACGTGGGATCCGCGGCCCGTCGCGGGCTCGGCCGGCCTGGTGCCGCGGAGCTGGGACGCCGCGCAGGATCAATGGGGCGCGACGCAGATGCAGAACCGCTTCACGAAGCTGAACGCGCGGCGGATGACCGCGCTCGACATGCAGGTCTGGACGGCAGTACGGATGATCGGCGAGGCCGCCTCGCGCACCAATTCCGGCAACGTCAAGAAGGTGACCGATTTCATCAAGGGGCCGAATTTCGAGGTCGCCGCCTTCAAGGGCACCAGGCTGACACTGCGCGACTGGAATCTCCAATTGCGCCAGCCGATCCTGCTGGTCGACGGCCGCATGGTGGTGTCGGTGTCGCCGCAGGAAGGGTTTCTGCACCAGGTCTCCGAGCTCGACACGCTCGGCTACGATCGCCCGGAGAGCAAATGCAAGCTAAAATGAGAATACGGATGTTGCGTGTCGGATTGCTGTCCGGACTGGTGCTCGCGGCAGCGCCCGCCCATGCCTTCGTGGCCTATGTCTCCAACGAAAAGAGCAACACGGTGTCGGTGATCGACACCGAGAGCTGGACCGTGACCAAGACCATCAAGGTCGGCCAGCGCCCGCGGGGCATCGAGTTCACCCGCGACGGCAAATTCGTGATGGTCGCGGTCGGCGACGACGACACCATCCAGGTCATCGACGCCAAGACGCAAGGAGTGGTGGACACCCTGCCCTCCGGTCCCGACCCCGAGCTGTTCACTCAAGATGCTGCCGGCAAGACGCTCTATGTCGCCAACGAGAACGACAACACGGTGACCGTGATCGATCTCGAGAAGCGCGCCCGCCTTGGCGACATCCAGGTCGGCGTCGAGCCCGAGGGCATGACCATCAGCCCCGACGGCAAGATTTTGATTAACACCTCCGAGACGACCAACATGGCGCATTTCATCGACACATCGTCGCGCCAGATCGTCGCCAACGTGCTGGTCGATCCGCGGCCGCGCTTTGCCGAATTCAAGCACGACGCCTCCGAATTGTGGGTGTCGTCCGAGATCGGCGGCACAGTGTCGATCATCGATCCCAACAAGCATGAGGTGATCGGCAAGGTCAATTTCGAGATTCCAGGTTTGAGGAAGGAGGCGATCCAGCCGGTCGGTATCGGCATGACCAAGGATGACAAGACCGCCTTCGTCGCGCTCGGCCCCGCCAATCGCGTTGCCGTGGTCGACACCGCCACGCGCAAGGTGACGAAATATCTGCTGGTGGGCCAGCGGGTCTGGCACATGGCATTCACGCCGGACGAGAAATATCTGCTCACCACCAACGGCGTGTCGAACGACGTTTCCGTCATCGACGTCGCCGCGCAGAAGGTGATCAAGACCATTCAGGTGGGCGAACTGCCCTGGGGCATCACGATCGCGCCATGACCAGCCCTGCTCCCATCGCCGAACCACGCGAGACGCTACGGCCTGATCCGGCCGCGGTGCCGGCGCTGTCAATCGATGGCGTCAGCCATTCTTACGGCCCGCGCCGGGCGCTGATCGACGTCTCCTTCAACGTGCAGCCTGCGAGCTTCACCGCCCTGCTCGGCCTTAACGGCGCGGGCAAAAGCACGCTGTTCTCGCTGATCACGCGGCTGTTCGGCATCCAGACCGGCCGCGTCGGCATTTTCGGCCATGACATCAGCCGCACGCCGGGCGAGGCACTGCGCCTGCTCGGCGTCGTGTTCCAGCCGCGCACGCTCGATCTCGATCTGTCGCTGACGCAGAATCTGCTCTATCACGCAGCCCTCCACGGCATAAGCCGTCGCGAGGCGGCCGCGCGCAGCGCCGAGCTGCTCGCGCGCATCGGCCTCTCCGACCGCGCCGGCAGCAAGGTGCGCGATCTCTCCGGTGGCCAGATGCGGCGGCTGGAGATCGCCCGCGCGCTGCTGCATCGACCGCGGCTGTTGCTGCTGGACGAGCCGACCGTCGGTCTCGACGTCAAGGCGCGCGCCGACATCATCAGCCACGTCCGCCAGCTCGTCACGGAGCAAGGCATCGGCGTGCTCTGGGCCACGCATCTGTTCGACGAGATCATGGCCGGCGACGACCTCGTGGTGTTGCACCAGGGCAAGGTGCTGGCGCAGGGCCCGATGAGCCGCGTCGTCACCGAGGCCGGCGCGCAGGACGTCAACACCGCCTTCATGCGCCTGACCGGCGCGCAGACGATGCTGGGAGGAGGCGCATGAGCAGCATCGCCACGCGCGACGCGCCGCGCGGCTTCTCAACCTCCGAGTACATGACCTGCCTGACCGGCATCGTCTGGCGCGAAGGGCTGCGCTTCCTGCATCAGCGCGAGCGTTTCATCTCGGCGCTGGTGCGGCCCCTGGTCTGGCTGTTCATCTTCGCTGCCGGCTTCCGCCAGGTGCTCGGCATCTCCATCATACCGCCCTACGAAACCTACATCCTCTACGAGGTCTTCATCGCGCCCGGGCTGATGGCGATGATCCAGCTGTTCAACGGCATGCAGTCCTCGCTCTCGATGGTCTATGACCGCGAGATGGGCAATATGCGCACGCTGCTGGTGAGCCCGCTGCCGCGCGGATTCCTGCTGTTCTGCAAGCTGCTCGCGGGCACCGCGGTGTCGCTGCTCCAGGTCTATGCGTTCCTGATCATCGCCTGGTTCTGGGACATTACGCCTCCCCCGATCGGCTATCTTACCGTGCTGCCGGCGTTGATCCTGTCCGGGCTGATGCTGGGCTCGCTCGGCATGCTGATTTCCTCCGGCATCAAGCAGCTGGAGAACTTTGCCGGCGTGATGAATTTTGTGATCTTCCCGATGTTCTTTGCCTCCTCAGCGCTGTACCCGCTGTGGCGGGTACAGGAGGGCAGCCCATATCTCTACTATGTCTGCCAGGCCAATCCGTTCACCCACGCGGTCGAGCTGATCCGCTTCGCGCTGTATGGGCAGATCAACTGGATCTCGCTGGCCGTGGTCGGAGCTTGCACAATCATCTTCATGGTCGGCGCGATTTTCGCCTATGATCCGTCGCGAGGGCTGGCGCGGCGTGGGCCTGCGGGAGGCGAAGGATGATGGTTCGGACGTTTGCCGTTGTGGCTCTTGCGTTCGCGGTATCGGGCACGGCCGCACGCGCAGCCGATCCGCGCTATCCCGACTGGCCCTGTGCACAGGCTAAGGTGCCCGACATCTCGCTCGCCGCGGTCTGGGCCGGTCCTGCGCTCGACGATGTCGAGAGCAAGTGGAAGGACGACAGCAAGGTCAGCGCGCTGGTCTCGAAGCTCGCGGCACGCAAGACGCCGCTGGACGAAGCCGAAAAGTCGGTGAAGGAGTATCTCGCGGGCTCGGCCGCCGACAAGACCGCCAGCGCAAAGCTGTTGTTCGCCGGCCTTTTCGACACGCTGAATGCCCAGCGCTCCCAGGTCATGCGCGGGCTCGAACGCGTCAGCCACAAGCAACGCGAGGCGGCCGACAAGATTCGCGAGGAGACCGTCCAGCTCCAGGCGCTACAGGACGCAACGCCGCGCGACGACACCAAGGTCGATGCCATGAGCAACCAGCTGATCTGGGAGACTCGCATCTTCGAGGATCGCCGCAAGGTGGTGCGCTTCGTCTGCGAGGTTCCCACCACGATCGACCAGCGCCTGTTCGCGCTTGGCCGTGTCATCCAGCAGGAAATGGAATAGCGTCAGCCCTGTTGACAGCTTTCGTAAAAGTTCCCGCAATATCAACGCGATCGTTAATGTTGGAAGCGCTTTCTGCCGGAACCAAATCGAACTAGGATTGCTTGTCCCGTGAATCTCGAACGCCGGGAGGCCTCGATGGGAACAGCAAAATTCATCTTCGCAGGCGCTGCAGCCATCACCATGCTCGCATCCAGCGCATTTGCTGACGACATGACCGGAATGGTCACCAGCATCAATCGGCTCAACAACACGATTTCGATACAGCAGATGCAGAAGGGCACGGTCGGCGGCAGTACGGGCGGCGCCGGCGCGCTCCAGCAATATAAGGCCAAGGACGCCGTGATGCTGGATGCCGTCCACGCCGGCGATAGGGTGACCTACACCGCGACGGATGCGGATGGCACGGGCACGCTGACGAAGTTGCAGAAGCAATAGGACTAGGCTTTCGTCGCGCTTCGTTGACGAAGCTCTACCCACATCGTCATTGCGAGCGCAGCGAAGCAATCCAGAATCTTTCGGCGGAGGGACTCTGGATTGCTTCGCTGCGCTCGCAATGACGACAACAACTACTGCTCCGGCCGCGGCTCCGGCTGTGCGTCTTCCGTTGGCAACTTAGCATGCTCCCAGCCGTCGGTCCCCTCGGGGTACCAGGCTATGTTGGAATAACCGTAAGCCAGCGCGCGCTTGGCGGCGTTCCAGGACATCCAGCAATCGGCGAGGCAATAGATCACGAGCAGCGTGGCCTTGTTGCCGTGCGAGGCTTGTATGAAACCGCGCTGAAGATAATCGTCCATGGCCGGAGCCAGCGCGCCATAGCCGGTGTCAGGCAGCCAGATGCTGCCCGGGATGTTTCTGCGCGGCATGTCACGCCACACCGTGCCTGCGGGAAGGTTCTTCGGCTTCGGCGCACGCGGCAGCACGTCGATGAAAGCACCGCTCTTCGACCGCCAGATCGCTTCCACTTCAGCGGTCGTGAGCACGCGTGCGCCTTCCAGCGTTGCCGGAACCGGCGCGCGGTAGTTATCGGTGCGATAGCCCTCGGGCTCAAACGGCTCCTGCTGCTGCGCCAAGAGCGGCGCCGCCAACATGGCGGCGACGAGCGCTGCGGCAAGAGGCCATCTCATGGCGCCTTCTTAGCCGCCTCCGCGCCAAGTGGCCGATCGCTTTCGTCCAGCAGCGGCACACCGAAATCGATCAGGATCTTGTTGATCTCGCCCTGGTTCTCCTGGATCAGCTTGTTGAGCTGCCGCTTCCAATTCTGGTCGGCGGCACGTACACCCATGCCGATGCGATAGACCAGTTTTGGACCGGTGGTTTCCTTCACCAGCGGCGTCACGTGCAGCGAGCCGGCCTTCTTGGCGTAGTACCCCGCCATGGGTCCCCACAGCACGCCGGCGTCGATCTTGCCAGCGGCGAGATCATCGATCATGGCCTGCGCCGAATTGTCGTAGCGCGTGTCGATCATCAGCGGATACGGCTTGGCATCGCCCATCAGGCCGGCGAGTGCCATGTTGGTCGCAGGCGGCGTGCCGGCGACGATGCCGACATGCTTGCCCTTCAACCTGGCGTCCTCGAGCGTGTCGACGTCTTCAAGTCCGCCGCCTGATTTCGCGACCAGCGCATACGACGTGCGATAGTAAGGATTGGTGCCTTGCACGAGCTCGTCGCCCTGCGGAAACCCCATGATGACGTCGCAGCGATGCGCACCCAGCGTCATGCGCACAAAGCCCGTGGCCTGCGGGAAGAACACGTAGTCGAGCTTCTTCTGGAGCTTGTCCGCGAACAGCTCGGCGAGCTTGTTCTCGATCCCTTCGCCCTTCTCGTTGGAAAACGGCAGATTGCGCGGATCGGCGCAGACGCGCAGCACCTTGGGGTCGACCAGCTCGAACGAGAGATCTCCACTATCAGTCGTCTGCGCGACGGCAGCGTCACCGATCACGCAAGACGCCGTCATCAGACACAGTGAAAACAACCAGCGACGATGTCGTCCGGCCTCCGTCATCGCGCTTCCTCCTCATTTCGTCCGAATGCTATCCATGCAACTCGTCCGAATGCTATCCATGCAACGCATGGACGCACCATGTTCTACCAAACCTGGCGTTGGTTTGTTGTGTTGCAGTGCAATGCGCAAACCCTGAACTGAGGCGGAAAAGTGTCGCACCTCACATCAAAGATCGCAGCCTTGTCGCTGCTCGGACTCGCGACGCTAGCACGCGCTGGGGCAACCGAATTGCCTGTGAGCGAAGTCGCACAAGGAATCTTCGTGCACTCCGGGACCATTGCCCTGATGACCCGCGAGAACGAGGGCGACATTGCCAATGTCGGCTTCATTGTCGGCGAGGATGCGGTGGCGGTGATCGATACCGGAGGCAGCCTTCGTGAAGGCGAGGCGCTTCTGGCCGCGGTGCGCGCCCGCACCAAGAAGCCGATCCGCTATGTCATCAACACTCACGGCCATCCCGATCATGTTTTCGGCAATGGCGCGTTCGTCGCCGACGGAACGAGCTTCGTCGGCCACAGCAAGCTGCCGCAGGCGCTGGCGACGCGCGGGCCGTATTATCTCGACAATTTCAAGCGCATCATGGGCGGCGAACTGATCGATCCCGTAAAGATCGTGCCGCCCACTGTACTGGTAAAGGACGCCATGACGCTCGATCTCGGATCGCGTCGGCTGACCTTGCGGGCATGGCCGGCCGCGCACAGCGACAACGATCTGACGGTATTCGACGAGACGACGAAGACGCTGTTTGCCGGCGATCTGGTCTTTCTCCGCCACGTTCCGGTGATGGATGGCAGCATCCGCGGCTGGCTTACCCTGCTGAAAGAGCTGGAGACGGTTCCGGCGGTGCGCGTCATTCCCGGTCACGGCCCTGTGAGCGAATGGCCTGGCGCGCTGGCTGACGAACGGCGTTATCTCTCGACGCTGCTGTCGGACGTTCGTGCCTCGAACAAGAAGGGAGAGCCGATCCGGACCGCCGCCGATAAGGCGGCTGCAACCGAGCGGTCGCACTGGGAACTGTTCGACGACTACAACGCGCGCAACGCAACCGCAGCATTTTCTGAAATTGAATGGGAGTAGCGGGCGCGCTACGCTAGTCGGATAACTGCTTCGTCCGTACGGGACCATAACCATGACGGGATGCATACGCCCCCTGCCCCTGATTGCCGCGCTCCTCGGCATCGTCTTTGCCGTGCCGGCGAGTGCCGAAGAGGCGTACGATCCCTGGCCGGGCCTGGTGCAGGACATCTTCAACAGCCGTCCGATGAATGACGGCAGCAACGTCATCGCGATCGAAATGCCTTATCGCGCCGAGGATGCGGCGATCGTACCCGTCACCCTGCGCAGCAAGCTGTCACCGGGCGATGCCCGCCGCATCCGCTCGATCACACTGGTGATCGATCGCAATCCGGCGCCGATGGCCGCGAAATTCGAACTCGGGTCGGATGCCAACGTCACCGAGATCTCCACCCGTGTGCGCGTCAACAATTATACCGACGTACATGCGGTTGCCGAGCTCAGCGACGGCCAGCTCTATGTTTCCAAGACCTATGTGAAGGCCTCCGGCGGCTGCTCGGCCCCGGCGGGGAAGAACGCGGAGGAGGCGCAGAACCACCGCGGCCAGATGCGCTACCGGCAATTCGCGCGCGAGGAAGCGCCGGCGAGCCGCATCCGCGAAGCGCAGATCATGATCGGCCATCCCAATAATTCCGGCCTGCAGATGGATCAGGTCACGCAGCTCTATATTCCCGCCTTCTTCATCAACCAGCTGAAGCTGACGCAGGACGACAGCCCCGTGCTGTCGATGGAAGGCGGAATCTCGATCTCGGAAGATCCCAATCTGCGCTTCACCTATGTCTCCAACGGCGCGAAGCGCTTTCGCGCGGAAGCCAAGGACACGGACGGGCACGTGTTCCGCAATGAGTGGGACGTGGAGAAGCCGGGCACTTAGTTTCCTAAGGCTCGCGCTGATTTTCCCCCCTTGTGGGAGAGGGTGGATCGCCGCACAGCGGCGAGACGGGTGAGGGGTACCTCTCCGCGAGCGACGCCATCAAATGTCTGAGTATGAGGAGACATACCCCTCATCCGGCGCTTCGCGCCACCTTCTCCCACAAGGGGAGAAGGAAGAGGGCACCGTCTACGCAGCAAGCTCTAGAAGCACCTTACCTCGGCTTCCGCCTGCGCCCGCCGCAGATCATTCACAGCCGAATTCGCCTGCTCTGATGTCCGGAACTGGGTGCCGAGATTGCCTCGGACCTGCGACATGCTGAGCGCGGTCTCGGCGGTGACGTAGCGCTCGTAGCTGACGATCGAGGCGACAACGTCGATCGAGCAGGAGCATTGCTCGATCGCCTGCCGCGTCTCGCCATTGGCCTTCATGCAGCCATAGACATATTCCGCGCGCGCCGACGTGGGATAATCATTGGCTTCCTCGGCCCGGGCCGCGTAGACGGTCGCCGCGAGCACGACCACAGCGGCGACAATCGGTCGTACCTGTCCCGCAAAACTCATGAGCGTCCTCCCGCTGGTTGCGATGGAAGCTATGCTATGCCTATTGTCCTGAAAAGCACTCCCTTCGAGGAAATGGCTCACAAGGTGATGAGAGTTTTGGCACGAATATTGGCGCTCGCAACGACATTGGCGCTGATGCTGGGCTCGGCCGCCCACGCCGCGGACACCATCCGCCTGGCGGTGCAGAAGACCGGAACGTTCTCCTGGGAACTGGCGACCATCCGCGAGGCCGGGCTCGACAAGGAGGCCAATCTGGCGCTGGAAGTCACCGAGCTCGCGAGCCCCGAGGCCGGCAAAATCGCACTGCGCGCCGGCAATGCCGACATCATGCTGTCGGACTGGCTCTGGGTGTCGCGCGAGCGCGCGCTCGGCGCCAAGCTCACCTTCTATCCTTATTCCAGCGCGCTCGGCGCCGTGATGGTGCCCGCGGCCTCGCCGATCAAGACGCTTGCCGATCTGAAGGGCCGCAAGCTCGCCGTCGGCGGCGGCCCCATCGACAAGAGCTGGCTGCTGCTGCAGGCGCGGATGAAGCAGGACGGCATCGACCTGAAGTCGGATGCGACGATCGTCTATGGCGCGCCGCCTCTGATCGCCGCCAAGGCGCTCGACGGCGAGATGGATGCGAGCCTGAATTTCTGGAATTTCTGCGCCCAGCTCGAGGCCAAAGGTTTTCGGCGCCTCGCCGGCATCGAAGAGATTTTGCCGAAACTCGGCGCCAAGGGCGCGGTGTCCGCCGTCGGCTACGTCTTCGATGAGGGCTGGGCCGCGAGCCATCGCGACGCCCTGGCGCGTTTCATCGCCATGACCCGCAAGGCCAAACAATTGCTGGTCACCTCGGATGCGGCCTGGGACAAGATCGCCCCACTCACCGGCGCGAGCGATCCGGCCATGCTGAAGACCTATCGCGATCGCTATCGCGACGGAATTCCGCGCCGGAGCATCTCCGATGAGGAGGCGGATGCGCGCGTGCTCTATCGTGTGCTGGCTGGGATTGGTGGTCGCGACCTGGTCGGACCGGCAGCCGAGCTCGATCCCGGCACGTTCTATCATGCAGTCCCCGGAGACTGAGATGCTGCGACTTCTCTCCTTCGCTCTGTTTCTCGTGATCTGGTGGACCGCCGCATTGTTCGTCGGCGGCGCAAAGCTGCCTTCCCCGCCGGCCGTCTTCAACGTCATCATCGCGGAAGCTGCGAGCGGCGCGCTGTTCCTGCATCTCGGCGCTACGCTTGCGCGCGTCGCTCTCTCCTTTGTGCTGGCGATGTCGCTCGGCAGCGCCATCGGCTATCTGATGGGGCGGGTCAAACTCGCCGACCGGCTCGGCGATCCCTGGCTGATCCTGCTGCTCAACCTGCCCGCGCTGGTCGTGATCGTACTGGCCTATATCTGGGCCGGGCTCACTGAGGCCGCGGCCATCGCTGCCATCGCCATCAACAAGCTGCCGACCGCGGTCGTCACCTTGCGCGAGGGCACGCGTGCGCTCGACCGTTCGCTCGACGAGATGGCGGCCGTATTCGCAATGCCGCGCTGGCGCGCGTTCCGCCACGTCGTGCTGCCGCAGCTCGCTCCTTATATCGCGGCCTCCGCCCGCTCCGGCCTGTCGCTGGTGTGGAAGATCGTGCTGGTCGCCGAGCTGCTGGGACGGCCGAATGGCGTCGGCTTCGAGATCGGCGTTGCCTTTCAGCTGTTCGATACGCCGCGGCTGCTCGCCTATTCCCTGACATTCGCCGCGGTCGTGCTCGTGATCGAGACGGCACTGGTGCAGCCGTTCGAGGCCCGCGCAACGCGGTGGCGGCCCCGTGCGGCTTGAGGTCGAGATCACAGGCAAAACGTTCAAAAGTGCCGCGGGCGAGAAGCACGAGGTGCTGGCGCCGGTCAAATTCGCGCTTCAGTCCGGCGAGGTCGGCGTGCTGATCGGCCCGTCCGGCTGCGGCAAGAGCACTTTGCTGCGCATCATCCTCGGGCTCGACCACGATTTCGACGGCCACGTCGCGCGTCCGCCGCAGGCGCGGATCGGCATGGTGTTCCAGGAGCCTCGGCTACTGCCGTGGCGCTCGGTCGAGCAGAACGTGCGATTAGCTGCGCCTGACGTCACCGACGCGAAGCTCGCTGAGCTGTTCAGAGTTTTGGAGCTGGACGCGCATCGCAGCCATTTTCCCGGAGAATTGTCGCTAGGCCTCGCCCGGCGCGTCGCACTGGCCCGCGCCTTTGCAGTGGAACCCGACCTGCTCGTGCTCGACGAGCCCCTCGCCTCACTCGACGACGCGCTCGCCGGCCGATTGCGCGACGAGATCGCGACGCTGGTGGCTAGCCGTTCCGTGATGACGCTGCTGGTCACCCACAGCCTGGATGATGCGATCCGCCTTGGCGACCGCCTGTTCTTCCTGTCGCCGCGCCCGGCGCGCATCGTGCAGGAGGTGCCGATTGCGATCCCGCGCGCGGAGCGCAGCGAGGCCGAGCTTGCCAGGATCAGGGCGGAGCTCGCAGCCTTGCCGCTTGAATCGAAATGAGAACTCGTGGTCAACTGGACCCAACGAGATTGTCGAGGGAGGTCACCATGCGGCGCGCGCTGATTGCCATCGGCATCCTGTTGGTCGCGATGCCGGGCGCGGCGCTTGCGCAAACCAAGGGCAAAGGCATCCGTCTCTGGAATCTGACGAGCGAGACGATCTCCGGATTCCAGCTTGCACCCTCCGGCAAGACCGACTGGGGTCCGAACCAGTGCCTGAACGACAAGGATAAGGAAGTCGACCACGACGAGCGGCTGCGCATCACCGGGGTCGAGCCCGGTCGCTACGACGCCAAGGTCAGCTATCCCAGTTCAAGGCAGTGCGTGGTCCGCGACATCGACATCGGGGCAGACGCGGTGTTCTCGATCGCCGACAAGGATCTGAAGGACTGCACGAAGTAGCGCGTCACGCCTTGTCGTTCGGGTGCGGATATTCGCAACGCCAGCGCACCGCCTGCCATTTCGGATGCTGACCGACCCATTGCGCGATATAGGGCGGCGCGGCCATTGCGCATTGCGTCGGCGACCCCGCATAGTTGAACACCAGATGCTGCTCCTCGCAGGTCGCAGGCGAGAGCACCGCACACACAGTCACCACCAGGTCGATCGGGTTCATGCCGGGAATCCTCGCGCAGGGCGATTGAGATTAGCACGAAAGGCTACGTTCGGCGCAGCGGGAAAGTTTCAAACACGCGTGAGAAATGGCAAGGAACCCGTTTTGCTAGAAGTTAATTCCAAACACCAATCTTGCCTGATGGCGCTCGAAATTGACGAGGTCGAGATTACCTCCTGATCCGGCCGCTCGCCCCCAGGCCTGCATGCTCCAGCTCAACGTGAGTCGCGATTGCTCGGAGAGCTGGAAATAGGCGGTCGGCCCGACAAACAGGGCTTGGCCTGAGAACTCGCCGAGGCCGATGCCCTCATATTGGCGGAAGTAGCGCATCTCCCCGCCGAGCAGCACATTTGGGCTCACGCGCACCATGCCGGCGAAGGCGGCACCGATGGTGGAGCTCTTTTCGGACAGCCCGGACACCTCGAAGCGCGCCCATTCCGGCTGGTAGATCAGATTGAACGCGCCGATCACGAAATTCGGGATCAGCTCGCAATCGAGAGCGAGCGTGAAGTCGGTGCCGTACATCCGCCCTTTCGCACCACTGATCTCGTCGATGCGATCGCCATGGGTCTCGGAGGCGATCGTCAACCCGAACGGAGCGCTCTCACGGTCGAGCAAACGATAACGCAGGTCGAGCGAGAGGCCCTGAAAATTGAACTGGCGGCGATCATTGATATCGGGCACGCCGGTGATGTCGTGCAACGTGGCGGTGCTGCCGACCTCGATGCGAAAATTCGGCAGCGGCACGATTTCGATCTCGACCTCCTGGCCAATGGCGCGATAAGTGCCGCCGCCCTTGCCGAACCGTCCCGTCGTCTGGGTCTGCAGTTCGCGCTCGCCGGGATTGCCGACATCGCTGCCGATCGTGAAGCCGAAAATATGCTCGGTGTCGAACCCCTCTTCGGCGCTCGCGCGCGCCGGTACGAGCGCAAGCGTGCAGGCAGCTATGGTCCAGAAGAGATGGGCTCTCGCGCGCATCCCCGATACTATCACGGCTTCGACGGCGTTTGCCATCGAAGCCGCAGCAGGTTCGTCAGTCTTACTTGCGCGCAGCGCAGGCGTACATGTTGATTTCCATGCCGACCGGCACTTCCACGATCTTCGGAGCTTTCCAAGCCATTCGGGTCTCCCCAAGTATTGAGCGCGACATCGCGCCGGCAAAACCTAGGGCTGCCTCAGTCACCGCGCAAGTCTGGAATCGGACCACGAACACAGCGAACTGGCGTGTGACACGCGCACAGATCACTCTCGGGCAAATCGCCTTCGCTCCCAGTCAAGCACAGCCGCCCTCACCGCAACAATCGAAGGAGCGAGCGACCGGCACGCGAATTCAGCTCCTTCGCATCCAGCGTTCCATCCTTGTCAGGATTCGCCGCGTTGAAGCGCTGCTCGACCACGGCAAGATATTCGTCGAGCGTCAACGTACCATCATGATCGGGGTCGGCAGCGGCGAGTTCTTTCGCCGTTAACCGTCCGTGCAGTTCGCGCACATCGAGCGTCCCATCGTGATCGGGATCGAGCTTTGCAAACAGTGCCGCTGCCGCCTTCTTCACCTCGGCGAGATCGAGCGTGCCGTCATTGTCGGTGTCGAACATCTTGACGGCGCCGCCGGATACCGACCAGGCCGGACCGGACAACACGGCAAGCGTGAACGCAAGCGCAACTGAGCGACGCGATATCATTGAGACCTCCCTGATCATGAGCCCCGATTCGCAGGGGATCGCGACAACATAAGTCCGCACGCCCAAGTCGGTTCAAGTCGAATTGTCATGCTCACGCGCGACGGGACCGGGTCGCGCCAAAATTTCGCGCTGCGTCAATCTTCGCACGGTGGAAATTGCTGCAGCGCATTCGCGCAAGACGAATAAAAATCCTCGAAGATTACCGCGTGAAGCCTGGCATCTGGCGTCCAACATATCGGCCGCGCGCTTTCGACTTTCGTATTGACGGGTTTTGCATTCGGACCGAGTGTTGCTGCCGCAGCGCCAAAAGGCGCGCGTATTGGGAGGAACGGATGAAACGTTTTGCGATGGCCGCGAGCCTCGTCATATCCGCATGCTCGGTTGCGAGCGCACAGACGACCGATCAACTGGTCAAAGGCGCAACCGATACGTCGAACGTTCTCAATTACGGGATGGGCTACAATCTCCAGCGCTTCTCGACGCTGAACCAGGTCAACAAGGACAACGTCAAGAACCTCGTCCCGGTCTGGAACTATTCCTTCAACGACGATCGCAGCGAGGAATCGCAGCCGCTGGTGTACCAGGGCGTGATCTACGTGACCTCTCACAATGCGACCATGGCGGTCGACGCCAAGACCGGCAAGCAGATCTGGAAATCCAAGATCGAATATCCGGCCGAGACACCGCGCATCGTCTGCTGCGGCATCATCAACCGCGGCGCCGCTCTCTTCGACGGCAAGCTATTCCGCACCACGCTCGACGCCAACGTGATCGCGATCGACGCCAAGGACGGCAAGGAGCTGTGGCGGCAGAAGGCGGCCGACATCAAGGAAGGCTATTCGATGACGGTCGCGCCGCTGGTTGCCGACGGCGTCGTCATCACCGGCATTTCCGGCGCCGAGTTCGGCACCCGCGGCTTCATCGACGGCTGGGATCCGGCAACGGGCAAGCATCTCTGGCGCACCCATTCGGTCCCCTCGCCGGACGAGCCCGGCGGCGACACCTGGAAGGGCGACACCTGGAAGCTCGGCGGCGGTTCGACCTGGATCACCGGCTCCTATGATCCCGAGCTGAACACGGTCTATTGGGGTATCGGCAATCCCGGTCCGTTCAACGCGGCCGTGCGCCCCGGCGACAATCTCTACACCTGTTCCGTGCTGGCGATGGATCCCAAGACCGGCAAGATCAAGTGGCACTACCAGTTCTCGCCGAACAATCCGTTCGACTATGACTCCGTGGCCGAGATGGTCCTCGCCGATATGAACGTCGACGGCAAGCCGACCAAGGTGCTGATGGATGCCAACCGCAACGGCTTCTTCTACGTGCTCGACCGCACCAACGGAAAGTTGCTCGCGGCCAATCCTTACGTGAAGGTGAACTGGGCAACCGGCGTTGACCTGAAGACCGGCCGCCCGATGGAAACCGATGTCGTCAAGGATGCGCGCGAGGGCAAGAAGGTCACCGTCTATCCGTCGATCCTCGGCGGCAAGAACTGGGAGCCGATGTCGTTCAACCCGCAGACCGGCCTCGCCTACGCCAACACGCTCGCCTTCGGCGGCAAGTACAAGTCGGAGCCGGTCACCTTCAAGCAGGGTGAATGGTATCTCGGCATGGACCTCACCGATCCCTGGGAATGGGGTGACGGCGCGCGCGGCCATCTGAAGGCGATCGATCCGATGACCGGCAAGGCGAAGTGGGAGGCGGCAAGCGACATCCCGCGCTTCTCCGGCGTGTTGTCGACCGCGGGCGGCGTCGTGTTCACGGGTGCGCTGACCGGCGAGTTCGAGGCCTTCGACGCCGACACCGGCAAGAAGCTCTGGCAGTTCCAGACCGGCTCCGGGATCGAGGGACAGCCGGTGACCTGGCAGCAGGACGGCGTGCAATACGTCGCAGTGACCAGCGGCTATGGCGGCGTCTACTCGCTGTTCTCCGGCGACGAGCGGCTGGCCAAGGTGCCGCCCGGCGGCTCGCTGTGGGTCTTTGCGGTCAAGCAGTAAGCGGCAAGACACGTTGAAAGACATACCTCACAGGACGGTGGCGATCCTCGCCACCGTCGCGGTGCTGACGGTCGCGCTTGCGGCGACCGTTCGTGCCGCGGATGATTCGAACGGCAATCCGCTGCAGGCGCAGATCGACCATGGCAAGTCGACCTATGCCGAAAAGTGCTCGCACTGCCACGGCCCCAACATGATGAATTCCGGCACCATCACGCCGGACCTGCGCGCCTTTCCCAACGACAAGACGCGCTTCGTCACCACCGTGAAGAACGGCAAGAACAACAAGATGCCTCCCTGGGGCGATATTTTGAACGACGACGAGATCGGAAATCTCTGGGCCTTCATCTCGAGCCGGAGGAAGCCATGAGAGGTCGGCTGGCAGCACTCGGTCTCACCATAATGCTCGCAGCACCGGCGACAGCGGCGTGGGCGGCCGATCCGTTGAGCATCTGTCTCGACGAGGACCACCCGCCGCTCTCGGCGCATCACCGCGGCAAGCCGGATTCGGGCTTCGACGTGCTGCTGGCGCAGGCGGTCGCTGACCGAATGGGACGTCCACTCAGGATCCAGTGGTTCGAGAGCAAGCTGGATGAAGATTCGAGCCCGCAGCTCGAGGCCAACGCGCTGCTGTCCGACGGCCGTTGCTCACTGGTTGGCGGCTACGCGCTGACGACGGATTCCCTCGTCAAGCCCGGCCTGAAGACGGCGCGCCTGCCGGATTTCGCGGGCGCCACGCGCGATGACCGGCGCCGCCGCGTCGCGCTCGGCGAGCTCGCGCCGAGCCGGCCTTATGTCTATTCGCCGATGACAGTGGTGCTCGGGCCGAAGGCGCGCGACCGCAAGATCAGCGATATCGGCGACCTCGCGGGCCTGCGCCTCGCAATCGAAAGCGGATCCCTCGGCGACGCCATCCTGATGACCTTCGACAAGGGACGGCTGATCGACAGCATCACCCATCTCGTGCCCGCCCGCGACGACCTCCTCGGCGCGCTCGATCGCGGCGATTATGATGCGACCCTGATCGATCTCGCGCGCTACGACGCACATCGCGCCGCGCGTCCCGACACGGCGATCACGGCGTCCGGCTATTATTATCCGATCGGCGCCAATCGCGGCTATGTCGGGCTCGCCAGCGATCCTGCCCTGATCGAGGCCGCCAACAAGGCGCTGACGGATCTTGCGGCCCAGGGCAAAATCGCCGAACTCGGCAAACAAGCAGGCCTGACCTATCTGCAGCCGCGTGAGCCCGCGATCCTCGGGGACGTCTGGACGAAGATCATTCAGCGGTGACGGAGACGCTCTCGTGTCTCGGACGCACGAAGCTGAAGTCTTCGCGCACAGTTGCATCAGCGTCGTCATTGCGAGCGTAGCGAAGCAATCCAGACTCTTTTCCGGGAGGGTTTCTGGATTGCTTCGTCGCAAGAGCTCCTCGCAATGACGGAGTGGGGAGCAGCGACATTGACTCGCCTGGCTGCGGCCCGATCCGTATGATGCGGACCTTTCATCCGCCCATCGGTGCCCAGTGAACGTCCCCAGCATCCCACCCTCCGCCGGCCTGCGCGATCTTCTTTCCCGGGAAATCAAGACCGGCGAGCTCCTGCGCGCGCTGATCGTCGTCGGCCCGTTCGTTGCCGCCTATTTCGTCTTGCGCGAGACGGCGCTGCTGAATTTGGGATTGATCGCGGTGTCGCTGCTCATTCCCGCGCTGCGGCTGCACTTTCCGCCTAAAGTGATCGCGTGGCACTACCTTGCGATCCTCTTGGCGTTCGCCGCGCTCTTCCTTGCGGCCCCGATCAAGCCACTGTTCGTCGTCCTGACAGCGCTCACCGGCTTCCTTGCGGTCGCGGCAACACGCCATGGCGAGCACTTCCGCACGCTTGGCAATTGGGTGTTCATTCCGGCCGTCTATCTTGCCTGCGAGGTACGCGAGGGCGTGCGCGCATCGGAAGCGTTCCGACACGCCGGCATCATCATCCTCTCCTCTCCGGTTGCGCTGGCGCTGGTCTGCGGCATCCAGATCTACGACCAGCGGCGGCGCGCCAACGCCGCGACGTCGTTCGGATCGCCGGCCACCGAGTGGCTGCTGCCGGCAGCGGCCACCGCCACGGCGGTGTTCGCCGCGGCGGCGCTGGTCGAGATTCTGGATCTTGCGCAGGGGCAATGGGTGATGTGGTCGGCCGCGAGTGTCGTGGTCGGCGATCTCTCCGCCTCCACCGACAAGCTGAAGCAACGCGCCATCGGCGCGTTCGTCGGCGTGCCCTTAGGCTTCCTCGCCGGCCTCGCGCTGACGCAAAACCGCGTCGGCTATGCGCTTGCGGTTCTCGCGGCGACGCTCACGCTGATCTCGTTCTCCCGCTATATCGTCGGCTTCGGCCTACGCTGTTTCTTCATTGCGGTCGCTGCATCCTTTGCCGGCGGCGCCAGCGGAATTGCGGAGGAGCGCGTTGCCAATGTGATCATCGGCGGCACATTCGGTCTCATCGCCGTCGTCCTGACCAATATCGTCTGGCAGCGTGTGGTGCGGAGAGCCCCGTCATCGGGATAAGGCGCAGCCATGGCGAAGCCACGCAATGCAACACCTTCGAGACAAATGAATGACCGGCGACAACGACGCGCCGTCCTGCGCGGCCTAATTCTCGTCCGCGGCAACGGCGCCCTGCTGCGCCTTGTGGATCGAGGACGGCACCACGCCGAAATATTTCCGGAACACGCGGCTGAAATGCGATGAGCTGGAGAAGCCCCAGGAGAACGCGACGTCGGTGATGGTCTTGCCCGCGTGGGCCTCGAGCTCCTGGCGGCAGTTCTGCAAACGCGCCTGCCAGATGTAATCGCTCACCGTGGTGCCGCGCTCCGAGAACAACATGTGCAGATAGCGCTTCGAGCAGCCGAGCTCCGCGGAGATCTGGTCGATGCACAGATCAGGATCGCGCAGATGCTCACGGATGAAAAATTGGGCACGCACATACATCGCCTCGGGCCCGACCCGATCGAACATCGTGTCGGCTTCGCGCAGCGGCAGCAGCAACAGGTCGATCAGCGAATCGGCGACGCCGACCGCGCTGTTGGCCGAGAGCTTCGCCGCCTCGTCGAACGTGGCATGGACGAAATCATGGGCGATCCGTCCCGTTCCCGTCTTCGCCGACAGCTTGCAGGCCGGCATGCGCTGCGACGGGAAGCCGCGATCGCGCAGCAGCGCCTTCGGCACGATCACCACGTCGTGGCGCGTGAAGGCGGGGCTGACGATCAGATGCGGACAGGAGACGTCATAGGCGATGATGTCGCCCGGGTTCAGCTCGATGTGGCGACCTTCCTGCTCGAAATACGATACGCCATACGTCTGGAAGTGAATTTTTATGTAGGGATGTTCATTGGCCTTGGCGCGCGCCAGTGTGTGCGCGATGCGATGCTGGCTGACCTCGATCTGACAGAGCTTCAGACGCGAAACGCTGGTGTAGTCGATGCGCCCTTCGAGCGATGACGCTTCCAGCGGATCGACATCGAAGTGTCCGCACAGACTCGTCAGCCCGTCGATCCAACTCTGGATCTGCCGCTTCGGCGTCAGTCCTGTCGTCGAGAGCGTATGAATTGTGTCGGACATTAATCCAGCCGCTGGGTGTTGTCAGGAGATTCGACGCGAATCGCGACCAGCGCTGCCGGAGCCCTCAGCCTTGATTGCGTGACGTTTACCTCAAATTCGGGCGGTCTTTTGAAACGAGCGCCATCGTTCCATTGCCACTCTTGGAAGTTAATCCTCCGCCTTAGTTGCAGCGCCGTCAAGGGGAACCTGAGCGCTGAGCGTGGCGCCGAGCCGCATGGAAGCCGCTGAATTCGCTACCGCAAAATCAAAAACTTCGCATTCGTGCGCTGTCGAGCAAAGCGGGTTCACTCTTGGGCAAGTTTCCCGATGGCGAAGTCGTTAGGGATTGCTGCAGGAACAAAAAGAACGGGCCGCTCCTGCACGTGGACCCGTAGCTCTCATCCAGGAGGAGGAAACAGCACAGCATCGTTTCTGGTCCCAAACGTGACCGCCCTGCACGAGCAGACGCTGGACTCAAAGCCCGGCGATTGAGCAATGCTTCGGAAACAATAAAACGAGATCAACGGAGGAATGACTATGCGCAAGGTGCTACTGGCGACCTTACTTGGCTCCGCGGCGGCTCTCGCTGTCGGCGGCGCCTCAGCCAATGATGAGCTGATCAAGATGTCGCAGAACCCGAAAGATTGGGTGATGCCGACGGGCGACTACGCCAATACCCGTTATTCCAAGCTGAACCAGATCAACGCACAAAACGTCGGCAAGCTCCAGGTCGCCTGGACCTTCTCGACCGGCGTGCTGCGCGGCCATGAAGGCGGCCCGCTGATCATCGGCAACATGATGTACGTTCATACGCCGTTCCCGAACAAGGTCTACGCCATTGACCTTTCGCAGGAGAACAAGATCGTCTGGAGGTACGAGCCGAAGCAGGATCCGAACGTCATCCCGGTGATGTGCTGCGACACGGTTAACCGTGGTCTGGCGTACGGCGACGGCAAGATATTCCTGCATCAGGCTGACACCACCCTGGTCGCGCTCGACGCCAAGACCGGCCAGGTTGCATGGAGCGCGAAGAATGGCGACGCCAGCAAGGGCGAGACCGGCACCTCGGCGCCGATGGTCGTCAAAGACAAGGTGCTGGTCGGCATCTCCGGTGGCGAGTTCGGCGTTCAAGCCCACATGACCGCCTACGACATCAAGACAGGCAAGATCGCCTGGCGCGGCTATTCGGAAGGGCCGGATGACCAGCTTCTGGTCGACGACAAGACCACCGCGCTCGGCAAGCCGATCGGCAAGGATTCCAGCCTGAAGACCTGGCAGGGCGATCAGTGGAAGATCGGAGGCGGCGCGACATGGGGCTGGATCTCCTACGATCCCGAACTGAATCTCATCTACTACGGATCAGGTAACCCCTCGACCTGGAATCCGAAGCAGCGTCCCGGCGACAACAAATGGTCGATGACGATCTGGGCGCGCAATCCCGACACCGGCGTGGCCAAGTGGGTCTATCAGATGACGCCCCATGACGAATGGGATTATGACGGCGTCAACGAGATGATCCTCTCGGACCAGTCGATCAACGGCCAGCCGCGCAAGTTGCTGACGCATTTCGATCGTAACGGCCTCGGCTATACGCTCGATCGCACCAACGGCGAATTGCTCGTCGCCGAGAAGTACGACCCGAAGGTGAACTGGACCTCCGGCGTCGACATGGACAAGAACTCCGCCACCTATGGCCGTCCGAAGGTGCTCGACGCAGCTTCGACCGACAAGGCCGGCGAAGATCACAACGTGAAGGGCATCTGCCCGGCCGCGCTCGGCACCAAGGACGAGCAGCCGGCGGCCTACTCGCCGGACACGCAACTGTTCTATGTTCCGACCAACCACGTCTGCATGGACTACGAGCCGTTCAAGGTGAGCTACACCGCGGGCCAGCCCTATGTGGGGGCGACGCTCTCGATGTATCCGCCGCAGGGCGATACCAATATGGGTAACTTCATCGCCTGGGACGGCAAGACCGGCAAGATCGTCTGGTCGAACAAGGAGCAGTTCTCGGTCTGGTCGGGTGCGCTCGCAACCGCCGGCGGTGTGGTGTTCTACGGCACGCTCGAAGGCTACCTGAAGGCAGTCGACGCCAAGACCGGCAAGGAGCTCTACAAGTTCAAGACTCCCTCCGGCATCATCGGCAACGTCACCACCTATGAGAACGGCGGCAAACAGTATGTCGCAGTGCTCTCCGGCGTGGGCGGCTGGGCCGGCATCGGTCTGGCAGCAGGCCTGACCGATCCGACCGCAGGTCTCGGCGCAGTCGGTGGCTACGCCGCGCTCAGCAACTACACGGCACTCGGCGGCACGCTGACCGTGTTCTCGCTGCCGGCGAACTAGCCTCACCTTCGTATCGCTCCGGCGCGTGGATCAACTCCACGCGCCGGCTCGTCTCCACCGAACGCCTTCGAGGAACACCTCTTGCGTAAAATCTGCTCTATCATTGCTGCGATGATCTTCGTTGCGTCCGGAGGAATTGCTGTCGCGGACGGCTCGGGTGACCCGACCGCCGTCAAGCAGAACGAAACTGGCGAATGGCTCGATAAGGACGGTAACCCGACCTACAAGATCAATGGCGACTCCGTCGACTGGTACACCTATTCCGGATACCGCCGCTACCACTCGGACTGCCATGTGTGTCATGGCCCGGATGGCATGGGCTCGACCTATGCGCCCGCACTGAAGGATTCGCTCAAGACGATGAGCTATGCCGATTTTCTCGGCGTCGTGGCCTCCGGCCGCAAGAACATCTCGACTGCCGCGGAGAACGTGATGCCGGCCTTCGGCGATAATCCGAACGTCGCCTGCTACATGGATGATCTCTACGTCTATCTGCGCGCCCGCTCCAACGAGGCCTGGGGTCGCGCCCGTCCGGGTAAACACGAGGACAAGAACGACGCCTATACCAAGAATGAAGATTCGTGCATGGGCAGGAAGTGAACGTTTGGAGCCCGGCCGAGACCTAAGACTCGGCATCCTGCGAGAATTTGAGGAGTTACCGATGAAGACACGTGCCGCCGTCGCTTTCGAAGCCAAGAAGCCGCTCGAAATCGTCGAGGTCGATCTGGAAGGGCCGAAGGCCGGCGAGGTTCTGGTCGAGATCAAGGCGACGGGCATTTGCCATACCGACGCCTACACGCTCGACGGTTTCGACAGCGAAGGAATCTTCCCGTCGATCCTGGGCCATGAGGGCGCTGGCATCATCCGCGAGATCGGCGCAGGCGTGACCTCGGTAAAGCCGGGCGATCACGTCATTCCGCTCTACACGCCGGAATGCCGGCAGTGCAAAAGCTGCCTGAGCCAGAAGACCAATCTCTGCACCGCGATCCGTGCGACGCAAGGCAAGGGCGTGATGCCTGACGGCACCAGCCGCTTCTCCTACAAGGGCAAGCCGATCTATCACTACATGGGCTGCTCGACCTTCTCCAACTTCACGGTGCTGCCGGAGATCGCGGTGGCGAAGATCCGCGAGGACGCCCCCTTCGACAAGAGCTGCTACATCGGCTGCGGCGTCACCACCGGCGTCGGCGCCGTCGTCAACACCGCGAAGGTCGAGCCGGGCTCCAACGTGGTCGTGTTCGGCCTCGGCGGAATTGGCCTCAACGTGATCCAGGGCGCCAAGATGGCCGGCGCCGACAAGATCATCGGCGTCGACATCAACGACTCCAAGGAGGAATGGGGCCGCCGGTTTGGCATGACCGACTTCGTCAATCCCAAGAAGATCACCGGCGACATCGTCCCGCACCTTGTCACCCTGACCGACGGCGGCGCCGACTACACCTTCGACTGCACCGGCAACACCACCGTGATGCGCCAGGCGCTGGAAGCCTGCCATCGCGGCTGGGGGACATCGATCGTCATCGGCGTTGCCGAATCCGGCAAGGAGATCGCCACCCGCCCGTTCCAGCTCGTCACCGGCCGTAATTGGCGCGGCACCGCCTTCGGCGGCGCCCGCGGCCGCACCGACGTGCCGAAGATCGTCGACTGGTACATGAACGGAAAGATCCAGATCGACCCGATGATCACCCACACGCTCAAGCTCGAAGACATCAACAAGGGCTTCGATCTGATGCATGAGGGGAAATCTATTCGTTCAGTCGTCGTGTTCTAGCTCGCAAGCGTCATACCCAAGGAGGATCGACCCATGACTGCACTGCATCCCTCGATCGACAACGGTCTCAAACAAGGCACCGGCCATTTTGCCGGCGGCACACTCGCCTGCAAATGTAAGGACCACCAGGTCAAAGTCGGCATCAAGGGCGACGTGGCGCATAACCACGCCTGCGGTTGCACCAAGTGCTGGAAGCCGCAGGGTGCGAACTTCTCTGTCGTTGCAGTGGTGCCGCGCCAGAACGTCACCGTGCTCGAGAACGGGGACAAGCTTCAGATCGTCGACGCGTCTGCAGTGATCCAGCGCCACGCCTGCAAGGCCTGCGGCACCCATATGTATGGCCGTATCGAGAACAAGAACCATCCGTTCTATGGGCTCGATTTCATCCATCCGGAGCTATTCCAGGAGCAGGGCTCGCAGGCGCCGCAATTCGCCGCCTTCGTTTCCTCGGTGATCGAATCGGGTGTGAAGCCCGAGCAGATGGCCGGCATTCGCTCGCGGCTGAAGGAGATCGGCCTCGAGCCCTATGACTGCCTGTCGCCGGCACTGATGGATGCGATCGCGACCCACGTGGCAAAGGCCAAGGCCGCCTGAGCAAAGCCGCCAGAAATTGTCCGTTCCCGCGCTGGTCGCCAGCAAGGGAACGGACAGCTCTCGAATGATTTGCGGCGAGTTCGTCGCCCGTGCACTTTGCGTATGCGAGCGCGTTCCGCTCCCTCAGTCCTGGTCTCTGAATGACTGCGCAGTGCCGCCCTCTTCTTGCTTGAAGTCAGCGCGTCTTGCGATTCTCCCTCCCTCGACTGAGGATTACTGCTTCGTCCGCACAGTCCCTCTGGCGGACGAAGCTTTTTTCACCGCGCCTCAGATTCTGTAATTGTGCAACGCGCTACCTGTTGCCGCGCCCTGCTTTTGACAACCTTCGTTGCAATCTTTTCCCATCGAGAACACCGGGCTGTGAACGCTGGCCCGGCGCGATTTCTGCTACGATTTCGCTGTGATGATGCCGCGCGACATTCAATCAATTAAGAACAAAACGGGAGGTATCGAGCACATCCGCACATGACGATTCGCATTCGAGCTTCCTGCCGGGATTTGCCCGCGGAGGATAACGGGCGGAGATGCGGCGGCACGACGTACGGACCATTTCGCCGATCGAGATCGGCAAATCCTGAAATCATCGAGCTTATGAAGAGCGAGGGACGATCATGATCAAGGTAAAGATCAACGGCCAGGAACAGAGCTGGGACGGCGACCCGGATCTCCCGCTACTCTGGTTCCTGCGCGACGAGGCCGGGCTGACCGGCACCAAGTTCGGTTGCGGCCAGGCCCTGTGCGGCGCTTGCACCGTCATCGTCGACAAGGAGGCGGTGCGCTCCTGCATCACGTCGATCAACGACGTCGCCGGACGCGAGGTCACCACGATCGAAGGGCTGCATCCGGACGGCGATCATCCCGTCCAGAAGGCCTGGCGCCAGGTCAATGTTCCCCAATGCGGCTTCTGCCAGGCTGGCCAGATCATGCAGGCCGCGGCGCTCTTGCTGGAAAATCCGAAGCCGTCGCACGACCAGATCCGCGAGGCGATGTCCGGCAACATCTGCCGCTGCGGCTGCTACCAGCGCATCGAGAACGCGGTCCATCTCGCATCGACGGGAGTGTGACATGAATTTCATCGACAATCCCCGGAAGCTTCGAGGCTTCGAGAAGAACATCAAGGTCGAGAAGATCTCGCGCCGCAGCATCCTGAAGGGGCTCGGCGTCACAGGCGGCTTCGTGCTCGCCGCCCCCGTGATGACGCGCCAGGCCTTCGCCTATGAGACCGGTGCCGGCAAGATGCCGCATGGCGTCGTGGTCGATCCGCGCGTGTTCGTCGCGGTCGCGCCTGATGGCACCGTCACCATCTTCGCCCACCGCTCCGAGATGGGCACCGGCGTGCGCACCAGCCTGCCGCTGGTCGTGGCCGAGGAGATGGAGGCCGACTGGGCACGCGTGAAGGTGGAGCAGGCCCATGGCGACGAGGTCAAGTTCGGCAACCAGGATACGGACGGTTCGCGCAGCACGCGGCACTATCTGATGCCGATGCGCCAGATCGGCGCCTCTGCCCGCACCATGCTGGAGCAGGCCGCAGCCAAGCGCTGGGGCGTGCCGGCCACCGAAGTGAAGGCAGTCAATCACGAGGTCGTCCACAGCGCGAGCGGACGCAAGCTCGGCTTCGGCGAGATCGCGGCGGACGCTGCCAAGGAATCGGTGCCGAGCATCGAACGCCTCAAGCTGAAGGACCCCAAGGACTTCCGCTACCTCGGCAAGGGCCAGATCGGCATCGTCGATCTCCACGACATCACCACCGGCAAGGCCCGTTACGGCGCCGACGTGCGCCTGCCCGGGATGAAATACGCCGTGATCGCGCGCCCGCCGGTGACCGGCGGCAAGCTCACCTCGTTCGATCCGGACGCGGCGCTGAAAGTGCCCGGCGTCGAGAAGGTGATGCAGGTGCGCGGCTGGCCGTGGCCCTCGAAGTTCCAGCCGCTCGGCGGCGTCGCGGTGATCGCGCGCAACACCGGTGCTGCGATCAAGGGCCGCGACGCGCTGAAGCTCGTCTGGGACGACGGCGCCAACGGCAAGTACGACTCGGTCGCCTACCGCAAGGAACTCGAGGAGGCCGCGCGCAAGCCCGGTCTCGTCGTGCGCCAGGAGGGCGATGCCGACGCCGCGCTGAAGACCGCCGCCAAGGTCGTGACCGGCGAATATTATCTGCCGCACCTCGCCCATGTCAGCATGGAGCCGCCGGTCGCGGTCGCCGACGTCAAGGGTGACAAGGCGGAGATCTGGGCGCCGGTGCAGAGCCCGGGTGGTACCCGCGAGGACGTCGCCAAGACACTCGGCATCCCCGAGGACAATGTCACCGTCAATGTCACGCTGCTCGGCGGCGGTTTCGGCCGCAAGTCGAAATGCGATTTCGCGCTCGAGGCAGCGCTGCTGTCGAAAGAGCTCGGTACGCCCGTGAAGGTGCAGTGGACGCGCGAGGACGACCTTCATCACGACTTCCTGCACACCGTCTCGGTCGAGCGGATCGAGGCCGGACTGGACAAGGACGGCAAGGTGATCGCCTGGCGCCACCGCAGTGTGGCGCCGACCATCGCCTCGACCTTCGCAGCGGGCGCCAAGCACGCAGCAGCATTCGAGCTCGGCATGGGGCTTGTCGACATGCCGTTCGAGATCGCCAACATCTCTTGCGAGAACCCGGAAGCCGCGGCGTTCACCCGCATCGGCTGGTTCCGCTCGGTCTCGAATATCCCGCGTGCCTTCGCGGTGCAGTCGATGGTCGGCGAAATCGCGAATGCGACCGGGCGCGACCAGAAAGAGACGCTCCTTTCGTTGATTGGAAGTCCCCGCATCGTCAAGCCGGCGGTCAAAGACCTCTGGAACTACGGCGAGCCTTATGACAGCTACCCGATCGACACCGCGCGCCTGCGCAAGGTGGTCGAGCTGGTCGCCGAGAAGGGCGAATGGGGCCGGCAGGTTCCGAAGGGCCACGGCCTCGGCATCGCCGTGCACCGCAGCTTCGTCAGCTACATCGCGACCATCGTCGAGGTGGCCGTCGATGACAAGGGCAAGCTGACTGTGCCGCGGGTCGACACCGCGATCGACTGCGGTACCTATGTCAACCCCGAGCGCATCGCCTCGCAGATCGAGGGCGCCGCGATCATGGGACTGAGCCTCGCCAAATATGGCGCGGTCACCTTCAAGGACGGCAAGGTGGAGCAGAAGAATTTTGACGACTTCCAGGTCGTCAGGATCGACGAGGCTCCGCTGGTGACCAATGTCTACATCGTTCCGCCCGCATCAGACACTCCGCCGAGCGGCGTCGGCGAGCCCGGCGTGCCGCCGTTCGCACCGGCGCTGATGAACGCGATCTTCGCGGCGACCGGCAAGCGCATCCGCGCGCTGCCGCTCGGCAAGCAATTGGAGGCGTAACGGAACACTAGACGGCTCGCGCCGTTTCCATCGATCTGACAGGAGCAGATCGATGACAGACATCCCAAGGGCGCTCGCAGTCTCGCTACTGTCGAGCGCCTTTCTTTTGACGACCGCCACCGCGTTCGCCCAGGGCAACACCGCCACGCCGCCGACTACGGCGACGCGGCCCACCACGCCGGAGCAGAATTCGCTTCCCAACGCCAGCGCTCCACCCGCCTCCACGACCCAGACCACCGGGCAGAGCAGCACCGATTCCAAAATTCGGGAGATGAATCAGAAAGAAAAGGACAAGGTCGAACGCGAGGGCAAGTAGGCCAGGGTCGCGCGCAAAATGCGGCGGACGTTGCCGTCCGCCGCTAAGGTCGATAATTTGTAGCAATATCAATGCTACAGCCGACCAGCCCGGGACGCGTCCCCTAACCGTTCCCCAGTGCACCGGGCGGCAGAGCGCCCCCATAGTCAGCCCCCGCCTTGGTGAAGGCAGCGGCAAGGGCCTGATCAGGATCGCCGTAGACGCGGGGCTTGAAGTCCCGTTCGTCGATAGGCGGCCCTGTGTCTTTGAACTGGTGAAGCTGGCGGCCCTTCGCATCGTAAGTGCGCTGCCGTATGCGCTTACGCTTGGCCGGAGCCTCTTCCGCCTCGCTCATCGGCGCGGCTCCACCGGCGGAACGTCCGAATAGTGCGGCGCGATCGTCGCCCACCATTCCTCGAAGCTTCCAAACCTCTCCAGTTCGTCACTTCGCGGCAACCCGCCAACGTTCAGCCTTGCCTCGCCTGCGGCCAGGGCGGCTTGCGCGGTCCGCTGGACAAACGCTTCCAGCTCTTCGCTGTCATCGCGTTCCCACCGGGTCTCGCCCGCATAGGCGAAATTTATCGGCCCCGGCAATCCGCCCTCAATGAGCAGAATTCGGAACGGTGGCTTTCCGTCTGGCGCGAGCCGCATGTTGAGCTTGCGCTCGATTGCCGCGAGTCTCTTCTCGATGTCGCTCATTGTTCGATCCTTTGTTCGATCGCCTTCAGGCGGGTTTCGATCTCGGCAGTCTCGATGGCGCGCCGCTGCAACTCGACGACAGCGCTGATCTCGACAGCCTCAGCCGGTGACAGTTGGCCGGCAGCCATCGCCGTTGTGATGGCTTGCAGTGCGGCCACGACGTCACCGGTGGTTTTGATTGCCGGCAGCGGGAACGGCGCTGCGCGCCCCCTGCGCGGTGGTTCGATACGGTCAACGATTAGTTTTTGCGATGCCCGGTCCCCGCGCTTGGCCTGCCTGATGATCTTGGCGACGATGTCCGAGCGGTCGTCCTCCGTCATGGCCTCGATCAAGAGTGTCCGGCGGTTCCGTGTGCCTTTCCGCCGGCCGGATGGATTGGCGCTGGCCGCTCCTTTTTGAAAACGTCCGGTTTTCGACCTGTTGTTTACCGGTACCGGCGGTGCTGGCGCATCGTCTGGAGGGGCGAGTGCGATGATGTTGGCCATGGCAGAAAGGTCGGTCATTTCACGTCCGCGATTATCGATTTGATCCACTCGTTGTCTTGATCGGAGAGCGCTACGGTAGGCGTGGAATCATTTCCGTTGTTGAAGCGCTCCCAATCGGCGACGGTCTGGACAACCTTCTGGCAACGTTCCCAACCGTCCTGCCAGAAGCGTTGCGCGCTGACCGGGCCTTTCGCTATCGGAAGGCGATGGGCCGCACAAACCTGTGCGGCTTTCCCGATCTGGTCTGGCATCTGAGCCAGCGCGGTGGTCGCGATCACCGAGATCGCCGCTGCGATAAAAGGTCTCATCTCGAATTCTCCGTTATTGCATTTCTTCTGCCACGCATCCCAGCGATTGGATCGAGGCGGTGCCGCCTGTGATCGCGGCAATCTGCATATCGAACCAATATGCCGACCCAGGGGTGAGGCCCGTTCCAAGACCGGTTGCGGTGAAGGGCAGAGATACTGCACCACCTCCCGATGCCGGGTTCGTGACAACTGCGGCGCTGCCGAATGTGGTCCCGGTCGCCGCGTCACCATTGTTTGGAACAGCTCCGGCGCCCATGGCGAGGCGGTAAGTCGCCGTATCGCCGGCCGTGTTGTTGTTGATCGAGCCGGTGATCGTGAACCTGACGCGCGTGCCGCGCACGGGAGTGATGACGCAGGTCGACCCCAGGCCCATCATCTTTGCAGTCGGGCTGAGGCTGGTGGTCCCGGTTGGGTTGCCAGGCGCTGCGTTCAAGGCAGCGGCGCTTCCCTGCAACAACATAGATCCGGTCGACCCGATGTTCACACCAAGAGCAGTGATAACGCTTGTTCCGGTGGTGACCGTAGCCGGAGCCGCGCCGGCACCGCCGCCGACGACGACCGCATTAGCAGCCAGAAGCCCGCTGGATGCCATCGTGCTTGTGTTGTTGAAGTATGGGATGCCGCCGCTTGTGCCGCTGCCGATGCCCGTGCCACCCTGTGCAACGGCCACTTGCGCAACGGACGAAAGATTGCCGGCCGTATCATTCTTGATGATGCCGGCCGAGCCTCCGTTGAGTGCTTGAAACGTGATCTTAGCTCCGCCGACGCCCGGACTTGTCACCAAGTAGTTTCCGGCAGAGTCGCCGAGAACGACAGACCCGCTCGTCGGAGACCTGACGAAAATATCGCCGCCGCCATCAGCAAAAATCGTGGACGTGAGGATAGCGCCAGAACCGTTCACGCCTTGGAAAATGAGGTTCTGCGAATTGAGCGTTGTGCCGCTGGAAGCGACAGGTCCGACGACAAACGCGTTCACAGCAGCGCCAGCTTCACTGTTGAAGGCGTTTGACCACTTTGCGCCAGTGTTAACGTTCAACTTGTTGATCAGGATGGCGTCGCCCTGGTTGGTTGTCGAATCGCCGCTACCGGTGATCAGGAGGCCCTGGAGCTGACCGATGACTGGCTCAGCTCCTGCGGCCTTTTTCCAGATATTCATGTCGATCTCTCGACCGATCTGGGAATTCGCATCATGGCCGCCGTTCGTCACGATCTGCGACAGATTGTGGGTGGAATCAGCACCGGCCCAACAACTCGAATTCGTGCCGTTGCAGAAGCCCCAACCGCCAACACCGATGATATTGGCGTTCAAACCGGAGTTCGATTTTCCAAATCCTGTCACGCCATAGGCGCTTGCGGTGGTGTCGGCGACGTCGATAGTGGCCGTACCCACGATGGCCTGCTGCAATCGGGTTGCCCCGAACTGCTCGGCCGTGCTCAGCGCAGCACCGATCGATACCGTCATCGCATTCCACACGCCGTTGCCGGCGCCAGGACTGGCGATGATCGAGTACAGCGCCGCGTTGCCTGGATTTGCCGCCTGGAATGCAGGCGCCGCCGCGAGCGTAGAGGCGCTGGTGTTGCTCCAATAGGCGATGTTTCCGACCACGGCAGCGCCGGGGCCGGCAGGTACCTGCGCGCCAGCCGCATAGAGCGCACTAGCGTTGATGGTGCCGCTGCCCTTGCTGCCGCCAATCACGGTTGATGGCCAGGTCAAGCCTCCATCGTTTTCCATATGCCCGCGCGATGTAAGGGTCGTGCTCCCGGCAATCGTCGTCGAAAAATCGATATAGGTTGGGTGGCTCGTGTTCGACCACGTCGCGCCGGCATAGAGGCGAACCGCTCCTGCCGGTCCGGCGCGCGACGTGCCGTCATAGCCCCACGCGTTGAGCGAAAGGATCTCATCGTTGGCCACCAACGTTGTCGGTGACGCCAAGGTGCCATTGGCTCGGACGCCGGTCACGATGGTGGCCGCGCCAAAGGTATCGATCTCGACGCGGCCCGTGGCTGCGGAAGCTGCGACGCCTTGCAGAATCATGCCGCTTTGGGCGGCCGGCGTAGCCCCGCCATTAATGTTGATGATCTGATTGGCGCTGAAGGTGTTGGTGGCATTCTTCACCGCGCATTGCGCGCAAGGGAGAGAGCCGATGCTCACACCGTTGATGTAGTAATTGCCGGCGATGTTGATGCTGCCGATGCCTTTATCGCCGCCTGTAACGCCCTGGGGGAGCAAAACGCTACCATTGCTGTAAGTGATAGATGGACCGAGGACGATCCACGGATTTGGCGCCGGGCTCGGCCCTGGACCTCCGCCGCCAGGCCCAGCAGCAAAAGCAATCTGGCCCGACAAAGCCAGCGCGAGAAGAGAAAGCCTGAGTGCGCGCAAGATCGTGTTTGCGTTGTTCGCGAATTGATAGATTGGTGCGGCCATTTTTGTGCCCCAGTGGACGTTCGTTTCGACGTTAGGAATCGAGACGCCACCGGCAGCGGTGCCGGTGGCCCTGGTCTTCTCGAAGATTGATCGCGCTCGCTAGTTCAACGCCCCGCCGGATGACGAGGGGACGCCAGGGCGACCAAGGCGGGGTTCGTTGTGGAAGCCAACTATCTTTCGAACTGGGCGGGCCATGGCGCCTATGAATGTACCGCGGCTTCCGACGAAACTGGTCACTTGATGCCCGCCAGCGCCCTGGGTTTTGACTTCCCTAAAAATATACGGCGCCAGATCAACCGGGTTCAGACCGCGCTGATAAGCGTCGCTCCGGATGCCGTCCAGCACCGTATTGAAGGTGGCCGGATCGCGCGCGATCACAGCCAGTTCCGATTTGGCAAAGCGACTTGAATGCTTTTGAAGCGGCCTGTGAATCCGACAAGCGAAGTCCACAACGGATTCCCCTTGGTGCGGGGCGGGCGCCGTTCCTTCGCCGAGCGCACGATAAGCGACATCAGCGCGGGCCTGCAGCTCTGCGAGAGCATCACGATCGCCCGGCGTGCGCTCCATCTGTTTGATGGTGACGCCGTTCACGCGATCCGAAAGCGCGCGGAATTCGGCGCGCGACACCGAGTCGGCTGCGACGCGTTCGGCCGCTTCTTCTTCGTTGTCCTTTTTGGAAAGCTTGGCGTCGAGGCTGTCGCAACGCTTTGCTATCGCGGTGAAGCCGGTGCGCAATTCGTCCAACGCGGCCATGATGGTCTTGAGCTGCTCTTCGTTCATGGTTTTTTCAATCCTGAGTCTGTGAGTGTTGCGGTCCCTGTGTGGCTGAACCATAGCGGAAAATTTTAGATCGTGCGCGAAAACACTGCAATTCAAGGGGTAAGCGGTAACAAGAGGTAACAACTAGATCGCGTTGCATTGGCTGATCGGTTGATGCATGGTGCGCGTGTGGTTGTTGCAGTGTCTCGGCCGCCCATGCTCGACTTAATCTCCCGAGCGTGGGCGGTTCTGTTTTTGTGAGGGCTCATCGGAGTCCGTCTCAACATCGGAGCACGTGCGATGTCGACGAATCAGAACGAGACCAACGCGATCAACAGCAATTGAAGCGCGGCGCGCCGTCTGTGCGGCGGAGTTGGTTTCCGCCCAACGTAAAGAGGCCCCGGATCATCTCCGGGGCCTCTTTCATTTTTTTACTTACTGGAACCGTTATGGTTGGGGCGCGGTGCTGTGAACACCGATACCCGGCTCATTGGGCCTCCAGTAGCCGCTTGGCCCGCCCCATGGCATCTTCGGTTTGCCGCATCGCGGCCAGCTCCCGCTCCAGTCTCTCGAACAGCGGGACCACCACCGGACCATCGCGCACGACAAGATGCGCACAGAGCGCGAGCGCGCGCTCAAGGCGCTCGATCGTTACAGGTTCAGTCATCGTCCGTTTCCAATCCGCATCGGAGAGCGCAAGTTTTCCAGCAACCGCCTCGCGCGATCCATCGCGTCTTCGGTCTGTCGCATCGCCGTCAGCTCGCGCTCCAACCTCTCGAATAGAGGGACCCTTTTAGGGCCGTCCAGCCCCACAAGATACGCGGCCAGAGCGACAGCGCGCTCCAGGCGCTCGACGGTGATTGCTTCATTCATGGTCGTCCTCCGCTGCGATTGCATCGACCAAGGCCGCGTTATACGCGGCGCGAAATTCCGACGTCGTCGGATCGTTCGGCAGCCGAACGCGCGGGGAGCGGTCGACGCGGAAGGATAGATTTCCACTACAATCGCGCTCGACGTACCTTGGCAGGCGCTCGGCCGTGCGAGCGACTTTGCGCGCGCCGATCTCCTCGCGGAGAGAGGTCATGAAGACGAAGAGCGCGAAGGGTGGAAATGTCGGGTGTTCGGACCTAATGTCCGATGCAGCTTTGGCCATGATGATAACCCATCTGGTTAGAGTTAGGGCCTGGCTGGTGTTCGTAGCACCGGTCAGGTCCGCCTTTTATAGAGCGAATCGCGCAAGTTGCAAAATTAGAACGTCCAACCTATGTCCAACATTAGACTCCCACTGAAAATTTAATGTGTCCAACAAAGACTCCCAGATCAGCGGACAAGATCGTAGTTCATCAGTGACAGGAGGTCGGTGCAGGCATTGTGATACGATGGACCGTCTCTGCCTGGTAGCCTCTTCGCCAAACTAACCTCGCACTGGCTCACCAATCTCTCGCGAGGCACGGTGCCGAATTTCTGGCTGAGTGCGAATGCCTCGCTG
Organism: Bradyrhizobium sp. LB11.1; assembly: GCF_040549385.1. Classification (NCBI taxonomy): domain Bacteria; kingdom Pseudomonadati; phylum Pseudomonadota; class Alphaproteobacteria; order Hyphomicrobiales; family Nitrobacteraceae; genus Bradyrhizobium; species Bradyrhizobium sp. LB11.1. Next base: position 85,811 of record NZ_JBEPTH010000007.1, on the reverse strand, counting down.
ACCATCTCTATGCAAACATACCGCTTGATGTTGACGGTCGCTGTGATGAATTTGCACGGAACGAGCGCCTGACCTTCGGCGCTATTGGCCCAAACCGGGTCGTTTCCGGATTGAGCCCGCGCCGACGACGTGAAGAAGAGAGACAGCACCAGAGCCGCAACGACGTTGATCGTCAGTAAGGATTTTACCGGCATGGTGGTCGCCCCTGTTTAATGCTGAAGTATTTACACTGAGTTCGGAGAGCACGACAGCGGCGCAGTCGCTTGTCGCATCGCCAGTTGCGCGCCGATGGGGCCTTTGCTGGGGAACGGTCGAGAGCCCCCACGCAACCGCACGACAGTTTCAGCAAGCATCGCCACCCATGCGGCGGAGAGGAGGTCATCCGCGCGGCTCATATGCGTGCGCGTGGTCGTCGTCGTCGAGAAGGCTATGCCTGCGCCATTCACTGGTCGCGGCAATTAAACGCGGTTGCCAGCTTGCCGGATCGTCGGAGCACATCACCTGCGCCATCACCTCATTGAGGTGCAGCCGCGCGCGCTCCCGCGATTGGAGCCGCTCACGTTCAAGACCGTTCGGCGCCGCATGATCGGCGGCAACGTCGGAAACGATGGCCTGCTGTTCCTGCGGTTGGTTAAGGCAAGAGGCTTGGCGATGCGACGGTGTCCGCGGCGATGCCGGAGCTTCTATGTCGACGGGGCGAGATCGCGGCGATGCCGGGCTGTGCGTAGAATTTAACTCCGTCACGCGATCTATTTCCTTTAAGTGACGTGACGGGTTTTCCGTCGCGCGTCGTCGTCTCGCACTCGCCGCTTTCTGTTCCCGCTGCCTCGCGATCCTTTCATCCGGCGATAGATTGAGCGAGGGCCTACCGGGTTTCGCTCCGGTGCTGTGCTTCGCACGGTACTTGCGCGACCGTTCGGCAGTCTTACGGCGATTGATGCTGCGGCGCGCGTCATAGTTCGGGTCATCGTTGGCGCCGATGTGGCGCAGATTGCGCGCCGTGCGTTCGGCGAGGGAAATCTCCAGCACAATGGCGGACTGGTCGGTGGACCAGCGCTTGTTCGATGTCACGGTGTCGGCGATGAGCGCCCGCAGCTCGGCATCAGTCAGCCATGGCGCCCAACGCTTGCACCATCGTTCAACGCTGCGCTTGGGATTGCCTGATGATGCCAGCCAAGCATGATCGGCGCCCCAGATCAGGATCGCCCGGCCGCGCTCCGTTTGCGGCAACTGCTTCCAGCCGCGATAGGCGAATATGTCCCTTGCCTCTTTGAGCAGGCAGCGGGCGAGCAGCGCGCGCTTCGGCGTAGTGCGGTGGTGCAGATCAGAAGACACGTTCGGCCGCCTTCAATGTTGCGGGCCGATGAAATTTTCGAGGTGGAAGACCAGACTCTTGACGGCGAGTCGGCGGATGCCCTAACTACCGTCTTGTGTCCGATCGCGCCTGCTAAGCATCATCGGGCATTTCAAACGGCCTTGCAGTCTGCACACTGTGAGGCCGTTTCTTTTGTATCGCATGAATCACGCGCGCGATAGACAAACCATATTTCTTGTTACCCTGTAGATCGTCGATCGCGCGGCGGTGTGCTTTACTATCAACGGTGGCGCCATCATCCTACCAAGCGCCATTCTGTGCGTTTCGCTTGTTACCCAGCGACAGCGATGGCGCGCTCACAACCTGATGCCATGATAGACGCGGAAATATTCCGCGGCCTCCGGCGCGAGCGGCTGCGCGGCACGGTTGGCCAGCTCGATTTCTCGAGCCTCCCGATACGCCTTGCGAGCGGCACGACGCGCCGCTTCATCCAGACGCGACCGCTCTCGCCAGCCAGGATCGCGGCCGCGCAGCTCTTGCAGGTATCGGCGCGCAAAAGCTCGCCGGCATTCCGGAGAACAGCGGCGGGCGCGGTGACTTCCCGTCGCTGGCGTGAACATCTGAAAGCAGAAATCGCATTGGCGCGGCGCCAGCGGTGCCAGCGATGCCGGTCCCGGTGCTGCCGGGGATCTTTCCCTTCGTTGCCGGCGCCACTCCCGCAGCGACTTGCGCTTGTTCGCTAGGTGCCGCTCTTTTCCGCATGCCTCGGAGCATGTGATTGTTCGAACTGGCCGCTCGCTCTTCAGGAACGGGGCGCCGCACTCGATGCAGGTTCTTTCGGCTGCTTTGATCATGGCACCCGGCGCTTCGGCTTCACGGCTGCGGGGATATCGACGCGCACCGGCAACGCGGCCAGGACAGCAGCAGCCAACGGATCAACAGGCCCGGCACGGCCTCGAACAAGCTCGCGCAGCTTCTCCGCGGTCCGCGCCAATCCCCTGCCTTCCCAGAAGTCACCGGCCACGCAGTGGGCCACGCGCTGTTGCAGGCTCCACACCTTGGCCCGTCGCCATGGTGCTATCGGCAAGGTGACAACGCGAAAGTCGGAATTCAAATCGGTCACCAGCTCGACGGCTTCGCTCATGTGCGTTGCCCTCCGGCTGCAATCAGCTCCAGACGGCGGCGGCGGCGGCTTGCTGGTGCGGGCGCGGGCGCGGCACCCATCTCGGCAGCCGGCTCCGCCTCGCCCGCACCAGCGGCCTTGCCAGCGCCGCTGGGCCCGATGGCCGGCAACCGGTCCAGCCAGGCGCGGAGATCGGCTTGCAGCACCAGCGTCGACGCGCCGCGCTTCCGCGCCAGCAACGCGCCGGCCGCAATGGCCTCGTACAGTTCAGTGCGACACACGCCGGTCAGCGCGGTCACCTCGCGGATGTTGAGCGCGAGCTTTTCAGTCAGGGGAACGTCCATAGGTGCGCCTGCGACATCTTCATGCGCGGCCGGCGCCTCGGTGGGCGGGCTGGCATGACGGGCGGCAAAGCCTTCTGGACGGCTACGTTCTAGAAAGGATCGCCCCGGCTGTCAAAGCTGGGGAGGATACTGGGGACGGTGCCGGGCGCGCGCGGCGCCCCCCTGCAAATCAAGCGGTACCGCGCGCCGGTGACGGCGGACACATGATCCGCGCCCCGCTATGAGCCGAACGCAAACCCATGCTTGCCGATCACTGTCACCTCGCGGCCTGCGAACTCTATCACCTTGGCCGGCGGCTTGGCGCAGTAGCTCCCCCACGCGGCCATCAACTCGCGGCGCTTGTCGAGCAGGTCGCCCCGTCGATAGGCCCGTTCGGTCACGCTCCTGATCGTGTGAGCCAGCGCCATCTCGCAAACCTCGCCGCTGAAGGTGGTTTGCTCGCTCGCCCAATCCCTGAAGCTGGAGCGGAAGCCGTGCACCGTTGCCCCCTCGATGTTCATGCGGCTGGGCACCTGCCCGAACGCCCGCGCCGATAGCGCCCGCCTGCCGTTGTACCCCGGAAAAACGTATTCGCAGGTTCGCAGCTCGTGCATCTCCCGTACGATCGCCAGCGCTCGTGCAGCCAGCGGCACGCGGTGCTCAGTCCCGGCCTTCATGCGCGACGCCGGCACCGTCCACAGTGCGCCGTCAAAATCAAACTCCGGCCATGTCGCTCCCAGCACTTCACCGGACCGCGCCGCCGTGAGGATCGCAAATTCCAGCGCGATCGCTGCGACAGCCTCGCGCGCCCGCAAGTCGATGATGAAGGCCGGGACTTCGCTGTACGGCATCGCGGCATGGTGGCCGCGCGTGATGCGCTGTCGCTTCGGCAATAGCTGATCCAGATGCCCACGCCACCGGGCAGGGTTATCGCCGCTGCGAAACCCCTGCGCCTTGGCGGCGTCGAGCACCCGCTCAATCCTGCCACGCACGCGCCCCGCTGTTGTGGGCGTCGCGTTCCAGAGCGGCCTCAGCACCCCCAGCACGTCATCGGTGCAGACAGCATCAACAGGCAGCCGGCGCAGCGGTGCTGCATACGTCTTCAGCGTCATCACCCATTGCGCCGCGTGCTTCGCGCTGCGCCATGACGGTCGCATGGCCTCTATCAGCTGATCGGCCGCCTCGCCGAACGTGACGCCCGCGCTGGCCACCCTGATGCCCTTCGGATTGACCCTTTCGGCAATGGCCGCTCGCGCCTCAGTGGCGCGCTCGCGAGCGCGGGCCAGGGTGACGTCACGCGCTGATCCGAAACCCAGCTCAACGGTGCGGCCGTGCCATCGATACATGAACACCCAGCTTCGTCCGCCGTTCGGCGAGATCGACAGATAGAGATTGCCGCCGTCGGCATGCCGCCCGGGCTTGTTCAGCGTCGCCACCGCGCGCGCGTTGAGTCGGTTGATCTTGCGAGCCATCGTCGTCGTTCTCCCTGCAGCGTTCCCCAGCGCCTTCCCATGCGCATGGTCCCGCTTGTAGCGAACGCCTACGGACGGCGAAAGACTGATGGTGGAAAAAACCCCTGCAATGACAGTGGTAACAAGCGCACCATCGGACCGGTGCGGACGTGTGCGGCAAGGGGTGCGACGGACGTTGCCGTCCGCCGCATTTGCCCCCACGCGCTCCGCCGTCTTCGATCCGCCTGCGGAGCTTATTTCTTCAGCGCGAACACCCAGATCACGCCGCCCTGGGGCACGTTGGACTCGATGCCGATATTGTTGGTCGCGAGTGCATCCTGGATGCGCTGCGCGTCGACGCCCCAGCCCGACTGGATTGCGATGTATTGCGTGCCGTCGATCTCATAGGACATCGGCATACCCATGATGCCGGAGTTGGTCTTCTGCTCCCACAAAAGCTCGCCGGTCTTGGCGTTGAAGGCGCGGAAGTTGCGGTCATTGGTGCCACCGGCGAAGACGAGATCGCCCGCGGTCGCCGTCACCGAGCCGAACATCTGCGACTTCGGGAAGTTGTGCTGCCACACCTTCTTGCCGGTCGCAGGATCCCAGGCCTGGAGTTCGCCGAAATGATCGGCGCCCGGCTTGGTCTTCAGGCCGATATCCTCCGGCTTGGTGCCAAGCCACAGCTCGCCCGGCTTGAGCGGGATCTTCTCGCCGGTAAAGCCGCCGCAGAAGTTCTCGTTGGCGGGCACGTAGACGAGGCCGGTCCTCTGGCTGTAGGCCGCTGACGGCCAGTCCTTGCCGCCCCACAGCGACGGACAGAACTCGACACGTTTGCCGACCACCGGCTTGTGCGCGGGATCGAGGATCGGTTTGCCGTTCTCGTCGATACCCTTCCAGACGTCGGTTGCGACGAACGGCCAGCCGGCAATGTAGTTGATCTTGGTCGGCGTCCGCTCGAGCACCCAGAAGATCGCGTCGCGACCAGGATGGACCAGGCTCTTGACGCTGCGGCCGTCGCGCTGCAGGTCTATCAGCATCGGCGCGTCGACCTCGTCCCAGTCCCAGGAATCGTTCTGGTGGTACTGGTGATAGGTCTTGATCTTGCCGTTGCCCGGATCGAGCGCGAGCACCGACGAGGTGTAGAGATTGTCGCCGGGATGCATCTCGCCGGGCCACGGCGCGGCGTTGCCGACCCCCCAATAGACCGTCTTGGTCTCCTTGTCGTAGGTGCCGGTCATCCAGGCCGAGCCGCCGCCATTCTTCCAGTCGTCACCCTGCCAGGTCTCGTGACCGGGCTCGCCCTCGCCGGGAATGGTGAAGGTCCGCCACAATTCCTTGCCGTCCTTGGCATCGAAGGCGGCGATATAGCCACGCACGCCGAACTCGCCGCCGGACCCGCCGACGATGACTTTGCCGTCGACGATCAGCGGCATCAGGGTCATGTACTGACCCTTCTTGTAATCCTGCACCTTGGTGTCCCACGCCACCTTGCCGGTCTTGGCGTCGAGCGCGACGACATGGTCGTCGGTGGTGGCGAGATAGAGCTTGTCCTCCCACAGGCCGACGCCGCGGCTGGTCGGATGAAGCTGGAACAGATCGTCAGGGAGCTGCCGCTTGTAGCGCCAATATTCATCGCCGGTTTTCGCGTTCAGCGCGATCACCTGCCCCATCGGAGTCGCCACGAACATCACGCCATTGTTGACGATCGGCGGCGCCTCGTGGCCTTCGACCACGCCGGTGGCAAACGTCCAGACCGGCGTCAGGTCTTTTACATTCGAGGTGTTGATCTGGTCGAGCGGGCTATAACCCTGCCCGTCATAGGTCCGCCGATAGAGCATCCAGTTGCCGGGTTCCGGATTCTCCAGGCGCTGTTGAGTGACTGGCGCGTAGCTCTCGACCGGGCCGGCTATCGCGGCGGTCGAGACAAGACACGTGAAGGCGACGAAGCCGGATAGCAATGCTTGCTTCTTGGCCATGGACGATTCCTTGGACGTTTTCATGGACGTTCCCCTTGTTCATCCGATTGAATTCTTGTTTTGAATTCTTGTCGTTCGTCCCGGCGCCCGCCCCTCGGCGGATGCGGCCTCTCGTGAGGCGGGCACATCCCGCACCGTCATCCCTGCTGCGCGCCACCTACCTTTCCGATGAAACCGCCCGCGACACTGAGCGAGCCGTCAGCCAACGCCAGCGGCAGCGCGGCGAGCCGACGCGGCGCCGGCCCGAACACCACCTGCGCGCCCGAACGGGGATCATATTCAGAGTTGTGGCACACGCACTTGAAGACCTCCTTGTCGCCGACATCGCTCTTGACCCAGGCGGTGACAGGACAGCCGGCATGAGCGCAGATCGCCGAATAGGCGATGATGCCGTCGACGGCGCGTGCGCGTGTTTGCTCGTCGAGCTCGGCGGGATCGAGCCTGATGATCAGGATCGCGTTGAGCCGCGAGGCGCTGCGCACCACCGATGTCTTGGGATCCTGCGGCCAGGCATGCACCGGCGGACCGCCGGCCGGCAGATCAGCCGCAGCGATGAGCTTTCCCTCTTTGTCACCTTCGGAGAAGACGAGCAGATCGCCCTTCTGCGGCCGCTCGTCGGAGCCCGGCGGATCTTCGCCCGCACGCGTCTGTGCGGAACACCCGAGACAGGCCGTGGTGGCTAGTGCACCAAGCAGCAGCGTTCGCCGCGTTTGCTCCGCGCTTGCATCGGCTCCGAATTCCGCAATGCTGTCGGTGGATGATGAAGTGATGCTGAATGATGCGCGTGACATGCACAGTAGCAGGCGCTGGGACTCTGCCGAAATGAAGGCGAAGAATTGGCGCCGCAGCGCATCAATATGGCTTTACTCGCTTTGATTGAACACGATTGAACGCATGCCAACGCGTTTTTGCCGTTTCAACGTCATGCCGCGCGATCCGCATGATGATTTTGCAGATCAGACCGATGATGTGGGAATTGGTGCAGCGCGCTATTGGCGCGCAGCACAACTTTGAGGCGGTACAACTGCACGTTTTGCGGGCAGATCAGCCGCCGTCAAGACCTGAGCACGTGACGTGGCGACGCAATGCGGCCGGCGATGGTTGCCGACGCCATCTCAAAACTGTCGGCGATGCGTCGCGCCCTGTCGATGAAAAGCGCAGCTGCCGGCGGCGGACAGACCTCGCGCGCGGTCTGCTCGAACAGGTCGAGCCAACGGTCGAAATGATCGCCGACCAGGCTGAGCGGCATGTGCGCCCGCATCGGCGAGCCATGGTACCGGCCGCTCATCAGCACCACCGATGACCAGAACCCCCTCAGTTTGGCGAGATGCTCGTCCCAATTCTGCACGACGGCGAACACCGGCCCGAGCAACGCATCCTCGCGGACGCGTCCGTAGAAGCGGGTGACGAGTTCCCCGATCATCTCTTCGGTGATCCCGGTGCGTTCGATCGCATCCTGGGTCAGCAGATTCCGCCGTTCGGCCGCCGCCTCGCGCTCGGCCTTCAGTCGATCAGACATACCTTCGTTTTCCGCTTGTTGTTCCCGCGAGCCGTCCGTTCGACATTGTCGGGCCAATTGTGCGCGACGTCTTTGTCGCAGCGCAAATTGCGAGATCGAACGCCGGGCGCTAAAGCCCGTCGTCCGCGGCACGATCAGGCGCCGTACGTGTAAAAGCCCTGCCCGGTCTTGCGGCCGAGATGGCCGGCATCGACCATTTCCCTGAGCAAGGGGGCCGGACGGTATTTAGGATCGTTGAAGCCCTTATAAAAGACCTCCATCACCGACAGCATGGTGTCGAGACCGACGAGGTCGGCCAGTGCCAGCGGCCCGATCGGATGGTTGCAGCCAAGCTTCATGCCGACGTCGATTTCTTCCGCGGTCGCAATGCCCTCCTGGAGCGCAAAGATCGCCTCGTTGATCATCGGGCACAGGATGCGGTTGACGGCGAAGCCTGGGCTGTTCTTCGCGGTGATCGCCACCTTGCCGACGCGCTGGGCGAAATCGAGCGCCTTGGCGTGGGTGTCGTCCGAAGTCTGCAAGCCGCGGATCAACTCCAGCAGCGCCATCACCGGAACCGGGTTAAAGAAGTGCATGCCGATAAAGCGATCGGGGCGATCGGTCGCGGCGGCAAGCTTGGTGATCGAGATCGACGAGGTGTTGGTCGCGAGCAGCGTGCGCGGCGACAGCGTGGCGCACAGATCCTTCAGGATCTTGACCTTGAGCTCCTCGTTCTCGGTTGCGGCTTCGATGACGAGATCGCAATCGACAAGCTTGGCACGGTCCGTCGTGCCGGTGATGCGCTTGAGCGTCGCATCGCGATCGGCCGCAGACATCTTCTCCTTCTTGACCAAGCGCTCGAGGCTGCCGCCGACGGTCGCAACACCGCGGCTCACCGCCGCATCGGAGATGTCGACCATCACGACCGAAAGCCCAGCCGCGGCGCAGATCTGGGCTATGCCGTTGCCCATGGTCCCTGCTCCGATGATGCCAACGGTATTGATCATAGCCTGACGTCCTTCTCGTTCAGCGGGCCCGGCCGCGACGGCGGCCTGCCCGATTTGGCCTAAATTTCGATCCGCGGCCGCCCGAGTGCTGCACCGCATCCAGGCTCTTCCTTAACGCATCCGTGGCGAGAATAAAGTCGCCTTCCCCTTGCAAGGGCATGATTTCGCGGTCTCGCGGCCGTTTCGGCCCGAGTTTTTACCGTATGCCGCCCGCGCCGTTCGTCACGCGCGGTCGAGCGCTCAGGAGGTTCGACTCAATCCTCCGCTCGCCCTGCTCCCGGCCTTCGCGTGCCGACGCAAGCCCGCATTCACCGCAACTCGCCCACGTACCGGACGACTCGCGATCCGTCCACCGTGCCGGGCCAGATGAATGCGCAATTTCCGGATTTCTGGAAATAGGAATATTCTGGAATGGCGGCTTGACAAGCGCGCGGGCTGGTTTGCGCCATCGACCGGGAAGCAAAGACCTCGGCAACCCAAATAGTGCTCGACGGTGTTCCGAGTCTGGAACTCGGGGCAACTCGCTCCGTTATGTCGCACAGGCAGAGCTGAGGAGCGGCAATGGACACGTCGGCGCTTGGACCAAAGCTGCAGAAGCGCGGGATCTTTCGTTTTCGCAACTTTTTTTCCACGCTCGGGCCGGGGCTGATTACGGGCGCTTCGGACGACGATCCATCAGGTATCGGGACTTACAGCCAGGCCGGCGCGCAACTCGGTTTCGGGATCGGCTGGACCATGCTCCTGACCTATCCGCTCATGACCGCAATCCAGGAAATCTCGGCTCGGATCGGGCGCGTCACGGGCCATGGCATTGCGGGCAATGTCTGCCGCAATTTCGGTGCGGCCTATGTCTGGAGCCTCGTGGTCCTGCTATTCACCGCCAACACCATCAATATTGCAGCCGATCTCGGTGCGATGGCAGATGCTCTCAAGCTGCTGATCGGCGGTCCCGGCATCGTCTATGTCGTGATTTTCGGTGGCGCCTCGGTGCTTGCCCAGATTTTCTTCAACTACGACCGCTACGTCGCCGTGTTGAAATGGCTGACACTCAGCCTGTTTGCCTATGTCATCGCGCTTGCCGTCGTGAAAGTCCCCTGGACCGAGGCGTTGAAGGGCCTCCTGATTCCGCAGGTGAGCTGGAACGCTGCATTCCTCACCACGCTCGTTGCCATCCTTGGCACGACGATCTCGCCATATCTGTTCGTCTGGCAATCTTCGCAGGAAGCCGAAGAGCAGCGGATCGACGACAAAAAGGCCCCGCTGAAGAAAGATGCTTCGACGGCAGGCGAAGAGTTCCGCCGCATCCGGCTGGACACGCTGATTGGAATGGCGTTCTCAAATCTGATTGCAATCTCGATCATCATCACCACGGCCACGACCCTGCATGCGCAGGGCAAAACCGACATTCAGAGCTCGGCGCAGGCGGCGGAAGCTCTCAAGCCGATTGCCGGTCCGTTCGCGGAGCTCATTTTCGCGCTCGGCATCATCGGCACGGGCCTGCTCGCGATCCCCGTGCTCGCGGGCTCGACCGCCTATGCGATCGGTGAAGGCCGCCGATGGAAAGTCGGCCTCTCCCGCAAGCCCAAGGAGGCGATCGCCTTCTATACGGTGCTCGGCCTTTCAGGTCTTTGCGGCATCGGATTGAATTTCACGCCGATCGATCCGATCAAGGCGCTGTACTGGAGTGCGGTCGTCAACGGCGTACTCGCAGCGCCAGTCATGGTGATCCTGATGCTGCTGGTGCGGAAGCCGAAGGTGATGGGCGAGCTCGTGGTCACCGGACCGCTGTACTGGCTGGGGTGGGCGTCGACGATTGCGATGGCCTTCTGCATCGTCGGCATGGTCGCCACCATGTTCATGGGCGTGTCCTAGTTTATTGAGCATGGTCTTGTCGGAAAACCGCTGCGCACTTTTCCGGATCATGCTCTAGAACTTCAGCGCTGCGCTCGATATCGACCCAAGTCCGCTCATCCACGACGAGTGGGACACGTTCAGTTCAAGCTTTCAAGGGCTGAATTCCGCATGGAACCGGTAAAGACTTGTGTGTAAGATTCAGCACACACGCCGGACGAAGACCAAGGTCGGCCGATGGCTTTACCCGATGATGGTGGATCAGATTGACCAACGAACTCCAGGAGATCTATCCGCCACGACATCGCCGTCACGCGCAGCGCGGCAGCTGATCGCCGGCATGGAGATTTCGCTGCGCCAGACAGTTCGCGAGAAGGCTGCGCCCTATGCGGAGCTTGGGCTCGACAACCCGGCACTGACGGACGATCACGTGCTCGACGCAATGATGGCACATCCCATCCTGATCAACCGGCCGATCGTGGTCACGCCGAAACGCGTGAGGCTTTGCCCTCCCTCCGAGCTGGCGCTCGACCTGCTGCCGTCGCAACCGTGTCGGGCCGGATGAACGATTTCGCACGATCCATCGTTGCCGCGTTCACGCTGATTGGCGAAGCCGATCCTGAGCTGCTCGGCATTGTCGTGCTGTCGGTGCGCGTCAGCCTGACTGCCAGCATCGTCGCACTCCTGATCGGCGCCCCATTCGGCGCCCTGCTTGCGATCACCCGCTTTCGCGGGCGGCAGGTCGTCATCGTGCTGACCAATGCGCTGCTTGGCCTGCCGCCGGTCGTGGTCGGGCTCGCGCTTTATCTCATGTTGTCGCGGTCCGGTCCGCTCGGGGCGGCCGGCCTGCTGTTCACACCAACAGCCATGGTGATCGCGCAGACGCTGTTGGCGACGCCGATCGTGGTTGCGCTGGTGCACCGGCCGGCAAGCCTGCTGTGGGCGGAATACGGCGACCTCGCGCGGATCGACGGGCTGTCGACGTTGCGTAGCATTGGCCTGCTGTTCGCACTCGGCCGAACCTCGCTGCTGACGGCCTTTCTGGCGGCGTTCGGACGTGCGATCGCCGAGGTCGGCGCTATCATCATCGTCGGCGGCAACATTCGCGGCTTTACCCGCACAATGACGACGTCGATCGCGCTGGAGACCAGCAAGGGCGACCTGCCGCTAGCGCTCGGGCTCGGGCTGATCCTGCTCGCGCTCAGCGTCGCGGTTTCGACCGTCGCCTTCCTGCTAGTGGGACGCGTTGGGGAAAAATAGCTGCTCGCCGCCGACCTTGTAGCCGGCGATCGCATCCTGCCCCTTCGGCGAGATCAGCCAGTCGATCAAGGCCTGTCCATCCTTCGCCTTCACATTCGGATGCTTTGCCGGATTGACCAGCATGACGCCGTACTGATTAAATAGCCGCTTGTCGCCCTCGGTCAGGATTGCAAGCTCGCCTCTGTTCTTGAACGACAGCCAAGTGCCGCGGTCTGACAGAAGGTAGGCGTTCGACGACGACGCCATGTTCAGCGCGGGCCCCATGCCCTGACCGATCTCGCGATACCAGCTGTCCTTTCCGGCGACATCAATGCCTGCTTCCTTCCACAACCTCAGTTCGGCGGCATGCGTGCCGGATTTGTCTCCGCGCGAGATGAACGGCGCCTTTGCTGCCGCGATTCTGCGCAAGGCATCAGCGACATCCTTCCCGCCGGCAATTTTTGCAGGGTCGCTCTTCGGACCGACGATAATGAAATCGTTGTACATGACGTCGAAGCGCTTCACGCCCTGCCCTTCGGAAATGAACTTATCTTCGGCCGGCCTGTCATGGACAAATACCACGTCGGCATCGCCCCGCCGCCCGATGTCCAGTGCCTGGCCGGTGCCAACGGCAACGACCTTCACCTCAATTCCTTCGGCCTTGGAGAACAGCGGCAGCAAATGGCCGAACAGGCCGGACTGCTCCGTCGACGTCGTCGAGGCCACGGTGATGGCGCGGTCCTGCGCGTAGGCGCATGTCGACCAGATCAGAACCGCTGCGATGGCGGCAAGCTTCTTCATTGCGTCGTCCTCACTCCCCGGATGTTCCAAACTAGGCGGGGAGGAGGATGCTGGAAAGCCCGACGTTCGGTGCAGGGATCGGCGACCGGGGGCAGTACCGCATGACGTCATGGCGGTCGCAGCTTCGCGATGATGGCTGAGACCTCGTCGAGCTGGGCCTTCCCGGGCATCCTAGGCGCGGCAGCTCAGAACGCCGCGGCGGTGCTTGTCGCATCCGGGTTGCCAAACAAACCGGTTGCGAAAGGGAAGGCCCTCACGCCTGTCTCACGGCCGTTGAAACCCGCGTGAACTGCGGCGCGATCATGCAGCGGCGCGGAATATCGCCCGTTCCACCTGATCCAGTCGATGGAACGGTTTGGAGCGTGCCATGACAAAGACAAGCATCGTCGCCGCCTTGCGGCTTATTTTGTCGCTTGCGATCGCTGGCCCGGCGCAGGCCTGGCCTGAACAGTCTCCAGGCATCGACTGCGCGTGGGGCGGCGAACCAACGGAATGCGAAGCGCTCACCATGGCGCTCGCCCACAAGCACGCCCTCGCGCATTCGCATATCCGCAGAGCGGGGCACGCGGCCATCCCGCTTGCGTCAACGCACCAGCCGGATCGCGACGAAGATCCGCTGGCTTCGATGCATTTCGAATGAACGCTATGGCGCGAGGCTGTGCAGATGTTCTGCAATTGGTCCCGCCCAGATTGACAGGGGTGTGACGGCCGGGGCAATTTTTCACATTGCTGGCGAATCAGCGATTGCCTACGGCCTGCGTACCTCTTGGACAACTCCCAGTGCTTTCGAGACTGATATCGTTGCTGAGCCGCATCTCTGCGGTGAAATGGGCGTTCAACCGGCTTCGGCCTCCGCCGCACAGCGGCAGTCTCGACGTGGCGCCGATTGATATCAGTGTTGGCAAGGATTCATCCCTGGAGACACCGGCAGAGGCAGAGCCTGTCGTCGTGGAAGAGCTTCTGCCCTCTCAGGTTGAGGATGAGAGCGAGCCGGTTGATGCTACCGAACTCATCAGCAGCGATCCGCCTGAGGAACTTCTTAAGACTGTCGAACCCGAAATTGTGGAAGAGGCGCCGGTCTCGTCTATCGAGGCCGGGGCGGTCGATGCTCGCGAGCCCGTCATCAGCTGCGATGCGCCTCCGGAACTCCTGGTCGATGTTGAACCGGTCGTCGCCGAGCAAGTCTTCATCACGCCTGCCGAGACGGCGACGGTTCCGGTTGCGCCCTCCGAGCTCGTCGCCGAAGACGAACCTACCGTTTCCGTCGAAAGCGAACCGGTCGTCGCCGTCGAGACGCCCGCTGTCTTGGTCGACACCGAAACCTCCGCGCCTGTCGTCATTGAGGCGAGCATCGACAGCGAGCCCGCTCCCGGCGTCGCCGCAGAGATCGAACCGGATACGGCGCCCGTATCGCCCGCCCCGATGAACCCCAGCGCGCCGAAGGCTCTTGCAAAGAGCGTGGAGCCCGCCGATCGCACCGCGTTGATCCGGCAACGCTGGGCCGAGACCGGGATCAGGATGTGGAATCCGCGGCTTCACGGCACCGGCGATGCCACGCTGAATATCCAGGGGCGCATCGGGCTGCTGCCGCCCGAATCCGGCGAGACGATGCCGCGCTACGACAAGCTCGAATTCAAGATGCTCGGCGGCCAGATCGTCTGCGAAGGCGTGATCGTCGAGGCACCCGTGCATGCGGGCCAGCGCAGCTTCACCCGGCTCGCCGAGCCGCGTGGTGCCGATCGCACCCGCGAGCCCCTGCTGGAACGCCAGCCCGCCCTCGCCTGATCGTTTTCCTCTGCGATGACGCTCCCGATATGCTAAGCTGACGCCCTGGATATGGGAGATCGCATGTCCGCAAAATTGCAAAGCCTGATCGTGATCGCCGCTCTCAGCGTTTCACAAGGCGCGCTCGCCGCGTCCGGAAAACGGGCACGCCACGTCCATGCGGCACCGCCCGCCACCGATCCGGCTGCCCCCTACAAGGCCAACCGGCTCTCGTCCTCGCGCGGCGAGACCATTCTCGACACGCCCGGCCAGACCACCGTGCTGACGCGTCAGGCGCTCGACGACATGAACGCAACGAGCCTGCGTGACGCCATGCGCTCGACCGCCGGGGTGACGATCGGGCGCTGAGCTGCGCTTCGCGCTCAAGGGATCGGATAGCCCTTCCAGACCCATTCCAACGCGGCCGGCAGCGTTTGCGCGATCGTGGGACGATCGACATGCTTGGCGTTGCGCACGAACAGGAACTGGTAGTGGTAACCCTTCTCCGCCAGCACCTTGGCCATCAGCTCGTTCGATAGGGTCCAGTCGTGCATGCCATCGGGAATGGTGGGATTGGGATAGTAGAGGTCCTGGTCGCCGCCGAAGTACCAGAAGCGGATCGGCTTGGTCGGCGCGGCGACGATCAGCGGCACGCCGGGCGGCTCGGCCGGCGTCAACACGCCCGCCTTCGAGATCAGGTTCGGGCTCGCCGGCCCCGTCCACGCGCTGTGATATTCCCAGGCGCCGCCGCGCAGTGACGGATCATGCGGCCATTGCTGGTTGACCATGGTCGGCGAGAACGCCAGCACGCGGTGATAGAGATCAGGATAGAACCACGCCATGGTGAAGGCCGCAGCGCCGCTCGAGCTCAGCCCCATGGTGGCGCGGCCATCGGGATTTTTGGTCAGCTTGACGTCCGCGTTGGCCTCAACCAGCGGCAGCACCTCGCGCTCGACGAATTGCGCATAGGCGCCCGACACAGCGTCATATTCGCGGCCGCGCTGGCTTCCCTGCGCGTCCTGCCCGCCATTGCCGATCTGGATCGCAATCATCGGCGGCACGCGCCGCTGCGCGATCAGATTGTCGAGCGTGGTGGCGAGATCCTTGTAGGCAGCGGAGCCGCCGTCGCCGACCACGATGAACGGCGCCTCGGTGCCGCGTACATATTGCGCCGGCACATAGACGTCGATGGTGCGCGACCAGATGCCGGGATGGCTGGTGGTGACGATCATGTTGGACTTGTCGTCCGGCGCGGTCACGGTCGTCATGATCGAGGAATTGGTGCAGCCGGCGACGTCGTCGCGGATCAGGCCGGGATTGTAGATCGTGCTCTCCTTCGACGAGAGCGTGAAGGATTTGGTCGTACCGCGCGGCACGCCCTCTTTCGCGATGGTTTCGGGCGCCGGATTGTGGGTGGGGCCGATGATGAAATTGCCCTCGGCACCCGGCGGCGGCAGCGTACCGTCTGGCAGCTCGGTCGCGCGCGGATAATTGGGGTTGGAGGGATCGCGCGTCGGCGGCGCGGTCTTGAAGTCGAGGCCGGTGGTGTCGATGAAGAAGGGCGCCGCCTTGTCGGTGCTGTTGGCGCCCGGCGGCACGGCCATGTTCTGGGTCACGCAAGCCGGCTGCGCCGATACGATCGAAGTGAAGGAGACGACGGAAATCAGCGTCCCCGCGAGGACGGATAATGATCTAGCCATGTGAGCTCCCGGTGATGACGGGTCTTGCTGGCCCGTCTTGAAGCAAAAGTATGACGGGCGGCCCGGGCGCGGTCAACGCGATAGCCCGCATTGCAAAAAGCGCCGCCATGCTCAAACCGGACAGCGACTATTATTCCGCGCATGACGCGGAGTTTTTCGCGCGTGCAGCCGTTGCTGCGGCATCGCGCAACATCTAGCGTGCGGCTGGTCGATCGGCGGGCCTCACCCGCGGTCGCAAGACAACAACATCAGGGAGGACAATCCATGAGAAGGCTCACGGCCGCGCTTTGCGCGCTGGCACTTTTCGCACCAGCTGCGCAGGCGCAGACCATCAAGGACTTCCTGGCGGCGGTCATGGTGAAATGGACCGCGCCGTTCGAGCCGTTCCATCTCATCGACAACATCTATTACGTCGGCACTGACGGCATCGCCGTCTATGTCATCAAGACGTCGCAGGGGCTGATCCTGATGGACACCGCGATGCGGCAGTCGACCGGCATGATCAAGGACAACATCGCCAAGCTCGGCCTCAAGGAGGCCGACATCAAGATCATTCTCAACACCCATGCCCATCTCGACCACACCGGCGGCTTTGCCGAAATCAAGAAGGACACCGGGGCGCAACTCGTCGCCGGCGAGCGCGACAAGGCGCTGCTCGAAGGCGGCTATTATCCCGGCGACGAGAAGAACGCGGACCTCGGCTTTCCGCCGGTGAAGGTCGATCGGGCGGTGAAGGAAGGGGACAAGGTCACGCTCGGCGACACCACACTGACGGCGCACGAAACGCCCGGTCATTCGCCGGGCTGCACCAGCTGGGAGATGACAGTGAAGGACGGCGGCCAGGACCGCGAGGTGCTGTTCTTCTGCAGCGGCACCGTTGCGCTGAACCGGCTGGTCGGCCAGCCGACCTATCCCGGCATCGTCGACGACTACCGCGCGACCTTCGCCAAGGCCAAGGCGATGAAGATCGACGTGCTGCTCGGGCCGCACCCTGAGGTCTATGGCATGCACGACAAGCGCGCCCAGCAGATCAAGAGCGAGACGCCAAATCCGTTCGTGAAGCCGGGTGAGCTTGCGACCTACGCCACCGGCCTGTCGGAGGCCTTCGACCAGGCGCTCGCCAAACAGACGGCTGCGCTTCAGTCAGCAAAGTGAAGGCCGCCGCCGCGACACTTGGCAGCGACACTTGGCAGATGTACGCGGCCGAGGACGCGATCTCATCCAGGGTTGTTATTTCTCAGAACCCATGCCGGGCGCTGCGATCGACGACTACCTCGCGAACGAACGGCAGCGGCTCGACGGGGAAGTCGCGCGCAGGGCCAAGGTTGTTGCCTGAGGACTCACACCGCGCAATAGCGCTCCTGTATATCCTTGTCCGCGAGCA
This sequence comes from Bradyrhizobium sp. LB11.1, assembly GCF_040549385.1. Taxonomy (NCBI): domain Bacteria; kingdom Pseudomonadati; phylum Pseudomonadota; class Alphaproteobacteria; order Hyphomicrobiales; family Nitrobacteraceae; genus Bradyrhizobium; species Bradyrhizobium sp. LB11.1. Next base: position 68,376 of record NZ_JBEPTH010000007.1, on the reverse strand, counting down.
GCGCGGCAGCACTGCTCTCGTGCACGACCTCGCCCTGATCGATGATCACGGCGCGGTCGGCCAGGCGTAAGGCCCATTCGACATTCTGCTCGACCAGCAGCAGCGTCTTACCTGCGTCGCGCAGGCGGCGGAACAGCGCGCCCATCTCCTCGACCAGCACCGGCATGATGCCCTCCGAGGGCTCGTCCAGCAGGATCATCTTAGGGTCGGCGATCAGCGCGCGGGCGATGGCCAGCATCTGCTGCTCGCCGCCGGACAGCGTCACGCCCTCCTGGTCGAGCCGCTCCTTCAGCCGCGGAAACGTCTCGGCGATCTCGTCGATCGCGGCGCGCTCCTCGATCTCGCGGCCGGCGGCGACGAGGCCGAGCCGAAGATTCTCGCGCACGGAGAGGCCGGGCACGACGCGGCGCTCCTCGGGCACGTAAGCGAGGCCGAGATGAAAGCGCTGATGCGCGCGCAGGGGCAGCAGTTCCCTGCCCGCAAAGCGCACGCGGCCGGTCGCTTTTGGCATCAGGCCCATCATCGTCCGCAGGGTCGTGGTCTTGCCGGCGCCGTTGCGACCGACGAGCGCAACCACCTCGCCCTCCTTCACGTGCAGGGAGATGCCGTGGAGGATGTGACTCGCACCATACCAGGCGTGAAGATCATTGATTTCGAGCAGCGCGGTCTCAGCCATAGCCTTCACTCTGTCCGAGATAAACCCGGCGGACCTCCGGATTGCTCCTGATCTCGTCGGGCGCGCCGTCCGCCAGCAGCCGACCGTGATGCAGCACCACGACGCGCTTGGACAGGCCCAGCACCATCTTCATCTTGTGCTCGACCAGCAGCACGGTGCGCCTGTCGGCGAGCCGCTCAAGCAGCGCGACCATGTCCTTGGTCTCTTCCGGCCCCATGCCGGCGGTCGGCTCGTCGAGCAGCAACAGCTCCGGCTCGGAGGCCAGTGCGATCGCGATCTCCAGCGCCCGCTGCTGGCCATGCGACAGGAATTTTGCCAGCGCGCCGCGCTTGCCGAGTAGCCCTACCGCGTCGAGCGCGGCATCGGCCTTGGCATTGAGCTCCGGCAGCTGCGCGCGGTTGCGCCAGATGTCGTAGCTCACCGTGAGCGCCTGCGCTGCCACGCGCACATTCTCGTGCACGGACAGGTCCGGGAAGATGTTGGTGATCTGGTAGGAGCGCGAGATACCCTGATGCACAAAGCGGTGCTGCGGCAAGCCGTTCAGCTCGCGCCCGCGGAAATGCAGCTTTCCCGAGGTCGGCGTCAGCGCGCCAGAGAGGATGTTGAAGAAGGTGCTCTTGCCGGCGCCGTTCGGCCCGATGATCGAGGTGAGCTGTCCCACCGCAAAGGACACGGTAATGCCCTCGAGCGCGACGAAGCCGCCAAAGTGCTTGCCGATCCCTTCGGCGCGAAGCAGCTCACCGCTCATGGCCGCGTCTTTCCGATGCCGAGCGTGTCGAGCAGCGTCCCCCATATGCCCTTGGGCAGGAACAGCACGAACAGCACGAAGATCGTCCCGACAAAGAGCTGCCAATGCGGCGTCCAGACCGAGATGACGTCCTCCAGGATCAGAAACGTGGCGGCGCCGACGAAGGGCCCAAAGAAGCTGCGGGCGCCGCCGAGCAGCACCATCATCACGATCATGCCCGAGGTCTGGTAGTGCAGCATGTCGAGCGGCACGATCGACAGATGCAGCGCCAGCATGCAGCCGCCAAGCGAGGAGATCGCCCCCGACAGCATGAATACGATCAGCTTGCTGCGCTCGACATTGTAGCCGCAGGCCCGCGCCCGCTGCTCGTTCTCGCGGATCGCCTCGATCACCGCACCGAACGGCGAGTTCAGGATGCGCGACTGGAACCACATGGCCAGGGCGGCGAGAGCCATCAGCACATAATATTTGTTGACGGGGTCGAGGAAATTGACCGGGAGCCCAAACAGGCTGATGTGGTCGACGGTGAAGCCGCGCAGACCATTCTCGCCGCCCGTGAAGGACGAGGCCTGGAGCGCGATATAATAAACGAGCTGCGCCAGCGCGAGCGTCACCATGGAGAAATAGATGCCGCGGGTGCGCGTCGAGACAATACCGATCGCCCCCGCAAGGCAGGTGCTGAGGAGCATGGCGATCGGCACCGCCGCGAACCAGGGCACGCCATAGCGGCCGATCGCAATTCCCGTAAAATAGGCACCGGCGCCGAAGAACGCCGCCTGGCCGAACGACAGCAGTCCCGTGTAGCCGAACAACAAATTGTAGCCCATCACCACGACGCCATAGATCAGCACATTGACGGCCAGCGCCTGCGATGGCAGCAGCCATGGCAGCACGGCCAGTACCGCGATTGACAGCAGCACGCGCTGCTCGAGAAGCCAGCCGAGCCCGCTGGACGAAGGTTTGGCGACCGCTTCGCCGCTCGATGGTACCGTCACGCGGTCCTCCCTCTCACGCCGAACAGGCCTTGCGGGCGGATCAGCAGCACCACCGCCATCAGCGCGAACATGACGATGGTCGCCATTTCTGGCGCGAACAATGCGACAAGGCTGATGGAAATGCCGACCATAAGGCCGGCGACGACGGCGCCGACGATCGAGCCTAGTCCGCCGATCACGGTCACCACAAAGGCCTCCGCCAGCACCAGCGAGCCCATCTCCGGATTAACGCTGCGCATGGGACCTGCGAGCACACCGCCGAGCGCGGCGAGCCCGACGCCAAGCCCGAAAATCGCAAGCCAGACCCGGCCGATATCGACGCCGAGCACCTGCATGATGGTGGGATCGCGCGCGCCGGCACGCACGATGAGGCCGATGCGGGTTTTCTCCAGCGTCAACCAAAGCACCAGCAGCACCACCGCCACCAGCGCAATGACGAACAGACGGTAGCGGGGAAAGAAACCGACGCCGAGATCGAGCACGCCGACCAGTTGCGGCGGGGTCGGAAACGGGATGCCGTCGCTGCCGAACACGATCCGTACGCCCTCGACCAGGATGTAGCTGAGGCCGAAGGTGAGCAGCAGCGGATCGTCGATCGAACGTCCATAGAGCCTGCGGATCAGGACGAACTCGATCAGCATGCCGAAGGCGCCCATCAGGATGGGCGCCAGCAGCAATCCCCACCAGAAGCTTCCGGTGAGAGAGGCAAGATAAAGCCCCGCATAAGCCCCGATCATGAACAGCGCACCATGGGCGAAATTGACCACCCCGAGCATGCCGAACACGATCGTCAATCCGAGCGCAGTGATCACCAGGACCGCCCCAAGGGCGATCCCGGAGAGAAGCTGCATGATGATCAGCGACAGGTCCATCGGTTAAGACTTAGGTGGCGTGGCCGAGTTCGCTGCAGCTGCGCAGCATATCGTCCGAGCCCGTGTCGTTGGCGAGAATGGCGAACAGATCGTTGTCGTTCGCCATGGCGGACTTCTTTTTGGACTCCAGTACCAGCACCGACTGCACCGACTGGTGGTCGCATCTGCGGTAATGCTGCGGGCCCTTGGTCAGATCATATTGCAGTTTCTCCAGGGCATCGACGACCTTGTCGGTGTCGGTGCCACCCGCGGTCTGCATCGCTGCCAGCAACGATCCGACGCCGGAATAGCCGTAGGCGCCGTAATCAGTCGGGATCGCGCCACCATTGGCACCCTTGAACGCCGCGTTGAAAGCGGCCGCCGACTTGCTCTGCGACTCCAGGCCCCAATAATAGTTCGCGCCGCCGACCACGCCCTCGAACACGTCGGGGCCGACGGCGAGACGCTGGTTGTGCAGGATCACGGGGACCACGATCTTCATCTGCTGCTTGACGCCGAAATCGACGGCTTGCTTGATCGCGTTGGCCTGGTCGCGGCCGAAATTGGAGATGCAGAGCACGTCCGGCCGCATCGACATCAGGCGCGGCATGAAGGTCGAGTAATCAGCGGCACCAAACGGATGCAGGATCTCGCCGACGTTGTCCGCACCGATCGCAGTCTGTGCCCGCTTGAAACCGCGCAGCATCTCATGGCCGTAGGCATAGTCCGCGACGAGATGAGCGACCTTCATGCCCTTCTTCAGCGTCTGCCCCGCCACAGCGGCGGTCGTCATGTGCGGGTTCAGCGCCTCGTGGAAGGTGTATTTGCTGAAATCCTTGACCTCGTTGATGGTGTCGGACTGGCTGATCGAGACGAAAATCACGCCGCGGGCGCGGGTGACCTCGTTGACCGCGAGCTGCACCGCGCTGGAGAGCGCGCCAACCACGGCATGAACCTTGTCCTTCTCGATCAGCTCCAGCGTGCGGGTCGCGGCTTCGCCGGCATTGAGCTTGTCGTCGCGCACCAGCAGCTCGACCTTGCGGCCGCCAATGCCGCCCTTGTCGTTGACGAGTTTGACTGCGAGCTCGGCGCATTTGACCTGGTCGCGTGCTTCCGCTGCGAACGGGCCGGTAAGCGGCGTTGGGAAGCCTATGCGGATCGTTTCATCCGCCGCGCGGCCGAGGCGGGGCATAGCAAGCAGGGCCGCGGCTGCCGACAGACCTGCGAGAGTCGTGCGTCGGGTTATTTTCGGGGTCGAACCGGATTTTGACATGATTTCCTCCAGGTGTCTTTTTCAAGGGTTTTTTCTAGAAACGCTTCAGGGCGGTCAGGACTTTTACGGGCGTGATCGGAATCGAATTGATCGTGGCATCGAACGGCGTGAGCGCATCGTTGACGGCGTTAAGCGCACAGGCTGACGCGGCCGCCGTGCCCGCCTCGCCAACCCCCTTGGCGCCAAGCTCGGTGTCGGCCGTTGGCGTCTCGACATGCGCGATCATGATGTCCGGCATTTCCATCGGCATCGGAACGAGGTAGTCGGCGAGCGAACCGTTCGTGAGCTGGCCGGTGTCGCCGTAGCGGCACTCCTCGAACAGAGCTGCACCCAGCCCCTGCACGATGCCGCCGCGGAGCTGCTCGTCCACCAGCATCGGATTGATGACGCGGCCGCAATCCTCGACGATGAAGTGCTTCAACAGCTTGATGAACCCGGTCTCGACATCGACCTCCAGCGAGCAGCCCTGGATGCCGTTGGTGAAGGCAAAGGGATAGCCCTGCGGCGCGAAGTGATGGCTGACCGTGAGCTGCGCCTGCGTGCCCGGTGGCAGCGTGTCGGAGCGGAAATAGGCAATGCGGGCGATCTCGGAAATTGGCATCCGCTGGTTCTGGGTCGCCGCGTCCACCACTTGGCCATCGACGATGTCGAGCGCCGATGGCTGCTCTTGAAGAATGAGCGCGGCAATCTCCAGAATGTTGCGCTTGAGCGCTCGCGTCGCCTGTAGCGCGGTTTCGCCGCCGATGCCGGCGCCGCGGCAGGCCCAAGTGGCGCCGCCATGTGGCGTCACTTCCGTGTCGCCGGTGATGACCTTGACGTGTTCCTGCGCGAGGCCGAGCTGATCGGCGACGATCTGGCTGATGATCGCCTCGGTGCCCTGCCCCTGCTCGGTGACAGAGATCAGGCAGCGCACTTCGCCCGACGGCGTCAGACTGAGAATAGCGCCGTCCTGCGAGGAGATGCGCGCGCCGCCGACGCCGTAGAAGGCCGGACTGGGATTGGTGATCTCGACGAAGGTTGCAATACCGATGCCGCGATAGACACCACGCTCGCGCAAGTCGGCCTGCTCGGCGCGTAGCGCGTCATAGTCCATCATCTCGTACAAGCGTTTCAAGCACGCCTGATGCGACAGCGCCTCAAAGCGGTAGCCGGTCGGCGAGGTCTGCGGATAGGCATCGTCGGCGATCACGTTCTGCGCGCGCATCGCGAAGGGATCGAGGTCGATCTTGCTTGCTGCCATGTCGACCAGCCGCTCAGTAACGGCGCAGGCGATGGGATGACCGACGGCGCGATACTGGCTGGTCTGCACCTTGTTCTGGAAGATCACTTCCAGCGTGGCGCGATAGTTCTTGAAGCGGTAGGGCGCACCCATCAGGCGGATCACCTGGTTGCCCTCGACCACGCTGGTGCGCGGATAGGTCGAGAAGGCGCCGATCGCGGTCAAGTCCAGCACGTCCATCGCCAGGATCTCGCCCTTGGCATCCAGCGCCATGCGGGCGCGGACGCGATGGTCGCGAGCGTGGATGTCGGAGACAAAGGACTCGATGCGATCGGCGACGTATTTGACGGGGCGGCCGAGCAGGATCGAGAGGCCGACCACCGCCATGTCCTCGTGATAGACATGCAGCTTCATCCCGAAGGAGCCGCCGATGTCGGTCGCGATCACCCGAACGCGGGGCTCTGGGATGCCGTAGTGTCGCGAATAGAGATCCTGGAACTGATACGGCGTCTGCGTGGCGTGATGCACGGTGAGCATGCCGGCAGAAGGATCGTAGTCGGCGACGATGGCTCGCGGCTCCAGCGTCACCGCAGTGTGGCGGCCGAAGGTGAATTCTTCTTCCACCACGTGGGCGGCATGCGCGAAGGCATCGTCGACCGAGCCATTGTCGAGCTGACTGCGGAAGCAGACATTGTTAGTGCTGCCGGGATTGATCAGCGGACCGTTGGCCTGGCGCGCAGCGTCGATGTCGACGACGAGAGGAAGGTCTTCGTAGTCGACATCGATCAGCTCCAGCGCATCCTCGGCAACCGCCCGGCTCTCGGCGACCACCGCGACCACCGCCTGCCCGGCCCAGACCACGCGATCGAGCGGCAACGGCAATTGCGGCGCCGAGGTCATGCCCTTGAAATGGTCGAGCGTCCCAATCCAGGGCGTGCATAGCTTGGCGAGATCAGCGCCCGTCGCCACGAAATGCACGCCTTCGAGCGCGCGGGCCGCGTCAGTGTTGATGGCAAGTATCTTCGCATGCGCATGCGGGCTGCGCAGGAACGCGGCATAGAGCATGCGCGGCAGCCTGAGGTCGCTGATGTAACGCCCGCGCCCGGCCAACAGCCGCTTGGCGTTGGGCCGCGGCACGGAGCGGCCGATATGGGAGTTCGGACGGTCGAGCGAGGTCAGCGGCGCGCTCATGCTGCGCCTCCGCTTGTGCTGCGTGCCTTCGTACGTTCCTTGGCCACCGCGTCGATCGCATCGACGATCGCCTCATAGCCGGTGCAGCGGCAGTAATTGCCCGATAGCGCGTCGCGGATGTCCTCGCGGCTCGGCCGCGCCACCTGCGAGAGTAGCTCCTGCGCGTTGACCAGCATGCCCGGGGTGCAGAAGCCGCATTGCAACGCATTGCGGCGATGGAATTCGGCCTGGAGATCGGCGATCACGCCGCTCTCGGTGAGGCCCTCGATGGTGTTGATGCTCGCGCCATCGGCTTGCACGGCGAACATCAGGCAGGAATGCACGGCGCGGCCGTCGAGCTGCACCAGGCAGGCGCCACAGGCGCCCATCTCGCAGCCGGCATGGGTCCCGGTCAGCTCGAGCGCGTTGCGCAGGCAATCGACCAGCGTCTCGCGCGGTGCGACCTCGCAGGCGACCTTGCGGGCGTTCACAATGAAGCGGACCCGCATGGTCGCCTCATTGTCGTCCAGCAGGCTCTCGTCAAAGCCGCTCATGCGCCCTCCTTCAAACGCCCGAGCAGGCGTCCCAGCAGCACGCGCGCGAGATGCAGCCGCATGGCGGGCGGAACCTCATCGCTGTCCGGCGGCGCGAGATCGCGTTCGAGCGCGGCCTGTGCGGCGACGATACGTTCGGCGTCCAGGCTCGATCCGATCAGGGCGGCTTCCGCTCCCATCGCGCGTGTCGGCGTATTGCCGACCGAGAAGAAGGATATGCGGATGCCGTCGATGCGGTCGCCTGTGCAAGTCGCAAGCATGCCGCAACCGACCAGCGCATAGTCGCCGCGCCGGCGCGCCAATTCGTCGAACGCAAAGCGCTGATCGGCCTTGAACAGCGGAACGTGGACCGCGGTGATCAGCTCGCCGGGCTGCAACGCGGTCTCGAACAGATCGAGGAAGAAGTCGTCGGCCTTGACGCGCCGGGTGCCCGAAGAGCCGGCGATCTCGATCTCTGCATCGAGCGCCAGCGTCATCGCGGGAAATTCGGACGCGGGGTCGGCGAGCGCGACGCTGCCACCGAACGTGCCGCGGTTGCGGATCGCGGGATGGGCAACGAAGGGCGCCGCGGCGTGCAGTAACGGCGCGAACTCGGCGATCAACGGCTCGCTGAGCATCTCGCAGTGGCGCGTTAGCGCACCGATGCGCAAGTAACTGCCTTCGCGCCGGACGCCGCGCATCTCGTCGATGTGGGTGATGTCAATCAGAAGCCGCGGCGCCTGCAGCCGCAGTGACAGTACCGGCACGAGGCTCTGGCCGCCGGCGATAAAGCGCGCGTCGTCGCCAGCGCGCGCGTGAGCATCCAGCGCCTGGTCGATCGTCGCAGCACGAAAATAGCTGAAAGCCCTCGCCTTCACCGCTGTTTCCTCAATATCCATCGGCTCATCAGCCGGGATGCCAGATTTGTAACCATCTGGTCTCAAAATCCTGACACGCCGCCGGAGAGCGGTCAACAGGAAATGACCATTTGGTCACAAATGCACCTTTAGGCTAAGAAGGCAGAAGAGATCGCGATTCACGGCACAATGGCGAAAACGACGCAGAAGACGGCAAAACGACCGCGGCGGCGGACCGAGACGCGCGAGGCGACCGCGCCAAAGCGCCGCAACATGCGCGCGGCCGACCGCGAGCGCGCAATCCTCGACGAGGCGATCCGCTTCTTTGCCGAGCGCGGCTTCGAGGGCCAGACCCGCGAGCTCGCCAAGCGCATGGGCATCACTCATTCGGCGATCTATCGCCACTTCCCGAGCAAGGAAGCGCTGATCGAGCGGGTCTACCAGGAGGTCTATCTCAGCCGCTGGTCACCCGATTGGGGCCCTCTGATCCGCGACCGCTCACTCTCGCTGGAGGCGCGGCTCACACGCTTCTATCTCGACTATGTCGAACGCGTGTTCGAATACAATTGGGTGCGGATCTTCGTCTCGTCCGGCATGAAGTCGTTCGGCATCACCGGCCGCTATCTCGACATCGTGCGCCGCGAGATCATCGAGCCCGCGGCGGCCGAGCTGCGCCACGATTTGAAGCTGCCAGATGCGAAGGCCCATCCGCTCGGTGAACGCGAGACCGAGCTGTTCTGGGGCCTGCACGGCCGCATCTTCTATCTCGCCATCCGCAAATTCGTCTACGAGACGCCGATCCCGTCCGATCTCGACGCGATCGTGCGCGATGCCGTCCAGACGTTCATGGATGGCGCGAAGACCACGATGCCCATGCTCCTGGTGCGCGACTGACTACTTCGCCAGGCTCGGCAGATCGAGCCCCTCGGCACGGGCGCAGTCGATCGCGGTGTCGTAGCCCGCGTCCGCATGGCGCATGACGCCGCTGGCCGGATCGTTCCACAGCACGCGTTCGATGCGCTTGGCGGCCTCCGGCGTGCCGTCGGCGACGATCACCATGCCCGCATGCTGCGAATAGCCGATGCCGACGCCGCCGCCATGATGCAGCGACACCCAGGTCGCGCCGCTGGCACAATTGAGCAGCGCATTGAGCAAGGGCCAGTCGGATACCGCATCGGACCCGTCCTTCATCGCCTCGGTCTCGCGGTTCGGGCTGGCCACCGAGCCGCTGTCAAGATGATCGCGGCCGATGACGATCGGCGCCTTCAACTCGCCGCGCGCGACCATCTCGTTGAAGGCGAGACCCAGCCGATCGCGATCGCCGAGCCCAACCCAGCAGATCCGCGCCGGCAGGCCCTGGAACTTGATGCGCTCCTTCGCCATGTCGAGCCAATTGTGCAGATGCTTGTCGTCGGGCATCAACTCCTTGACCTTGGCGTCGGTCTTGAAGATGTCCTCGGGATCGCCTGACAGCGCGGCCCAGCGGAACGGGCCGACGCCGCGACAGAACAGCGGACGGATATAGGCGGGCACGAAGCCGGGGAAATCAAACGCATTCTTGAGGCCCATGTCCTGCGCCATCTGGCGAATGTTGTTGCCATAGTCGAGCGTCGGAATACCCTGCGCATGGAAATCGAGCATGGCCTGGACGTGCTCGACCATCGAGGTCTTCGACGCACGCTCCACCGCCTTCGGATCGGAGGTGCGCTTGGCCTCCCAATCGGCGAGCGTCCAACCCTTCGGCAAATACCCGTTGATCGGATCATGCGCGCTGGTCTGGTCGGTGACGATGTCGGGCTTGACACGGCGGCGCACCAGCTCGGGGAAAATCTCAGCGGCATTGCCGAGCAGGCCGACCGAAACCGCCTTCTTCGTCTGCGCAGCTTCCGCCATGATCGCAAGCGCTTCGTCGAGGGTTGCTGCCTGGCGATCGAGATAGCCAGTACGCAGGCGCATCTCGATGCGGCTGGGCTGGCATTCGACCGCAAGCATCGAAGCGCCCGCCATGGTCGCCGCCAGCGGCTGCGCGCCGCCCATGCCGCCGAGACCGGCCGTGAGAATCCATTTACCGGCAAGACTGCCACCATAATGACGACGACCGACCTCGACGAAGGTCTCGTACGTGCCCTGCACGATGCCCTGGCTGCCGATATAGATCCACGAGCCCGCGGTCATCTGGCCGTACATCATCAGGCCCTGGCGGTCGAGCTCGTTGAAATGGTCGAGCGTCGCCCAATGCGGCACGAGGTTGGAGTTCGCAATCAGCACGCGCGGAGCATCGGCATGGGTGCGGAATACGCCGACCGGCTTGCCGGACTGAACCAGCAGCGTCTGGTCATTCTCGAGCTTGCGCAACGCGGCTGTGATCCGGTCAAAACTCTCCCAGTCGCGCGCGGCGCGGCCGATGCCGCCATAGACGACGAGTTCGCTCGGACGCTCCGCGACATCAGGATCGAGATTGTTCATGAGCATGCGGAGCGGCGCCTCCGTCAACCAGCTCTTGGCGCTGATCTCGCTACCGCGGGGAGCGCGGATGGTGCGGTCGTTGTCCAGTCGGCGGTTCATGGGGACCCTCTTAGTCAAGTCTCGGAAACGGATCAGTTGGAAGCGCAGCGAGCGCCACGGCCGGCAGTGCATCGGCTTCGATCAGCGCGGCGGCCTTGGCGAGATCGCCGGCCATGTAACGGTCAGCACCGAGCGCGGGCACCTGCTCGCGAAGCAAGGCGATCACGGCAACAAGCGGCGCGCTCGTAGCATGCGGAGCCCGCAGCGTGATGCCTTGCGCGGCAACCAGAAGCTCGATGCCCAAGATCGCGGCTAGATTGTCGGCCATGTCGGAGAGACGTCGCGCGGCATGAGCAGCCATCGAGACGTGATCTTCCTGATTGGCGCTGGTCGGCGTTGAATCGATCGAGCAGGCAGCCGCGCGCTGCTTGTTCTCGGCATAGAGTGCAGCCGCCGTCACCTCGGCGATCATGAAGCCGGAATTGATGCCGGGGTCCGGCGTCAGGAACGGTGGCAGGCCAAAATTGAGTGCGGGATCAACCAACGTCGCGATCCGCCGCTCGCTGATCGCGCCGATCTCCGAGAGTGCAAGCGCGATCGTATCGGCGGCAAAGGCCACCGGCTCAGCGTGGAAATTGCCGCCGGAGACGATCTCGCCGGTCTCGACCAGCACGAGCGGATTGTCGGTGACGGCATTCGCCTCGACGATCAGCGTGCGCGCGGCCTGCGTGATCAGGTCAAGCGCGGCGCCCGCAACCTGCGGCTGGCAACGCAGGCAATAGGGGTCCTGCACGCGTTCGTCGCCTTCGAGATGCGACAGGCGGATATCGCTGCCGTCGAGCAACGCGATCAGCGTTGCGGCCGCGGCGACCTGCCCGGGATGGCCGCGCAGCACCTGGATCTCGGGGCGGAACGGCGCCGTCGAGGCCATCGCCGCATCGACCGACAGCGCGCCGGTGACGAGTGCCGCACGCAGCAGGTTAAATGCGCGCAGCACACCGGCAATGGCATAGGCGGTCGAAAACTGCGTTCCGTTGATCAGCGCGAGCCCCTCCTTGGGGCCGAGCGTCAACGGCGCAAGGCCGGCAGCCGCTAGCGCCTCGCTGCCGGATATGATCTTGCCATCGACGATCGCCTGTCCTTCGCCAATCATCACCGCCGTCATATGCGCAAGCGGCGCGAGATCGCCGGAGGCGCCGACCGAGCCCTGCTGTGGCACCAGCGGATACACGCCCCACGCCAGCATGGCCTGGAGCTGCTCGATGACCTCGCGGCGGACACCCGAGGCGCCGCGGCCAAGCGAGACGATCTTCAGCGCCATCATCAGGCGCACGATCGGCTCCGGCGTGGCCGGGCCGACGCCGCAGCAATGCGAGACGATCAGGTTGCGCTGCAGCAGCGCAGTCTGGTCCGGCGGAATCCGCTTCGAGGCCAGCTTTCCAAATCCGGTGTTGATGCCATAGACGGGTGCTGTGGCCTCAGCGGCCTTCGCGACGATCGCTGCAGCCGCATCGACGCGCGACCAGAACGCGGCATCGAGCACGACGGGCGCGCCGGCAAGCACGCACGCAAGATCGTCGAGGCTCACCGTTCCCGGCTTGACGACGATCGCTGCGCCTGGCCCGGTCACTGGCCCCTCCACACCCGGCGATGCAGCGGATTGAAGCCGATGCGGTAGACGAGCTCGGCGGGCCGCTCGATGTCCCAGATCGCGAGATCGCACCATTTCCCGGCTTCCAGCGTGCCGGTCCCATCGAGCACACCGAGCGCCCGCGCGCCTTCGCGGGTGATGCCGGACAGGCATTCGGCAACATTCATCCGGAACAGGGTCGCGCCCATGTTCATGGCGAGCAACAGCGAGGTCAGCGGCGAGCTGCCCGGATTGCAGTCGGTCGCCAGTGCCATAGGAACGCCGTGCTTGCGGAACGCATCGACCGGCGGCCTCTGCGTCTCGCGAATGAAGTAGTAGGCGCCGGGCAGCAGCACCGCCACGGTGCCGGCCTTGGCCATCGCAGCGGCACCGGCTTCGTCGGTATGCTCCAAGTGATCGGCCGAGAGCGCGGAGAATTGTGCAGCGAGCGAAGCTCCGCCGAGGTTTGACAACTGGTCCGCATGTAGCTTGACCGGCAGCCCAAGCCCCGTTGCCGCCTCAAACACCCGCGCGGTCTGCTGGGCCGAGAACGCGATGCCCTCCATGAAGGCATCAACGGCATCGGCAAGGCCGGCCTTAGCGACGGCGGGCAACATTTCGTTGCAGACGAGATCGATGTAACGATTCTTGTCGCCGTCGGCCTCAGGCGGCAGTGCATGCGCGCCGAGAAACGAGGTGCGGATTGCAACGGGCCGCTGACGGCCGAGGCTGCGCGCGGCGGTCAGCTGGCGCATCTCGGTCTCAGGGTCCAGGCCATAGCCAGACTTGATCTCGACCGTCGTGGCTCCCTCGCCGATCAGCGCATCGAGCCGCGGCAGCGCGCTCGCGACCAGCTCGGTTTCGCTTGCCTTGCGGGTCGCGGCCACCGTCGAGACGATGCCGCCGCCGGCGCGCGCGATTTCCTCGTAGCTCGCACCTTTCAGGCGCAGCTCGAACTCGTGCGCGCGGTTGCCGCCATAGACGAGATGGGTATGGCAGTCGACGAGGCCCGGCGTGATCCAGCGCCCCTCGCAATCGGTCCGCTTGATGGCGTCGGCACCCGTCGGAAAATCCGCTTCTGCGCCTGCGTAGACGATGTGGCCACCGCGCGCGGCGATCACGCCATGCTCGATCTCACCGAGATCGGGACGATCGGCCCGCATCGTGGCGAGCCGGGCGTTGTGCCAGATCCGGTCCAAGCGTTCTGCCATGCCACTGTCCCTTCGCGAAGTCCCTGCGCCCTGGGAATGCTTGACTTATATGTCTAGACATATAATCGTGAGGGGGTTCTGTCCAGCCGGCGTGTCGTCATGTCCCGACTGCATTTTGCCTCCGCGCTCCTGCCTTCGGGCTGGGCCAATGACGTGCAGGTGGTCATCACCGCCGGCGCGATCGCAGCGCTGACGCCAGGCGTGGCGCCAACCGCCAGCGACGAACGCCACGCCATCGCGCTTCCGGGACTTGCGAGCCTGCACAGCCACGCTTTCCAGCGCGGCATGGCGGGACTTGCGGAGTTGCGCGGCGAGAGCACCGATACGTTCTGGACCTGGCGCGAGACGATGTATCGTTTCGCGCTGGCGATGACGCCGGATGACGTTGCTGCCGTCGCGGCACTGCTTTATGTCGAGATGCTGGAGCAGGGTTTTACCCGCGTCGGCGAATTTCACTACCTTCATCATGACCGCGACGGCTCGCCCTATGCCGATCCCGCCGAGATGGCCGCGCGCATTGCGGAGGCCGCCGAAACCTCAAGCATCGGCCTGACACTGTTGCCGAGCTTTTATGCGCACGGCTCCTTCGGCGGCGCCGCGCCGCATGACGGCCAGCGCCGCTTCATCTGCTCTGTCGATCAGTTCGCCAAGCTGATGGCTGCATCGCGCAAGGCGATCGCAACATTGCCACGCGCCAATGTCGGCATTGCGCCGCACAGCCTGCGCGCAGTCGCGCCGGACGAGCTCGCGGCCATCATTCCGCTCGCCGAAGGCGGGCCCGTGCACATTCATGCTGCCGAGCAGATGAAAGAGGTCGAGGATTGCCTGGCCTGGTCGGAGCAGCGTCCGGTGCAATGGCTGCTGCAGCACGCGCCTGTCGATCAACGCTGGTGCCTCATCCACGCGACTCACACCACGGCGGAGGAAGTTAGTGCGTTCGCGAAGACCGGTGCGGTGGCCGGCCTCTGCCCCATCACCGAAGCGAGCCTCGGCGATGGCATCTTTCCGGCGCGCGAGTTCCTCGATGCCGGCGGCTCGTTTGGTATAGGTACTGATTCCAACGTGCTGGTCGGCGTCGCCGATGAATTACGCCAGCTCGAATATGGCCAGCGGCTCAAGCATCGCGCGCGCAACGTGCTCTCACGCGGCGCAGGCCGCTCGACCGGACGTACACTGTTCGACGATGCCCTTGCGGGCGGTGCGCGGGCGCTGGCGCAACCGACAGTCGGCCTTAGCCCGGGCGCGCGTGCCGACATCGTCACGCTCGACGCTGCACATCCATCGCTGGCGGGACGCCGCGGCGATGCACTCATCGACGGCTGGATTTTTGCGGCGGGCAACGGCGCGATCGATTGCGTCTGGGCCGGTGGCAACAAGGTCGTCGAGAGCGGCCGGCACAAACTGCGTCAGACCGCGCGCGAGCGGTTCAACGCAACCGTCCGGAGGCTCGTCGCATGAGCCTCGCCACCGACGCGGCCGACAAGCCCACGCTCTACAAGCGCATCCGCGCTGACATCGAAAAGCGTATCCTGACCGGCGAATGGCCGCCCGGCCACCGTATTCCGTTCGAGCACGAACTGGTCGCACGCTACGGCTGCTCGCGCATGACAGTGAACAAGGCGCTGTCGGAACTTGCGCAGGCCGACCTGATCGAGCGCCGGCGGCGCGCCGGTTCCTTCGTGCGCCGGCCGCAGCACCAGTCGGCGGTGCTCAAGATCGCCGACATCCGGGCCGAGATCATCGCACTCGGGCGCGGTTACGGCTACGAGTTGATCAGCCGCAAGCGGCGCGCTGCGACCGCCGCCGATCGCGAGCGTCTTGGTGTCAAGAAAGCCGGCAAGGTGGTCGCGATCACCTGCCGCCACAGCGCTGACAACGTCCCTTTTGCGGTCGAGGATCGGCTGATCGATCTGTCGTCCGTGCCTCACGCCGCCACCGCGGATTTTGCACGCGAGCCGCCCGGCTCGTGGCTGCTTCATCATGTCCCATGGACAGAGGCCGAACATACGATCAGCGCCATTGTCGCGGATGATCGCACGGCCGAAGCGCTCGACATCGCCGTCGGTGCGCCGTGCCTCGTGATCGACCGCTATACCTGGCGCAGCGCGCGCACCATCACCGCGGTGCGCCTGCTCTATCCCGGTGACTCTCACCGCCTTGTCGCGCGATTCAAGGGAGGCTGAGAGAACGATGTCGGCACAAATCGTGCAGCGCTTCGGGCAATGGTTCCCACAGACCGACAGAGATCAACAGGACGTCAATCCATCGATCGGCAAGAGGACGACAATCATGCGTAGTTCGACAGTTTTTGCGACAATCATTGCGCTTGCGACCGCCACTCCCGTGCTCGCCGACGACATCAAGGTCGGCGTCGGCATCTCCGGATGGACAGGCTTCGCGCCGCTGACGCTGGCGAAGGAAGCCGGCATCTTCAAGAAGAACGGCCTCGACGTCACCATCAAGAAGATCCCGCAGAAAGATCGCCACCTCGCCATCGCCTCCGGCGACGTGCAGTGCGCAGCAACCACGGTCGAGACCTGGATCTCCTGGAACGCCAACGGCGTCGCGACCAAGCAGATCTTCCAGCTCGACAAGAGCTTTGGCGCCGACGGCATGGCTGTGCGCAATGACGTCACGTCGATCAAGGAGCTGAAGGGGAAGACCGTTGCGGCCTCCGCGCCCGGCACTTCGCCCTATTTCGCGCTGGCCTGGATGCTAAAGAAGAACGGCCTCTCGGTGAAGGACGTCACCGTGGTCAACCTTGAGCCGGCCGCAGCCGCGCAGGCGTTCGTCTCCGGCCAGAACGATGCCGCGATGACCTATGAACCATATCTATCGACCGTGCGCGCCGCGCCCGACAAGGGCAAGATCATCGCCACCACGCTCGACTACCCGATCGTGATGGACACGTTCGGCTGCACGCCGAAGTTCCTGAGCGAGAACTCCAAGGCAGCGCAGGCGCTGGCCAACAGCTATTTCGAGTCGCTCGACATGATCGCCAAGGACCAGGCCAAGGCCTATGAGATCATGGGCGCCGACGTGAAGCAGACCGGCGAGCAGTTCGCCAACTCGGCAAAGTATCTGCGCTGGCAGGACAGGGCTGCGAACCAAAAGTTCTTTGCGGGCGACTTCCTCGCCTTCAACAAGGACGCCGCAGACCTCCTGCTCGAGATCGGCATCATCAAGGCCGTACCGAAGGTCGAGGACCTCTTCGACGCGAGCTACATCAAGTAAATCTCTCAAGAGCCGCCGGCCCCGTCTCGCGACGGGACCGGCAACCTTGTTCATCGCCCGGATAGACCGTTGATGCGTCCCCTCGATCCTGTGACGTCAAAGCAGCGCGTGGCTTACGGCCTTGCGTTCTTCGTGGTGTTCGTTGCCCTCTGGTCCTGGGCGACCTTTGGCGGCCACGTGTCGAAGGTGTTCCTCGCCAACCCGCTGACCATGGTGCAGGAAGGCGTCGACCTGCTCACCAAACAGGGCTTCCTGTTCGACATCGGCATGACCGTCTGGCGCGTTGTTGGCGGTTTTACGCTGGCAGCAATCATCGCGGTGCCGATCGGCGTTCTGATGGGCGCCTACAAGCCGGTCGAGGCATTCCTTGAACCCTTCGTCTCTTTTGCGCGCTATCTGCCGGCATCCGCCTTCATTCCGCTACTGATCCTGTGGGCCGGCATTGGCGAACTGCAGAAGCTGCTCGTCATTTTCATCGGTTCGGTGTTTCAGGTCATCCTGATGATCGCAGTCACCGTCGGCACGACGCGGCGCGATCTGGTCGAGGCGGCCTATACGCTCGGGGCCAGCGACCGCGGCATCATCCGCCGCGTGCTGCTGCCCTCCTCTGCGCCCGAGATCGCGGAAATCCTGCGACTGGTGCTGGGCTGGGCCTGGACCTACGTCATCGTCGCCGAACTGATCGGCTCGTCCTCCGGCATCGGCCATATGATCACCGACAGCCAGGCGCTGCTCAATACTGGTCAGATCATCTTCGGCATTATCGTGATCGGGCTGATCGGCCTCCTCTCGGATTTCCTGTTCAAGGCGTTCAACGCGTGGCTGTTCCCCTGGAGGCTCGCATGACGACGCTGAAGATCGAGCAGGTCTCGCGAACCTTCCCCGCGCGCCACGGCAACGCGCCGACCAGGGCGCTGGAGCCGGCTGATCTCATCATCGGCAACAACGACTTCGTCACCATCCTCGGCCCGTCAGGCTGTGGCAAGTCCACGCTGCTGCGCATCGTCGCTGGCCTTGACCGTCCGACCAGCGGGCGCGTCACGCTCGATGGCCGCGAAGTCACCGGCCCCGGCGCCGATCGCGGCATGGTGTTCCAGTCTTACACGCTGTTCCCCTGGCTCACCGTGCGCGAAAACATCGCCTTCGGGCTACGCGAGCGCGGCGTGTCCGAGGCGGAACGCAACAAGATCGCCGACGCCTTCATCCGCCAGGTCGGACTCTCCGGCTTTGAGAACCACTGGCCGAAGCAGCTTTCCGGCGGGATGCAGCAGCGCACCGCGATTGCGCGGGCGCTTGCCAACGATCCGAAAATCCTGCTGCTCGACGAGCCCTTCGGCGCGCTGGACAACCAGACCCGCGCCTTGATGCAGGAAATGCTGCTCGGCATCTGGGAGCGCGACCAGAAGACCGTTCTGTTCGTGACCCACGACATCGAGGAAGCGATCTTCCTCGGCAGCCGCGTCATCGTGATGAGCGCGCGTCCCGGCCGGATCAAGGCGGAGATTGCGATCGACCTGCCGCATCCGCGCTCCTACAAAATCAAGACCACGCCTGAATTCGTCCAGCTGAAAGAACGGTTGGTCGAGGAGATCCGCACCGAGGCGCTGAAGGTTGCCGAACATGCCTGACACCCAGCCGCGTGCCGATGGCGAGCGCGTTCTCGCCGATCTCAATGCGCTCCGCGCCTTCGGCACCTACAAGACCGGCGTGCACAAGCCAACCTTTTCCGAACCGCACAAGCAATCGCTGGATTGGTTGGTGCAGAAGCTACCCGAGGCCGGACTCGCGGGCGTGATCGACGGCATCGGCAATGTCCTCGGCACCAGTGCAAAGCCCGGACCGAAATTGCTGGCCGGATCGCACCTCGAGAGCCAGAACTACGCTGGTTGGCTCGATGGCCCCCTCGGCGTCGTCTATGCGCTCGAGGCCGCGCGCGTGCTCAACACGGATCTCTCGGTCAAAGGTGCGGTCGAAGTCGCCGCGTGGTGTGACGAGGAAGGTCATTTCGGCAGCTTCCTCGGCTCGCGCTCCTATGTCGGGCAGGTGACCGAAGCGGAGATCGACGCCGCGCGCGACCGCACC
Organism: Bradyrhizobium sp. LB11.1; assembly: GCF_040549385.1. NCBI lineage: Bacteria > Pseudomonadati > Pseudomonadota > Alphaproteobacteria > Hyphomicrobiales > Nitrobacteraceae > Bradyrhizobium > Bradyrhizobium sp. LB11.1. Next base: position 49,392 of record NZ_JBEPTH010000007.1, on the reverse strand, counting down.
AATGGCCGCACCATGCGCGACGCGCTGACCGACATGGGGCTTGCCGGACAGGCCCGTGTCGCCGCCGAGCCGAGACGGCACGTCGGCTATCTCGAGGCGCATATCGAACAGGGCGACACGCTCGAAAGCGGCAAGCTCGCGATCGGCGTCGTGACCTCCATCGTCGGCATCTGGCAGTACCGCATCAATTTTGCGGGCGAGCAGAACCACGCCGGCACGACACGCATGGCCGTGCGCAAGGACGCGGGCCTGGCGCTGGCGAAATTCTGCGTGGCGGTCGACGAACGTTTCCCGGCGGCTTGCGGACCGCGCACGGTCTGGACCACCGGCCGCATCACGCTCGATCCGGGTGCACCGAGCATCATTCCCGGCGCTGCCGAGATGCTGTTCCAGATCCGCGACGACAACCCGGCCGTGATCGCGCGGCCGGAGGAGCTGCTGCGGACGATGGCGGACGAGGCCAATGCCAAAGGCCCCTGCACCGTGACGGTAGATCGGATCCGCGTGGGCGCGCCTGCCATGATGGATTCCCGCTTGCAGGATGCGATCGACGCTGCGAGCAAGACACTGGCCGGCGGACGATCGCTGCGCATGCCGAGCGGCGCCGGCCACGACGCGCAGATGCTCGCGACCATCATGCCCGCGGGCATGCTGTTCGTGCCCTCGATCGGCGGCATCAGCCATCACTGGACCGAGAACACCGCCGATGCCGACATCGTCACAGGCGCGCAGGTCTTCGTCGACGCCTGCCGGCGGATTCTTGGTGGCTAGAACGACGTGCCGCCGCCAGACCTGAACTCCTGGACGACGTCGTATTTGCCCTTTGTGAGCGCATGGCGTAGTTGCTCGACGTTACGGCAGGTTATCCCGCAGAAAAATGTCGATGCGGATTCGCTCCTGGTCCGGGCTGATCGGTTCACCCGAACAATGCGCGAGCAGAACGCGCGCCGCAGACCGTGCCTCGTGGCCGGGGTCCTGGTTGATGATGGCATCGAGCGTGCCGCGAACCAGGAAGCGCCGCGTGTACTGAGTGAGCTCATGGGTGATCCAGACCACCTCGCGCGCGCGGCCCGAGGCATCGAGCGCATCGGCGATGCCACGGTTTCCGGCGCCACAGCAGTATATGCCGCGGAGATCGGCATGGCGGGCGAGCAGCGCGGCCGTGAGCTCCCGTGTGCGCTCGCTGTCGTCGCGGCCCTCGATGACAGGTAGCGCGCGCAGGTTCGGATACTCGCTGGACAGGATCTGGTGGAAGCCGAACTGCCGCTCGGTATGATCGCGCAGTGACAGCGATCCCGCGATCACGGCGACCGTCCCCTCGCGACCGGCGAGGAAACGTCCCATCAGTGTTGATGCAGTCCGCCCCGCGGCCGGGTTGTCGATACCGACATAATGCAGGCGGCGCGAGCTCGGCGCGTCCGACACAAGAGTTACCACGGCCACGCCGCGCGCGGTGAGTTCATCGATCGCGGCGCGCACCCTGGGATGGTCGAGCGCGATGACGGCGACACCCTGATAGGCCGGCGACAGGTCTTCCAGCGCACCGGCCAGAACATCCGGATCGAACACGTCGACATGGAGGATATCGATAAAGCCGCGCTGGCCGGCGAGCCAGTCGGCGGTGCGCTGGACCTGCTCAGTCAGGTTGGTCATGAAGCTGTTGCTGCCGGACGGCAGCACGAAGGCAAAGCGAAAACTCTGACCGCGTGCGAGCCGTGCGGCCGCAACGTCCGCGCGGTACCCGAGCTTGGCGACGGCGGCCTCGACACGCGCCACGGTCTTGGCGCGCACGCCCTCGCGCCGGTTGACAACGCGATCGACGGTGGCGAGCGACACGCCAGCCGCACGCGCGACGTCCTCGAGCGTGGCGCGAACGACCGGCTGCGTCGCGCCAGCTGTCATTCGCGCGCCGCCCACAGCATGCCGCGGGTCATCAACGTTCGGATCTCCGGGACATCGAGCTCGTAGGCGCGGTGGCCGAGCGAGGAATAGAACACCCTGCCCGCACCGTATCGCTTTTTCCAGACCACCGGCATCACCACGCCATCGATCCAGGATGCGTGCTTGCCCGTAAAGGTCGTCGTCGCCAACACCTCGTTGGCGGGGTCAACATGCATGTAGTACTGCTCGGAACGATGTTCAAAACTCTTCAGCCCCTTCATGATGGGATCATCCGGCTTCGTCAAGTCGACCTTGTAGTCGATGATGTTGCCGGGATGTGCGACCCACTGGCCGCCGCACAGGAATTGGTAGTCGACGGAATCGCGGAACGCATCGCCCATACCGCCATGATGGCCCGCGAGCCCGACGCCGCTGCACACCGCCGCGCAGAGATTGAGCGCTTCCGCCTTCTCGATCTTCGACATGGTGTAAATCGGGATGATCAGCGACAGATCGTGGATCGCAGGATCGGCGAACGCCGCCGTCGTCGTTTCGATCCGGACCTCAAAGCCTTCCGCCTTCAGCCAGCCGCGGATCATCGAGGCACAGAGATCGGGATCGTGTCCCGGCCAGCCGCCCCATACAATTAGTGCCTTGCGCATGGTCATTCCCTCAGTCGATCTGTCCGGTTTCACGTCCGGCCGGCAGCATCGCCGGCCGCTCGACGCGGTTCTCGATCTTGACGCGCCGGCCTTCGTCGGCAGAGGTCTGGAACGCCTCCATCACCTCCAGCACGTGGAAGGCGAGCGCGCCGCTGGCACGATGCGGCCGGTTGTTCAGGATGGCGGAGGCCATGTCGGCGACACCGATGGAACGAAACTCGCCTTCGACATGACCGTGCGTCAACGGCACCGTCTCCCATTCGCCGCCGGTCTTCGCGACCTGCACCTCGCCGCCGAAGCGGTTCGGATCCGGCACCAGCATGCTGCCCTTGTCGCCGTAGATCTCGATCGGCGCGTGCCGGTGCTTCGGCACATCGAAGCTCATCGCGATCGAGACCACCGCCCCGCTCTCGAATTCGAGCGTACCCGCGACATGGGTCGAAACCTCGACCGGGATCAAGGTGCCGTTCATCGGCTGACTGGTGACCTGACGCTCGGATTTCGGGCGCGCGGTCGAGCCCATCACGCTCGCGACCGGGCCGAGCAGCTGGACGAGATCAGTGATGTAGTACGGGCCCATGTCAAGCATCGGCCCGCCACCACGCAAGTAATAGAACCCCGGCGCCGGATGCCAGCGCTCATGGCCAGGGCAGCCAAAGAAGGCGCTGCCCGCCACGGGCGTGCCGATCGCGCCGTCGTCGATCAGCTTGCGCGCAGTCTGGTGGCCACCGCCGAGGAAGGTGTCGGGTGCGCAGCCGACGCGCAGGCCCTTCTGCGCGGCGAGATCCATCACCTTGCGCGCTTCCGTGACGTTGATGCCGAGCGGCTTCTCGGAGTGGACGTGCTTGCCGGCGTTCAGCACCGCAAGGCTGACATCGGTGTGGGCGAGCGGCACGGTGAGATTGATGACGATCTCGACGTCGTCGCGTTTGAGCAGCTGGTCGACCCGCATCGCCGGCAGCCCGAAGGCGGCGCCTTGGCGCTCGGCGACATCGCTACGCATGTCCGCCAACGCCTTGACCTCCATGACGGGGAAGCGCTGAGCTGCCTTCAAGTATGCGGTGCTGATCACACCGCAGCCGATGATTCCGATTCCGACTTTTCTCATTGTGATCTCCGTAAGGTACCGTTCATCCCTTGACCGCGCCTGCAGTGAGGCCGGCGACGATGTGCTTCTGCGCCAGCAGGAACAGAATGATCGTCGGCAGGATGGTGAGCGTGATGAAGGCGAGGATCAGGTGCCATTCGGACGAATATTCGCCCTGGTAGACCATGATGCCGAGCGGCCATGGATAGAGCGAATCGGTGTTGAGCATCACCAGCGGCAGCAGATAGGCGTTCCAGCTGTTGACGAAGGTGATGGTCCCGACTGTCGCCAGGATCGGCCGCGACAACGGCAGCGTCACGTAGCGGAAGAATTTGACATAGCTGCAGCCATCGACCAGTGCCGCTTCGAGCAGTTCATGGGGAACATCCTTGAAGAAGCGCCGAAGCAGCAGCACGCTCATGGCGAGGCTGAAGGCGACCTGCGGCAGCGCGACGCCGAAATAAGTATCGAGCAGTCCGAGATCGCGCACCCTGATGAACAACGGCAGCACGGCGGTCGCGGCCGGAAACAGCAGGCCGAGCGTCAGATAGCTCAGCAGCATCGAGCTGCCGTAGAACTTGACATGGGCGAAGGTGAACGCCGCCATCGAGGCTGTGATCAGGGTCAATGTCACCGTAAGCGTCGAGATGATCAGCGAGTTGCGCAGAAGTTGCCAGTAACGCCCGGAGAACAGGATGTCGGCATAATTCTGCCATTCCCAGTGCGTGGGCCAGCCGAACGGATTCACGCGCAATTCGCCGAGCGATTTGAAGCCACCGAGCAAGGTCGCGAGCAGCGGCACCAGCACGAAGATGGCAACGACGGCGAGGAACACCGTCTTGAACAGCACGGCAGGATCGAACGGCGCGCGGTTGGTTTCGGCACTACTCATCGCGCATGAACCATCGCTTGTACGTGAAGGCAAAGGTCACGCAGATTACGAACAGAATGACGCCGATGGCGCTGCCATAGCCGACCCGCATGCGCGAGATGCCGTTGTTGTAGAGGAAGCTCACCATAGTGTTGGAGGAATCCGCAGGCCCCCCGCGGGTCAGCGGCATGACGAGGTCGAACAGCTGCAGCGAACCGACAATGGCGAAGAACACGGAGAGCCGGATCGTCGGATAGAGCAAGGGGATGACGACATGGCGCAGGGCTTGCGAGCGCGTTGCGCCGTCGATCCGCGCCGCCTCGACCAGGCTCTTGTCGAGGCTCTGGAGCGCAGCGATGAACAGCATCATGTGGAAGCCGAAGTATTTCCAGACGATCACGATCAGTACCGCCAGCATCGCAGTGTCGGTCGAGGCCAGCAGATGCGGCGGCTCGGCTCCGAAGGTACGCCAGATCGAAGCGACCAGACCATAATCGCCGTCATAGACGAAGCTGAAGATCAACCCGGTCGCGATCTCGGCCAGGATATAGGGCATGAAGAACAGCATGCGCAGCGCCACCGCGCCGCGAAAGCGCTCGGCGAGCATCAAGGCCAGCGCGAGCGCGAGCGGCAGCTGGACCGCAAGCGAGACCGCGATGATCAGCCCGTTGTTGCGCAGCGCGAGCCAGAAGGCGCGCGTCTCCAGCACGAAGCGATAATTGTCGAAGCCGATCCAGTTGGTCGGCTTGCCAAAACCGTTCCAGTTGAAGCCTGAGTACCAGGCCGCCTCGCCGATCGGCAGCACCACGAACAACGTGAACAACAGCAGCGCCGGCGGCAGGAACAGGATCAGGACGGTGAATCGGCCGTCCCAGCTCGGGCCGCGGACCGCGGCCTGCGGGACCGTCTCGTCAGCAACGCCCATCGCCGACACGATCGCGATCCGCCGCGCCACCGTCAGTTACCCTGCTTGTACGCCGCTTCGATCGCTTTCGCAGCGTCCTGTGGGGTCATGCTGCCACCGGCAATCTCCGCGGTCACGTCGTTGACGACGCGACCGACCGAGGGGCCGAGGCTCTGGTCATAGAAGTTCTGATGATAGTTGGACTTCGCCAGATTGGCCGCGATCTGCTTCATGAAGGCGCTGCTGAGGCCGGCCTCGCCGCCCTTGACGACGGGAACGATGAAGTTGCCGGCGGCGAGCCGCGCTTGCACGTCCTTGGAGATAAAGAACTTGAGGAAGTCGGTGGCTTCCTTGGGCGCCCCCTTGGTGATCAGCCAGCCAGTGATGCCGCCGAGCGTGTCTGACGGCTCACCCTTGCCGCCGGGTACGACCGGAAAATCGAACCAGCCGAGCTTGTCGTCGCTGAGACCGATCTTGTCGGCGGCGAGCGCGCGCTGGGTGTGATAGAAGGACGAGATGGCTAGGATCATCGCAGCCTTGCCGTCACCGAAATAGCCGACGGCCTGCGGGTTCTTGAAGCCAAGGAAGCCGTTCTGGAACGGCTGCAGATCAACGAGCTGCTTGAACAGCTCACCGGATTTCTGAAAAGTTTCACCGGCGAAGCCGCCGTTTTCACCCTTCAGCGCTGCATCGAAGGCCGGCTTGCCGCCGACGCGCACTGCGAGATGCGTCCAGTAGAAATGCAGTGGCCATTTGTCGGCACCGCCAACCACAATCGGCGTAACACCCGCGGCCTTCAGCGTTTTCACCGCGCCGAGCAGATCGTCCCATGTCTTGATCTTGCTTGCATCGACATTACCCTTGGCCATCAAATCCTTGTTGTAGAGGAAGCCGACCTGCGACAGCGCGATCGGAAGTCCAAAGACGCGGCCGTTCTGGATGAAGGCGGCGAGTGCCGCCGGTGCAATCGTGTCGCCGTAGCCCCCGCTCCTCACAGAATCGGTGATGTCTTCCAGCACGCCCGCGTCAACCTGCGCCTTCAGCACCCCGCCGGCCCAGCTGTAGATGATGTGCGGCCGGTCCTTGGATTGCAGAATGGTCGGCAGCTTGGCCTTGTAGGCCTCGTTCTCGAGGAACTGCATCTCGACCTTGACGCCCGGATGCGACGCCTCATAGGCACGCGCAACCTCCTCCCAGATCTTCACCTGGGCCGGATTGACCTCGATATGCAGCCATTTCACGATCGTGTCGGCTGACGCGGAATTGGCCCAAAGCAGGCATGCAGCAACAGCGAGTCCCAGCTTGGCGAGCAGCCTCATCACACCCTCCCGATCGAGTCTTGTTCTTTGACTGCAATCCTGCCTTCAGTTTTTGAGGTACGCAACTAAAATTCTGACCTTATGGACCTCATATCGGAAGGGTTAAGGTCTGCAAAAGAATCGGGGCGGCCTGTCGCGTCGCCCGCAACAAACTGGGAGGTGCCCATGGCTGCCATCTATTCCGACCTCGCCGGCAAGGTCGCACTCATCACCGGAGGTGCGGCGGGAATTGGCGCCGCGATCGTGCGGCGCTTCGCGGAGCAGAAATCCAAAGTCGTGTTCTTCGACATCAAGGTCGACGAAGGCCAGCGCCTGGCGCGCGAGCTATCCGATCGAGGACTGGCTGCGCATTTCCAGCACGTCGACCTGACCGACACCCCCGCGCTGCGCGCCGGCGTGACGGAAGCACGCAAGGCGCACGGCGCGATCAACATCCTGGTCAACAACGCCGCGCATGACGAGCGGCACAAGACCGAGGAGATGACGCCGGAATATTGGGACGACCGCATCGCTGTAAATCTGAAGCACCAGTTCTTTGCGTCGCAAGCCGTACTGCCGGACATGAAGGCCGCGAATGCCGGCGCCATCATCAATTTCGGCTCGGTGTCGTGGATTGCAGGACAAGGCGGCATGGCGGCCTACACCGCCAGCAAATCAGGCGTGATCGGCCTGACGCGCTCGCTGGCGCGCGATTACGGTCCTTACAACATCCGCGTGAATGCAATCGCGCCGGGCTGGATCATGACCGAGCGCCAGCTCGAGAAATGGATGACGCCGGCGGGCGAGATCGAATTGCAGCAGCGGCAATGCCTGAAGCGCAGGCTGACGCCGGACGAGGTCGCGAAATTCACCGTCTTCCTCGCCTCCGACGAGGCCTCTGCCTGCACCGCCCAGCACTACATCGTCGATGGTGGCTGGGTTTGATGCTTTGAGATGGTGGGCGCACCAGGGCTCGAACCTCGGACCCGCTGATTTAGAGCCAGCCACGGATTAAGCACAGTCAATGACTTAGCGGTCGCAGCACGGGTTTGTCCGGCTGAAATGCGGATTCGTCGCACAATCCTGATGTTTCGCCGCTCGCCCTGTCGGCGACCGCCCGAACGGCGGCCAGGCGTTTTTTTACCCTGGCGTGGGTAGCGCAGAACGATGCGCGGATGGCGCACAAACCGGTGAAGATAGCGGTCGGGCAAGCGACAGCGGGTCCTCGGTCCCGTCCATCATTGTCCAGTTGAGCAGTTCAATCCAAACAGGCGCTTGGCCATCGACATCCCCAACTATCTGCCAACTCAGGGCGCGACCAGTTTCTTGCGGATGGCATAACGAACAAGCTCCGCGGTCGATGACATCCCAAGCTTGCGCATGGCTGCGGCACGATGGGTCTCAACAGTTTTCACACTCAGTTTCAAGATGCCGCTGATCGTTCTGTTTGTATGTCCCTCCGCGATGAGTTGAACAACGCTCTGTTCGCGTGAGGTGAGCAGCACGTCCGACTTGTTCTGCTTACTGATTTGATAGTCATGCAACAGCTTTTCCAGAAGTACACTGGTGAAGTAAGGCCTACCGTCGAGCAAGGCCTCGATCGCCGAAATCAAATGCTTCCTGGCATCCGACTTGAAGAGGAAGCCGCGGATGCCCGCCAGGATGGCCTCGGTCAGGAGTTCCTCGCTTTCGTGCATCGTGAGGATGAGCACTTCTGTACGCAGATGCATCAACCTGAGGCGGCGACTAACTTCGATTCCGTTCATGAGCGGCATCGAATAGTCAACGATTACGATGTCTGGATGCGTTTCCAACGCCAAAGCCACAGCCTGCTCTCCGTTGGTTGCCTCTCCACTGACGATCCAATCGGAGCGCGTGTCGACGATCGCGCGCAGCCCAGAACGCACAACTTCATGATCATCGGCAATCACGATGCGCTTCACGGCGTCGTTTCCCGAATGTCGGCCCAGAATTCATCGGGCAATCAACGGAGATGACCGGCAGCCAAGTGGGCCGATCTTACCAGCCATCCTCAAGAGCGTTATTATACAAAACCCTGATGTTTCGCGGCGAATGTACCGACGTTCGCACTCTGGATCACGCATCGACCAGTCTTGCTCGAACTGCGTATCGGACCAGACCAGCGGTCGAGTTCACGTCGAGCTTTCGCATTGCCGCCGCGCGGTGAGCCTCCGTCGTCTTCACGCTCAGGTTCAGGATGGCGCTAATGCCCTTGTTGCTAAAGCCCTCCGCGACCAGCTTGACGACAAGGCTCTCGCGCGGCGTAAGTCCTTGGTGTCCGCCCGCGGCGTCAGCCGGTCCGCGATCAAGCTCGTTCGACGCGTTCCTGACACAGAATGGCCTGTGAACCAGCAGCGAATCGACAGCCGCCAGCAGCAGTTTGTTCGCGTCGGACTTCACCAGGAATGCCCGCGCGCCGGCCTGATAGGCCTGCTGGGCCAGCAGACTGGAGTTATGCACGGTAAAGATCAGAACCTCGGTCAAGAGCGGGTACTCCTTGATCCGCCGGGCGACCTCCACCCCCGTCATGCGCGGCATGGAGAAATCGACGATCGCGACATGCGGCTGGCTCTCGATCGCCGCGGCGACTGCCTTGCTGCCGTCGCTCGCCTCCGCGACGACCTCCCAGTCAACACGTTGCGCGAGCACCGCACGGAGGCCCGAACGGACTGCTTCGTGATCGTCGGCAATAAGAATTCGCTTCATAGCAGGACCTCCCGATCATCAACTCCGTGCTCAGCCTTCGAGTGCCGGAGGCGAGCAGCGGACTCCGCTTGCAACCAGTGACCCGTGGTCATTTTTATCGAGTGCCCGTGCCGGCACTCATGATTGCAACGGCAATCGCCGCTTGCGTCGCTTCGCTTCAACACGATGCGGGAACACCGCGCACAACGTTGTGCCGGAGTGCAGCCTTTCCGGATCGGACCGGATCTCAAGGATGCCGCCAAGTTGTTTAAGTCTCGCCCTCATGGCCGGAATACCGACCCCCATTGATATCGCGCTGTTCCCGTCCGTCGCGCGACTGACTGGAAAGCCACGCCCATTGTCGCTGATCGTCAACCGCAACTGCCCGTTAGCCGCGTCGACACCAATTTTGACCTCTGTCGCCTTCGCGTGGCGGAATATGTTCGTGAGCCCTTCCTGGACGACGCGTAGCAACGAACGCTGGCTCTCGTAAGAGAGCTGGTCGACAGAGGCGTCGATATCAATGCCGACGCGCAACGACGTACGTTCCGCAAAGCCATAAGCATAGCATTCGATCGTCGCCTTCAGTCCCTGCGCCATCAGGTTCTGCGGATGCAGCAGATAGGTGAGAGAGCGAATCTCCCTCAGGGCCTGGTCAATCGATGCATCGACATCGTCGCAAAGGCGATCGAGCCCATCGGCCGTGCCAGGGCAGGTGCGGATACGCATCATGGCGAGACTCGCGGCAATCAGATGCTGGCAGGTCGAGTCATGAAGGTCGGACGCAATCCGTCGCTGGATATCTTCCTGAATTGAAGCCAAGCCGACGCTGCTGCGAAAGTCCATGGTCTCGTCGGCTCCGTCATCGGGAAACTCCTTAGGGAGAATCCGGTGACGACCGATCAATCGGACAATGACACCCGCGATGGGATCGAGGATCGGAACGACGATTGTTTCAACGTCCCGATGGAAACCACCGAATGTCAGGCTGTGGTGAATTCTGACCTCGGTACGCTCTGCAAGACACGCCTCGAGGCCCTCACAGACCGCCCCAGAATCGTCACTTGTCATGCAATCGAGGATGTCCATACCCGACACCTCGCGCGATGACATTCCCAGGACTGCTTCGAAAGCGTGATTGATCCCCTCATATGCGAAACCGCCGCGCAACGGGCGCACCGCAAAAAGAAGGTCTTCACAGTCGGTCCCGTCCAGCCCATCGCCGATCGCTTCCGAGACAATCAGCTGTTCCGTGATGCTGGGCCGCGTCTGCGAGTTGGCATTGCAAGGTTTCACGGTACGCACCTGACTTCCCAGACGATTCTTGAAAACGACTGTTAAAGGCGATTTCAAGAACTACCCGCTTAGCGGTCTCGGTAGCGACAAGACGAGCCGACCCGCGCGCGCCACCCCTAAGGGAATGACGCAGAGCATACACCCATGTTTTCCACGCAACCACAGGATAGTATTACCTAGGGAAGGAAACCTCGCATGACTGACATGAATTTCCGCATATTACTGTGCAGTTTGTGCCAGTTCATCGCGACCGGCGGCGCTCAAGCGCAACAATAGTGACTAAAACTTTCGTCAAGCAGCGAGCCAAATCCGGCGGCTGCGACCTCCGTCTACCGGATCCGACCGATGTCACGCCAGGTCCCGGGAAGTCCACGATGTGCGTTGACGCCACGCGTCCCCGCAACGCCAGATCCTGTCGAACGAAGATACGCTAGCGATTGCTGCCGCTGCTGGCGCTCGACTTCTTCTTGCGCTTGTAGATCGGAACGGGCTGTGGTGCAGGCGCAGGTGCAATCACGAGGGGATGAGACGGCACCCGGAGACGATTTTGCCGAACATCGTCCCTCAGCGCATCGGTATCCATGCGCTGGCTTCGTTCGACGGAATCACGCGGATCCGCCACCGCGGCGGTCGCTGCCATCATCCCGAAAACCGTCCCCAGCAGCACAAACAGGCGTCTCACAAGCATTTTCAGGCACTCTCTCAAAAGGCGAAGTCAAGCCGCGGACCGATCCGAAGATCCCTGTAATGGCGGAGCGGAACGTTCGACGTGCGGGCCTCGTACAGCACGGTGGTCGTCAGCGACAGATTACTGGCGAAATTATACTTCAGACCGATATCGGCGGAATAGAGCTGGTCCTCCCGGCCTGAATTCAATCCGTCGGTGAACCAATAGGCTTCGAAAAGCGGCGTGCTCACGATCGACCATTTTGAATCAAGTTTGACCTCGATGCCGAGGACCGCGTCAAAGCGCCAGCGGCGGGCTTCCGCCAGATCAGAAAACCGATACGTCAACAGCAACAACGGCGACAGCGTGACATTATTGACCTGGAAGTCACGAGCCACGGAACCCATCACGTCGTGCGAGATGAATGCAAGGTCACGGTAGACGCCATCGAAATCGTAGCGGTTCTCGTAGATGGCGGAGAACCGCCAACCGTTCCAGTTTTCGGTCAGGCGCCCACCCAGGCGCGCGATCGCGGCATTTCCGTCCTTCTCCGTCGCGAACGCCTCATACTGCGTGCGGGCATAGAGTCGATAGGACAGGTCATTTGTCAGATAACCGTCCAACCTGACGCTGATATCAGGCTCATAATAGACGTCCGACTTACGGTTATCGCGGCTGAACAGGGCGTTGTCGGTAAAGGTTGGCGAGACCGATCCAACGACGCTCCAGGAAGGCGTTGGCAGCGCCGGGGGATCCGCCTTGAAGTCCCTCAGTTCGACATCAGCTCCAAACGCGGCGGTCGAAGCCAAGAGTCCAATCGTCTGCAAAAGAAATCCAGATACACGCATCCGAATCCTCGAGATCGTCGCCTTGCCCCGCCACGCGAGGACGATAGGCTTGCGTTGTCGAGTGTCAAGCAATGCCGCCATAACTCGTGGAGATTGCAAACCGATGTGACAGGGAGAGCACACGAATGGGGCCGTGATTGCGCAACACTGTGCCTAGACGGTTGAGCGTCAATCTTCATCGGACCTCTTCATTGCTGTCGCTCCGGAACGGCGGTCAGCACCACTGCCGCAGCCGAGAGTCGCTCGAAAAGCCGTCGCTCCTCCACAATCGTCGGCCAGCCGTACAGAAAGATTTCGGATGGCTTCCAGATCGCCACCCATCCCAGGATCAAGAAGCTTTCCCTGACAATATTCGGAAGAGGTCCATCTCCAAGGATCAAGCCGGCAAGCCATCCAGCGGCGAAACAGCTGGAGAGGATCACAACGCCAACGATTAGTGACCGGCGCCCTGACTTGAACAGCGCCCGCAGTTCTCGTGCCTTTTCGTGAGCGCGCATCAGGAAATGCTGTGCGACCGCTGGAGCCAGGTCCGGTGCGATCGCCTCCGACGAGTCAGCCTCGGCCAAATGAATCACGATCTCGATGGGAACCGCCTTCGGAAGATCTTCAGCCTGGTCGACGATATATCGCTCCGCCTCAATCGCGAGCTCCTTCTCGCGAAACGGCGCCGGATCGAGCGTGTGGAACAATTGCAGCGAATTCGAAAGTCTGATGACGATTCTGCCTACCTCACGCTCCGGCTCGTTCAAAGCGAGCGTTTGCATGTGACGAACTCCAACGGCCGCCGACGATGATGCCCGAGCTACGGAAATCCGCTGCGGTAATTCGCATACGACTAATCGTACCCGATGAAATCAGTCGCGTGCCTCGTTGCTAGTAGTCCACCGGATCGCGGATAATCGGGCACGTCATGCAGTGGCCGCCACCGCGACCACGGCCGAGTTCCGCTCCGACGATAGTGATGACCTCGATACCTTCTTTGCGCAGCAGGGTGTTCGTGTAGGTGTTGCGATCGTAGGCGTACACCACGCCTGGCGACGCACAGACGAGGTTGGCGCCACTGTCCCACTGTGTTCGCTCGCGCTGATAGTCGCTTCCGCCGGCCTCAACCACGCGAAGTTTCTTGAGACCCAGTGCCTCCTCGACGACACCGACAAACGGCTTCTCTTCCGCATGCAATTCGACGCCGCTCGGTGCATTGCTCGGGCGATAGGAGTAGGTACGAGTCTGATTGATGAAGTCGGGCGCGGTCAGCACGCAGTCGCGATCAGCGAAGGTGAACACGGTGTCGAGATGCATGGCGGCGCGGATCTTGGGCATCGCCGCCACAATCACACGCTCCGCCGCTTTCTTCGCAAACAGCGTCGCCGCGAGTTGGCTGATCGCCTGACGGGACGTGCGTTCGCTCATCCCGATCAGCACGACCCCCTTACCGATCGGCATCACGTCGCCGCCCTCCAGCGTGGCAAGCCCGTGATCCTGCGTGGGGTCGCCCCACCAGACGTTGACCTTGCCGGCGAAGTCGGGATGAAATTTGTAAATCGCCGTCGTGAGGATCGTCTCCTCATGTCGCGCCGGCCAGTAGAGCGCGTTGAGCGTCACGCCGCCATAGATCCAGCAAGTGGTATCGCGCGTGTACAGGGTGTTCGGCAGGGGCGGAAGCAGATACTCGGTGGCGCCGGCCGCTTCCTTGACCATCTGCAGCGCCGCACCGCCGTGCGCCTCGGGAAAGTCGTGGGTCGACAGTCCGCCGATCAACGTTTCCGCGAGCTTTCGATTGTCCAGGCCGGCCAGATAGCTCTTGAGTTCGTCGATGAAGCCGAGGCCAACCTGGTTGGGCACGACCTGATTTTCAAGAATCCACTTCTTGCCTTCGGGTACGGCCACCGTCTCGGCCAGCAGATTGTGCATTTCGACGACTTCGACGCCACGATCGCGCATCTTGGTAACGAAGTCGAAGTGGTCGCGCTTGGCGTTGTCCACCCACAGCACATCGTCGAACAGCAACTGATCGCAATTGGACGGGGTCAGGCGCGTATGGGCCTGGCCGGGTGCGCACACCATGACCTTTCGCAGCTGACCGACCTCGGAATGAACGCCGAAAGCTGGAGAATTCGCCATGGACAGCTCCTTTCGAATTGGAACGCTAGATGCTGATGTAGCCGGTTGCGAGGCCATGAATGCCGACGATGCATCCGATGACCGCGACCGCGAACAAGACCCACTCGGCCGGCGTGAAGAGTTGTTTGCCCTGCTCTTTCCGGGTCATGTAGTACAGAATCGTGCCCGGGGCGTAGATGATGAAACCCAGCAGCAGGAACTTCATGCCGCCGGCGAACAGCAGGAAGAGCGTGTAGATCGTCGCCAAGATCGCGATGACCGTGTCCTTGCCGAGATCGCCGGGACTCTTGTCGTAGGTCTCCTTCCGGAAGACCAGCATCAACGCAAAGGCCGCCGATAGGAAGTAGGGAATCAGCGACAGGTGACTGCACAGCGACAGCGCGAATGTGAAGGCGTCGTCGGAGAACAGGGTGGCGATCAGCACGAGCTGTACGAGCAGTGAACTCATGAACAGCGCCGCCGATGGGACCTGATTGGCATTTTCTCGTGCCAGGAAGGCCGGCATGTCCCGCTTCTTCGCCGCCACCGACAGCACTTCGGCGGCCATCAGCGTCCATGCCAGGTAGGCACCGAGAACGGACACGATCACGCCGGCGCCGATGAACACCGCTCCCCAGTGGCCGACGGCAGCCTCGAGCACGCCGCCGACCGAGGGCTGACGCAGTTGTGCGAGCTCCGCGCGCGGCAGGATGCCATAGGCCAGGATCGACACTGACGCGAACAGCGCGAGCACGCCCAGGAAGCCGGTCACGGTGGCGACACCCACGTCTTCGCGCTTTTGAGCGAAGCGCGAATAGTTGCTTGCGCCCTCGATGCCCAGGAATACGAACACCGTCACCAGCATCGTCGCCTTGATCTGCGCGAAGAGGTTACCGTAATCGCCGGCGGCGCCGCCCCAAAGGTTGTCCATGAAGACGGCGGGCTTGAGGAAGAAGATCGCCAACACCACGAACAGGAGCAGCGGAATGATCTTGGCAATGGTCACCACCTTGTTGATCGCCGCCGCTTCCTTGACGCCGCGGAGCACCAGAAAGTGGAACAGCCAGATCCCGACCGAGGAAATCAGCACCGCGGTCAGTGTATTGCCTTGACCCAAAGCGGGAAAGAATGCGCCGAGAGTCGATTTGATCAGGATCCAGTACGACACGTTGCCGACGCAAGCGCTGGCCCAATAACCGAAGGCGGAAAAGAACCCGACATAAGGCCCGAAGCCGGCCCGCGCATACGCATAGACGCCGGCATCGAGATCCGGCTTGCGATTGGCCAGCGTCTGGAACACGAACGCCAACATCAGCATGCCGGCGCCAGCGATGGCCCAGGCGATGAGCGCTCCGTAGACGCCGGTGGCCTGCGCAAAGTTGCGTGGTATCGAGAACACCCCCGCGCCGACCATGCCGCCGACGACCATGCCTGTGAGGACGCCCAGCGGCACCTTTTGTTGTTCTTCGCTCGCGCTCATTGTGGTCCCCCCATCACGGGCAATGCTCTCGCTGCGAGCGTATCGCGCTCGCGGGTGTCCGGCGACGAAGAGACGTTTGCGCTGACCTTCTAGCCGGCCACCGTCGCGGTCCGGGCGAGAAAAAGACCAATCCGTTGCCATCACACCCTTGTTTGGAACGTCATGAATGCACCCCCTGAGTTGCAGGGAACATAGGGTTGACTACCTAGCCGATGACGAGGATTCCCCTATCCGGCTTTACCTTGCCCCTCTGGCAGCTTACGCAGCGCAGAGTCGTCGGCCAACGAAGCCGCGCCGAACCACGCGACATAAATCGTCGGCAAGAAGACCAGCGTAAGAACCGTCGCCACCAGCAAGCCGCCCATGATCGCGAACGCCATCGGCCCCCAGAACACCGTCGGCGCGATCGGAATCATCCCCAGGACGGTCGATACGGCCGTCAACATGATCGGTCGGAACCGGGAGCTGCTGGCGTCGACCGCGGCGTCCCACGGCGTCTTGCCAAGGGCGCGTTCCGCATCGATCTGACCGATCAGGATGACCGCGTTCTTGCTGATCATGCCGAGGAGCGCGAGGACCCCCAGGATGGCGACGAAGCCAAGCGGCCTCCCGGACAACATCAAGGCTGCGACGACCCCGATCAGCCCCAGCGGAGCCACGCTCAAGACCATGAACAGTCGAGGGAAGCTTTGGAGCTGCACCATCAGGATGGTGAACATGACCAACAGCATCACCGGTACGACCGCAAGCACGGATGCCTGCGACTTCTGACTTTCCTCCACCGTCCCGCCCACCACCACGCTGTACGACGGCGGGAGCGTCCTCTGGAATTTTTCGATCGCCGGCGACAGCGAAGCGACCACGCTTTCCGGCAATTTGTCACCGGCGATGGCAGCCTGGACCGTCAAGGTCGGAACGCGGTCTCGCCTCCAGATAAGCGGAAATTCCTGGTCGTACTCGAAGGTCGCAAACTGGCTGAGAGGAACAGTCTGTCCGCCCGGCAGCGCCACCTGCAGATTGCGCAGACTGTCCAACGAGACCCTCTGCTCGTCGGTCGCGCGGGCCACCACGTTGACCAGGTAGATATCATCGCGGACCTGGGTGATGGGCGTGCCGGTGATGACAGCGTTCAGAACGGTCGCGATCGCCTGCGAGCTCAGGCCGAGTTGGCGCGCCTCGTTCTGGTCGACGCGGATGCGCACCTGTCGGTCGGGCTCCATCCAATCGAAATTGACCTGCTTGGTGTCCGGACTGGACGCGACGATCTTGCCGACCTGGAGCGCGATCTCGCGCACCCGCTCGACGTCGGGCCCGCCGACCCGATACTGGATCGGCCAACCGACTGGCGGCCCGAGCTCGAGCGGAGAGACGAACGCGATGGCCTTGGGAAATTCTTCGGCGAGCAGCTTTTCAAGCTTGATATGCAGGCGTTCGCGTGCGGCGACATCCTTCGCGATCACGACGGTCTGCGTGAAGAAATCGTTCGGAAGCTGGACGTTGAGGGGCAGATAGAAACGGATCGCACCCCGACCGACATAGGTGCTCCACCGCGCCACATCGGGATCGGTCGCGAGCGCCCCATCCAGGCGCTTCGCCGCAGCTTCGCTCGCGTAGATCGAAGCGTTCTGAGGCAGGCTGACATCGACCAGCAGTTCCGGCCGATCCGACGACGGAAAGAACTGCCGCGGGATCAACGGCATCGCAAGGACCGAGGCGACAAAGAGCGCCAGCGAGATCGCGATGGTCAGCCATTTCGCGCGCATCGCCGATGTCAGGAAACTCCGGTACATCCGGAAAATCCTGCCAGGGTCGGCCGACTTGCCCTGCCTGGGCGGGACGAGGATCGCAGCGCCAAGCAGCGGCGTGAAAATGACCGCGACGAACCACGACACCAACAGCGCGATCGTGACCACGGCGAACAGCGAGAACGTGTATTCGCCCGCTGAGCTTGCCGCAAAGCCCACCGGGATGAATCCTGCGATCGTTACCAGCGTGCCCGCAAGCATCGCCATCGCATGGGTCCGGTAGGCGAAGGTTGCCGCCTCGACCTTGCTGGCCCCCTCCGCCAGTTTGGTGAGGGTCGCGTCGGTCGTCGTCATCGCATCGTCGACCAGCAACGCGAGTGCGATGATCAGCGCGCCGAGCGATATCCGCTGCATGTCGATGCTGAGCAGACCCATGATCGGCAAAACGATCGCCAGCGTGAACGGTATGGCAAGCGCGATGATCAGACCGGGTCGCACGCCGAGGCTGATGAAACTCACCACCATGATGATGGCGATCGCCTGAAGCAGCGAGACCATGAACTCCCGAATGGCGTGGTTGACCACGACGGGCTGGTCCGCGACCAGACTTGGCTCGATACCGATCGGGAGGTCCGCGGTAATCTGCGCCATTGCCTTCGTGATGTTCGCACCCAGCGCAAGAATGTCCCCGCCATCCCGCATGGCGATTGCGAGGCCTATGGCCGGCTTTCCATTGACCCGAAACATCGGGTGGGGCGGGTCGGTATAGCCGCGATGCACCCGCGCGATGTCGCTCAGGCGAAGCATTCGCCCGCCCGCGGAAAAGTTGATGTCGGCGATGTCCTGTTCCGACTGAAACCGGCCGGATACCCGTATCGAGATGCTGTCGGCGCTCGTCTGTATCGTTCCGGCCGGGTGTACGATGTTTTGCGACTGGAGCGCTGCGATCAGGGCGGATCGATCGACTCCGAGGGCCGCAAGCTCCTTCGTGGAAAACTCGACGAAGATCACCTCGTCCTGTTCGCCCAGAAGCTCGATCTTCGAAACGTCGGGCACGAGCAACAGCCTTGAGCGGATAGCTTCGACCCGGTCGCGGAGCTCACGCTGGCTGAAGCCGTCGCTGGTAAAGCCGTAGATGATTCCGAAGGTATCGCCGAATTCGTCGTTGAAGCCGGGCCCGATCACACCGGCGGGTAACGTATGGCGCATGTCGCCGATCGACTTGCGCACATGGTACCAGGTGTCGGTGACCTCCCTTGCGCTGGCACTACCTTTCAGATTCACGAAGACCGTCGAAACCCCTGCCCTCGTAAAACTTCGCAGGAAGTCGAGATGTGGCGTTTCCTGCAGGTGGCGCTCAAGGCGCTCCGTCACCTGCTTCATGGTTTCCTCCACGGACGCGCCCGGCCAGGCGGCCTGGACGACCATGGTCTTGATGATGAAGGCCGGATCTTCGTTCCGACCCAGGCGGAAATAGAACAGCCCACCAGCCACCACCGCGATGATCATCATGTAGACGACCAGCGAGCGATGTTTCAGCGCCCAATCGGACAGATTGATCCCGCTCATTGCTCTGATCCAGGAAACCGGACCTTCTGGCCCGGATGAAGCGCCTGGACCCCGGCGGTGACGACGATCTCGCCGGTATCGAGTCCCTGCGAAATCACCGCCAGGGCTTCGTCGAACCGCAGCACATCGACATTGCGCACTGAAACTGTGTTGGCGGTCGGATCGACGACCCACACGGCCGGACGCTGGTTCATCCTGGTCAGGGCGGACGCCGGGATATCGATCATCGGCCCCGCGCTCGTGCTCACCCGCCCGACGACCGTCGCACCAAGCCGCATCGCCGGCGGTGGGTCGGTCAGGCCGACCCTGACCTCAAAAGTCCGGGTCACGGCGTTGGCCTGCGCGCCAACCTCGCGGATGCGCCCCTTGGCCTTGATGGTCGGATCATCCGCCAGGCTGACCTCGACCTCCGGGTCGGCCGAAGCCGATCTGACCAGTTGAGAGGGAACGTCGAAGACCGCATCGCGTCCGTCTTGCCGCGCGATCCTCGCGATCATCTGTCCGGCCTGCACTACTTCGCCAGCTCCCGGACCGGTGGCGGTGATCACGCCCGGGGCATCGGCTTTCAGTTCGGTGAAGCCGACGAGGTCATGCGCGGCACTCAGCGCGGCTTCGGCGGCATCGACCTGCGACCGCGCCGTTTGCTGCGCCTGGGTTGCGGCATCGTAATTGACACGCGTGGTCCAGCCTTGCGCCAGGAGCGTCTCTTGACGGTCGAAGTGATTACGAGCCTGAGTCAACTGTCCTTGGGCCGCGGCGAGAGCCGCCTGCGCCTGTCGCAAACCATTCAGCTCGTTCTGGGATTCCACTCGCGCCAGCACCTGGCCGGTCTTGACCCGATCGCCGATCTTGGTGTCGTTATTCAACAGCCGCCCGGATATCCGGAATGCAACATTCACTTCATCTTCAGCTTCGATCCGCCCGGAGAACGTCAGGGGTGTCGTGATCTTGCGTTTTTCGACGGTCGTCGTGCGCACGATACGCGACGCAGGCGTATCCTTAGTCTCATTCGTTGCCTCTCTCCCGCAGCCTGCCAGCACCGGAGAGAGTACCGCCAAGATGGCCATAGCCGTGATGCGCTTAAACGTGGAATGGCTGCCGCGCGTGAACATGAGCTCTTCCGTTCCCGGTGTGAACGTTGCCTGGCAGATCGGCTTTCCGCCGGTCGCGGTCTTCCGACGATCATCGCCGCCATTTTTGCGGGACGCGCCGGTCGTGGACATCGGTAAATCTACCCGATGCATCCGGATATAATCGCGGTTCGCACGGGTTCGTGCCTTGGGAGATTCCTGATCCCCGATCAGGCAATCACCCGATATCGCCGCTTTCGCAGAGGACACATGATGCAATCGTCAGGCGAAACGCCAGCAGGTCGCAATAATGCCGCGCCCTCTGCTCGTGTTTCGCTTGATCGGCATCAAAAATCCCAAGGGGCGTCCGCTGTGACGCCGCTCCGGGATGCGGCACGTCGTGCAGGTCCGGTCGTGCAAGTCCGACTGTCGGATCAGGATGATCTCGCAGGATGATCGCGAATGCGAAGTTTCATCTTAGTTGCAACTGCCGTCCGGGGAACGCTGCCGCCGTTGGCATCGCCGGCGCAGGCTCAGCAACAGCAATGGTGCCCTATGTTCAAGGGAGTGACCAATTGCAGGTATTCCACCGAGAAGCAGTGCCGCGCGTCGAGGAGCGGACGAGGAGGCACGTGCTTCCCGCATCAGGTGTCGCGCTAGTTGCGTGGCAGGGTCACGAGATCTTATTCGAAACGATGGCGCCGGACGATCCGCTCGTGGGCGTCATCGGAACCATTTTGGATGATGATGTATCGGTACGCCCGTTCGCGGCTCGATGCATCAGATGACGCGCAGAAGAAGATGCCGCCCGCGGTAGCACCGCCCGCAAGGCCGCATTTTCGAGCCAATGCAGAGCCCCGAGAGGCAAATCCGGAGCGATCGAGGAAACCGGTATGACAGGGTCCTCAGACGAACGAGATGGGGTCGCGGCCGTCACCGGGGGACCGTCGTGGCCGATCGCCATGTATCGAGCAGCACTATTCCTCTGCCTCTGGCTGGTGCTCGCCGGTGCCGATCCCGCGGATATTCCCGCCGCGGCGGCCGCGATCGCCGCAGCAACCTGGACAAGCCTGTGCCTGCTCGAGCCAGGCAACTCGCGGCGGTCGCTCCCGGCCATTGCCCGTCTGGCGCTGCTTTTCCTGTATCATTCCATCGTCGCCGGAATAGACGTCGCGGGACGCGCGCTGAATCCCCGATTGCCACTGCATCCGGGATTCGTCGCCTATCCGACCCGACTTCCACGCGGCTTGCGGCAGAACGTGTTCACGACACTGACCAGCCTGTTACCCGGCACAGTGCCGGCCGGCGAGGAGAACGGCCAGATCATCTATCATTGCCTCGATGTCACCCAGCCCATCGTTGCCGATCTTGCCGCCGAGGAAGCGGCGCTAGTTCGAGCCCTCTACAATGACTGAGTTCCTGACTGCCGCAGTTGGCTTGATCCTGGCGCTACTGGCGCTCGGCCTGGTGTCGATATTGCGCGGCCCGGGCGACGCCGACCGCATGATGGCGGCGCAATTGATCGGCACCGCGGGCATTGCCGTGCTGCTGCTGCTTGGCACCGTGACAGGCGTGCCGGCAGCCGTCGACGTGGCATTGATCCTGGCGTTGCTCGCCACCTTCGCGTCCATTGCGTTCGTCAAAAAGGGGCTTGCCCGCCTCGAGACCGATGAGGCCAGTTCAGCGGGGGACAAATGAGCGCCGCAGGCGACATCATGACGATTGCTTGCGTGTCGGCGGGCGGATTCTTCTTCCTGGCCGGCACCGTAGGCCTTCTTCGTTTCCCCGATACCCTGACCCGCCTGCACGCCCTGACCAAGGCCGACAATCTCGGCTTGGGCTTCGTTGTGCTTGGCTTACTCCCGCAAGCAGGAAGCCTGCGCGACGGGCTGAAGTTGATCAGCATCTGGATGTTCGCACTGCTCGCGGGCGCAACTGTCTCTCAATTGATCGCGCGCACGGTGCGCCAGAACGGATCGGCCACATGAGTATTGCCACGGTCTTCGAGATCGCGCTCGCCGTCGTGGTGCTTGGGCTCGCCGTCTGGACCATCGCCGTTCCGGAAACCTATTCGGCCACCGTCGGCTTTGTCGCCTACGGGCTTTTGGTTGCGCTGATCTGGGTTCGTCTCGACGCGGTCGATGTTGCGCTGACAGAGGCCGCGATCGGCGGAGGGCTCGGCGGCGTGGTGTTGCTGGGTGCGGCGGCCCGACTGCGGGATGCCGAGGCGATGGCAGCCGAACGTCCCAGCCGTATCGTACGTCTGAGCGCGGCCACATTGTCCGCATTGATTTCGGCTGCGCTGGCCCTCGCGATCCTGCACCTGCCTGATCCGGCACCCACGCTCGCGCCCGCCGCCGTCTTGAATGCCGGAGCGACAGGAATGGCCAATCCGGTCACCAATGTCCTCATGGCATTTCGCGGGATGGACACCATGCTCGAGAAGGTCGTCCTCCTGCTGGCCATCGTTGGTGTCTGGTCGCTCGCGCCGGATCAGGCGTGGGGCGGTCGGCCGGGACCGCGCCACCAAGCTGATCCAAACGGCGTCCTCGCCTTTCTCGCGCGCCTGTTGCCTCCTGCGGGCATTGTAGTCGCCATTTACATGCTCTGGACAGGCGCCGATCACCCCGGTGGAGCATTTCAGGGCGGAGCGGTGCTCGCCTCAATGTGGCTGCTGGTCATCATGGCCGGATTGGCAGATACACCACCCGTGAGCAGCCGATGGCTGCGGCTCGTTCTGGTGGCCGGGCCCGCCCTGTTTCTCGCTGTCGGCATCGGTGGGCTTTGCTTTGGATCGGCATTCCTCGCCTATCCGGTGGCGTTCGCCAAACCGCTGATTCTCGGTGTCGAGGTCGCGATGACCCTGACGATCGCGGCGACCCTCGCTCTGCTCCTCGCTGGTGCCCCCGAAAGGAGTGCATAGCCATGAGCGGCGTAAACGTGTTCGGATTGTGCGCCGCTGCTGCGGTCGGACTTGGGCTCTACGGCCTGATCACGAACCCGCAACCTCTTCGCAAGATACTCGCATTCAATCTGCTCGGGAGCGGCGTGTTTCTCCTGTTCGGCGTCGTCGGACGGAGGGGCGCTGCGGCCGGCCTGGGCAACGATCCGGTGCCACAGGCCCTGGTGATCACAGGGGTGGTGGTGGCGTTCTCCGCAACAGCCCTGGCGATCGCCTTGTTGCTCCGGTTGTTCCACACCGCCGGCTCGACCATGCTGGGCAGCGACGCGCCGACGAACCCGCGCTCCGATCCGTTCGGTGGTTGATGCTGGCCCCCGCCGCATCGCTGGTGACGACTGCGGCTGGCCACCTGCTGGTGCTGTCGATCGTCATACCAGTCGCAGGCGTGCTGCTGTCGTTCGCTCTGGGCGAGCGCTACGTCCGGCAGATCGCCCTCGCCATCGTGCCGGTCGGAGTCGCAATCGCCGTGGCCATTCTCCTTGCCTTGCCACGAGGCGATGGCCTCCTCGTCTATCTTCTCGGCGCCTGGCCGCCACCGCTGGGGGTAGCCTTGCGCGCGGACGGCCTATCAGCGGTGATGCTCGCGACCACGGCGATCGTGATTGGCGCGGTCGTCGTTTATGCCGCATCCGATTTCCGACCCGCGACAAGCCATGCGCGCGCACCCTTTGCATTCTGGGTTCTACTACTGGCGATCTGGGCAGCGCTGAACACCATCTTCGTCGCCGGCGACCTCTTCAGTCTCTACGTTGCACTGGAGTTGCTGACGTTCGCAGCGGTGCCGCTGGTCTCTCTCGAGGGCCGCGCGGAGACGCTTCAGGCAGCGCTGCGCTATCTTCTGTTCGCATTGGTCGGGTCGGTCCTCTACCTGATGGGCACGGCGCTGCTCTATGGCCTCTACGGCACGCTCGATATCGTGCTGCTGTCGCATCGCGTCTCCGCAGAGCCCGGCGCGTTCATTGCGGCGGCTCTGATGACGTCCGGCCTCCTCGCCAAGACCGCACTGTTTCCGCTGCACCTCTGGCTACCGCCCGCTCACGCCGGCGCCCCGGCCGCAGCGAGCGCGATCCTGTCCGGCTTGGTCGTGAAGGGATCGTTCTTCATCCTCCTGCGGCTGTGGTTCGACGTGCTGGCCGCCCTGCCGGGCTTTGCCGCTGCGCAATTGCTGGCAACGCTGGGGGCCGGCGCGATAGTGGTCGGGAGCATCGTCGCCCTGCGGCAGGAGCGTCTCAAGCTGCTTGTCGCATATTCGACATTGGCCCAGATCGGTTACCTTTTCCTGCTTTTTCCACTCGCCCTCGATGCCTCGGGCCGGCTCGAGACCGGACAGGCCCTGGCGGGTGGATTGATTCAGGTGATCTCCCACGCCACCGCGAAAGCGGCGATGTTCATGGCAGTCGGGTCGATCTACGCCGGACTGGGCCATGATCGCATCACCGGGATCCGCGGCGCCGCACGCGCTCTGCCCTTGAGCGTCATGACCTTCGCATTAGCCGGCTTCGCACTGATGGGAATCCAGCCAGGCGGTGCGTCGCTTGCAAAGGAATTGTTGCTCCAGGAGACGGCGAGGACGGGACAGTGGTGGTGGGCTGGCGTGCTCCAGGTCGGCGGGATGTTCACGGCCGCGTATGTCGTACTGGTACTTGCCCACGCGCTTTCGCCTCCGGATCAGCCGGTCGCCCTCGCCACGAGGCCGCCACGCGGCAGCGATTTGGCGGCGCTTGCCCTGGCGCTCTGCTCGCTATTGCTTGGCCTGCTGCCATGGGAGCCATATCTGCCGATCCCGTATGCTGTGGAATCGAAACTGTTCGGCGCCGAAGCGCTCGTCAAATTGCTCGTAACCGTGCTCGGAGGTGTCGCGCTCGCGATCCTGCTCAGCCCCTGGCCGCATCCGCTGGCCGGTACGATGGCATGGAAGGATTTGACCAGAGTGGTCGGTCCCTTGCGGCGCGCGTGTCTGGGGTTTGGCAGCCTTGTCGAAAGAGGCGATCACGTCCTCCGTCAATGGCCCGCGGCCAGCATCTGCATGCTCGCCGTGACGCTGCTGCTCGCCGCTTCAATGTTCGGAGCGGATTGAGTACCTGAATGCACAAATCCCGCTAGAGGATGCGCGATCAAATGATCCGCAGACGCTCTTGCCCAGCGACTCGTGAGTGCGGCGCGGTCCATCTCTGCCGCGCCGCACTCTGATTGGGATAATTCGCTTTCAAGCCAGTCACCACCTGAGGAAGAGCTGCGCGATTTACGACCGCCTGCGGAAGCAAGTCCCGCTTCTGCCGCTGAGCGATGCGCGGCATTGTTCTTCAGTATGATACGAACAATGCGTCCCTCGACCACCGATCTTGGCGCACCACTGGACCTCGCGCGCCGCCTGTCCCGGCGTCACAAAAGCGAACATGGTTGCCGTGAACGTGAGCAACGCCGCTGCGATAATGGTTTTGCGAATTGGCGCACGGACCAGCAAAGCGGATGGCTTAAACCTCGGCATGTTTCTCTCCAGGGTAAGTGTGTAAGTGCGCCCTCAGATTGAATCATCTCAACCCATCGGAATATCAGGTGTTCACCTGTTGGAAGATCGGGAGTCACCTGATGCGAGGCGTCGTCAACAAGCGATGCTGCGTAATCCACTGGACCAGCTGAACGTACTACGGGCGATTATCGCCCTGGTTTTCGCGCACCGGAACATTCATCCCTTGAGCCCCGGGGTTTTCTCCGATGCCGAGGGCGGAATTTGCGGGCTAGAGTCGCGCTGGAGCGCACCATCAGCAGCGCCCGTCTAGCCGAAACGGCTCCAGGAGGTTTCGATGTCCGATCTGGTCGCGATCGTGTATCCGAACGAAGCAAAGGCCGAAGACGTCCGCCAACGGCTGCTCAAGTTGCAAAAGGAATATTTGATCACTATCGGCGACGCCGTCATCGCCGTGAAGACCGATACCGGCAACGTCAAGCTCAACCAGCTCGTCAACACCACGGCGACAGGCGCGATCTCCGGGAGCTTTTGGGGCCTTTTGATCGGAGTCCTCTTCCTCAATCCGATCATCGGTGTGGCGCTCGGCGCCGCGTCCGGAGCCCTGGGAGGCGCCTTGTCCGATTTCGGCATCAACGACTCGTTCGTGAAGGAGCTCTCGGCCTCGCTCTCTCCCGGCAACGCAGCCCTCTTCGTCCTGATCAAGAACATGACGGCCGACAAGGTGCTCAACGAGATCAAGGACGCCGGCGGGGTCGTGCTGAAGACGTCCCTGGACGAGACCAAGGAGAAGATCCTGCGCGACGCGCTCGCCACCGCGGCCGAGCGTCCGGCGGCTTGAGCCGCCTACCGGCGCCCGCCCAACAGGCGCAGGAGCATCATGAACAGATTGATGAAGTTGAGATAGAGCGACAGCGCCGCGATCACCGATTTGCGGCCTGCCGTGGTCTCGTCGTCTTTGCCGTCGTACATCGCCTTGATCCGCTGGGTGTCGTAGGCCGTAAGCCCCGCAAAGACACCGACGCCGACGATCGAGATCAACCAATCGAGCCCCGTCGACCTCAGGAAGATGTTGACCAGGCTGGCGACGATGACGCCGATCAAGCCCATGAACAGGAAGCTCCCTAGCCCGGACAAATCCCGTCGGGTGGAGTAGCCGAAGATGCTGAGTGCTCCGAACATCGCGGCCGCGATGAAGAAGACGCGCGTGATCGAGGCGCTGGTGTAAATGTGCAGCAGGGTCGAGAGCGAGACGCCGACCAGTGCGGCATAGACGAAGAACAACAGCCGCGCCGTTCCCGCCGACAGCGTATTGATACGCGCTCCGATGAAAAATACCAGCCCGAGCGGCGCCAGGATGAAAACCAACATCAGTGGGCTCTGAAGCAACGCGGGACTCATCAGTTGATAGGCCAGCCAGGCCACAACGGCCGTCAGGCCGACGCCAGCAGCCATATAGTTGTAGATGCGCAGCATGTAGCTGCGCAGTCCGGCGTCGATCGCGAGCGAGCTGCCAACGGTTCCTGGGACGCTCGCGTTCGGTTCATAGTTCGACATTGCCTGCCTCCTCGCGCTTGTTCGCAGGAAGAACACAGGTTATTGATCCGGCTCTAGCGGGAATATCGGATGATCACCCGAGTGCGGGGGGATACATTACCTTACCTCGCGGGACACGCATCCTCTGCAGCTTGCCGAACGCGATGCGGGCGCGACCGCGTCCCTTATCCCTTTTGCCGAAATTCTTACACATTTGTCACTGGAAGCCGCCGGTACACCGGCCTACTCCGTTCGCGTGCGCTACTTCTTTCATATCGCCGACAAGTACGGCCTCTGTCCGGACGGGACGGGGTATGAGCTTGCGGACCAGGAAGCAGCGGTCCTGCACGCCAGGCATATCGCGGCAGAACTGGCGAAAGCCGGCGAGTTCTTCCGTGCAGGCTTTGTATTGATCGCCTGCGCCGCGGCGCCCGGATCGGCAAGTCCCCATTAGAGCGCACGCGGCCCTCGCTCCACAGAGTCGGGCCGAGGCCGGAGACGTCGGTCGCCGATTTCCTGCCTTGCCCTCTACAGAGAAACCCTGATGTCATCGGGGGAAAGCCGCCTCTAAGGTTCTCGCCAAGGGCAGCCGGCCTATCTCGTTCGAATTCGACCGCCGCGCCCACTTCATCTCCCGCCGGAAAGCCATTCTCCTCATGGCCCCTTCGTCGAACGAGGTCGACCAGAAGCTTTCGCGCAGCGCGCTCGTCGCGCTCGTGGTCGGATCGATGGTGGGTTCCGGCATCTTCGCGCTGCCAGCGTCCTTCGGACGCGCCACCGGCGTGCTCGGAACGCTGATCGCCTGGATCATTGCCGGCACCGGCATGCTCATGCTCGCCTTCGTTTTCCAGACGCTGTCTCGCCGCAGGCCGGACCTGGATACGGGCATCTACGCCTACGCCAAGGCAGGGTTCGGAGACTATATCGGTTTTGCTTCGGCGGCCGGCTATTGGATCGGATGTTGCCTCGCAGACGTGGCCTGTCTCATTTTGATCAAGGCGACAATCGGACAGTTCTTTCCCGTCTTCGGCGATGGTACGACGCCGGTAGCCATCGCATCAGCATCCTTCCTGCTGTGGGGCGTCCATTTCCTGGTGCTGCGGGGCATCAAGGGAGCTGCCACCCTCAATACGATTGCAACCTACGCCAAGATCATCCCGATCCTGCTTTTCATCGGCGTGGCATTCATGGTCCTCGATTCCGGCCTGATCTCCCAGAATTTCTGGGGAACGGAGCAGCCGAGCGCGGCGGCGGTATTCGGCCAGGTTCGAAGCACCATGCTGCTCACCGTATTCGTCTTCGTCGGAATCGAGGGCGCGAGCGTGTACTCACGCTATGCCCGCGACCGCTCCGACATCGGATTTGCGACTGTCGCCGGCTTCCTGTCGGTTCTCTGCCTTCTCGTTCTGGTGACCCTGTTGTCCTACGGCGTCCTTACGCGACAGGAGCTCTCGGGTCTCTCAACACCGTCAATGGCCGGTGTAATGGAAGCAATGGTGGGGCGTTGGGGCAGCATCTTCATCAGCGTGGCACTGCTGATCTCGATTCTTGGAAACTACCTGTCATGGTCGCTGCTAGCGGCCGAGGTTCTGCACTCCGCGGCCGTCAATCGCACGATGCCTTCCTTTCTCGCAAGAGTTAACGCCCACCAGGTCCCCACCGCCGCCCTCTGGCTGACCAACTGCGTGATCCAGGCGTTTCTTCTCGTCACCTGGTTCGCCGAGTATGCGTTCACCCTCGCCTTGAAGATGACAAGCGCGATGACGCTGATCCCGTACTTCCTGGTGGCCGCGTACGGTCTCAAGATTGCGTATCGCGGCGACTCCTATCATGCCGGAGAACGCGCCCGCACCGTCGACGGGATCCGCTCGGCCATCGCAACACTCTACGCCATCGGCATGATCTACGCGGGCGGCCCGACGTTTCTCCTGCTGTCGTCGATACTTTACGCGCCGGGAACGTTTCTGTTTTTCCTGGCCAAGCGCGAACGCAAGGAGACCGTCTTCAAGCCGTTCGAGGCGATCATCTTTACTGCGATCGCGCTCGCTGCTTGCGCAGGTGTGTATGCGCTGGCCGTCGGTGCGATCTCGATCTGAGGTGTTGTGGGTCGAATGGAGGCGAACATGAATGTCCGAACCGTTTACGGCGCTCTGATCCTGATCGGGTCGATCGTGGCCGCGCAGCCGAGCTTCTCACAAGCACAGTCGACCGACCCAGCCACATCCGCGCCAAAACCCGCGGCTGCAACACCTCCGACCGGTGCCGCTACACCAAATACCAATACGAACCCGACCAAGCATCGCTACTGGCGCCATCGCGGCGGCTCGCATCCTCACTATGGCAGCCGGCGTGTTCGCACCTAGGCCCGGACACGACGGCCCTCTTGCAATCGCCGAGTTACCCGATGAGCGACGTGAGCACAGGACAAGAGCAACTGCGCGAGAACGCGAATAGCGCGGCTCCCGCCGTGGCCCATGGGCAGCGCGGCGTTCTCGCAACGGGCCTTGCCTTGCTGGCCATATGCGTTGCCCTCTTTCTGGTGTGGCAGACGGTATCGAGCCTTCTGATCATCTTCGCGGGCGTGCTGTTTGCGGCTTTTCTGGATGCCGCTGCGAGGGCCATCGCGCCTGTCGTTCGCCTCAATCGCATCTGGCGGCTGACAATCGTGCTTCTGCTGCTCGCTGTCGCGGTCGGACTTGGCCTCATCTGGGGAGCCGGCAAGCTTCCGGAGCAAACACGCCTCTTGCTGAAAGTCATGGACACCCAGTTCGACGTCCTGCAGCAGCATTTTCTGAGGTATGGCGTCGATCTGCTCGGTCCAGAATGGGGCCGGGATTTTGCACAATGGCTGGTCTCCGACCAAGGCCGCTTCTTCAGCCACGCTCAGCGTGTCGTCGGCGGAGCGTCCAGCTTTCTGGCCGGCATGCTGGTGATCGTATTCCTCGGCATTCTCTTTGCATTTGATCCCACCAGCCACCGCGAGAGCCTCGTCATGCTCGCGAAGCCATCCTATCGCGTCCGTACGCGCGGCGTGATGGACCAGATGGGTAACGTCCTACGACTGTGGTTTGTCGGGCAACTGATCCGCATCATCCTGATGACGTTATGCGTCTGGCTCGCGCTTTATCTGATCGGGCTGCCCGGCCCCTTCGTGCTTGGTTTGCAGGCGGGCCTCTCAAACTTCGTCCCGTATCTTGGACCGATCCTCGCCGCAATTCCGATCGCGCTTGTCGCGATGCCGCTCGGAGGGTCGGTATTGATCTGGGCCGTCGTCGTCTACACCATCATACAATCGATCGAGGGCTATATGATCGGCCCGCTGATCCAGCGTCAGGCGGTCGAAATCCCTCCTGCATGGACTCTGGTCGCGATCGTGCTGCTGGGCGCGCTGTTCGGCGTCATGGGCATCGCGCTCGCCATGCCGCTGGTCGCGGTCGGTCGGGTCGCGATCATCAGGTTCTACGTCGAGGATTATCTCGGCGATGACCTCAGGCGAACGGTTAACGATCGCAAGGTGGCCCATGAGCGAAAGTGAAGCCGAACGAAACGGCGACGCGGAGCCATTCTCAGCACATTCGGCGATGACCCGCTTCTTGTGGCAGCAGCTTCCTTACATTGTCGCGCTGGTGCTCGCCGTTGCGGGCGTCGCCTACACCAATGCTTCACACCAGCCTCTCGTTGGCTATTGGGAATTTCTTGCACTCGCCATCGGCGTGGTCTGTGTCATCAACAAATGGCCGGAGATCGTCGGCAAGGAGTCCCGCTGGCGGCTGATCTGGACTCAGGCGCTGCACTGGGTGGCCGTTCTGGTCTCGATGAACATCATGCTGGTATCCGGTGTACAGCAGTTGCTGCCGACGCCAGCGACCAGTCTTGTTCTCCTCACATTGCTTGCACTGGGGACCTTCCTCGCCGGCCTCAGTCTTTTGTCACCGCAAATTGCCTTCCTCGGCCTTGCGATGGGCGTCACGGTTCCGGCGATATCCTGGTTGCAGCAATCCATCATTTTCTTCCTGTTGGGCGCCGTCCTGCTGATCGGCCTCGGTATCACGTTCTGGCTTCGCCAGGACCGCAGCCCAGGGAGTTCGCCCGCCAACACTGGAAGCCAAACGGAGGCCTGAATGCGCATTAACCTGCTTCTCGCGATCCTCTGCGGATCCGCTTTGATATGCGCCGATGCCCTGCCCGCAAGCGCCGAGACGTTCAGAGTCGGCCGGCTCATATGCACCAGCACACCACGCGTCGGGCTGGTGCTTGGCTCCGCGCAGGAGCTTCGTTGTGTATTCACGACAACACGCCCGACTCGGCAGTACGTCTACGACGGGCGGATCAGACGGGTTGGTCTCGACATTGGCGTGACCAGCGCAGGAAGCCTCTCATGGGCCGTCTTCGCGAGGAACTCGCGCGTCGGCCCCGGCACCCTGCGGGGGAGCTACGTGGGTGCGAGTGGCAACCTCGCGTTCGGCCCCGGTCTCGGAGCAAATGTTCTCGTTGGAGGCTCTCGCCGAACGATTGCGCTCCAGCCCCTGTCGATTGAGCGATCGATCGGATTGAACATTGCGGCGGGGATTACGAACCTGACCCTCGGCCCGCGCGGACGACGATAGCAGGTAGTCCCAAGCCCGAGAGCAAGGAGCGCACAATGAACCTTGCGAAAATCTCGATCGGGATGCTGGCGGCGAGTGTGCTGACACTCATCGCGGGCGGTACAGGCTGGACACAGGCAGCCCCCGTCGGCCCACCTGCTGTCGGCGTCGTCGAAGCGATCAAGCGACCGATCACCGAAAGCAGTGAATTTCTTGGCCGGATCGAGGCGGTCAATCGCGTCAACGTCGTGGCTCGCGTCACCGCGTTTCTGGAGGAGAGGCTGTTCGTCGACGGTGCCGAGCTCAAGAAGGGCGCCCCGCTTTACCGACTCGAGCGCGGCCCGTTCGAGGCCGATCTCGCGTCGAAGCAGGCGCAGGTGACCCAGCTCCAGGCGACGCTCGAGAACGCCAAGCTGACGGCCGAGCGCGCGCGTACGCTGCTTAGTGGGCCAGCCGGTCAGCAATCGACCTATGACGCGGCGATCGCCAACCAACGCAGCCTTGAAGCCCAGGTTCAGGCTGCCCAGGCACAAGTCGATGCGTCCCAGATCAATCTCGACTACACCATGATCAGCGCGCCGATCGACGGGAAGGTCGGGCGTACGGCCGTGACTGAGGGCAATGTCGTCGGTCCAAGCTCGGGCGTACTGACCACGATCGTCAGCCAGGACCCGATGTACGTCACCTTCCCGGTGCCGCTGCGCCAAGCCCTCGAACTGCGCGAACGTTATGGGCCGCAAGGGGGGCTGGAAGCCGTGATGATCCGGCTGCGGCTGCCCAATGGCCGCATGTATGGCAAGTCCGGCAAGTTGAATTTTGTCGACAACACGATCGCCCAGAATACCGACACGATCACGGTACGCGGCGCAATCGCTAACCCGATCCTGCGCGCGCCATCCGCCGCCGGCGTGACCGTTCATGAACTGACCGACGGCGAATTCGTCACGGTCGTGCTGGAAGGCATCCAGCCCATCGAGGTGTTGGCGGTCCCGCGTTCGGCGGTGCTGTCCGACCAGCAGGGCGACTACGTCCTCACCGTTGGCACCGACGATAAAGCCGAACAACGCCGTATCCAGCTTGGCCAATCGACGCCCACCATTGCCTCCGTTATCAGTGGCCTCGCCGCCGGCGACAAAGTCATCGTGGAAGGCCTGCAAAGGATACGTCCGGGTCAGGTGGTGTCACCGGGTCCGGCCAGCGCGCTGATCCTGTCGAGTATGAAGGCCGGCGCAAGCGACGCGCCCTCGCAGCCCGACCATGGCGGTTCGACCGGTTCGAGCCCGGAGGACAAAAAGCCATGATGTCCGCCGTCTTCATCGATCGCCCTCGACTTGCGATGGTCGTCGCCTTCATCATCACCATCGCAGGCGCGCTCGCGCTGACGCGGATCCCGGTGGCGCAGTTTCCGGACATCGTACCGCCGCAGGTCACGGTTGCTGGAACCTTTCCCGGCGCGTCTGCCGAGGTCGTGGAGACCAGCGTCGCCCAACCGCTCGAAGCGCAAGTGATCGGCGTAGATCGTGCGCTCTACATGAAATCAACCAGTAGCAACGACGGAAGCTACACCCTGACGGTGTCGTTTGCGCTCGGCACCGATCCCGATATCAACACCGTCAATGTCAACAATCGGGTGCAGAGCGCGCTGTCGCAATTGCCTACAGAAGTGCAGCAGCAGGGCGTGACGGTGCAAAAGAAATCGTCGGCGATCCTGCAATTCCTGGTGCTCTACAGCGCTGACGGCCAGCAGGACCCGCTGTTCATCACCAATTACGCCATCATTAACGTGCTCGACGCGATCTCCAGCACGCCCGGTGTCGGCCAGGCTCACCTGTTCGCTAAGATGAACTACTCGATGCGGATTTGGTTCGATACACAGCGGCTGACCAGCCTCAATCTCACGCCCTCGGACGTGATCGCGGCAATTCGAACGCAGAGCGTCCAGGCCCCCGTTGGCCGCATCGGCGCGCGTCCCATCAGCGACGACCAGCAATTCCAGTTCAACGTGCAGACCTTGGGGAGGCTCGCGACAGTGGACCAGTTCGCCAATATCGTGCTGCGCGCCAACCCGGACGGCTCGACGCTGCTCGTCAAGGACGTCGCCCGGGTCGAGATGGGCGCGCAGAATCTCGACAGCGAAGCGAGGATCGACGGGCGGGCAGCGGTGCCTCTCGCGATCTATCTGGCGCCGGGCGCCAATGCCGTAACGACCGCGCAGGCCGTCGCGGCCACGATGCAGCGGCTTTCCAAGCGATTCCCGACGGGGTTGAGCTACCTCGTGCAGTACGATTCCACCAGCTTTGTACGAGATACGATCTCGGAAGTACTGCGGACGCTGGGCGAGGCCTTCGTTCTTGTCGTGATCGTGGTTTATCTGTTCCTCGGCAACCTTCGCGCCACGGTGATACCGGCCGTTGCCGTACCGGTGAGCCTGGTCGGCACCTTCGCCGTGCTGCTGATGCTCGGATATTCCGCGAATACGGTGTCGCTGCTCGCGATGGTACTCGCCATCGGCATCGTCGTGGATGACGCCATCGTCGTCGTTGAAAACGTCGAACGCGTGATGGAAGAAGAACCGGATCTTTCGCCGGCCGACGCGAGCAAGAAGGCCATGGCGCAGATTACGGCGCCGATTATCGCAATCACGCTGGTGCTGCTCTCCGTCTTTGTTCCGATCGCCTTCATTCCCGGCATCTCCGGGACGTTATTTCGGCAATTTGCGGTGACGATCAGCGCCGCCATGATGATCTCGGCGTTGAATGCGTTGACTTTGTCGCCCGCTTTGTGCGCGCTATTCCTGCGGCATACCGGCCCCCGGCGCGGCATGATCGGGCGCGTTCTTGGCGGCATCGACTGGATCCGCGACCGCTATAGCGGCGGCGTACGGCGGCTGCTGCGCATGGCCAGTCTCTCGCTTTTACTGGTCGCCGTGTTCGCAGCCGGTATTTTCGGGATGTCGCACCTGACGCCGACAGGATTCCTTCCCGAGGAAGACCAGGGTGCCTTCTTCACCTCGGTACAGCTGCCGGACGGTGCGTCGGTGGCGCGGACCAGCGAGGTCACCAGACAGATCGAGGACGTCCTGAAGCAGATGCCGGCAGTCGACCATGTTCTCGCCATTATCGGCTTCTCCCTGCTCGACGGGGCGTCCGAACCAAACAGCGCGCTGGTCGTGACGCGCCTCAAGCCGTTCGCCGACCGCAAGGCAGCCGCGGATTCAGTGCAGGCTTTGATCCGGCAGACTTACGCAGCCGGCGCGCAAATCCGGCAGGCCAACGTGCTGCCGTTCAACATGCCGCCGATCATCGGACTCTCAACCTCAGGCGGGTTCGAATACCAGCTTCAGGCGCTGGAAGGACAGAGCCCCGCTGCGATCTCCAGTGTCACAGGCGCGTTGATAGGAGCGGCCAATGCCGATCCACGACTGACGCGCGTGTTCTCGACCTTCACCGCGACCAATCCATCGATCTATCTCGACATCGATCGACCCAAGGCGCAGGCGCTCGGCGTGACCATCAGCGATATCTTCGCCGCTCTTCAGGCGACACTAGGCGGCATCTACGTCAACAACTTCAACCTCTATGGACGCACCTGGCAGGTCAACGTGCAGGGCGAGGCGCTTGATCGCGCCGACCTTTCCGATATCTGGCGCATCTATGTGCGTAACAGCACCGGTCAGATGGTTCCGATGCGGTCGCTCGCCGGCATCAAGATCGTAACCGGGCCTCAGGTCATTACCCGTTACAACAATTATCGCTCAGTGACCGTGAATGGCAGCCCGGCGCCAGGCGTCTCGTCGGGCACCGCGATCGCGGCGATGGCGGAGATATCCAACGCCGTGCTGCCTGCAGGCTACAGTTTCGAGTGGACCGGAACCGCCTATCAGGAGCAACAGGCAGCAGGACAAACCGGAGTGGTGCTCGCGCTCGCCGTGCTGTTCGCCTATCTGTTCCTGGTGGCGCTCTACGAGAGCACGGTGATCCCGATCCCGGTGCTGCTGTCCGTCGTGGTCGGCGTGCTGGGCTCTTATATTGGCATTAAGATCGCCGGCCTCAATCTAGATCTGTATGGCCAGATTGGCCTCGTGGTGCTGATCGCGCTGGCCGCCAAGAATGGCATCCTGATCGTGGAGTTCGCGAAGGAACGACGTGAAGCCGGGACGGAGCTTGCGGAAGCCGCGCTCCAAGGCGCGCATATGCGATTTCGCGCAGTCATGATGACCTCGGTTGCCTTCATTCTCGGGCTCCTGCCGCTGGTGCTCGCAACCGGCGCCGCCGAACTGAGCCGCAGGGCTGTCGGAACCGCCGTCTTTGCCGGCATGCTCGGCGCAAGCTCGATCGGAATCTTCATGGTGCCAATGCTCTATGTGACGTTCCAGCGCCTGCGCGAGCGCATAAAGGCACGACCGGCTCCGGCGCGAACCAGTTGACCCGCGCGTCCAGGACGCCGGGAAGCACTTCCGGCAGGCTACGGAACACCGCGAATATTCCCGCCGACACGTTCAGGGTTTCATCGGATGTCAACGTTGCGCGGCCGCGACTAGCGTTTCCGTGGCGCTGACCGAATCGGTCGCCGGAATGCGGGAGGATGGCGTGGCCACCTATGACAGCAGCTCTCACGTAGAGACCCTTAGTCCTCCTTCCCGATGGACATGCGCGCTCCTTGGCGTCGTGATGATCGCGGCCGGCATCCTGGCGCTGGGCGACGTCGTGTTCGCAACGATCATCAGCGTCAAGCTGATCGGGCTTACCGCAATCCTTGCCGGTGCATTCGAGATCATCCACGCCTTCTGGACAAAGGGATGGGGCGGATTCCTGTGGCAGATCCTGCTCGGCGCGCTCTATCTTGCGTTTGGGTTGCTGCTGCTCACGCAGCCGGCGGCCGGTGCCCTCATTCTGACCTCCCTCCTTGGCGCGGTTCTGTTGGCGTCTGGCATCATCCGGTGCGTACTGAGCTTTGCCCATTGGCAACAGGGTGGCTGGCTGATGCTAGTTTCTGGCGTTATCGGGCTCCTCGCCGGCTTCCTGATCGTATTCGGCTTCCCAGCCATCAGCGTCTGGGCGCTCGGATTCCTGCTTGGAGTTGATCTGATTTCGCACGGGCTGGCTTGGCTGCTCTACGCGCTCCAAACGGTGCGGAGAGCCGACCCTGTCACACGAAGAGGAGCACAACAATGAACGCTACGACCCGTCGTGATTTCCTTGGTCTCGCTCAGAAGGCTGTTGCCGCTGCCGCGATCAGCGCGATCGCCGTTCATTTCATCGAGGGTGCGGAGGCGATGCCGGTCGCGTCCAATCCCGGACCTGCCGATAAACGGCCCGACTTCGTAACTGAAGCGCAATGGGGCCCCGCTTGGGGGCCTCCGCCGCGCCGGCGCCG
This sequence comes from Bradyrhizobium sp. LB11.1, assembly GCF_040549385.1. Taxonomy (NCBI): domain Bacteria; kingdom Pseudomonadati; phylum Pseudomonadota; class Alphaproteobacteria; order Hyphomicrobiales; family Nitrobacteraceae; genus Bradyrhizobium; species Bradyrhizobium sp. LB11.1. Next base: position 12,281 of record NZ_JBEPTH010000007.1, on the reverse strand, counting down.
GCGCCGATGGGTTTGCTGGTGGCATCGCGGTCGCCGTGTTTGCGGCTGGCGATGGTTTTAGATGGCCGTGAATGCCTTCCTCCGCAGACGGGCTGCGGATGCGGGCTCAGATTCTGGAGCAGACGGTGCGCAACAAAACTCAGTGGCTCCTGATCGCCGCCCTCGCAGGGCTCCTCATCATCGTATTTTGGTACAGCGTGGCAGTCTGGCAAGCCACACCGTCAATGCCGCTCTACGGCAATATTATTCTGGGCGTGGCTATGACTTTGGCGGTGGTTGCAGGTTGCGGCCTGACGGCTCTGATGTACCACAGCCGCCGTAAGGGATACGACGAGCCCGCGCGCGCCAAAAAGAAGGCGGAAGACGAAGCCGAGCCGCTGTGACAGGCCATCTCGACGAGGCTTGGAGGCGTCGTCGACGGCTGCGAGCACGTGTCGTCGCGAATTGCCTGGTGTCGCTATCGATCGATCCGACCGCCACGATCGTGCGACGCGCAACTTGGCCGACGCGATCCCCTGACCAGACCTCACCCGGTGCGGACCCGAACTCGATCCGGACATGCGAGCCGGATGGTCCTCACTCGCTGTCCGGATCGACGAGCTACCGCATCGTTTAGACAATTCCCGCCGACGTCCCGGCGATGGCCGGACGCTCCTTCGCCTTTTGCGCGCGATAATTGGAAGCGCGATAGGCTGAGATCGGCGCGATCGCGCCGCCGGCGCGCAGGCGGGCGACGGCAAGAAGCGGCGAGACGTCGGTCGTGAAGGCGCGTTTCAATTCGAGATGCGCGCCGAGTGCGTCATTGGCTTGTTGCGCCTCTGCGAGCGCCGCGCGATCGACAATGAGGGCCTGTGCATAGGCGCGCTGCAACTCGATCGCCGATTGCATCAGGCTCTCGATCGGATCGGTCACGTTATGCGACTGGTCGATCATATAAGCGGGCGCGAAGCCGTCCGCTTTGCGGCGCTCGGCGTCGATCAGCTCGTTGAAGACGAGAAACAGCCGGAACGGCTCGACCGAGCCGCTGTCGAGATCATCGTCGCCATATTTTGAATCGTTGAAATGGAAGCCCGCGAGCTTCCCGAAGCGAACGAGCCTTGCGACGATCTGCTCGATATTCACGTTCGGCGCATGATGGCCGAGATCGACGAGGCAATACGCCTTGCGGCCGAGTTCCTGCGCAACGGCGAAACTCGTACCCCAATCCGAAATCACGGTCGAGTAGAATGCCGGCTCGTAAAGCTTGTGCTCGAGGAATATCCGCCAATCAGCAGGGAGCACCGTGACGATCTCGCGCATCGCGTCAATATAGCGATCGAGCGCCTTGGTCAGATTCGATTGCCCGGCAAAGTTCGAGCCGTCGGCGATCCAGACGGTCAACGCTTTCGAGCCGAGCTTGCGGCCAATCTCGATGCATTCGATGTTGTGTGCGACCGCCTGAGCGCGCACGCGCGCATCGGTATGCGACAGCGAACCAAACTTGTATGAAAGCTCCTGCCCCGGCTGATCCTGGAACGTGTTGGAATTGACCGCGTCGAAGGCAAGGCCGTGCGTCGCGGCCTGTTCGCGCAAGGCGGCAAAGTCGTCGACCTTGTCCCACGGAATGTGCGGCGAGATGGTCGGGGTTGCCCGCGCCAATCGCTGGATCACGGCGCAATCGTCGATCTTCTCGAAGACATTGCGCGGCTCGCCCGGTCCGGGAAAGCGAGCAAATCGCGTGCCTCCCGTGCCGACGCCCCAGGTCGGAATGGCGACGCCGAAGGCCATGACCTTCTGCACCACGGCTTCCGCGTCGATCCCATGCCGGGCCAGGGCACGCTTCAGCGCGTCGAAGTCTTCAGCGGTCGCGTCTTCGAGCCGCGCGTTCTGCTCGGCGATCAAATCCGCGCCGATCGAGAACGGCGTGCTCATCGCGTGAAGGCCTGGGCGTTGCCGGCGTCGACATTGAGGATGTTGCCGGTCGATTTGGCCGAAAGGTCGGACGCGAAGAAGTAGATACCCTCGGCAATATCCTCGGGGAAAACCGAAAGTTTCAACATCGAGCGCTGGCGGTAGACTTCCTCGAGCTGGTCTTCCGTGACCTTGTTGGACGCCGCCCGCTGCTGGCGCCACTCGCCCTCCCAGATCTTCGAACCACGCAGCACCGCGTCAGGATTGACCGTGTTGACGCGGATGCCATGCGCCGCGCCCTCCAGCGCCAGGCAGCGGGCGAGATGGATCTCCGACGCCTTCGCGGCGCAATAGGCCGAAGCGCCGGCTGAAGCGGCAAGACCGTTTTTCGAGGCAACGAAGATGATGGCGCCGCCGATATTCTGACGCTGCATCAGCCGGAACGCCTCGCGCGAGACGAGGAAATAGCCAGTGGCGAGAATGTCCATGTTCTTTTGCCAAAGTCCAAGACTCGTGTCCTCGACCGGTGATGCCGAGGCGATCCCGGCATTCGAGACAACGATGTCGACGCCGCCAAAGGCGCGCGCCGCCTGTTCGAACGAGGCGACCACCGCCGCCTCGTCGGTCACATCGAGCTTCACGCCGATCGCCGCGTCGCGGCCATGGCGTTTCGTAATCGTCGCGACGCGCTCGCTCAACGCCTTCTCGTCGATGTCTGCGATGACAAGGCAAGCGCCGTCATCAAGCAGCCGCCGCGCGGTCGCCCCGCCAATGCCGCCGGCACCGCCAGTCACATAGGCGATCCGCCCGGCGAGCGATTTCGGCTTGGGCATGCGCTGGAGCTTGGCCTCTTCCAGCAGCCAGTATTCGATATTGAAGGCCTCTTGCTCGGCGAGGCCGACATAGGTGCTAACACCCGAGGCGCCACGCATGACGTTGATCGCGTTGACGTAGAACTCCGCCGCAACGCGCGCCGTCGTCTTGTCCTTGGCAAAAGTGAACATGCCGATTCCGGGAACGAGATACACGACCGCGTTGGGATCGCGCATGGCCGGCGAGTCCGGATGTTTGCAGCGGTCGTAATAGGCCGCGTAGTCGCGCCGGTAAGCGGCGAGAACGTCGTCGAGGTTTGCGATCACCTCGTCGAGATTGTCGCGCACGGAATCGTAGGGCAGCAATAAAGGGCGGATCTTGGTGCGCAGAAAGTGATCCGGACAGGAGGTCCCGAGCGGCGCCAGCGTCGTCAGCGCGCTGGAGTTGACGAACTCCAACACTTCCGGGGCATCGGTGAAATGGCCGATCTTGCGCTCGTCCGCCGAGATCTTGCCGCGGATCAGCGGCATGAGCCTGGCGGCGATCGTCCAACGTTTTTCCGACGAGGCCGTTTGGACCTTGGCACCGCCGAAAGCCGGCTTCTCCTCATGCGCCGCAAGCCAATCGGCGGCCTGCTGAATCACGCGTAACGTCATCTCGTAGCAGGCTTTCGACGTCTCGGCCCAGGTGAAGAGACCGTGCCCACCAAGGACCACGCCGACTTGGTCGGGATGACGCGAGGCCATCTCGCCCAGTTTCAGGCCAAGATCAAAGCCGGGGCGCTGCCACGGCAGGAAACCGATCTTGCCGCCGAAAACCTCGCGGGTCAGACGCTCCGCATCTGCCGAAGCGGCGATGGCGATGACCGCGTCGGCATGGACGTGATCGACATGCCTGTGTGGCACGAAAGCGTGCAGGGGCGTATCGATCGACGTCGCGCGCGGATTGAGATCGAAAGTGCAGTGATTGAACAAGGCGACCATCTCGTCCTCATGGGCGAGGCCGCGATACAGGCCTTTCAGGCTCTCGAGCTTGTCGAGGTACAGCGTCGAAAAGCCGTCGCGCTTCATCGAGCCGATGTCGCCGCCTGAACCCTTGACCCAGAGCACGCGTACGTTCTCGCGCGTCAGCGGGTCTTTCATCTCGATTTTGGCCGAGGTGTTGCCGCCCCCGAAATTGGTGATGCGCAGATCGGCGCCGAGCAGGTTCGAGCGGTACAGCAACTGACCTGCTTCATCGAGCCCGGCGGCGAGCGCGTCGTCCCAGAGATTTGGCAGGGGCGTGGCCGCGACCTCGCTCATTAGGCATTCTCCCTGTGCTTGATCTCCGGACAGCTTAGGCCACCGATTCAATCAAGGTCAATCACCGGCACTCAACACCGCGACGCAATATGATTGATGCAGCACGATATCGAGCGAATTTGACGGTTTGCAGTTGACCACTGGTCGAGAGCGTGACCTATTTGCGGGCAAACGGGAGGGCGACGTGCACGAGCGGGAACGCTGGCAAGTCATCAAGGGACTCTTGCGTGAGCGATCGCTGGTGCGCATCGCCGATGCATGCCGCGCGACCGGCGTCTCCGAGGCCTCGATACGGCGCGATTTCGCCAGGCTCGCCGAGCAACGGGTCGCCATCAGGGTGCACGGCGGACTCGAAGCCCTGCCGGAAACCGCCAACCCACCGGGCGACGTTCTCTCCCTTGCCACCCGTTCCTTCGACGTCAGCCAGACGCTCAACATCGGCGCCAAGCGCGTCATTGCCAAAGCGGCAGTCGCCCTCTGCGCCGACGGGGAGACAATCATCATCAATGGTGGCACGACCACGTATCAGATGGGTGAGTATCTGCGCGAGCGCCGTCTGAAGGTGTTGACCAATTCCTACCTGCTCGCCGACACGCTGATCCACACGTCGAAATGCCGCGTCGCCCTGCCGGGCGGCGAGGTCTATCGTGAGCAGGGCATGATCGTCTCGCCCTTTGAAGAGGATGCGATCCAGCACTATTCGGCGACGCGGATGTTCATGAGTGCGATCTCGATCGGACCGCTCGGCGTGATCGAAGGAGATCCCCTGCTCGCCCGCGCCGAGTCGAAACTGCTGAAGCGTGCCGACAAGTTGATCGTGCTCGCCGATTCCTCGAAATTCGTCTCGCGTGGCAGCCTTGTCGTCTGCCCGCTCTCGCGCATCGATACGCTGATCACCGATGCCGATGCGCCAGGCGACGCACTCGAGATGCTGCGCGGGAACGGTGTCCGCGTCGTGGTCGTCGATGCAGGCACTCAAACCAATGCGGCGGCGTGACCATGACACCGGACACGCACAGTGAAATTTCCTCGACGCCGCTTCTGACGGTACGTGCGATCGAAAAATCCTTTCCGGGCGTTCGGGCGCTGTCCGGCGTCTCGTTCGACGCCGCCAGGGGAGAAGTCCACGCCTTGCTCGGCGAGAACGGCGCAGGCAAGTCGACGCTGATCAAGATCGTCTCCGGCGTGTTCCCGCCCGATCGCGGCGAAGTGATCGTCGACGGCAAGCCGGTCGATCTCGCGCGGCCGGACGATGCGAGGCGCGCCGGCATCGCCACGATCTATCAAGAGCTGCTGCTGTTTCCGGAACTCACCGTCGCCGAAAATGTCTTCATGGGGCATGCGCCGCGCGCTGGCCTCCGCCGGCTCGACTGGCGAGCGATGCGGGAGAGGACGAATGCGCTGCTCGCTTCGCTCGAAATTCATGACCTGGAGGCCGACCGCATCGTCGGCTCGCTCAGCGTCGGCAATCGCCAGCGCGTCGAAATCCTGCGCGCGCTGTCGCAGGACGCGCGCATCCTAATTATGGACGAGCCGACCGCAGCCCTGACCGAGTACGACGTGACGCGGCTGTTCGACATCGTGCGCAAGCTGAAAGCCCGCGGGGTCGCCGTGATCTATATCAGCCACCGGCTCGATGAGATTTTCGCGATCGCCGATCGTGTCACCGTGCTGCGCGACGGCGCACATGTCGCGACCAAGTGCATCGCCGAGACGGATGCGGCAGAGCTCGTGCAATTGATGGTCGGCCGCAAGATCGAAAGCTTGTTCCCGAAGATCACGGTTCCGATCGGCAAGCCGGTGCTGGAGGTGAAGAACCTCGAACGACGGCCGCTGACGAAGAACGTCTCGCTCACGGTGCGCGCCGGCGAGATCGTCGGCCTTGCCGGCCTCGTCGGCTCGGGGCGCAGCGAACTGGCGCAAACCGTGTTCGGCGTCACACCGGCCGATAGCGGCGAAATCCGGATCTCCGGACAGAAGGTCGACATCCGCTCGCCGGCGCAGGCACGGTCTTTGGCCGTCGCCTATGTTCCCGAAGATCGTGGCACGCAAGGCCTGGTACGACCGATGACGGTGCGCGAGAATTTCAGCCTCGCCGCGCTTGGCAAGGTCGCATTCGGCGGCTTCATCGATCGTGGCGCCGAGCGCAAGCTGGCCAGCGACGGCGTAAGGCGCTTTGCGGTCAAGACCAGCTCGCTCGAGCAGATCGCCGGCAAGCTCTCCGGCGGCAATCAACAGAAGATCGTGCTCGGCAAATGGCTCGCCAACGGGCCGAAGCTATTGATCCTCGACGAGCCGACGCGCGGCATCGATGTGGGCGCCAAGGCGGAGATTCATCGGCTGATGGGCGAGCTCGCGGCGCAGGGGCTCGCCATCCTGATGATTTCGAGCGAGCTGCCAGAGGTGCTCGGCATGAGCGACCGCGTCCTCGTGATGCGCGAAGGTCGTATCGTTGCCGAATTCTCGCGCGAAAAGGCAACCCAGGAGTCGATCGGCGCAGCGATGATGGGCAGCAGCCATGACAACTCGGAGAAAGTCGCATGACGGCAGCGACCTTGGCCGGCGCCGAGGCTGACCCGCGGCGGCGGTTGAAGGTGCTTGCCTCGCAGGAGGCTTTGCTCGCGATCGCGGTGATCGGTCTCGCCATCGCCGTCGGTCTTTACAATCCGCGCTTTCTGGCGGCGCGCAATCTTTCCGACGTGCTGCTCGGCAACGCCTATATCGCAGTCGCGGCAGTCGGCATGTCGATGGTCATCGTTTCCGGCAACATCGATATTTCCGTTGGCGCGCTGATCGGTGTCCTGGCGACGATCAGCGGCAATCTGGCCGTGAACGGTGCACCGATCGTGGTCGCCTGGTTGGCAGCGCTTGTTGCCGGCGTCCTGGTGATGGCCTTGCAGGGCGCCATCATCGCCTATCTGCGCATTCCGGCAATCGTGGTTACGCTCGGCATGCTGTCGATCCTCAAAGGTGGCCTGATCAGCGCCACTGGGGGCAAATGGATCACCGACCTGCCCGACAATTTTCACCTGGCCGATATCGAACTCTTCGGTGTGCTGCCGTTTCCGGTTTTCCTCATGATCCTGGTGACGATCCTGGCAGCGTTGTGGATGCGCTATTCGGCCTCGGGCCGCGCCATCTACGCCGTCGGCGGCAACGCCGAAGCGGCGCGCATCTGCGGCATTTCGCAGCCGCGCACGATTGTAATGGTCTTCGCGCTGCACGGCTTCTTCGCCGGAGCAGCCGCCCTGCTCTATGCGACGCAGCTCCGCGTCATCCAGTCGACCGTGCCGCCCAATCTCGAGCTGACGATCATCACCGCGTCGGTCGTCGGAGGCGTCAGCATCCTTGGCGGCGTCGGCACGGTGGTCGGCTCGACGCTTGCCGCCGTACTGATCGCCGAGATCGCCAGCGCGCTGGTCTTCATCGACGTCTCGCCCTACTGGATCCGCGCCGTCCAGGGCATGCTCATCCTCGTGACCGTGATCGCCGACATTCTGCGGCGCCGTCGCATGGCCGGAGCATGAGCGCGATGAGCGAAATCCCTCTTCCCCAAACCGCCAAGCGCGTCATGCCCTGGTGGCTGCTGCGTCACGAGACCATGCTCGCAGCGATCCTTCTCGTTGCGCTTATCGTGCTCGGCGCCTTGAACAATCGCTTCCTCACGATCGACAATTTGCTCAATCAAGGCAGGCTGACGACGGAGGTCGGGCTGATCGCGCTGCCGATGACTTTCATCATCATTACCGGCGGCATCGATCTCTCGGTCGGCTCGATCGTCGGGCTCTGCGCGATCCTGCTGGGCTATTCCTGGAAGAGTTTCGGTTTTCCTCTGCCGCTGGCAATCTGCTTCTCTCTGCTCGTCGGTGCCGCGGCAGGCTTTGTCAACGGCATCGTCATCACCAGGGTGAAAGTACCGCCACTGATCATGACCATCGCGACGCTCGCACTCTATCGCGGCCTCGCCGAGGGAATCAGCCAGGCACGTTCGGTTCGCGGCTATCCGGAATGGTTCTACTTCATCGGACAGGAAAACCTCTTCGGCGTGCCGGCGCAACTCTGGCTCTTGCTGATCGCGATCGTGATTTCGGCCGTCGTTCTTGACCGCACCACCTTCGGCCGGACACTCTATGCGATGGGCAACAACGAGACCGCCGCGCGCTTTTCCGGTTTGCCGGTCGATCGCGCAAAGCTGATCATCTACACGCTGTCGGGGTTGATGGCCGGCCTCTCGGCCTGCGTTCTCGTCTCGCGCGTGACCACGACTCGCTCGGACATGGGGATCGGCTATGAGCTCGACGTGATCGCGGCCGTGGTGCTCGGTGGCACCAGCATATTCGGAGGCGTCGGCACGATCTGGGGCACGGTGGTCGGCCTGGCGATGATCCAGCTCCTGAAAAACGGGCTGGCCCTGACCGGCGTCAAGGGTGACGCGACGATCGTGGTCATCGGCGCGGTGCTCATCCTTTCAACACTTGTGGCGAGTTCGCTCCAACGACGCCGCGACGGCGTTTGATGGAGTGTCTGACCGCGAAAACAGCGGCTTAAAATGGGAGGACAAGATGAAGCTCGGATTAGCCTTTGCGTTTCTCAGCGCGACGCTCTTGGCCGGAACGGCCTCGGCGGCGGACAAGAGATGGGACGGTGCGGACGACCTGCCGGTCAATCCGCTTGCCTGTTCGGCTGGCGAGGCCAACGCCGCGCCCGCGGCCAAGCCTTATGACGGCGGCCGACCGACCAATGCGGCCGACAAGGCCGGCAAACCGATCACGCTCGTCGACGTACCGAAGCTGATCGGCATCGGTTATTTCAATGCAACGTCGAAAGGAATGCAGGACGCCGCAAAGGCGCTCGGCAATGTCACGGTGAAGACCGACGGCCCGACCGAAGCCAAGATCGACGAGCAGATCAAGTTCATCGACAATTACATTACCAGCGGCGTCGACGGCATTCTCTTCGCCGCCAACGATCCGGTGGCGATCGCGCCGGTGCTGAAGAAGGCGCTGTCGAAGGGCATCCATGTCGTCGGCTATGACGCCAACTCGACACCGGATGCGCGCGAATGGTTCGTCAACCAGGCCGAGTTCAACGGCATCGCCAAGGCGATGATCGACTCGATGGCCAAGGAGGCCGGCGAGGACAAGAGCTTTGCGATCGTCACCTCGACCTTCACGACGCCGAACCAGGCGCGCTGGATCGCCGAAATGTGGGCCTACGCGCAGAAGTGTCATCCCAAGCTGAAATGGCTCGAGACAGTCGAGGCGCAGGAGGACAACAATTTGTCCTTCAACCAGGCGACGACGCTGATCAACAAGCACGGCGACAAGCTCGCTGGCCTGTTCGGCATGACCTCGGTCGCGACGCCTGCTTCGGCGGAAGCCGTGACCAAGGCCAAGCTCTGCGGCAAGGTGGCGGTGGTCGGCCTCGCCACGCCCAACGCGATGAAACCATATGTCAATGCCGACTGCGTCAAGTCGGTCGTGCTGTGGAACCCGGTCGATCTCGGCTATGCCGCGACCTACGTGATGCGTGCCGTCGTCGATGGCAGCCTGAAGCCCGGCGCGACGTCGGTCGAGGCTGGCAAACTCGGCAAGCTAAACGTGGTCAATGGCAGTGAAGTACTGCTCGGGTCGCCCTTCATCTTCACGAAGCAGAACATCAAGGATTTCGACTTCTGATCCGGACTCGTCGCCCGGCCGCAGAACGCGGCCGGGCACACACTTCAGGCCTTCATCGTCATGGCCATGACAAGCCCGCCATGACACTCGTGACGTTGCTTGTTGAGATGTAGCTGACGATGAGCCAGACGGTTGCAGTGCTCGACATCGGCAAGACAAACGTAAAGCTTGCCCTGTTCGACGACGGCCGACTTCTCTGGGAAAAGTCGGCGCCTAACCGCGTCCTGCCGGGCCCACCCTATCCGCACGAAGATGTTGAGAGCGCGTGGACCTTCTTTCTCGATGCGCTCCGTGAGGCCGCACGCGCGCATCAGATCAGCGCGATCGTTCCGACCGCGCATGGCGCAGCCGGCGCGTTGATCGGCGAGAGCGACCTCGCCGCTCCGGTCATGGATTACGAATTCACCGGCGTGGAGGTGGTCGAACCCGACTACGCCGCGCTGCGGCCGCCCTTTGCGGAGAGCATGTCGCCCAAATTGCCCGGCGGCCTCAACCTCGGTCGGCAACTCGCCTATCAGAAATGGCGCTGTCCCGACCTGTTCGCCGACGCGAAGCATTTTGTCGGCTATCCGCAATACTGGGCCTGGCGCCTGACCGGCGTCGCGGCCTCCGAAGTCACCACGCTCGGGGCCCATGCTGATCTCTGGGCGCCAAGGCGGGGACAGCCCTCAAGCCTTGTCAAAGCCCTCGGCGTCGACCACTTGCTGCCGCCACTGCGCCGCGCCTTCGATCCGCTCGGCCCGATTCAGCCTGAAATCGCCGCCCTGATCGGGCTTGCGCCTGAAACGCAGGTCTTCTGCGGTATCCACGATTCCAACGCTTCACTTCTGCCCTACCTCGTCTCGCGCCAGGCGCCGTTCACGGTTTTGTCGACCGGCACCTGGGTTATCTTGATGTGCGTGGGCCTTTCGCTTGATCAGCTCGATCCTCGCGACGACACGCTCGCCAACGTCGACGCGCTGGGCCGACCTATCGCCTGCGGACGCTTCATGGGCGGTCGCGAATACGCCGCCATCGCGGGCGGCGGCGGCAATCCTGACCTTGACGCGATCGAGCGGGTCATCGCTTCGGGCGCGATGGCCCTCCCCTGCTTCTCCGGCCAGGGCGGACCTTATGCGATGTCCAGGGGAGTCATCCGCGGCGACGTCGCAACGCGCGATCGGGCGGCGCTTGCAACGCTCTATTGCGCGCTGGTCAGCGATCTGATGCTAACGCGCTTGGGAGCGACCACCGGCGATCTCATTGTGGAAGGGACTTTCGCCGGCAATCTTCCTTTCTGTCAGACGCTCGGCGCGTTACGACCGACCCAGCGCGTCTTTGCGGCGCGGGACACTGCAGGCACAGCGCGCGGTGCCGCAATGATTGCGCATTGGCCACCCTCGTACCCCATCGCGGTCCCGACTCCCGTCGATTCGGTCTCAATCGAGCGCCTCGGCGCCCATCGTGACGCGTGGACAGCAGCGCTCCCCTCACCGATGTCTGGATCGTAACTTCGCTCCAATCCATCATCGGTCAATTTGAGCAAAATACAGCAAAGCAGGACTAAGGTCGGTAAGAGTCGTCAAAAATAATTGCCCCGGCAAATTGTTATCGATACCGTAAGTTAGGTCGCTCGCTGTCGCGAGCGTCGGCTGCCCAAATCCCATGGCAAAGAGGCAGTCTCCACACCCCCAGGCAAACATCGCGTTGAAATGAAACGAACTCGGACGACGGCCAGAAGGGTGCCCAAGCGGCCAGCAACCATGGCTGAGGTGGCCGCGCGGGCGGGTGTTTCCGCCATGACCGTCTCGCGTGCATTGAAGAGCGATGGTGCCGTCTCCCAGGAGACGCGGCAACGAATCCTCGCCGCTGTCGAAGAGCTCGGATATGTGCTCGACCTGTCTGCGGGCGCACTGTCCTCGAAGCGGACCGGCTTCGTGGCGGCCCTGATCCCCTCCATCAACAACTCCAATTTTTCGGACACTGCGCGCGGCATCACGGAGGCGATCGAGGGTCAGGGGCTTCAAATGCTTCTCGGCTACACCGACTACGATATCGACAAGGAAGAGCAGCTCGTGCGGGCAATGCTGACGCGCCGGCCCGACGGGATCATCGTCACCGACGGCCGGCATACGCCGAAGGCGCGGCGAATGCTGCAATCCTCTGGCATTCCGGTGGTCGAGACCTGGGATTTGCCTGCCGATCCGATCGACCACGTCGTGGGCTTCTCCAACGCCGAAGCATCGCGCGCGCTCGTGCACCGGCTGTACCAGAAGGGCTACCGCAACATTGCCTTCATCGGCGGCGCCAGCAGGCGCGACACGCGCGGCGCCGATCGCCGGCTCGGCTACAAGCGGGCCATCGAGGAACTCGGCCTGCCGGTCGGGCGCACGATCTCGTTCGGCAATCCGCCAATCTCTATGCAACAGGGCGGCGAGGCCATCGTCCAACTCATTGAGCAATGGCCGCACGTGGACGCCGCCGTTTGCGTCTCCGACCTGTCTGCCTTTGGCGCGATCACCGGCTGTCATTCGGCCTGCAATATTGACCCCCTAAGCCGGGGGATCGGCGTCCAAAATTGACCCCCTATAGGTTGGTCTGTTGCGCTGCCTGCTTCGCA